>NZ_JBFTZE010000001.1:0-642374 GCF_056406935.1 Pseudomonas sp. P1_A1 | reverse complement strand
GTCCGACTTGTCGGCTTCTCGATACTCTTCGTGGTGGGCAATGAGGCGGGGGAGCCTCTCTACAGACAAGGTCAGGAGCAAGTCCTGCCTTCAGGAGCGGTCGGCCTCCCCCAGAAACACATCTTTGAGACAACACCGAGGAGCTTAGCTGCTCTCGCCGGGTGTTCGGCCAACATACAAGGAGCTGCCGCAGGCTGCGATCTTTTGATTTTACCCATGCAGCGCATGGGAACGATCGGTGACGAATCATGATCTAGTCTTGGCGCGCACCCAGGGAGAGATCGCCATGTACCGCTTTTTCGAACAGCTCAGTTCACGCATCGCCGCGCCCTTCATGGGTGAGCGTTCGCGCAACAGCAAGGTCTGGCATTGTCGCTGCGGGCAGTCGCTGTTCTTTCGCAACAGCCAGTGCCTGGCCTGTTCGGCGGCGCTGGGTTACCAGCCGCAGCAGAGTCGCTTGTCATCATTGCAACCCGGCCCGCAGGCGGATACCTGGTGGCTCGATGCCGACCCTGACGCCGGTATTTTCCGCCGTTGCGCCAATCTCGATTCCCCGGCTGCGTGCAACTGGTTATTGCCGGCCAATCATCATGATGGGTTGTGCATCGCCTGTAGCCTGAACCGCACCATCCCCGACCTGTCGATCCCCGAAAACCACGAGCGCTGGCGCAAAGTGGAAACCGCCAAGCGTCGTCTGGTGGCGCAGTTGCTCAGCCTGGGCTTGCAGGTCATTCCCAAAACGGTGGACGAAGAGGCTGGTCTGGCCTTTGATTTCATCGGTATCGACCTCGAAGGCAAGCCGCCGACCACCGGGCACGCCAATGGTCTGATCACCCTCGATATCAAAGAAGCCGACGACGCCCACCGCGAGCAGGTTCGCGTGCAGATGCACGAACCCTATCGCACGCTGCTTGGTCACTTTCGGCACGAGACGGGGCATTACTACTGGGACCGGCTGATCGCCAACAGTGCCTGGCTGGAACCGTTCCGCGGCCTGTTCGGCGACGAGCGTGCCAGCTACGCCGAGGCTCTTGAGCAGCATTATCAACAAGGTGCGCCGCTCGACTGGCAGCAACATTACATCAGCGCCTACGCCACTATGCACCCTTGGGAAGACTGGGCGGAAACCTGGGCTCACTACCTGCACATGATGGATGCGGTGGACACCGCCCTGGGTTTTGGCATGAGTGCCCAGGAAATGGATTTCGACTATCAGCCGTTTCCGCCCAGCACGCTGTTCGATCCGCAGCACCCCGGCGGTCCGGCGTTCCTGTCGTTCGTCAATGCGTGGATCGAGCTGGCCGGCATGCTCAACGAACTGTCACGCAGCATGGGCCAGCCGGATTTCTATCCGTTCGCCTTGCCGCCGGCGGTGATCGCCAGGCTGCACTTCATTCACCTGGTGATCCAGCAGGCGGGTGGCAGGGCGGACGAGGTGTTGGCGCAATAAGATCAAAAGATCGCAGCCTTCGGTGTTATGGTGACCCTTCGGTCTCTTCGCAACGCCCGTGAGCCTGGTCAGGCTCGGAAGGGAGCAGCCATCGCGGGACATTGTATGTCGGGGTGTGGCTGGTGGGGCTGCCTCCCTAACGGCTAGGCCTTCGTTCGCAGGGTATCCCAAATTTAGTTTGTTTCTCCTTATTAGCTGAGTTAGCGTCGAGCGGATTTTTTGCTGCTTAAGTTTTAACCGGGCAACATATTTGTTGCTCGGTTAAAATACCGCTTGTTTTGACGACGTATTTCACCAGAAAAGTTATAGCGCAAATACAATCATTGATTCTCTGAGTTCGCAGATTCGAGCTGTGTTTGATTTGACCGAAATCTCAACGGTTCTATCGCCGATGTTGCGATTGAACTCGATTTCTGCCATGTTTTCCGAAAAGCCGTCATTTATGCGCAGTGTCGATATGCCGTCAGGGTATAGGATGTTTTTGTTGTTGGTGAGGGCGTAACGTCCGCCAGAGGATGCGAAGCCTTGCAGTATGCGGTCTTCTATCTTTATCAGTTCATCACTGATCATTTGATAAATGGCCGCTCTCGGATTATCTACTATTGAAAAGTACATGCTGGTATTGGTTGTGAAAGAAAAATGGGTGTTGTCTGGAACTACGATGGATTTTTTTCCCTCAATAGAGGTGGTGTTATTTACCTCTCCCCCTGCTATCAGGTATTGGATGCCATGCTCTTCATGGAGTTTTGCTGGATTTTCATATGGAAGGTGTTCCAGGTTGCCGATTGTAAGGGTTACATGTGTGGTGATGCCCCAGGACGAGTTGGCACGAACCGAGCTCTGTGAATTCATAGGGGTGTACGTAATCTGGTTGCCATCTTTTTCTATATTAAATACACCTTTCGTTTTGGGGTTGGTCATCTCTAAGATAGTCGATTTTGAGATGTAGGGGACATTTAAGCCGTAAAGATTGGAGCGCATTTCAGTTGTTGATGGGCCGCTAAAGTCGCCACCGTACCATGTGTCAATAACCTTCCAGGCCGGATCTGTAATGCTAGTTCGCGTGTATAGGTTCTGCGATAGCGAAAGCGTCTCTAAAGTTGATACTCCGAAGGGGGTCTTGTTTGAAGCGACCAGTGATTTGTTTTTCATTTTGGTATCCTGCATAAATTATGGTTGTTTGTTCTGCAGAAAGCTCGCGGCGATCTGTGATCTAAAGTGGTTTTCGGTTCAACTCTTGTCTACTGTCATTTCTGATAGTTAGGATGAGCGGTATAGAGAGATTGATCTGACGCAGAATAGAGACGTCCGCGGTTCATCGTCGTCGCCCAGTCCTGCGAAAAAGGCATTCAGCTTCACGCTCAGCCGTTGGCAAACAAAAAAAGTGCTTCCACGCCAAGGGTATAGATGCCGGTTTTGAAGCGGCTGACGGTCTTGGGGGCAAAACCAATTTTGTAGCCGAGTTCGGCCTGGGTAAGCGCAGCGACCAAGCAATAGATTCGTCTGTAACGAAGATTTTGCATGTCCTTGAACCCGCTCATATTTTTTATCTACAATCAACGGTTGTAACTTCGTCTCAGATAGGTACAATGGCGCGGCTCGCCGTCAGGTGAGCGTCGTTATGGTGACCCCATCGGTCCCCCCGCAACGATTACCCGTGAACCTGGTCAGATCCGGAAGGAAGCAGCCACAGCGGGAACATTGTGTGCCGGGGTGTGGCTGGTGGGGTTGCCTCCATAACGCAACACGAACCCTCTTTCGTGTTTTCTATCTAAAAATACTGTTTTGCTTTCCCTGCCATGGAGCTCATCCAGGGCGGTTTTTCGCGTTTCCGAATCAAGCAGCGGGATATAAAAAAGGAGGCCGATCTGTCGCATTCGACAGGTCGGCCTCCTTTTTTTTTTGTTAGCATCAAGGCTTGGACAAGGCCTGGTCAACCGCTGCGATCAGCTTTCCCAGATCCTTCGGGGTGGCTTTGTGTATGACGCTGAACAGGTACGCTCGCTGTTCATCTTCGTCGCCTAGATCTGCGAAAAAGGCTTTCAGCTTCACGCCCAACACGTCGGCAAGCAGGAACAATGCTTCCACGCTGGGGGTGTAGGTGCCAGTTTCGAAGCGGCTGATGGTTTTGGGGTCAAAACCGGTTTTTTCGCCGAGTTCAGCCTGAGTAAGCCCTGCGACCTTACGGTAGCGTCGGATGGCTGGACCCAAACTTGAAATTTGCATCGCTCAATTCCCATTTAGAATCAAGAACTTAACGATAGATTTTTGCATTAGGCAACTGCATGATCCATCACCTTGCTTTGCAAAATGTGATGCATTTCGTAGAATCGCCGCTTCGGAGGGGGTTTTGGTGATCTGCTGTCTGAAGTTTAGGCGATATGAAACAGCCAGCATTGTCTTCCCTTGCCGGGTGCGCAGAGAAGCCGTTGGCGGTCTGAAACCCTCGCGAAATGTTACCAGAGTCGGTGTTGCTACCTTGCCCGAGACTAGTTGATCTTCGGCGGTCCGGGGGCCATCAAATGCTGTTCATGGAGTGATAACGTGTCTCTGCGCTGTACGTCTCAAAACATCTCTTCCGGGCATCTTGCACTGGTCGAGCGGTACCTCCGCTAGCGACAGTGAGCCTCACTCATGGATGAGAAATACCGCAGGGCCGTGGATGCTGCCGCTATATTTTCCGAGACCGATCTGAACGGCCGGATCACTTACGTCAACGATCAATTTTGCGCCGTATCCGGCTACAGCCGCGAGGAGCTGCTGGGGCAGAATCATCGCCTGCTGAACTCAGGCCTGCATTCCACCGACTTCTTCGCCGCCATGTGGCGCACCATCGCCTTGGGCAAGATATGGAAAGGCGAGATCTGTAATCGCGCCAAGGATGGGAGCCTGTATTGGGTCGACAGCACGATGGTGCCAGTGCTCGATGACACCACTGGCCGGGTTCACCGATACCTGTCGATTCGTTTCGATATCAGCGAAAAACGCCAATTGCTGCAATCCCTGCAATGGCGGGTCGGGCATGACGTGCTGACCGGGCTGCCCAATCGCGCGTTCCTGTCGGATTTGCTGGATCAGGCGCTGGAATTCTCCCGGCAAGAAAACATTCCACTGGCGGTGTGCATGCTTGACCTTGACGGGTTCAAAGCGGTCAACGACGGCTACGGTCACGCCAGTGGTGATATGTTGCTGGTGGAAGTGGCCAAGCGTCTGCGCGACATTGTGCGCGGTGAAGATGTGGTGGCGCGACTGGCCGGTGACGAGTTCGTACTGGTGTTGCGTTACGTGCGGGATCTACCGGAATTGCGTGCGGCGCTGAACCGCGTGCTGGGGGCGATTTCGGCGCCTTACACGCTGCACGGCAAGGACATCAATGTGTTTGCCAGTATTGGCGTCACCCTGTTTCCCTATGACAAAGAAGATGCCGAAACCTTGCTGCGGCACGCCGATCAGGCGATGTACGTGGCCAAGCAGCGCGGGCGAAATCGCTTTCATCTGTTCGATGTGTCCCGGGATCAGGAGGTCAAGGCCACGCATCAGACCGTCGAGCGGGTGCGTCAGGCGCTGGTCGCGGGTGAATTTCGCCTGCATTTYCAGCCCAAGGTGAACATGCGCCGTGGTGAGGTCGTCGGCTTCGAGGCGTTGTTGCGTTGGGAGCATCCGCAAAACGGCATGGTGCCGCCTCGGGATTTTTTGCCGCTGGTGGAAGACACCGACCTGATCATCGATATCGGCGAATGGGTGATGGACCAGGTGCTGGCGCAGTTGCACCGCTGGCAGCAAGCGGGGCAGGGCTGGCCGGTCAGTATCAACATCGCGGCGCGACATTTTCAGCGCGCGGATTTCGTCGACCGACTCAGGCAGGTACTCGCTCGGCATGCTCAGGTTGCTCCGCGGATGCTTGACCTGGAAATCGTCGAGTCGGTGGCGATCGAGAATATCCAGCACGTCAGCGCCTGTTTGCAGGCCTGTCAGGCGTTGGGGGTGCAGTTTTCCCTGGGTGATTTCGGCACCGGTTATTCGTCCCTGAGTTATCTCAAGCGTTTACGGACCCAGACCATCAAGATCGACAAGTCATTTGTGCGTGACATTCTGAATGACCGGGATGACCTGGCCCTGACCACGGCGGTGATTGGCCTGGCCCGGGCATTCGGTCGGCAGGTGATTGCCGAGGGGCTGGAAAGCCTTGAGCACGGTGAGTTGCTGTTGCGGCTGGGGTGCGAAGTCGCTCAAGGCTATTTCATCGCTCGCCCGATGCCGCCCGCCGAGGTGCCGGCCTGGGTGGCGGGGTTTGTCGCCCCGTCGCAATGGCAGGCACTCGATCAAATAGCCTGACTCGCTCTATGTAGCAGCTGCCGAAGGCTGCTACGGGGGCGGGTTGCCGGTATAGAGTCGGATGATGCCATTGATCTCCCCCGACATTTTCATTTGCTGCAGCGTGCGCAGGATGCGTTGTACAGGCACCTTGGCGTCGTTGCGCATGTAGCAGCCGACGGTTTGTTCGTGCACCAGTGCTACACTTTGCAGTTGCTGATCGGGCAGCAGGCGATGGTTGAACCAGTCAAGGGTCCACTGGTTACTCACGGCATAGTGGTAGCGTCTGGCCAGCAGTTTTTCCAGCACCTGTTCCTGATTGCGCGCGTCTTCGCGCTGCAGCCGGTCGGCGTCGAACAAGGGTTGCAGGGTCGGGTAGCTATAACCGCGTACGGTGCCGATCGACTGTCGCGGCAGGTCCGCCACGTTGATTGACGTGGGTGAATCGCGCCGGCCAACCAGCAAATCGCGCTGAACCAGCAGCGGAGCGCTCCAGATATAGTCCCCGGACAGGTTCGGCAACCAGGACTGCGAGACATGGCAGCGGATATCGACTTCGTCATGGTCCATGGCGTTTTGCACTCGCGCCCTGGGCAGTACATGAAATTCCGCTGGCATGCCGACTTGTGTCGCCAGGCTGAGCATCATGTCGTACAGAATGCCCTGGGTCGGTCGGCCGCGCTCGATCTGCACCATCGGCATGGCCCAGCTGTCGGACACGACAAAGCGTAACGGCGCTTCGGCGGCCGCGCCACTCAGGCTGACTGATAGCAGTGCCCCCAAGGCAAAACGCATAAACGCTCCGGTACGGCTCAAGCCTGAGCCGATAAAAGCTCCTCAAAGTGCAGCTTAGCCAGAATAGACGAGCGCACCGGATGCAATTTTGGCCTTGCTCCGCTAGCATTAGCCGCTTCTGCTTCCTTCGCTGCGACGGTTTTCGATGAGTTATCAGGTTCTTGCACGTAAATGGCGTCCGCGCTCGTTCCGCGAAATGGTCGGCCAGACCCATGTGCTCAAGGCTCTGATCAATGCCTTGGACAGCCAGCGGCTGCACCACGCCTACCTGTTTACCGGTACCCGCGGGGTTGGCAAGACCACCATCGCGCGGATCATCGCCAAATGCCTGAACTGTGAAACAGGTATCACTTCGACGCCCTGTGGCGAGTGCTCGGTGTGCCGGGAAATCGATGAAGGCCGCTTCGTCGACCTGATCGAGATCGACGCCGCGAGCCGGACCAAGGTCGAAGACACCCGCGAACTGCTCGATAACGTGCAGTACGCGCCGAGCCGCGGGCGCTTCAAGGTCTACCTGATCGACGAAGTGCACATGCTTTCCAGCCATTCCTTCAATGCGCTGTTGAAAACCCTCGAAGAGCCGCCGCCCTACGTCAAGTTCATCCTGGCTACCACCGATCCGCAGAAACTTCCTGCAACGATTCTTTCGCGGTGCCTGCAGTTCTCCCTGAAGAACATGACCCCTGAGCGAGTGGTCGAGCATCTGAGCCATGTGCTGAGCGTCGAGAACGTGCCGTTCGAAGACGATGCGCTGTGGCTGCTGGGCCGCGCCGCCGACGGTTCGATGCGCGATGCCATGAGCCTGACCGACCAGGCCATCGCCTTCGGTGAAGGCAAGGTTCTGGCCGCCGACGTGCGGGCGATGCTCGGCACCCTCGATCACGGCCAGGTCTATGACGTCCTGCATGCGCTGATCGAAGGCGATGCCAAGGCATTGCTCGAGGCCGTGCGCCATCTGGCCGAGCAAGGCCCGGACTGGAACGGCGTGCTCTCGGAAATTCTCAACGTGTTGCACCGTGTCGCCATCGCCCAGGCCCTGCCTGAAGGTGTCGACAACGGCCATGGTGACCGCGATCGCGTATTGGCGCTGGCCCAGGCCCTGCCGGCCGAAGATGTGCAGTTCTATTACCAGATGGGCCTGATCGGTCGCCGGGATTTGCCCCTGGCACCGGATCCGCGCGGCGGCTTCGAAATGGTCCTGCTGCGAATGCTCGCATTCAGGCCAGCAGACACCGAGGACGCTCCGAGGCAACCGCTAAAGCCAGTGGGGATCAGCCAGGCCACAGTTGATTCCGCAAACTCAGTGGCTGCCGCGCCGATTGTTGCGCCGGTAGTCGCTGCGGCCGTGGCACCGGTTCCAGTGGCGCCCGTGGTTGCACCAACGCCTGTCCCGGCCCCGCCCGAGCCAGTCGCGCCGGTGGTCGTGCCTGAGCCCGAGCCAGTGGTCGAGCCCGTAGCGGTCGAAGAAGTCGTCGATCTGCCCTGGAATGATCCGGTAGAGCCCGAGGTTGTCCAGCAGCCCGCCGTCGAGCCGGTGCTGGAGACGGCTGGTGAGCAACCCGAATTGCCTCCGATGCCCATGCCGACGCCGGACAGCGTGGTGCCGGATGCGCCCGAGTGGGCCGCTGCGCCGATTCCGGAACCGTCCGTGGCCGAAGTCGATGCCGCTACCCCAGGCATCGACCTGGATGACGAACCGCCGCTGGATGAGGACTACATCGAGCCGGACATGGATTCGGCCTACAGCTACCTCGACGATCTGGCCAGTGAGCACACCGCCGAACCTGCGGCGCAGCCCGAGCCTGAGCCGGCCGCGATGCCGGCCACTGGCCTGGCCCTGCAATGGCTGGAGTTGTTCCCGAAATTGCCGGTGTCCGGCATGACCGGCAGCATCGCCGCCAACTGCACGCTGATCGCCGTCGATGGCGACAATTGGCTGTTGCACCTGGACCCGGCTCACAGCGCCTTGTTCAACGCGACGCAACAACGTCGCCTCAACGATGCGCTGAACCAGCATCACGGGCGCACGCTGACCCTGAGCATCGAGCTGATCAAGCCCGAGCAGGAAACCCCGGCCCAGGCTGCGTCCCGGCGTCGGGCCGACCGTCAGCGCGAGGCCGAGGAGTCGATCCATGGCGATCCGTTCATCCAGCAAATGATGCAGCAGTTCGGGGCGGTGGTCCGTCACGATACTATTGAACCTGTCGAGGCCCTGGTCAGTCAGGGCTAATAACTGAAGGCGCTTGGCCGCACTCGCCGGGCGCTGTTTTTATCCAAGTACTTTTGAGGTGATTCCCATGATGAAAGGTGGCATGGCCGGCCTGATGAAGCAGGCGCAGCAGATGCAGGAAAAAATGGCCAAGATGCAGGAAGAGCTGGCCAACGCCGAAGTCACCGGTAAAGCCGGTGGCGATATGGTCACCGTGGTGATGACCGGTCGTCACGACGTCAAGCGCGTGACCATCGACCCAAGCCTGGTCGAAGGCCTGAGCGAAGACGACAAAGAGATGCTGGAGGCTGTATTCGCCGCCGCCGTCAACGACGCCGTGCGCAAGATCGAAGCCAACAGCCAGGAAAAAATGGGCAGCATGACCGCTGGCATGCAATTGCCACCGGGTATGAAACTGCCATTCTGATTCGCCAGCGCGCGTCGGACGGGTTAAAAAAATGCCAGGCATCGCGCCTGGCATTTTTGTTTCTGTCTGCGGACTAAGTAATTGACGCTGCTATTTGACGCTAAACAGAGGCGCGGGTATAAACCGCGTCTCGTTGTTTTGTCGGACTTTTTCCCCATGAGCTTCAGCCCTTTGATTCGCCAACTGATCGATGCCCTGCGAATTTTGCCGGGGGTGGGTCAGAAAACTGCCCAGCGCATGGCGTTGCAACTGCTTGAGCGCGATCGCAGCGGCGGTTCGCGACTGGCCCAGGCGCTGAGCCAGGCCATGGAAGGGGTGGGGCACTGCCGTTTGTGCCGCACGCTGACCGAAGACGATCTGTGCCCGCAATGCGCCGATCCGCGCCGCGACGACACCTTGCTGTGTGTGGTGGAAGGTCCGATGGACGTGTACGCGGTGGAGCAGACCGGTTTTCGCGGTCGCTACTTCGTGCTCAAGGGCCACTTGTCGCCTCTGGACGGGTTGGGGCCGGAAGCCATCGGCATTCCACAACTGATGGCGCGGATCGAAGAGGCGGGCACGTTTACCGAAGTCATCCTCGCCACTAACCCGACGGTGGAAGGCGAGGCCACGGCGCATTACATCGCCCAGTTGCTCAGCAACAAAGGCCTGATCGCCTCGCGCATTGCCCACGGCGTGCCGTTGGGTGGCGAGCTGGAACTGGTGGATGGCGGGACATTGGCGCATTCGTTTGCCGGGCGTAAGCCGATTTCGCTGTAACCGCATCAAAACCAAAAGATCTTCAATTTCTCTCTTGAAAACTTGGCGGCTCGCGATGGCGTCCTTAAAGGCGCCGCCTTACTTATCGCTCAACGCAAACTGCGTCAGACAGAAAGTCGCAATCCCCATGTCTTCCAGTCGCTGCGAACCACCCAGCTCCGGCAAGTCAATGATCGCCGCCGCTTCATGCACCCGCGCGCCCATGCGCCGAACCAGGTTGGCCGCCGCAATCAGCGTGCCGCCGGTGGCGATCAGGTCATCGAACAGCACCACCGAATCCCCCTCGCACAGGCTGTCGGCGTGGACTTCAAGGAAGGCTTCGCCGTATTCGGTCGCGTAACCTTCGGCCAGCACGTCGGCAGGCAATTTGCCCTGCTTGCGGAACAGCACCAATGGCTTGTTCAACTGATACGCCAATATCGAACCGATGAGGAACCCGCGCGCGTCCATGGCGCCGATGTGGGTGAAGTCGGCCTCGACGTAGCGATGGGCAAAGCTGTCCATCACCAGGCGCAGGGCCGTGGGCGACTGGAACAGCGGGGTGATGTCGCGAAAGATCACGCCCGGCTTGGGGAAGTCGATCACGGGGCGGATCAGGGATTTGATGTCGAAGGAGTCGAAGACCATCGTCGAAGTGTCCTGGCGGGCTGCAAACATCGCAGTATAACGGCGGCTGAACCGTTTCGCTCAGCCGCCGTTAAAGGATCAGCCTTCGATCGAGCCACCGGCCAGGGCACAGAGCTGGATCGGGTCGAGGATGTGCACTTCCTTGCCCTCGGCGGCGATCAGTTCGTTTTGCTGGAAGCGGGTGAACACCCGAGACACGGTTTCCACCGCCAGGCCCAGGTAATTGCCGATTTCGTTGCGCGACATGCTCAACCGGAACTGATTGGCCGAGAAGCCCCGGGCGCGGAAACGGGCCGAGAGGTTGACCAGGAAAGTAGCGATGCGCTCATCGGCGGTCTTCTTCGACAGCAGCAACATCATTTGTTGATCGTCACGAATCTCGCGGCTCATCACGCGCATCAACTGACGGCGCAGTTGTGGCAGTTGCAGGGCCAGTTCATCGAGGCGCTCGAACGGAATCTCGCACACTGAAGTGGTTTCCAGGGCTTGCGCCGAGACCGGATGCTTTTCGGTGTCCATGCCCGACAGACCGACCAGTTCACTCGGCAAATGGAAACCGGTGAGTTGTTCTTCGCCGCCATCGCTCAGGCTGAAGGTCTTCAGGGCGCCGGAGCGTACTGCATAAACGGAATCGAACGTGTCGCCCTGGCGAAACAGAAACTCGCCTTTTTTCAGCGGGCGACCACGTTTGACGATTTCGTCCAGCGCATCCATGTCTTCCAGATTCAGAGAAAGTGGCAGGCAGAGAGGGGCCAGGCTGCAATCCTTGCAATGGGCCTGGTTATGAGCGCGCAGTTTAACTGGCTCGGACATTTCTTTGATCCTTGTGGGAAAACACACATAAGCCGTAAGGGTAACCCACGGGAGGACGTTCGGGCCAGCCTGCGGCAATTTATCCACAGGGGACTAGATCACGCGTGAAAAACGCTGGCGATTGCTGTGTTCCAGGTATGCATCGAACACCATGCACACCGAGCGCACCAGCAGCCGGCCTGCGGGCAGCACGGTGATCCGTTCATTGTCGAGCTCGATCAACCCGTCCTTGGCCATGTCTCGCAGCTGTGGCCAGAGTTCGCCGAAGTAACCCCGAAAATCGATGTTGAAGGCCTGCTCGATTTCCGCGAATTCCAGGTCGAAATGGCAAATCAGTTGCTGAATCACCGCCCTGCGCAAGCGATCGTCGGCATTGCACAGCAGGCCACGGTTGGTGGCCAGTTGCGCGGACGCCAAAGCGTTCTGGTACTGGGTCAGGTCGCTGCTGTTCTGGCAGTACAGGTCGCCGATCTGGCTGATGGCCGATACCCCCAGACCGATCAGATCGCAATGACCGTGGGTGGTGTAGCCCTGGAAGTTGCGTTGCAAGGTCGACTCTTCCTGGGCAATCGCCAGTTCATCATCGGGCAGGGCGAAGTGGTCCATACCGATGTAGCGGTAACCGGCGGCCGTCAGTTGTTCGATGGTGCGCTGGAGTATTTCCAGTTTCTGCGCCGGTGCCGGCAGATCGTTGCTGTTGATCCGCCGTTGCGGCATGAAGCGCTCTGGCAGATGGGCGTAGTTGAACACCGAGAGCCGGTCCGGTTGCAGGCTGATGACTTCGTCGACGGTGCGGGCGAAGTTCTCGGGCGTCTGCTTCGGCAGGCCGTAGATCAGATCGATGTTGATTGAACGGAATTGCAGGGTCCGGGCGGCGTCGATCACCGCGCGGGTTTCTTCCAGGCTTTGCAGGCGATTGACCGCCCGTTGTACCGCCGGGTCGAGGTCTTGCAGGCCGATGCTGACCCGGTTGAAGCCCAGTTCCCGGAGCAGGCCCATGGTCGACCAGTCGGCCTCGCGAGGGTCGATCTCGATGCCGTAGTCACCGGAATCGTTGTCCAGCAGGCTGAAATGCTTACGCAGCTGGGCCATCAGTTGGCGCAGTTCATCGTGGCTGAGAAAGGTCGGTGTGCCGCCGCCGAAATGCAGTTGCTCGACTTTTTGTGCGGGGTCGAGGTGGCAGGCGATCAGCTGGATTTCCTGTTCCAGGCGCTGCAAATAGGGCAGGGCACGGCCTCGGTCCTTGGTGATGACTTTGTTGCAGGCGCAGTAGTAGCAGATGTTCGCGCAGAACGGCACGTGCACATACAGGGATAACGGCCGCAGCGCCTTGCGGCTGTCGCGCAGGGCATGAAACAGGTCGAAGGTGCCGACCTGGCTGTCGAATTGCACGGCCGTCGGATACGAGGTATAGCGTGGCCCCGCCAGGTCGTAACGGCGGATCAGATCTGTGTCCCAACGAATGGCGTCGAGCATGCGGGCATTCCCCCGGATAGGCTGGCAGTGTCGGCGAGTCTAGGGGGTGCGGTTTATGGGCATCTTGATTTGCATCAACGGTGATCGGCGATAGCGATAGTTTTTGTGGCGAGGGGGCTAATGCCCCATGAGCCAATGCTGATGCGGCCCCGGCAAGGTCCAGATGCCGAACACCATCACCAACAAGCCGCCGGTCATGCGCACGCTGCGTTTGCGCAACAGCGCCGTGACCCGCTCGGCGGCCAGGCCTGTGGCGAGCAACACCGGCCAGGTGCCCAGCCCGAAAGCCAGCATCAGCAATGCACTGTCCAGCGCATTGCCCTGACTCGCGGACCACAGCAATGTGCTGTAAACCAGCCCGCACGGCAGCCAGCCCCACAGCGCGCCGAGCAGCAAGGCGCGGGGCAGGTTCGACACTGGCAGCAGTGTGTTGGCAATCGGCTGGATATGCCGCCACAGGCCGCGACCGAGGCTTTCGATGCGGGTTAAACCGCTCCACCAACCCGCCAGGTACAGCCCCATGGCGATCAGCAGCAATCCGGCGAGGATGCGCATGAACATCGCCGCCGGGCTATTGGCCACGGCCCAACCAGCCAGGCCGATCAGCAGGCCGGCCGCGGCGTAGCTGAGAATCCGCCCCAGGTTGTAGGCCAACAGCAGACGAAAGCGTCGGCTACGTTGTTCCTTGGGGATCGCCAGAGTCAGCGCGCCCATCAAACCGCCGCACATGCCCAGGCAATGGCCGCCACCGAGTAGCCCGAGGATGAGCGCCGACACCAGCAGTGGCGCCAACTCAAGCATGGGGTGGCGCCTTGTCGTCCGGTTTGACCGGATGGCCGCTGGCCTCATCGACCGCTGCCGTGTGCTTCGGGTCCTGGTCGTCGAACAGGATGCTGTGGGCCGGGCCGTCGAGGTCGTCGTACTGACCGCTGTCGACCGCCCAGAAGAAGATGTAGATAGCGATGGCCACGATCAGCAGCGCGGCCGGGATCATCACGTAGAGAGCTGGCATCTGGACTCCATGCCCGCGCGGCTCAGGCCGGCAGCGGGCGGGTTTGTGGCGTGGCGCTGGTGGCTGGCGCGCTTGGCAGGCGAGTCAGGCGCAAGGCGTTAAGCACCACGGTCAACGAACTGATGGACATGCCAACCGCGGCCCATACCGGAGTGATCCAGCCGAGGGCGGCGAATGGCAACATGAGGCCATTGTACAGCGCTGCCCACAGCAAGTTCTCGATGATGACCCGACGGGTACGACGGGCCAGGCTGAAGGCTTGCACCAGCGCGTCGAGGCGGTTCGACAGCAACACCGCGTCGGCACTGGTTTTTGCCAGATCGGTGGCCGAGCCCATCGCCACGCTGATGTCGGCGGCGGCCAGCACCGGCACGTCGTTGACCCCGTCACCGAGCATCAACACCTTGCGACCTTCCTGGTGCAGTTGTTGCAGCACCTGCAATTTATCGTCCGGACGCAAACCCCCACGGGCCTCGTCGATGCCCAGTTCGGCGGCGACGCTGGCGACCATCGGCGAGCTGTCGCCGGACAGCAGCAAGGTGCGCCAGCCGCGAGCCTTGCAGGCCGCCAGCAGGGCGGGGGCGTCGGCGCGCAAACGGTCGTCGAGGACGAACCATGCCAGTGGTCCCTGGCTGTCGCCGAGCAGCAGCCATTGGCCGGGTTCATCGGGCATCATCGGCATTCGAGCACCGCTGAGCTCGCAGACAAAACCCGGTTGGCCAATGCGCAGGCGTTGCATGCCGACCAAGCCTTCGAGACCCAGGCCCGGCGTGCTGTGGACTTCTTCGGCAGCCAGCGGCGCGCGGCCAAAAGCCCGGGCGATCGGGTGTTCGGAACGGTTTTCCAGGGCGGCGGCGAGGCTCAGGCATTGATCGCTCGCCAGTGCCCCAAGCGGCCGGATCGAACGCAAGGCCAGCCGACCTTCGGTGAGGGTGCCGGTCTTGTCGAAAATCACCGTGTCGATCTGGTTCAGGCCTTCCAGTACATGGCCGCGCGTCAGCAAAAGCCCCAGTTTGTGCAGCGTTCCGGTGGCGGCGGTGAGGGCAGTCGGCGTGGCCAGGGACAAGGCGCACGGGCAGGTCGCAACCAGCATCGCCAGGACAATCCAGAACGCTCGCGATGAATCCAGCTCCCACCAGAGCAGGCCGATGGCGGCCACTGCGATAAGCGTCAGCAGCAAGAACCATTGCGCGGCGCGGTCGGCGATTTCCGCCAGGCGCGGCTTTTCGGCCTGGGCGCGATCCAGCAGGCGGACGATGGCCGACAGGCGCGTGTCCTGACCCAGCGCCAGGACTTCCACGGTCAACGCACCCTCGACGTTCAAGGTGCCGGCGGTGACAGCCTCGCCCAGGGTTCGTGGTTGTGGCAGGTATTCGCCGGTGAGCAGGGATTCGTCGATGCTCGACTGACCGTCGAGGATCTTGCCGTCGGCCGGCAGGATCGCGCCGGGGTGCACCAACACCTGATCGCCCACGCGTAACTCGCTGAGCAGAATCCGCTCGCTCTGGCCGTCGGTACTCAGCCGCAGGCAGGAGGCGGGCAACAGATTGACCAGTTGTGCGGTCGCGGCGGCGGTTCGTTCCCGGGCGCGGCGTTCCAGGTAGCGCCCAGCCAGCAGGAACAGCGCGAACATCCCCACCGCATCGAAATACAGCTCGCCGACCCCGGTGATCGAGGTCCAGATCCCGGCGATATAGGCACTGCCAATCGCCAGCGACACCGAGACGTCCATGGTCAGGTGACGGGTGCGCAGATCGCGCATCGCCCCTTTGAAGAACGGCGCGCAGCTGTAGAACACGATTGGCGTGGTGAGAAACAACGCGACCCAACGCAGGATGGTGTGCAGTTCGGGGCTGAGGTCGATGTTGAATTCCGGCCAGGTGGCCATGGTCGCCATCATTGCCTGGAACCACAGCAACCCGGCGACCCCGAGTTGGCGCAGGGCCAGGCGGTTTTCGCTGGCCAGTTGTTCGCTGGCACGGTCGGCCTGATAAGGGTGAGCGGCGTAACCGATGTGGCGCAATTCGCTGAGCACCTGGCTCAACGGCAATTGCGCGTCGGCCCAGCGCACGTGCAGGCGATGGTTGGACAGGTTCAGGCGTGCTTCGGCCACCGCCGGCAGGCTGCGAAGATGCTTTTCGATCAGCCAGCCGCAGGCGGCGCAACTGATGCCTTCCATCAACAAAGTGGTTTCGGCGAGTTCGCCTTCGTGGCGGACAAAGGGTTGCTGCACGTCGGCGCGATCATACAGCGCCAACTCGTCGACCAACTGCACCGGCAACGCTTCGGGGTTGGCCGAGGCTTCGCTGCGATGCTGGTAATAACTTTCCAGCCCACCGGCCACGATGGCTTCGGCCACCGCCTGGCACCCCGGGCAGCAGAATTCGCGGATATCCCCGAGGACAGCGGCGGTGAAGCGGCTACCGGCCGGGACGGGCAGGGCGCAGTGGTAGCAGGGGGTTGGAGTGGTCATGAGGCGTGTTCCGATGATCGTTCCCACGCTCTGCGTGGGAATGCCTCCCCGGACGCTCCGCGTCCGCTTCGGCTGGGACGCGGAGCGTCCCTGGCTGCGTTCCCACGCAGAGCATGGGAACGATCAGAGGTCTGGCTTACTTCTTCAGGTCTTCGGCACCTTGCAACGGCTCATCACCGAGCAACAGATCCTTGGCATGGCTGACCTGTTCTTCTTCGAACATGCGCCAGGTCTTGTCATCCTGTACACCCAACAATTCAACGAACCGGCGGCCTTCGACCTTGTCGCTCAACTGGCCGATGTAGCGGCCCTGTTCTGTTTCGCTGCGGGCCAGGGTGATCTTGCGATCCTTCTCTGGCTGGGTCGGCGAAATCAGATTCAGCTCAAGGATTTTCGGTTGGCTGTTGCCGCTCAGGCGCAGGTCGACTTCGCCGGTCAGCTCATCCAGGTGCACGCTGGCACGCAGTTGCAGAGTCTGGGCCAGCAGTTCACGGTCCAGGGAGCGGTTGATGCCTTTGCCGGCCTCGTAATAGTTGTCGTTGACCAGGTTGTCCGGGTGATTCACCGCGATGGTCACCATCGACAGGGTCAAGGTCACCGAGCAGGCCAGGATGGCGATGATGATCCACGGCCAAAGGTGCTTGTACCAGGGACTTGCGGCAGTTGCTGCGGGCATGATCACTTCTCTCAACGAATTTGTGGGCCGATGAATCGGCTCTTGGCTTCAACGTGGACGCTGGCGTCATCGGCATCCTTGAGGATGAATTTCACCTCGTTGGTGCTTGACGGCAGTTGCTCCGGTGAGCTGGACAACTCGACCGGCTGGCTGAAAATTTCCCCGGCGGCGACTTTGATCTCGCGCTTGCCTTGCAGCTTGAGGTCCGGCAGGCCGGTGGCTTCCAGCACGTAGGTGTGGTCGCGCTGGTCCTTGTTCATGATCTTCAGGCTGTAGACGTTTTCGATCCGGCCTTCGGCGTTCTCACGGTACAGCACGCGGTCTTTGCTGACATCGAAACCGACCAGCGAGCGCATGAAAAACGCGGTCACCAGCAACGCGATCATGGTCAGCAACACCAGGGCATAGCCAATCAGGCGCGGGCGCAGTTTATGGGTTTTTTGCCCCGACAGGTTGTGCTCGGTGGTATAGCTGATCAGGCCGCGCGGGTAATCCATTTTGTCCATGATGCTGTCGCAGGCGTCGATGCACGCCGCGCAGCCGATGCATTCGATTTGCAGGCCGTCGCGGATGTCGATGCCGGTGGGGCAGACCTGGACGCACATGGTGCAGTCGATGCAATCGCCCAGGCCCTGAGCCTTGTAGTCGATGCCTTTCTTGCGCGGGCCACGGCTTTCGCCACGGCGCGGATCATAGGAGACGATCAGCGTGTCCTTGTCGAACATTACGCTCTGGAAGCGGGCGTACGGGCACATGTAAATGCACACTTGCTCACGCAACCAGCCAGCGTTGCCGTAAGTGGCGAGGGTGAAGAAGCCGACCCAGAAATACGACCAGCCATCGGCCTGGCCGGTGAAGAAATCGATCACCAGCTCGCGAATCGGCGAGAAGTAGCCGACGAAGGTCATGCCGGTCACGAAACCGATCAGCAGCCACATCGTGTGCTTGCTGAATTTGCGTAGGAATTTGTTGGCGCTCATCGGCGCCTTGTCGAGCTTGATGCGCTGGTTGCGGTCGCCTTCGGTGACCTTTTCGCACCACATGAAGATCCAGGTCCAGACGCTTTGCGGGCAGGTGTAGCCGCACCAGACCCGACCGGCATACACGGTAATGAAGAACAGGCCGAAGGCACTGATGATCAGAATGCCCGAGAGCAGGATGAAATCCTGGGGCCAGAAGGTCGCGCCAAAAATGAAGAACTTACGCTCCGGCAGGTTCCACCAGACGGCCTGATGACCGCCCCAGCTCAGCCACACCGTGCCGAAATACAGCAGAAACAGTGCGGCACCCCCCGTCATCCGCAGGTTACGGAACAGACCGGTGAAGGCGCGGGTGTAGATCTTTTCTCGAGAGGCGTAGAGGTCGACGCTGTTGTTCGCGTTCTTGGCAGGCGGAGTAACGTCGTGTACCGGAATCTGATTGCTCATCATTGCATCCCACGGCAGTGGAAAAATGCCCCGGTCAGTACGTGCCGACCGCGGTCAAAAAGAGGTGTTGCAGTGGCGCAATGATACGCCTGTAGCTCTAACTCAAGGGTGCGACCTTTGGTCACGTTGGTGGAAATCAACTGACAGTGTAATGACTTGAATCAATTGACTTGTGAATTATGGACGGTTACGCGAGTGTTGGCGCTCAATCGGCCCATGGATTGATCAGGGCAACACCACTGGATTGGAAATCGCTGATGTTACGGGTGACCACTGTAAGGCCATGAACCAGCGCGGTCGCTGCGATCAGGGCATCGCTTTCGTTGGCGCGGTCCGGAACATGCAGGCTGGCACAGCGTAGCGCCACAGCGGCGTCGACCGGCAAGATTCTGGCATCGAAGGCCGGAATGACATGTCGCTTCAGCCACGCACGCAAAACCTTCCCTTGCGCGGGGTCACGTCGCTCCATTCGTAATACCCCTGTCTCCAGTTCCTTCAAGGTAATGGCCGAAATAAACATGCGTGGCGCGATGATACTTTTAGCCCAAGCGACGACATTTACATCAGCCTGGGGTTTGCGTAGTTCAGAAATCACGTTGGTGTCGAGCAGAAACATCAGGACAAGTCCACGGGGCGATGAATGATCACGGCGCGCTCGGTTTCGAATTCGATGTCGGCTGCTTCTGGCATCACCAACAGATCGACGATGTTGGCGTTTATGCCAGTCAGTTTTTGGTACTCCTCAATGCTTAGCAGTACGTGAGCAGGCTTGCCACGGTCGGTGATGATAACCGGCCCCTGACGCGTGGCTTTTTTGGCACTACTTGTGTCCTGATTGAATTCACGGCTGGAAATGGTGGTGATGGCCATCATGGCTGACCCTCTTGAAAGTGCTTTGTAGAAACGTTACTACTCGGTAGGTCGTATCGCAACCTCATGGATGACGGGGCTGCTACCACTGGTCGGTAGGGGGCAGGCATGATTGTGTTGAAAACAAAACGGCCCCGCCAATTCTCATTGGCGGGGCCGTTTTGTTTGCATCGAGCGTTTGCCTTACTGGGCGTCTGCCACCGGCGCTTTCTCACCGTGAGAGAGGCTGTAGACGTAAGCGGCCAGCAGGTGAACCTTGTCGTTGCCTTGCAGCTGTTCTTGCGCAGGCATCTGGCCCTGACGGCCGTAACGGATGGTCTGCTGCAGTTGAGCGAAGCTCGAACCGTAGATGAACGCTGCCGGGTGAGTCAGGTTTGGGGCGCCCATGGCCGGGGTGCCTTTGCCTTCCGGACCGTGGCAAGCCACGCAGTTGGCAGCGAACAGCTTCTGGCCGGCAACCGGGTCAGCCTTGGCGCCTTCCGGCAACTTGCGGCCATCGAGGCTGGTCAGCACGTAAGCGGCAACGTCGCTGACGCCTTGTTCGCCGATCACTTCGGCCCAGGCCGGCATCACGGCGTGACGGCCGCCCATGATGGTGGTCTTGATGGTTGCCGCTTCACCGCCCCAGCGCCAGTCGGCGTCGGTCAGGTTAGGGAAGCCATAAGCGCCCTTGGCGTCGGAACCGTGGCAGACCGAGCAGTTGGAGGCGAACAGGCGGCCACCCATCTTCAGGGCTTGCGGGTCCTTGGCGACTTCTTCGATTGGCATGGAAGCGAACTTGGCGAAGATCGGGCCGAACTTGGCATCCGACCTGGCCATTTCCTTTTCCCACTCGTGAACGCCGGTCCAGCCGGTCTGGCCGTTGGCGAACGCGGTCTGCTTGTCGTTATCGAGGTAGTTGTAACCCGGCAACAGGCCTTTCCAGTTACCCAGGCCTGGGTAGAGCACCAGGTAGCCGAGGGCGAAGATGATGGTGCCCACGAACAGCATGAACCACCATTTCGGCAGTGGGTTGTCGTACTCCTCGATCCCGTCGAAGGAGTGGCCGACCGTCTCGTCGGTCTGCTCGGCGCGCTGGCCCTTGCGGGTGGACAGCAGCAGCCAGGTCAGGGCGAAGATGGTGCCGAGACTGAGGACTGTGACGTACAGACTCCAGAACGTAGTCATTCTTTGTTACTCCTAGAAGCTTGCTCGACGTGCTTGATGGCTTCGGGATCATCCGCGAAAGGCAGCAAGGTCGCGTCTTCAAACTCCGACTTGCGCTTGGGGCTGAATACCCACAACGCCAGACCGATGAAGGCCACCATCACAACAACGGTGCCCAGGCCACGAATCATCCCGATATCCATCCAAATCACCGTTTGCTTTTGATGATGGTGCCCAGGCCTTGCAGATAGGCCACCAGCGCGTCCATTTCGGTTTTGCCCTTCACAGCATCCTTGGCGCCGGCGATGTCTTCGTCGGTGTAAGGGACGCCGAGCGTGCGCAAGACTTCCATTTTCTTGGCGGTGTCTTTGCCGTCGAGCTTGTTTTCCACGAGGAACGGGTAAGCCGGCATTTTCGACTCAGGCACCACGTTGCGCGGGTTGTACAAGTGCGCACGTTGCCAGTCATCGGAGTAACGACCGCCGACACGGGCCAGGTCCGGACCGGTACGCTTGGAACCCCACAGGAACGGGTGGTCCCAGACGCTTTCACCGGCGACCGAGTAGTGGCCGTAGCGTTCGGTTTCAGCACGGAACGGGCGGATCATCTGCGAGTGGCAGCCGACACAACCGTTGGCGATGTAGATGTCGCGGCCTTCCAGTTCAAGGGCGGTACGAGGCTTCATGCCCTCGACCGGCTTGTTGGTGACGTCCTGGAAAAACAGCGGAACGATCTGGGTCAGGCCGCCGACGCTGACGGCGATAACCATGAAGAAGGCCAGCAGGCCAATATTCTTCTCGACTGCTTCATGCTTCATCAGTGAGCTCCAACTACAGCAATCTTGGTAGCGGCTTCGGCTTCAGCCGGGTCCGAGGCGCGAACGGTACGGAACACGTTGTAGGCCATCAACAGCATGCCGCTGGCAAAGAACGCGCCGCCCAGGGCACGAACGATGAAACCAGGGTGGCTGGCTTGCAGCGCTTCCACGAACGAGTAGGTGAGAGTGCCGTCATCGTTGATTGCACGCCACATCAGGCCTTGGGTGATGCCGTTGACCCACATCGAAGCGATGTACAGCACGGTACCGATGGTCGCGAGCCAGAAGTGCGCGTTGATCAGGCCGGTGCTGTGCATTTGTGCACGGCCGAACAGTTTCGGGATCATGTGGTAGATGGCGCCGATCGAGATCATCGCTACCCAGCCCAAGGCGCCGGCGTGTACGTGGCCGATGGTCCAGTCGGTGTAGTGCGAGAGCGAGTTGACGGTCTTGATCGCCATCATCGGGCCTTCGAAGGTCGACATGCCGTAGAACGCCAGCGACACGACCAGGAAACGCAGGATCGGGTCGGTGCGCAGCTTATGCCAGGCGCCCGACAGGGTCATCATGCCGTTGATCATGCCGCCCCAGCTCGGAGCCAGCAGGATGATCGACATCGCCATGCCCAGGGACTGAGCCCAGTCCGGCAGTGCGGTGTAGTGCAGGTGGTGCGGACCGGCCCAGATGTACAGGGTGATCAGCGCCCAGAAGTGCACGATCGACAAACGATAGGAGTAGATCGGACGCTCGGCCTGTTTCGGCACGAAGTAGTACATCATCCCCAGGAAACCGGTGGTCAGGAAGAAGCCCACGGCGTTGTGGCCGTACCACCACTGGATCATCGCGTCGGTCGCACCCGAGTAGGCCGAGTAGGACTTGAACAGGCTGACCGGCAGCGACATGTGGTTGACGATGTGCAGCATCGCGGTCACGACGATGAAGGCACCGTAGAACCAGTTACCGACATAGATGTGCTTGGTCTTGCGCTTGACGATGGTGCCGAAGAACACCAGACCGTAGGTGACCCAGACGATGGCCAGCAGAATAGCCAGGGGCCATTCCAGTTCCGCGTATTCCTTGGTGGTGGTGAAACCCATCGGCAAGGTCACGATCGCGCCGACGATCACCGCTTGCCAACCCCAGAAGGTGAAGGCCGCGAGGCTGTCGGAGATCAGTCGCGTTTGGCAGGTTCGCTGCACGACGTAATAAGAAGTGGCAAACAGAGCACAACCACCGAAGGCGAAAATCACCAGGTTGGTGTGCAACGGGCGTAAGCGTCCAAAAGTCGTCCACGGCAGACCGAAGTTCAATTCCGGCCATACGAGCTGTGAGGCGATGAAGACACCAAGCCCCATGCCAAGGATCCCCCAGACCACCGTCATGATGGCGAACTGGCGGACTACCTTATAGTTATAAGCAGTCGGACTGATTGCTGTGCTCATTCTAAGGTTCCACGGTTTGGGTGTTTTATTAGGAGTAAAAATCGGCCGCAAGTATGGAGAAAGCGGGGGGTCATTGCAACGCGCCATGACCTGGGTCAATGCTTTCAAAACCTGATTCTGCGGCCTTTCCATGCGCCGCGTAAGGACAAAATTGCCCTCTGACAAAATGTCGCAGCGGATGAAAAAGGCGAGGGGTTCAAGTCAGATGTAACGGGGTGTGTTCAAACGCAATCATTAAGGGACAGACTGCAATTTGCGCGACAGCCGGTATCTACCAGCCTTTGCGGCCTGTCATCGAGCAGATTCGTCGAACACATCGGGTTGGATCGACCTGGAACCGGCTCTTGCCAGTCCGCATCGGAGCAAGCTTAGACCCGAATCTGGCGAACCGAAAGGAAGACCAATGGCGGGTGCGACAATGCGTCGCAAAGGGGAAGGGAACTGCCGCATTCCGCAGAATGCGGCAGCAGAGCGGTCAAAAATTATTCGCTTTTGCCTTGTGCCTGCAAACGTTCGGTGCCGACTCCGTGGGACAAGCTGTACACATAAGCGGCCAGCAATTGCACCTTGTCGTTGCCCAGCAGTTCGTTTTGCGCTGGCATATGGCCTTGGCGGCCATGGCGAATAGTCTGTTGCAATTGCGCCAGGCCAGTGCCGTAGATAAAACCGGCCGGGTGCGTCAGATTCGGCGCGCCCATGGCTTCAGTGCCCTGGCCGTTTGCCCCATGACAGGCTACGCAGGTGGTGCTGAACAATTGCTGTCCGGCTTGCACGTCGGCACTACTGTCGGCCGGCAGCGGCAGGCCGGCCAATTCGTGACGCACGTATGCGGCGACGTTCTTCACCCCGGTTTCACCCAACACTTCACCCCAGGCCGGCATGGCCGCCATCCGGCCACCCATGATGGTGGTCTTGATGGTTTCGGCACTGCCACCCCAGCGCCAATCGCTGTCAGCCAGGTTGGGGAAGCCGAATGCGCCCTTGGCATCCGAGCCGTGGCACACCGAGCAGTTGGAGGCGAACAGGCGGCCGCCCATTTTCAGCGCTTGTGGATCTTTTGCTACTTCTTCCACCGGCATGGCAGCGAATTTGGCGAAGATCGGCCCGAATCTGGCGTCTGCCTTGCTCATCTCCTTTTCCCATTCGTGCACGCCGGTCCAGCCGTTTTCATAACCGGGCAGGATGCCTTTCCAGTTGCCCAGGCCCGGATAAAGGATCAGGTAGCCGACCGAGAACACCAGGGTGCCGGCGAACAGCATGAACCACCACTGCGGCAGTGGGTTGTCGTACTCCTCGATGCCGTCGAAGCTGTGGCCCATGGTCTGGTCGACGCTGCCCTTGGTTTCGCCCCGGCGGGTGCCGATCAGCAGCCAGGTCAGGCCGATCAGGCTGCCGATGGTCAGTACGCAGATCCACGCACTCCAGAAGGTGGTCATGGCCGGGCGCTCCTTGTTGTTGCAGATTCTTGGGTAGTTTCGGGTTGCGGCTCGTCAGCGAACGGCAGCAGGCGCGCTTCGGCGAATTGCGAGTTGCGCTTGCTGTTGAACACCCACAGCGTCAGGCCGACGAAGGCCACGAACACCACGACTGTGCCGAGGCCGCGGATCAGGCCTGTGCTCATATCAATGACCATGACTCACCTCTTGCTCTTGATGGCAGTGCCGAGCACTTGCAGGTAGGCGACCAGCGCGTCCATCTCGGTCTTGCCCTTGAGCGAAGCGACCGAGCCTGCAATGTCTTCGTCGGTGTATGGCACGCCGAGGGTGCGCATGGCGCGTATCTTGGTTTCGGTGTGGCTGCTGTCGAGCGGGTTGGCCACCAGCCATGGATACGCCGGCATCTTCGATTCCGGCACCACGTTGCGCGGGTTGTACAAGTGCGCACGGTGCCAGTCTTCGGAGTAGCGCCCGCCGACTCGCGCCAGGTCCGGCCCGGTGCGCTTGGAGCCCCAGAGGAACGGGTGATCCCACACGCTTTCCCCGGCCACCGAGTAATGGCCATAGCGTTCGGTTTCGGCGCGGAACGGGCGGATCATCTGCGAGTGGCAACCGACGCAGCCTTCGCGGATGTAAATGTCGCGACCTTCCAGTTGCAGCGCGGTGTAGGGCTTCATGCCTTCCACAGGTTTATTGGTCACGTCCTGGAAGAACAGCGGGACGATCTGGGTCAGGCCGCCGATGCTCACGGCGAACACCATCAGCAACATCAGCAGGCCGACGTTTTTCTCGATTGTTTCGTGTTTCATGGCGGACTCCTCAGGCGATCTGCGCGGCAGCGACGGCTTCGACAGGCTGCGAGGCCCGCACGGTGCGCCAGGTGTTGTAAGCCATCAGCAACATGCCGCTGAGGAAGATCGCGCCGCCCACCAGTCGCACAATGAAGCCAGGGTGGCTGGCCACCAGGGTTTCGACGAAGGAGTAGGTCAGCGTGCCGTCCTCGTTGACTGCGCGCCACATCAGGCCCTGGGCGATGCCATTGACCCACATCGAGGCGATGTACAGCACGGTGCCGATGGTGGCGAGCCAGAAGTGCGCGTTGATCAGGCCGATGCTGTGCATTTGCTCGCGGCCGAAGACTTTCGGGATCATGTGGTACAGCGCACCAATGGAAATCATCGCCACCCAGCCGAGCGCGCCGGCGTGAACGTGGCCGATGGTCCAGTCGGTGTAGTGGGAGAGGGCGTTGACCGTCTTGATCGCCATCATCGGCCCTTCGAAGGTCGACATGCCGTAGAACGCCAGGGACACCACGAGGAAACGCAGGATCGGGTCGCTGCGCAACTTATGCCAGGCGCCCGACAGGGTCATCATGCCGTTGATCATCCCGCCCCAGCTCGGCGCCAGCAGGATCAGCGACATCACCATGCCCAGGGACTGCGCCCAGTCCGGCAGCGCGGTGTAGTGCAAGTGATGGGGACCGGCCCAGATGTACAGGGTGATCAGCGCCCAGAAGTGCACGATCGACAAGCGATAGGAATACACCGGGCGTTCGGCCTGTTTAGGCACGAAGTAATACATCATCCCGAGGAAACCGGCGGTGAGGAAAAAGCCCACGGCGTTGTGCCCGTACCACCACTGCACCATGGCGTCGGTGGCACCTGAGTACAGCGAGTAGGACTTGGTGAAGCTGACCGGCAGTTCCATGTTGTTGACGATGTGCAGGATCGCCACGGTGATGATGAACGCACCGAAGAACCAGTTACCGACATAGATGTGTTTGGTCTTGCGCTGCATGATCGTGCCGAAGAACACGATGGCGTAGGCGACCCAGACGATGGTGATCAGGATGTCGATCGGCCATTCCAGCTCGGCGTATTCCTTGGAACTGGTGTAGCCCAGCGGCAGGCTGATGGCCGCCAGCAGGATCACCAACTGCCAGCCCCAGAAGCAGAACGCGGCGATCTTCGGCGCGAACAGCCGAGTCTGGCAGGTGCGCTGTACCGAGTAGAACGAACTGGCGAACAGGGCGCAGCCGCCGAAGGCGAAGATCACCGCGTTGGTGTGCAGCGGGCGCAACCGGCCGAAACTGGTCCATGGCAGATTGAAGTTGAGTTCGGGCCAGACCAACTGGGCGGCGAGAAAAACCCCGAGCCCCATGCCGACGATGCCCCACACCACCGTCATAATGGCGAATTGGCGGACCACCTTGTAGTTGTAGGCGGTACTGATAGAAGTGTTCATGGTTCCCCATCCACGGTTCAGCCGAAGTGAGGGCCCGTCTTTGCGAGTAAGCCGCGCAAGGCAGACGCTCCCTTCGCCTGGAGTTATAGGCAGACTAAAAGCGAGGCAAGCATGGACAAACAGCACAAGGCCAGTATTGACGGGGATCAATGGGCGCAGTGCGTGCGGGATCACGGATGGCTGTGGAATGCCGCCTCGGTGCCGGCCTCGGCGACACTGATCCTCGCCCATGGCGCCGGTGCGCCGATGGACAGCGGCTGGATGAGCGACATGGCTGCGCGCCTTGCCGCGCAAGGCGTCAACGTGCTGCGCTTCGAGTTTCCGTACATGGCCCAGCGGCGAGTGGACGGCGGCAAGCGTCCACCGAATCCAGCACCGAAGTTGCTGGAATGCTGGCGCGAGGTGTACGCCGTGGTGCGACGCCATGTCACTGGGCGTCTGGCCGTTGGCGGCAAGTCCATGGGCGGGCGTATGGCCTGTCTTTTAGCCGACGAATTGGGGGCGGATGCGCTGGTGTGTCTCGGCTATCCGTTTTATGCCGTCGGCAAACCGGAGAAACCTCGGGTTGAGCATTTGGCTGCGCTAAAGACACGGACGTTGATTGTGCAGGGTGAGCGGGATGCGTTGGGCAATCGTGAGGCCGTTGAGGCTTATACGTTGGCGCCGGGTATCGAGGTGTTCTGGCTTGAGGCGGCGGATCATGATTTGAAGCCGTTGAGGGCTTCGGGGTTTACGCATGAGCAGCATTTGGACGCGACAGCGAAGAAAGTTGCCGCGTTTCTGTGAGAAGCAAGATCAAAAGATCGTCCGAACGCGGCCCGAGCCTTCGGCAGCTCCTACGGGGTGTACGCCGTTCGAATGTAGGAGCTGGCGCAGCCTGCGATCTTTTGACTTTGTTGTCAGCGGTTAAACCGCTCCACCAACGAATACTGGGTATTCGCCGTCTTGGTCAGTTCTTCACTCAGCAGCGCCGAGTTTTGTGCCTGTTCCGAGGTCTGATCAGCCAGTTGTGAGATGTTACTGATGTTGCGGCTGATTTCTTCGGCCACCGAACTTTGCTCTTCGGTCGCGGCAGCGATTTGGGTGGTCATGTCGGTGATGTGGGCTACCGCTTCGCTGATGCCCACCAGCGCCTGATCCGCTTCCAATACCCGCGCCACACCTTCTTCAGCCTGGCGATGGCCGGCCTCCATGGTTTGCACCGCCGTGCTGGCGGTTTGTTGCAGCTTGGCGATCAGGGCGTGGATCTGCCCGGTGGATTCGCTGGTACGCTGCGCCAATTGGCGCACTTCGTCGGCCACCACCGCAAAACCTCGGCCCATCTCACCGGCACGCGCGGCTTCGATCGCCGCGTTCAAGGCGAGCAGGTTGGTCTGGTCGGCAATGCCTTTGATCACGTCGACCACGCCACCGATTTCGTCGCTGTCCTTGGCCAGTTGCGTCACGGTCAGGCCGGTTTCACCCACCACCACCGACAGGCGCTGAATGGCTTCGCGGGTTTCCCCGGCAATGTCGCGACCGCGACCGGTCAGGCGATTGGCTTCCTGAGTGGCGTCGGCGGTGCGCTGCACATGGCTGGCGACTTCCTGGGTGGTGGCAGCCATCTGATTGACAGCGGTCGCCACTTGCTCGGT
This sequence comes from Pseudomonas sp. P1_A1, assembly GCF_056406935.1. NCBI lineage: Bacteria > Pseudomonadati > Pseudomonadota > Gammaproteobacteria > Pseudomonadales > Pseudomonadaceae > Pseudomonas > Pseudomonas sp. P1_A1. Next base: position 614,327 of record NZ_JBFTZE010000001.1, on the reverse strand, counting down.
TTCGACGCGCTGACGTTCCAGGCCGGTGGAGCTGTTGTGAGCCAGCGTGTCGGACTGTTTCGCTTGTTCGTTCAGATGCTCGGCGGTGTCTTGCAGGCGCGTCAGGCAGGTTTTCAGGCGAGCTTCCTGGCTGAGAATGGACATTTCCAAGCGTGCCTGAGCACCGCGGCTGTCGGTGTACATCTGCGCGATCAGCGGGTCGGACGTGGTCTGTTCGGCCAGGCGCAGCAAGCGCTTGAGGCCACGCTGCTGCCAGCTCAGGCCCAACAAACCCAGCGGCACCGAGAGACCGGCGGCGAGGGCGAAGCCCCACTGGGAGTTGAGCGAGGCGCCAATCATGAAGCTTAGCTGGCTGACCAGAATGAACGGCAGCCAGTCCTGCAGCACCGGTAGCCATTTGTCTGTTGAAGGGATCGCCGACTTGCCCTGGTTGATGCGTTGGTAGAGCGCTTCGGCACGGCGGATCTGCTCGGCGGTGGGCTTGACCCGCACCGATTCGTAACCGATCACCTGATTGCCTTCGAACACCGGTGTGACATAGGCGTTAACCCAGTAGTGGTCACCGGTCTTGCAGCGATTCTTGACAATGCCCATCCATGGCAAGCCTTGTTTCAGGGTGCCCCACATGTGCGCGAACACCGCCGACGGGACGTCGGGGTGACGGACCAGGTTATGCGGCGCACGGATCAGTTCCTCACGAGAAAACCCGCTGATTTCGACGAAAGCATCGTTGCAGTAGGTGATCATGCCCTTGGCATCGGTGGTGGAAATCAACCGTTGCTGCGCCGGGAAGGTCCGTTCGCGTTGTGTAATGGGCTGGTTGTTACGCATGGCTTTTTCAATCCGCAAGGCTTTGAAGGGGTATCGGCATCGTCGGGCATTTATTGAAGTTTTTTTCAATAAATCAGTAACGCGTCGCAAAACGACCGCTGCGTCATCATCCCGCGAGCATCGGATACGTGAACAAGCCGAAATGCAGCAGATTCAAACCAAAATGGGTGGCGATGGCCGCACCCAGCCCACCGAACCGGTAGGCCAGGCCATAGCCGACACCGGCCAGGCTGGCCAGCAACACCCATTGCCAGCCAGCGCCCAGATGAACGAGGCCAAATAGCAATGATGCGAGCACCAGCGCGAGGCTTTCGCCATAAGGCAGGTGTTTAAACTGCCGGCTCAGACCGCCCTGGATGTAGCCGCGAAACAGCGCTTCTTCCACCAGCGTTACCAGCAACAGATTGTTCAGCATCCACAGCCAGGCCTGATCCGGCCATTTCGGTGCCCAACTGATCACGCCCAGCAATAGCGCACCACCCAGGGCCAGTACGGCACTCACGGTCAGGGCGAGGGCGGTGGCATACACGGACAGGCGCAGGGAGCGCCGGCCGACGATCCATGGGCAGACCAGTAATAGCCAGAAGCCGATCAGGGGTTTGTCCTGATTCAGGTACATGGCGAACCGTACGGCATCGTCGGTGAAACGCAGGGGATCGATGGCGCGACCGTTGTAGAAACCGGGAAGCCAGTGTGTCGCCAGCGCCGCCGCCAGGACGATGAACAAGCCGTGGCCGAGGTAGCGGCCGAGGGGAATCTGTTGTTGGCGAACGGCGAAACCGGCGATCAGCAGTAACCCGAAAGAAATGGCTGCCAGCCAGCCGAGATGGCCGTAGATCAAAGCCAGGCAGTAGCCGAGCGAGAGAAGTGCCAGATAGGTCCATGGCAGAGCGATCATTTGAAGTCCTTGAGAGCGGAGGTGCCTGTTTGGCACAAAAGATCGCAGCCTTCGGCAGCTCCTACAGGAGGAATGCAATCCAATGCAGGAGCTGCCGAAGGCTGCGATCTTTTCGGGCACGCGATTATAGAGACATACACCGCCCAAACAAAAACACCGCCCGAAGGCGGTGTCCTTGTCAGCGGAGGCGTTACGAGGCAATCAACTGCCGCAACACGTAATGCAAAATCCCTCCGGCCTTGAAGTACTCCACTTCGTTCAGAGTATCGATCCGGCACAATACCTCGACCTTCTCCTGGCTGCCGTCTTCACGGGTGATGACCAGCGTCAGGTTCATCCGTGGAGTCAGTTCGACGCCCGTCAGGCCAAGAATGTCCAGGGTTTCCTTGCCGGTGAGGTTCAGGCTCTTGCGGTTCTGATCCAGCTTGAACTGCAGCGGCAACACGCCCATGCCCACCAGATTTGAACGGTGAATCCGTTCGAAGCTTTCGGCGATGACGGCTTTGACCCCCAGCAGGTTGGTGCCCTTGGCCGCCCAGTCACGGCTTGAGCCGGTGCCGTATTCTTGCCCGGCGATCACCACCAGCGGCGTGCCCGAGGCCTGGTAACGCATGGCCGCGTCGTAGATCGGCAGCTTTTCCCCGGTCGGAATGTAAATCGTGTTGCCGCCCTCTTCACCACCGAGCATTTCGTTGCGAATGCGGATGTTGGCGAAGGTGCCGCGCATCATCACTTGGTGGTTGCCTCGACGCGAGCCGTAGGAGTTGAAGTCCCGCGGTTCCACCCCTTGTTCACGCAGGTAACGGCCGGCAGGGCTGTCCGTCTTGATGTTGCCGGCCGGGGAGATGTGGTCGGTGGTTACCGAATCGCCGAGCAGCGCGAGGACTTTCGCCCCTTCGACATTCTTGACCACCGGCGCAGGGCCGCCAATGTCATCGAAGAAGGGCGGATGCTGGATATACGTCGAATCGTTGTTCCAGACGTAAGTCGCCGCCTGCGGCACTTCGATCGCTTGCCACTGCTCGTCGCCGGCGAACACTTCGGCGTACTCCTTGTGGAACATCGCGGTGTTCACCTGAGTCACGGCGTCGGCGATTTCCTGGGTGCTCGGCCAAATGTCTCGCAGATAAACAGGATGGCCGTCCTTGTCGTTGCCCAATGGCTCGCTGCTGATGTCGATGCGCACCGTGCCAGCCAGCGCATAGGCGACGACCAGGGGCGGGGAGGCCAGCCAGTTGGTTTTCACCAGCGGATGCACACGACCTTCGAAGTTGCGGTTGCCTGACAGCACGGAGGCGACGGTCAGGTCGGCTTTCTGGATGGCTTTTTCAATCGGCTCCGGCAACGGCCCGGAGTTGCCGATGCAGGTGGTGCAGCCATAACCGACCAGCGCAAAACCGAGTTCATCGAGGTATTGGGTCAGGCCCGCCGCCTTGTAGTAGTCGGTCACCACTTTCGAGCCGGGGGCCAGCGAACTCTTGACCCACGGTTTGCGCTTGAGGCCTTTCTCTATGGCTTTCTTCGCCACCAGACCCGCGGCCATCATCACGCTGGGGTTGGAGGTGTTGGTACAGGACGTGATCGCAGCAATCACCACCGCGCCGTTTTTCAGCCGATATGTACGGCCTTCGTGATGGTAGTCCGCTTCGCCGACCAGATCAGCGTTGCCCACCGCAACGCCACCGCCGCCCTCACTTTCCAGGCGACTCTCTTCCTTGGTGGACGGTTTGAATTGCAAGCCGAGAAAGTCAGTGAACGCTTGCGCGACATTCGGCAACGAGACGCGGTCCTGCGGGCGCTTCGGCCCAGCGAGGCTGGCCTCGACGCTGCCCATGTCCAGGGCCAGGCTGTCTGTGAACACGGGCTCCTTGCCGGGCAGACGCCACAGGCCCTGGGTTTTGCTGTAGGCCTCCACCAGTTTCACGGTTTCCGGGGTACGGCCGGACAGGCGCAAGTATTCCAGTGTCACTTCGTCCACCGGGAAGAAGCCGCAGGTGGCGCCATATTCCGGGGCCATGTTGGCAATAGTCGCGCGGTCGGCCAGCGGCAGATCGGCGAGGCCGTCGCCGTAGAACTCGACGAATTTGCCGACCACACCTTTCTTGCGCAGCATCTGGGTGACGGTCAGCACCAGATCGGTGGCGGTGATGCCTTCCTTGAGTTTGCCGGTGAGTTTGAAGCCGATCACTTCCGGAATCAGCATCGACACCGGTTGGCCAAGCATCGCCGCTTCCGCTTCGATCCCGCCGACGCCCCAGCCGAGTACGCCGAGGCCGTTGATCATGGTGGTGTGCGAGTCGGTGCCGACCAGGGTGTCGGGGAAGGCATAGGTGCGGCCGTCCTCGTCCTTGGTCCAGACGGTGCGCCCCAGATATTCAAGGTTGACCTGGTGACAGATGCCGGTGCCCGGCGGCACCACGCTGAAGTTGTCGAAGGCGCTCTGGCCCCAGCGCAGGAAGGCGTACCGCTCGTGGTTGCGTTGCATTTCGATGTCGACGTTCTGTTCGAAGGCACTTGAGCTGGCGAACTTGTCGACCATCACCGAGTGGTCGATCACCAGGTCCACCGGCGATAGCGGATTGATGCGCTGCGGGTCGCCACCGGCCTTGGCCATGGCGGCGCGCATGGCGGCCAGGTCGACCACGGCCGGGACGCCGGTAAAGTCCTGCATCAATACCCGCGCGGGGCGGTACTGGATTTCACGATCGGAGCGACGCTCCTTGAGCCAGGCGGCAATCGCCTTGAGGTCGGCGCCGGTGACGGTTTTCTCGTCCTCCCAGCGCAGCAGGTTTTCCAGCAGCACTTTCAACGACATCGGCAGCTTGTCGAGATCACCCAGACTCTTGGCGGCTTCGGGCAGGCTGAAATAGTGGTAGGTCTTGTCGTCGACTTGTAAGGTTTTAAGGGTTTTCAGGCTATCGAGGGACGGCATTGAAATGACTCCTTTGGGTCCGCACGGCTACGGACTGGCGGGACAGACAGAGCCTTTAACCTAGCCCTGTTCATACGTTAACGCTAATAACTGGACTCTATAGACAAGTCCAGGGTTCCGAACTCGGCTATCATGCGCCGGTTTTCGTGACAGGCTTTGCTTCAACGCAAGTCTGGGCATCGCGCAGTGGCGCAATTTTTCCGCCAACTGCCCAGGAGTAAGAATGAACACCCTCTTTATGCATTGCCGACCGGGCTTCGAAGGCGAAGTCTGTTCCGAGATTTCCGAACATGCCGCGCGGCTGAACGTGGCCGGTTATGCGAAGGCCAAGACCGCCAGCGCCTATGCCGAATTCATCTGCACCGAAGAAGACGGCGCCGAGCGCCTGATGCGTGGCCAGCGTTTCGCCGATCTGATCTTCCCGCGTCAATGGGCACGGGGGATTTTTATCGATCTGCCGGAAACCGACCGCATCAGCGTGATCCTCGCGCACATGGCCGACTTCCCGCTGTGCGGCAGCCTGTGGCTGGAAATGGTCGACACCAATGATGGCAAAGAGCTGTCGAACTTCTGCAAGAAGTTTGAAGTGCACCTGCGCAAGGCGTTGATGGCGGCCGGCAAGCTGGTGGAAGACCCCAACAAGCCGCGTCTGCTGCTGACCTTCAAGAGCGGTCGCGAAGTGTTCATGGGCCTGGCGGAGTCGAACAACTCGGCGATGTGGCCGATGGGCATTCCGCGCCTGAAGTTCCCCCGTGAAGCGCCGAGCCGTTCGACGTTGAAGCTGGAAGAGGCCTGGCACCATTTCATCCCCCGCGACCAGTGGGATGAGCGTCTGCACAGCGACATGACCGGTGTCGACCTCGGCGCTGCACCCGGCGGCTGGACCTGGCAACTGGTCAACCGCGGCATGCTGGTGACCGCCATCGACAACGGCCCGATGGCCGAAAGCCTGATGGATACCGGTCTGGTGCAGCACTTGATGGCCGACGGTTTCACCTTCAAGCCCAAGCAGCCGGTGGACTGGATGGTCTGTGACATTGTCGAGAAGCCGGCGCGCAACGCGGCGATGCTGGAAGAATGGATTGGCGAGGGGCATTGCCGGGAAGCGGTGGTCAACCTCAAGCTGCCGATGAAACAGCGTTATGCCGAAGTGAAGCGCTTGCTGGAGCGTATTGCCGAGGGGTTCAAGGCGCGGGGCATTCGGGTTGAAATCGGCTGCAAGCAGCTGTATCACGACCGTGAAGAAGTGACCTGCCATTTGCGCCGGCTTGACGTGAAAAAACCGAAATCCCGCTGATTCACACGGTCCCGCTCCCGCAGGTGACCGAACACCCGGCAATGCGCGACAATGCCGGCAAGTTTCAGGAGTAAACCATGAGTGAAATGATCGATACGCCGGTCGACGGCACCCTCGACGCCACCGGCCTCAATTGCCCGGAACCGGTGATGATGCTGCACCAGCACATCCGTGACCTGGTGCCCGGCGGCCTGCTGAAGGTGATCGCCACTGACCCGTCGACCCGTCGCGACATTCCCAAGTTCTGCGTGTTCCTCGACCACGAACTCGTCGCGCAGCATGAAGAGGCAGGCACCTACCTGTACTGGATCCGCAAGAAGCTCGCTTAACGGGCACAAAAAAGGCCTGCATGTGCAGGCCCTTTTTTTGCGCTCGCTTAACCGGCCGAACGGCTGATGCGGATCCGCTTGCGTGCGCTGCGCGTCAGGCGGATCGACAGCATCAGCGCCGCGCAACTCAAGCCGACGATCAAACCCTGCCACAGCCCGCTCGGGCCGCTCGGCGCACCGAACCAATCGGTCAGGCCCAAGGCGTAACCCACCGGCAAACCGATGCCCCAATAAGCGAACAGCGTCAGGATCATCGTCACTCGCGTGTCTTGATAGCCGCGCAGTGCACCGGCCCCCGTCACTTGGATCGCATCGGAAAACTGGAACAGCGCCGAGTACACAATCAGCATCGCGGCCACGTGAATCACCGTCGGGTCGGCGGTGTAGATCGCGGCGATGGGTTCACGCAGCAACAGCATCATGCTTGCGGAAATACACGCATAAGCCAGTGCCGTGCCCATACCGACCCCGGCAGCGAAACGAGCTTCGCGTGGTTCTTCACGGCCCAGTGCCTGGCCGACCCGCACGGTCACGGCCATGCCCAGGGAGTAGGGGATCATGAACACCAGCGAGCTGAAATTCAGGGCGATCTGGTGCCCGGCGACCACAGTGGCGCCGAGGCTGCCGATCAGCAGGGCGATCACCGCAAAGATGCTCGACTCGGCGAAAACGGCGATGCCGATCGGCAGGCCGATGCCCAGCAAACGTTTGATCACCGCCCACTGAGGCCAGTCGAAACGGCTGAACAACTGGCTCGACTGATAGGCTGGCGCCCAGCGTTCCCAGCCGGCCATCCCCAGCGCCATCACCCACATCACGATTGCCGTGGCCCAGCCGCAGCCGACACCGCCCATCGCTGGCACACCAAAGTGGCCATAGATGAAGATGTAATTGAGCGGAATGTTCAGCGCCAGCCCGCACAAGCCAAGGACCATGGCCGGACGCGTGCGACCCAGACCATCACTGAAACAGCGCAATACGTGATAGAACGCGACGGCGGGCAGGCCGCTGGCGATGCCGTGCAGGTACTGCATGCACGGGCCGATCAGCTCGGGATCGACCTTCATGATATGCAGGATCGGTTCGGCGCTGAACAGCAGGCCGGTCGCCATCAAACCCACCACCAGCGCCAGCCACAAGGCTTGACGCACGATCGGGCCGATCTCGCTGTGAGTGCCGGCACCGAAGCGCTGGGCGACTTTCGGGGTGGTGGCCAGCAGCGTACCGGTCATCAACAGAAACACCGGCACCCAGATCGAGTTGCCGAGCGCGACGGCCGCGAGATCGCGAGGCCCGACCCGTCCCGCCATCACCGCATCGACGAAGCCCATGGCGGTGGTCGCCAGTTGCGCGATCATGATCGGCAACGCCAGGCCGAGCAGGTTTTTCAGCTCCAGGCGAACCCGGGCCGGGCGGTTGAGGGAAATAGCGGCGGTGTGGTCAGTCACGGAATTCAAGGCGAAACGTCCAAAGGATTTTGATGCGCGAGGCGGCGCATTCTACGCCTTGACACAATGGTCAGGAAAAATCCTGTGTTACCGATTTGTAATCCCTCCGGGGGATGTGTCTAGGCGCGGCATGGCATCTGCGCCTAAACTGCCGGTCCGCCAAAGGAGCCTGCCATGTTGATTGTTGCCGACGAAAATATCCCGCTGCTCGATGCCTTCTTCGAAGGTTTCGGTGAAATCCGCCGAGTGCCGGGACGTTCCATCGACCGCGCCACCGTCGAGCAGGCTGATGTGCTGCTGGTGCGATCGGTGACCAACGTTAACCGTGAATTACTCGAGGGCAGCAAAGTGCGCTTTGTCGGCACGTGCACCATCGGCACCGATCATCTGGATCTGGACTACTTTCAACAGGCCGGCATCACCTGGTCCAGCGCGCCAGGCTGCAATGCCCGGGGTGTGGTCGATTACGTGCTGGGCAGCCTGCTGACCCTGGCCGAAATCGAAGGTGTCGACCTGACTCGGCGCACTTACGGCGTGGTCGGCGCCGGTGAAGTGGGCGGGCGGCTGGTCAAGGTTCTGCAAGGTCTGGGCTGGAATGTGCTGGTTTGCGATCCACCACGGCAAGCCGCCGAAGGGGGGGATTACGTCAGCCTCGAGCAGATCATCGAGCAATGCGACGTCATCAGCCTGCACACGCCGCTGGAAAAACAAGGCCCTCAGGCAACCTGGCATCTGTTCGACAAGAGCCGCTTGAGCCAACTCAAGCCCGGCACCTGGCTGATCAACGCCAGTCGTGGCCCGGTAATCGACAACGCCGCCCTGCGTCAGGTGCTGTTGCAACGCGAAGATCTGCAAGCGGTGCTGGATGTCTGGGAGGCTGAGCCTGAAGTCGATGTAGCGCTGGCGGAGTTGTGTGTCATCGCGACGCCGCACATTGCCGGCTACAGCCTCGACGGCAAACAGCGCGGGACGGCGCAGATCTATCAGGCGTTTTGCAAGTTTCTTGAGCAACCGGAACAGGTCAGCCTGAACGATTTGCTGCCAGCGCCATGGCTGTCGGCTGTTACGTTGAATGCTGACACCGATCCGGCCTGGGCGCTGGCGATGTTGTGCCGTGGCGTGTACGACCCGCGCCGTGACGACGCGGATTTCCGCCGCAGCCTTGTAGGCAATGTGAGTGAACAGCGTGCGGCGTTCGATGCGCTGCGCAAACATTACCCGCTGCGACGTGAGATCGATGGGTTGAAAGTGCGGATCGAAGGGGATTCGCCGGCGTTGCAGCGGATCGTGGCGGCCTTAGGCGCAATCTCGGCCTAGAAAACTGACCGGATTCCTACAAAAGCCACACAAAACAGGCACCCATAAAAAACCCGGCCAACAGGGCCGGGTCAAGAAGACGGTGGCTATATCACTTTTGTTCGGCAGGCTTGACCAATCGCTTTTCCAGTTCGCGGCAAGCGTCCTGGATCATGTTTTCAGTGATCGGTACTTCGCGTCCTTCCTCATCGATAATCGAGCAACCCAGAGACTGGTCTGGCTGTGTGCGGATCACTTGAATCTTGTCATCGCTGCTGTTTTGCAAGGACATGGCCTGTCTCCTCATCAGGTTGTGTGCTTACTGTAGAACCGCCAGGTGACCGGGCTGTGACAATTCCCTGCGATCTTCAGGTCGGCATCCCCAGTCCATCAGAAATACCCTGACGTTTCCACCCGGACTTTAGACCAATAATCTCTAGCCACTAGTCTTGGCGGTCATAATTAACCTGACTCATTGTGATTTACAGCGTTCTACCCCGTCGGTCGGTGTAGGCTTGATCGGGTCAAAGCCATTGGTTGCCTCAACGGATGATCTCCATGCTCTCTGCCCGTCATCGCCGCGCCATTCGTCTGGCCAGCCGTTTTATCGCGCCTTATCGCTGGCCGGCCTTAGGTGCCTTGCTGGCGTTGATTGTCACTGCCGGCATCACCTTGTCCATGGGGCAGGGGATTCGCCTGCTGGTGGATCAGGGTTTCATGACCCAGTCGCCGCATTTGCTCAATCAATCCATCGGCCTGTTCATGCTGTTGGTGATTGGTCTGGCGATCGGCACCTTTGTGCGGTTTTACCTGGTGTCGTGGATCGGTGAGCGCGTTGTCGCGGACATCCGCCGTCGGGTGTTCAACCACCTGGTCTACCTGCATCCAGGCTTTTATGAAGACAATCGCAGCTCCGAGATCCAGTCACGACTGACTGCCGACACCACGCTGCTGCAATCGGTGATCGGTTCTTCGTTGTCGCTGTTCCTGCGTAACGGGCTGATGGTGATCGGCGGGATTGTCTTGCTGTTTATCACCAATCCCAAGCTGACCAGCATTGTGGTGATTGCATTGCCGCTGGTGGTCGCACCGATCCTGATTTTTGGTCGCCGGGTGCGCACCCTGTCGCGACAGAGCCAGGATCGGGTTGCCGATATCGGCAGTTATGTTTCCGAAACCCTGAGTCAGATCAAAACCGTGCAGGCCTACAACCATCAGGTGCAGGACGAGCAGCGTTTTGCCGCGACCGTGGAAGAGGCTTTCAATACCGCCCGCAAGCGCATTTTCCAGCGAGCCTGGTTGATTACCCTGGTGATCCTGCTGGTGTTGGGCGCGGTCGGGGTGATGCTCTGGGTAGGCGGCATGGACGTCATCGCCGGGCGGATTTCCGCGGGTGAGTTGGCAGCGTTCGTCTTTTACAGCCTGATCGTCGGTGGCGCCTTCGGTACGCTGAGTGAGGTTATCGGCGAACTGCAGCGAGCAGCAGGGGCGGCGGAACGGATTGCCGAGCTGTTGCGTTCGGAAAACATCATTCAGCCCCCGACCCATGGGCTGGTGACCTTGCCTGAACGGGTGAAAGGCGATCTGGTGCTGCAGGATGTGCGTTTTTCCTACCCGTCGCGTCCTGAAAGCTTTGCTGTCGATGGTTTGAGTCTGACGATCAACGCCGGCGAAACCCTCGCCTTGGTCGGGCCGTCAGGTGCCGGCAAATCGACGGTGTATGACTTGCTGTTACGTTTTTACGACCCCGCTGCAGGACGCATCCTGCTGGACGGTGTGCCGCTGACCCAACTCGACCCTCTGGACTTGCGCCGCTGCTTCGCCCTCGTCTCGCAAACCCCGGCACTGTTCTTTGGCAGCATCGAAGAGAACATTCGCTACGGCCACCCGACGGCGACTTCGGCCCAGGTCCAGGAAGCCGCCAAAATTGCCTATGCCCACGACTTCATCGAGCAAATGCCCAACGGCTACCAGACCCACCTCGGCGACGCGGGTCTCGGTTTGTCCGGCGGGCAACGCCAGCGCCTGGCCATCGCCCGGGCGCTGCTGGTGGATGCGCCGATCCTGCTGCTGGACGAAGCCACCAGCGCCCTCGATGCCCAGAGCGAGCACCTGATCCAGCAAGCCCTGCCTAGCCTGATGAAAAACCGCACCACACTGGTCATCGCCCATCGACTGGCGACAGTGAAAAACGCTGACCGAATCGCGGTGATGGACCAAGGGAAACTGGTAGCGGTGGGAACGCATCAGGAGTTGATTGCGAGCAATGCGTTGTATGCGCGATTGGCTGCGTTGCAGTTTAGTGATGGGCTCCATGCCCCAATCGACCAAGTAACCGACTAAGTAACCGACCAAGTCGAGCACCATAAAAAATGCCCGCATCAATCGATGCGGGCATTTTTTTCAGCGTTTCAAAGCAGGCTCATTGATCGTCAAAGTAACGCTCATGCCAATCCACCAGCGGCTGCGGTGAATTGAGCTTCTGGCCGTAGATCACCGAATACGACAGCACGTTCTGCACGTACTGGCGGGTTTCGTCGAACGGGATGCTTTCCACCCACACATCGAAGCTCAGGTGGTCGGCGCCGCGCAGCCATTGACGCACCCGGCCGGGGCCGGCGTTGTAGGCAGCGGAGGCGAGCACGCGGTTGCCGTTGAACTGGCTATGGACCTGGCTCAGATAAGCGGCGCCGAGCTGGATATTCTTGTCTGGATCGAGCACTTGCTGCGGCGAGGCCAGGGGAATGCTGAACTTGCGCGCGGTTTCCTTGGCGGTGCCGGGCATCAGTTGCATCAGGCCGCTGGCGCCGACGCCGGAGCGGGCATCGTCCATGAAGGCGCTTTCCTGACGAGTGATCGCGAACACCCAGCTCGAGTGCAGGCCACGGACCTTGGCTTCACGCACCAGGGTATCGCGGTGAGCCATCGGGAAGCGGATGTCCAGGTCGTCCCAGTACTGCGCCTTACTGATGGTGCGGATTGCCGGGAAATACCATTTCAGGTCATAGGCCAGTTTCGCCTGGGCGACCATCTCGTCACGACTGAAATGTTGGCTGACGTGGTACCACTCGCGTCGGCCGTCGACGATCTGCCCGCGTGCATGGAACTCCAGCGCGCGGCGCACACCGGGGGTATTGCGTACCTTGTTGATCAGCGCCTGGCTGAGCATCAGCGGTTTGTTGATCAGCGAATAGGGAGACTGCGAGCGATCGGCCGCCAGGAAGCCGTAGAAGTCGCGTTCGCGAGCCAGGCCCTTGTAAAGCGTTTGCGCTTGCGGATTCTGTGGCTGCGCCAACTCCAGGGTGCGAGCCTGCCAGTAACGCCAGCGGTTGGTGGTGGCCAGGTCCTGAGGCAGGCGGCGGGTCAACTGATAGGCGTCGTCCCAACGGGCCAGACGCAACAGCAGGCGCAAGCGCCATTCCGAAACGGTGTTGTCCCGCAGCTCAGGGTCGTATTTGGTCATCACGTCCAGCGCGCGACTGTCGAAACGTCGAGCGAGGGTCAGCCCGATTTCCCGGGCGATCGCGACTTTCTCATCCCGGGAGAAGTGCATGCTGCTGGCGTAGCCGTCGAGCAGGGCCATGGCCCTGTCCGGATCCTGACGGGCCAGGCGGCGCAGGCCAAGGCTGACGATGTCGGACATAGGCTCATCGGCCGGGGTAAAGCGCGACGGCTGATTCAGCAGTTCGGGTTTCTGCGCCACATCCACCAGCAGGCGACCGCGCGGGGCAAGGGTCGTCAGGCCATTGATCAGGCTGTTGGCCAGCGGGTAGTTACCGGCCTGGGCGGCGAGCTTGGTGCGTTCCCAGCGTTTCTGTTCAGTCAGTTGACCATCGGCGGCCCACATGCCGAACACCGCATCGCATGCCTCGGGCCGGGTTTTGCCGCTCAGCCAGAGTTTGTCAGCGTTGGCGTAACCTTCGGCCTTGCGGTTATGGCTGATCTGATACTGCGCGTTCAGGCAGTCCAGTTCGGTGAAATTGAGCTTGGGGTCATAATATTTGACGAACGTTTCCCAATCGCCGCGTTCGGCCAGCCAGCGCAACCAGCGCAATTTCATCCAGTTGGCTTGCGGCAGGTCGCCGTGTTCGGCGAGGAAGTTCTCGATTTCGGCATTGTTTGCGGTTTTCAGCCGCGCGGTCAGTTCGTCATAAGCCAGGTAGGGGGTCAGCGGATAATCGCTGAGCGCCTGGCTATAACGGAAATAGGGGCCGGAATCGCCCTTGGCCAAGGCACGCTTGGCTTCGTCGTAATACTGGCGTTGGGTAGACAGGTCTACCGCCTGGGCGGATTGAACGGCAGCGGCTGTAAGAAGCAAACACGAAAAAAGATTGAAAAGGCGACTGCGCATGAGACATCCGGGCAGAAAAATCATGACAAGTGTCGGCAGGACCGGCACCTAATTATCTGTAGCTTAGCCTTTTGCCAGCAGCGGGTGAAAGCTTTGCCGACATGCCAGCATAAGTTCGCAACAATTGTTGTGCAGAGTGCTCCGACATTGAAATTGCCGGCCTTCTGTAGCCTCAAGTCAGGTAGAATGCGCGCCCGGTTTTTGGAGAAGCTCATGACCCTGCTCAAATTCAGCGATGTGTCCCTTGCTTTCGGCGCTATGCCGTTGTTGGACAAGGTGTCCTGGCAGATCGCCCGTGGTGAGCGGGTGTGCATCATCGGCCGCAACGGCACTGGCAAGTCCAGCATGATGAAGCTCGTCAAGGGCGACCAGAAGCCCGACGATGGGTCCGTTTGGCGCGCGCCTGGCCTCAAGATTGGCGAATTGCCGCAAGAATTGCCGGTAGCCGACGAGCGGACCGTGTTCGACGTGGTCGCCGAAGGCCTCGACGGCGTTGGCGCGTTGCTTGCCGAATATCACCATCTGAGCCAGAACATCGTCACCGACGCCGATCTGGACAAACTGATGCACGTCCAGCACGACCTCGAAGCCCGAGATGGCTGGCGCTTGCAGCAACTGGTCGACAGCACCTTGAGCCGTCTGCAGTTGCCTGCGGACAAGACCCTCGCCGAATTGTCCGGCGGCTGGCGTCGTCGCGTCCTGTTGGCCCAGGCGCTGGTTTCCGAACCGGACCTGCTGCTGCTCGACGAACCGACCAACCACCTGGACATCGGTGCCATCGCCTGGCTTGAAGAAGCGCTGAAGGATTTCCAGGGCGCCGTGCTGTTCATCACGCACGACCGTTCATTCCTGCAGAACCTTGCAACCCGTATCCTGGAACTGGATCGCGGCGGCTTGATCGACTGGAACGGCGATTACGCCAGCTTCCTCGTGCACAAAGAGGCCACACTGGCCGCTGAAGAAACCGCCAACGCGCTGTTCGACAAAAAGCTGGCCCAGGAAGAAGTCTGGATCCGCCAGGGCATCAAGGCGCGTCGCACCCGTAACGAAGGCCGTGTCCGTGCACTGAAAGCCCTGCGCGTCGAGCGTAGCGAGCGTCGTGAGCGTACCGGCAAGGCCAACATTCAGCTCGATACCGCCGACAAGTCCGGCAAGCAGGTGATGGTGCTCGAGAACGTGAGTTTCGCTCACCCGGGCGGCCCGTTCCTGATCAAGGATTTCTCGATGGTCCTGCAGCGTGGCGACCGCATCGGTCTGCTCGGCGCCAACGGTACCGGCAAGACCACGCTGTTGAAGCTGATGCTCAACGGTCTGCAGCCGACCAGCGGCACAGTGGAAGAGGGGACGCGCATCGACGTGGCCTATTTCGACCAGTTGCGCCATCAGTTGGACCTGGAAAAGACCGTGATCGACAACGTCGCTGAAGGTCGCGACTTCATCGATATCGATGGCCAGAGCCGTCACGTGCTGAGCTACCTCGGCGACTTCCTGTTCAGCCCGCAGCGTGCCCGCACGCCGGTCAAGGCGTTGTCCGGTGGTGAGCGTGCGCGTCTGCTGCTGGCAAAACTGTTCAGCAAACCGGCGAACCTGCTGGTGCTCGACGAACCGACCAACGACCTCGACGTGGAAACCCTCGAACTGCTGGAAGAGGTCTTGCTGACCTTCAACGGCACTGTGCTGATGGTCAGCCACGACCGGGCATTCCTCGACAACGTGGTCACCAGCACCCTGGTCTTCGAAGGTGAAGGCAAGGTTCGCGAATACGTCGGCGGT
The DNA here is from genome assembly GCF_056406935.1 of Pseudomonas sp. P1_A1. Classification (NCBI taxonomy): domain Bacteria; kingdom Pseudomonadati; phylum Pseudomonadota; class Gammaproteobacteria; order Pseudomonadales; family Pseudomonadaceae; genus Pseudomonas; species Pseudomonas sp. P1_A1. Next base: position 599,172 of record NZ_JBFTZE010000001.1, on the reverse strand, counting down.
TATCAGGACTGGCTGCGTCAGGGCGGTTCGCCGCGTCTGCTGGGTGTGACCGAGAGCAAGTCCGGCAAGGCCGACCTGAACTCGGCTGTCGTGACGGCCGAACCTGCACCGGTTGCTGCAGTGGAAACGCCAGCGCCGGTGGCGAAAAAGAAACTCAGCTACAAGTTGCAGCGTGAGCTGGAAGCCTTGCCTGGCCAGATCGAAGCCATGGAGCAGCAGATCGCGGTGGTTGAAGCGCAGATGGCGGACGTCGGCTTCTATCAGCGTCCTCCTGCCGAGACGGCTGCAGTGATCGCTCAGCTTGAGCAGTTACAGGCTGAACTCGACGTAATGGTCGAGCGCTGGGCCGAACTGGATGCCTGATTGATCCGGCTATGAAAAAGCCCGGCTTCACTCGTGTGAATGCCGGGCTTTTCGTAAGGGTTTTATTGTTGCTTGTTGTCAGCTTTTTTGCAGGCGCACGGCAAGTACATCGCAAGGCGCGCCGTGCAGCACGTCATTGGCAGTGGAGCCGAGCAACAGTGCCAGGCCATGCCGGCCATGACTGCCCACCACGATCAGGTCGCACGTTTGCTCCTTGGCGAGATGGTGAATCTCCTGTCGCGGCTGGCCGTAGGTCAAGTGGCTGTATTCCTTGGAGAGCTCCGGGTATTTCAGGATCAACCGCTCAAGGCGCTCCTTGGCCTGATCGAACTGTTGCTGTTGCAACTGGGAAAGGTCCATCGGCACGTCGCCGCCAAAAGCCATGGCCATCGGCTCGACGATATGCACCAGGGACAGCTTTGCGCCATTGCTCACCGACAGTTCGCGGGCGCGGTGGATTACAGGATCGCACTCTTCGGTTAGATCTACAGCGACCAGAATATGGTGGTAGGGCATGAGGTGCTCCTCCTGAGGATTGCAATATTGGTAAGTATGGCTGGTTTCAAGCGCATTGGTTTCAACGTGACCCAATGGGCTCATCAAGAATCGGGAGTACAGATATGACGGTCTGGATAGTGGTGTCAATCCTGCTGGTGGTGCTGAGCCCGCTGGCCTGGTTGCGACCGTCTCGTGTCCAGAGCGGTCGCATGGCCCTGCGCATGGAGGCGCGACGCATTGGCCTTGCCATGCAATTGGCGCCCCAGGAATGGCCGCACTGGCTGAGCCAGGAGCCGCCAAGCCCTTGCGCCCAGTACCACCGACCGCGCCGTGGCACTCAGCCGGCGTGCTGGAGCTATTGGCAGAAGGCGCCGGGTGTGTGGGTCAATCAGTGGCAGGAAGCCTGCGAGGATGGAGTGCTGCTGAATCATTTCGAAAAATTGCCTGCCAACGTCTACAAGGTCGAGGCAGACAAGCAAATGATTGCCCTGTATTGGGGCGAGAAGGGCGAAGCCGAGGTTCTGCAACAGATCGACGCTACGCTCAAGGCGCTCGCCTGAACCCGATTTCCCCCCTACGCAGTCGTGCGTCGTCGTCCGGAAGGCAGGCAATAAAAAGCCCGACATCATCATCGGGCTGGGGTTGGCCAGGCAGGCCGGTAATTCTTTGTGGCACAGATCTTACGCTTGGCATTCGTCAAAAGCGTTCAATTTTTTCTTCAGGGTCTCGCCAGCCTAGCCTGTTAAACACAGGTTGCCGCTAATTAGGGCGACTTTTCTAACTATTGATTCTATGAATGGCCTCACATGCATCCGCGTGTTGCAGGGCTTCGTGGTACGGAAGTGACCGGAAAGTCGCGTTTCAACCCGTATTTTGGGCGATTGACAATTGCCGGAAATTCCGTGAAGGTGACACACCCAAATCAAACGGGCGTATGAATTGAGCGTTTGTATTACAGACGGCTCCTACAGAATCCCGACTATCGCGTTGGCGGGTGTGCCGGGTGAGTTGGCGTTAGCATTGACAATAAACGTCCCTGCCGAGCCAGCCGCCTGCGTCCGACGTGTACTGTTCAGCTTCCATATCGTGGAGATCAGTTGATGATTTACGAAGGTAAAGCCATCACGGTTAAGGCTCTTGAAAGTGGCATCGTCGAACTGAAGTTCGACCTCAAGGGTGAGTCCGTCAACAAGTTCAACCGTCTTACCCTGAACGAACTGCGTCAGGCTGTAGACACCATCAAGGCAGATGCTTCGATCAAGGGTGTGATCGTCAGCAGTGGCAAGGACGTATTCATCGTCGGCGCCGACATCACCGAATTCGTCGACAACTTCAAGCTGCCGGATGCCGAGCTTGTTGCTGGCAACCTCGAAGCCAACAAGATTTTCAGCGATTTCGAAGACCTCAACGTCCCGACTGTCGCCGCGATCAATGGCATCGCACTGGGCGGCGGTCTGGAAATGTGCCTGGCGGCGGATTTCCGCGTCATGGCCAGCACCGCCAAAATCGGTCTGCCGGAAGTCAAGCTGGGCATCTACCCAGGTTTCGGCGGTACCGTGCGCCTGCCGCGCATCATCGGTGCCGACAACGCCATCGAGTGGATTGCCGCCGGTAAGGAAAACCGCGCTGAAGACGCACTGAAAGTCGGTGCCGTCGACGCGGTGGTCGACTCGCAGAAATTGCACGAAGCGGCGCTGAACCTGATCAAGGGCGCCATCTCCGGCACGTTTGACTACAAGGCCAAGCGTCAGCCGAAGCTCGAAAAGCTCAAGCTCAACGCCATCGAACAAATGATGTCGTTCGAAACCGCCAAAGGTTTCGTGGCCGGTCAGGCGGGCCCGAACTACCCGGCGCCGGTCGAAGCGATCAAGACCATCCAGAAAGCCGCGAACTTCGGTCGCGACAAGGCCCTGGAAGTCGAAGCCGCCGGTTTCGTCAAACTGGCCAAGACCTCTGCCGCACAGAGCTTGATCGGTCTGTTCCTGAACGATCAGGAGCTGAAGAAAAAGGCCAAGGCCTACGACGAAATCGCCAAGKAAGTGAAGCAGGCCGCCGTATTGGGCGCCGGCATCATGGGTGGCGGTATCGCCTATCAGTCGGCCTCCAAAGGCACGCCGATCCTGATGAAGGACATCAACGAACACGGTATCGAGCAAGGTCTGGCCGAAGCCGCCAAGCTGCTGGTTGGCCGCGTTGATAAAGGTCGCATGACCCCGGCGAAGATGGCCGAAGTGCTCAACGGCATTCGTCCGACCCTGTCCTACGGCGATTTCGGTCACGTCGATCTGGTCGTCGAAGCCGTGGTCGAGAACCCGAAGGTCAAGCAAGCCGTTCTGGCCGAAGTCGAAGACAAGGTCAAAGAGGACACCATTCTCGCGTCCAACACCTCGACCATTTCCATCACCTTGCTGGCCAAAGCCCTCAAGCGTCCGGAAAACTTCGTCGGCATGCACTTCTTCAACCCGGTGCACATGATGCCGCTGGTTGAAGTGATCCGTGGCGAGAAGTCCAGCGAAGTGGCCGTTGCCACCACCGTTGCCTACGCCAAGAAAATGGGCAAGAACCCGATCGTCGTCAACGACTGCCCGGGCTTCCTGGTCAACCGTGTGCTGTTCCCGTACTTCGGCGGTTTCGCCAAGCTGGTCAGCGCCGGCGTGGACTTCGTCCGCATCGACAAGGTCATGGAGAAATTCGGCTGGCCAATGGGCCCGGCATACCTGATGGACGTGGTCGGCATCGACACCGGCCACCATGGTCGTGACGTCATGGCTGAAGGCTTCCCGGATCGCATGAAGGACGATCGCCGTTCGGCCGTCGACGTGCTCTATGAAGCCAAGCGCCTGGGCCAGAAAAATGGCAAGGGCTTCTACGCCTACGAGACCGACAAGCGTGGCAAGCAGAAGAAAGTCGCCGATCCGTCGGTGCTGGAAGTGCTCAAGCCGATCGTGTTCGAACAGCGCGAAGTCACTGACGAAGACATCATCAACTGGATGATGATCCCGCTGTGCCTGGAAACCGTGCGTTGCCTGGAAGACGGCATCGTCGAAACCGCCGCCGAAGCCGACATGGGTCTGGTCTACGGTATTGGTTTCCCTCCATTCCGTGGCGGTGCGCTGCGCTACATCGATTCGATCGGTGTGGCAGAGTTCGTTGCCCTGGCTGACCAGTACGCTGATTTGGGCGCGCTGTACCACCCGACCGCGAAGCTGCGTGAAATGGCCAGGAACGGTCAGAGCTTCTTCGGTTAAGCGCCCACACTAGAGCGAGAGTGAACGTATATGAGCTTGAATCCTAGAGACGTCGTGATTGTCGACTTCGGTCGTACACCGATGGGCCGCTCCAAGGGCGGCATGCACCGCAACACCCGCGCCGAAGACATGTCGGCACACCTGATCAGCAAATTGCTGGAACGCAACGTCAAGGTTGATCCGAGCGAAGTCGAAGACGTGATCTGGGGCTGCGTGAACCAGACCCTGGAGCAGGGCTGGAACATCGCCCGCATGGCGTCCCTGATGACTCAGATTCCACACACCTCGGCCGGCCAGACCGTCAGCCGTCTGTGTGGCTCGTCGATGAGTGCGCTGCACACTGCCGCGCAAGCAATCATGACCGGCAACGGTGACGTGTTCGTCGTTGGCGGCGTCGAGCATATGGGTCATGTGAGCATGATGCACGGTGTCGATCCGAACCCGCACATGTCCCTGTACGCGGCGAAAGCCTCGGGCATGATGGGCCTGACCGCAGAAATGCTCGGCAAAATGCATGGCATTACTCGCGAACAGCAGGACGCCTTTGGCGTGCGCTCCCACCAACTCGCCCACAAGGCGACCGTGGAAGGCAAGTTCAAGGACGAAATCATCCCGATGCAGGGCTACGACGAGAACGGTTTCCTGAAACTGTTCGACTACGACGAAACCATTCGTCCGGAAACCACCCTGGAAAGCCTGGCGGCTCTGAAGCCGGCGTTTAACCCGAAGGGCGGCACCGTGACTGCTGGTACTTCGTCGCAGATCACCGACGGTGCTTCGTGCATGATCGTGATGTCGGCACAGCGTGCCCAGGACCTGGGCATCCAGCCGCTGGCGGTGATTCGCTCGATGGCAGTGGCAGGTGTGGACCCGGCGATCATGGGCTATGGTCCAGTACCGGCAACGCAGAAAGCATTGAAGCGCGCGGGCCTTGGCATCAACGATATCGACTTCTTCGAGCTCAACGAAGCTTTCGCCGCACAGGCCCTGCCAGTGCTGAAAGATTTGAAAGTGCTCGACAAGATGAACGAGAAGGTTAACCTGCACGGCGGCGCGATCGCCCTGGGTCACCCGTTCGGTTGCTCCGGTGCACGTATTTCGGGCACCTTGCTGAACGTGATGAAGCAGAATGGCGGCACCTTCGGGGTGGCTACCATGTGCATTGGTCTCGGCCAAGGCATCTCCACCGTCTTCGAACGCGTTTAAGCGTTTCGTCGATGGAAGCCGGGGCCAAGTGCCCCGGTTTTTGTTTTTCCGGATTTATTTTTGTTTTTATTTTGAAAAAATTTGAGTGAGGGCCAAAGCATGCCGATACAACCTGGGCTCTACCAACATTACAAAGGTCCGCAGTACCGCGTATTCAGTGTTGCGCGACATTCGGAGACCGAAGAAGAAGTGGTCTTCTACCAAGCCCTGTATGGCGATTACGGCTTTTGGGTACGCCCCTTGAGCATGTTCCTGGAGTCGGTCGAGGTTGACGGCGAACAGGTGCCACGCTTTGCTTTGGTGCAAGCCGAACCGAGCATTTTTCCGCAGCCATGAGGGGAGTGCGCGCAGAACCCTGCGCTTGACCTCACCTTGTAGCCACTATATATAGCGGTGCCGCGTCAGGCGCCAACCGCCTTTCACTTCTAGAATTCAGGAATTTTCTGATCCATGGGCAAATCGCTGGTCATTGTGGAATCCCCGGCTAAGGCCAAGACCATCAACAAGTATCTGGGTAACCAATACGTGGTGAAGTCGAGTATCGGCCATATCCGAGACCTGCCCACCAGCGGTTCGGCTAGCGCCAGCAAAGAGCCTGCCGCCAAGCGTGGCAAGGCCGCCGCAGGTGAAGGTCCGGTGCTCACGCCGAAAGAGAAAGCGCGCAAGCAGCTGGTCTCGCGCATGGGTGTCGATCCCGATCATGGCTGGAAAGCCAAGTACGAGATCCTCCCGGGCAAGGAAAAAGTTATCGAAGAGCTGCGCCGGCTCGCCAAAGATGCTGACACCATCTATCTCGCAACCGACTTGGATCGCGAGGGGGAAGCCATTGCCTGGCACCTGCGCGAAGCCATCGGTGGTGACGACAGCCGCTACAAGCGCGTGGTGTTCAACGAAATCACCAAAAAAGCGATCCAGGAAGCTTTCTCCCAGCCGGGCGAGCTGGACATCGATCGCGTAAACGCTCAGCAGGCGCGTCGCTTCCTCGACCGCGTGGTGGGTTACATGGTTTCGCCGCTGCTGTGGGCCAAGGTCGCCCGTGGCTTGTCCGCCGGTCGCGTGCAATCGGTTGCCGTGAAGCTGGTGGTTGAGCGTGAGCGCGAAATCCGCGCGTTCAACCCGGAAGAGTACTGGGAAGTTCACGCTGACCTCGGCACCGCCAAGGGCGCGACCGTGCGCTTCGACGTGGCTCGCGAGAAAGGCGAAGCCTTCAAGCCGCTCAACGAAGCCCAGGCCATGGCCGCGCTGGAGAAGCTCAAGGCCTCCAGCTACAGCATCGTCAAGCGCGAAGACAAACCGACCAGCAGCAAGCCGTCGGCACCGTTCATTACCTCCACCCTGCAGCAGGCTGCGAGTAATCGCCTGGGCTTCGGTGTGAAGAAAACCATGATGATGGCCCAGCGTCTGTACGAAGCCGGCTACATCACTTATATGCGTACCGACTCCACCAACCTCTCGGCCGATGCCGTGACGATGGCGCGTACATATATTGAAGGCGAATTCGGCAAGAAGTACCTGCCGGAAGCCCCGAACGTCTACAGCAGCAAAGAAGGCGCCCAAGAGGCTCACGAAGCGATTCGTCCGTCCGACGCCAATACCGAGCCAAGCAAGCTGTCGGGCATGGAGCGTGATGCCGAGCGGCTTTACGAGCTGATCTGGCGTCAGTTCCTCGCCTGCCAGATGCTGCCGGCCCAATACCTGTCGACCACGGTCACCGTCGGTGCCGGTGACTTCGAGTTGCGCGCCAAGGGCCGCATCCTGAAATTCGACGGTTACACCCGCGTCATGCCGCAAATCACCAAGCCTGGCGATGACGACGTGCTGCCGGACATGGCCCAGGGCGATGCGATGAAGCTGATCAAGCTTGATCCGACCCAGCACTTCACCAAGCCGCCGGCGCGTTATTCGGAAGCGAGCCTGGTCAAGGAGATGGAAAAACGTGGCATCGGTCGTCCTTCGACCTACGCGGCGATCATTTCGACCATCCAGGACCGCGGCTACGTGGCGCTGCACAACCGTCGTTTCTATTCGGAAAAGATGGGCGACATCGTCACCGAGCGTCTGGCCGAGAGCTTCTCCAATCTCATGGACTACGGCTTCACCGCCGGCATGGAAGAGAATCTCGATGACGTGGCCCAGGGCGAGCGCGACTGGAAAAACGTGCTCGACGAGTTCTACGGCGACTTCAAGAAGAAACTCGAAGTGGCCGAAAGCGCCGAAGGCGGCATGCGTGCCAACCAGCCGGTAATGACTGATATTCCATGTGTGGTGTGCGGTCGTCCGATGCAGATTCGTACTGCATCGACCGGCGTGTTCCTCGGTTGCTCGGGCTACAGCCTGCCGCCGAAAGAACGCTGCAAGGCCACCGTCAACCTGGTGCCGGGCGACGAAATCGCCGCGGACGACGAGGGTGAGTCGGAGTCGCTGGTTCTGCGCGGCAAGCACCGTTGCCCGATCTGCAGCACGGCGATGGACGCTTATCTGCTCGACGAGAAGCGCAAGCTGCACATCTGTGGTAACAACCCGGATTGCGCAGGCTATGAAATCGAAGAGGGCACTTACCGCATCAAGGGCTACGAGGGTCCGAGCCTGGAGTGCGACAAGTGCGGTAGCGAGATGCAGCTCAAGACCGGACGTTTCGGCAAGTTCTTCGGTTGCACCAATGCAACCTGCAAGAACACCCGCAAGCTGCTGAAAAGCGGTGATGCGGCGCCGCCGAAGATGGATCCGGTGAAGATGCCTGAGCTCAAATGCGAAAAGGTCAACGACACCTATATCCTGCGTGACGGTGCTTCCGGCCTGTTCCTGGCGGCCAGCCAGTTCCCGAAAAACCGCGAGACCCGTGCGCCATTGGTCGTCGAGATCGTGCCGCACAAGGATGAGATCGATCCGAAGTACCACTTCCTATGCGAAGCACCGAAGAAAGATCCTGACGGTCTGCCAGCAGTGATCCGTTACAGCCGCAAGACCAAAGAGCAATACGTGCAGACGGAAGTCGACGGTAAGCCGACTGGCTGGAAAGCGTATTACGATGGTGGCAAGTGGACGGTTGAAGACAAGCGTCCAGCAGCCAAGGCTTAAAAGCCGCTGCACATAAAAAGGCCGCATGACAACCCTCGGGTTTTCATGCGGCCTTTTTGTTTTGGGCTTGCGGTGAGCTTGGGTGATCCATGACACTGTCAGACCTGCGTGAAGCAATTATTTCGTTGTGGAGGCTGCCGTCATGGCCCACGAACTCTATACCCGTACCAACCAGAAAATTTATTTCGCCGGCTTGTCGCTGGAAGCGCTCGCCAAGGCCGAAGAGGGGCGGGCGATGAACTCCCTGGCGCTGATTCAAGCCGGGCGCGAATCGGCGTTGTTTCACCTGTACGGAGCGCTGTTGGGGCTGTGCCATGAAATCGCCGGTTTCTATCGCTTGCCTCAGGCCAACGCGCCGCGGGCAGAGATGCTGCTGACCCGCGAAGTGCTCGAAACCATCGCTATTCCGGAAATGGCCGAGATGGTCGAGTTGGCGCAAAACCCTGAAACCTGGCTGGCCAAGCTGCTGTCGGCTTATGCCGCACTGTTTCAACCGCCTCGTGCTCCACACAAGCCCAAGGGGGATGTGACGCAGCCGCTTATTCTGGCCGTCAACCTTGACGAAGAAGAGGCGCCTGAAGAGCTTAGCCGGGAAGAACTGGAGAACTGGCGCCAGAATCTGAAAAGCTTGGCGATCCGGTTTCGCGACGGGCTGAACGAGTGCTGAAAGATTGAGTGCTCGGCGAATGGTCCGCTCAAGGAAGCGTGATGTCAGAAATTTCTCTTCGTGATGGCATCTGGTCAAGATCCTGAGCGAAGCTTGGCCGATGCCTATATAATCCCTGCCTTTCGTGGAGAACAGTCCTTTATGCCAACGTCCTTTCTAGAAATTGTCGAGTTACCAGACGGCCGAATCGAGCTGCGTAGGGCCGAGGACGAGGGTTCTCTGGTTACTTTGGATTTCTCCGAGGATGCCAAGGCTTTCCTGCAAGGCCAGCACGTGGAAGTCGCCAAGGCGATGTTGAGCGTCGGTGTTCAGATGGCAGGACGCCTGGTTGAAGGCGAATTTGATAAGGAAGAGGGGCCACGGGTTCTTCATTGATCCCGCCCGTCGGATTTTGCGGATACCTCTACAGACCGGCTTCTCTATCCTTGGAGAAGCCCCGCGCTGTTCAGTGCAAACAGTGTTTTGTCAGTTAACCCAGTCGAATATTCAGACTTTGCGCATCCCCGGTACGGGCGGCGCTGATCAGCTGTTGCCGCGACGATGTGCTCAACGGGTTTAGCCAGCTGACGACCGTATGGCTGCGGCCAAGTCGCAAAGCTTCACAGGTCAGCTGCTGAGCGCTCTGTGTGCCGCGTGGTTGCAGCAGCAGAATGCGTTCACGGTTCAGGCCGGCGTCCCGCAACCAGGCCTGGGTCAGGCTGGCGGGCGGGGCGATCAGAGTCAGCCAGCGAGCGTCCTGATCCTGACTCAGCTCTCTGAGGATTGGTGCCAGAAGGTTCAGGCAGTTCCCGGCCGCGCCACGCAATGACAGCTCGCTGAAAACTTCGGGCTCGGCGCTCCAGGGCGCCTCGACCACGTCTTTCAGGATCGGCGCCAGCGGCTGCGCCATGAACGCCTCGAACAACGGCAGTTGGGCTTGCTGTGAGGTGTGTGGGAACTGCATAAAGCCTCCTTTAGCGGCGAATCACGCCGACGCTCAAGCCTTCGATCACCAGTTCCTGATCTTTCAGGTTGACTTCGATAGGGGCGAATTCAGGGTTTTCGGCAATCAGCCAGACTTTGCTGCCGTCGCGCTTGAAGCGCTTGACGGTCACTTCGTCGCCAATCCGCGCCACCACGATCTGACCGTTACGGGCTTCGCGGGTGGTATGGACGGCCAGCAGGTCGCCGTCGAAAATGCCGACGTCCTTCATGCTCATGCCATGGACCCGCAACAGATAGTCAGCGCGAGGGTGGAAGAACGAAGGGTTGATGTTGCAGGATTCTTCGATGTGCTGCTGGGCGAGGATCGGCGAGCCTGCTGCCACTCGGCCGATGATCGGCAGGGTAGACTCGTCGGCCTTGGCTTCGAAGCCGGGGATGCGAATGCCGCGGGAGGCGCCCGGGGTCATCTCGATCGCGCCCTTGCGGGCCAGGGCCTTGAGGTGTTCTTCCGCTGCGTTGGGCGACTTGAAGCCCAGTTCCTGAGCGATTTCCGCGCGGGTTGGCGGGTAGCCGTTGTCTTCGAGGCAGCGTTTGATGAAGGCCAGAATCTCTGCTTGGCGTGGCGTCAGCTTTAGCATATTGATCGCTCTGTCTTTTTATACAGTGACTGGGATTATATACAGTGAACCGGTCTTGGCAATGCCCCTTTTTTTGCCGGCCGCTGGACGGTCATTCAGCTCGCCGATTGAAGCGCCAGTGTTGTATGGTTAAATAGCTGACCGACCATTCCCAAAACGAACCGCCAGACTTGACAAGGCCTGGGCTGAAACGTATGTTTCAAACAAGTGTTTGTCAGGCGGAGTAGCCATGGCCCAGTCGGAAACCGTTGAACGCATTCTCGATGCTGCCGAGCAATTGTTCGCGGAAAAAGGTTTCGCTGAAACCTCGTTGCGTCTGATCACCAGCAAGGCCGGTGTCAATCTGGCGGCGGTGAACTATCACTTCGGATCGAAGAAGGCGCTGATTCAAGCGGTCTTCTCGCGTTTTCTCGGGCCGTTCTGCCTCAGTCTCGATAAAGAGCTGGAGCGCCGTCAGGCCAAACCCGAGAACAAACCGACCCTGGAAGAATTGCTGGAGATCCTCGTCGAGCAAGCCTTGGTGGTGCAACCACGCAGCGGCAACGACCTGTCCATCTTCATGCGTTTGCTGGGGCTGGCTTTCAGTCAGAGCCAAGGGCACTTGCGTCGTTACCTGGAAGACATGTACGGCAAGGTTTTCCGCCGCTACATGCTGCTGGTCAACGAAGCCGCCCCACGCATTCCACCCATCGAACTGTTCTGGCGCGTGCACTTCATGCTAGGGGCCGCGGCATTCAGCATGTCCGGGATCAAGGCCCTGCGCGCGATTGCCGAGACCGATTTCGGCGTCAACACTTCCATCGAGCAAGTGATGCGTCTGATGGTGCCATTCCTGGCTGCGGGCATGCGTGCCGAAACCGGCGTCACCGACACCGCCATGGCTACCGCACAGTTGCGTCCACGCAGCAAATCGACCCCGGTGGCCGCCAAGGTTTAACCGCACACGGGTGGGCGCGGCAGCTGACATCCGCTAAGCTAGCCGCCCATGCCGACTCTCGTTTTGAACCCCCTCATTGATATCGCCGACCTGCCGGGCTCAGCCCATGGCGGCGAATTCGTGCGAGCCGGGTTTACCGTAATCAAGGAATTTCCATGACTGCTGGCCTGCAAGGCTCGTTGATGGTGGACGTCGCCGGTACCTGGCTGACGTCTGAAGATCGCCAATTGTTGCGCCAGCCCGAAGTGGGCGGCCTGATCATTTTTGCCCGTAATATCGAACATCCGCGTCAGGTGCGTGAGTTGAGCGCCGCGATCCGCGCCATTCGTCCCGATCTGCTGCTGGCGGTGGATCAGGAGGGCGGTCGGGTTCAGCGGCTGCGTCAGGGCTTCGTGCGACTACCCGCCATGCGCGCTATCGCCGACAATCCGAATGCCGAATACCTGGCCGAACAGTGCGGCTGGATCATGGCGACCGAAGTGCTCGCGGTCGGTCTCGACCTGAGCTTTGCTCCGGTGCTGGACCTGGACTACCAACGCAGTGCCGTTGTCGGCACCCGTTCGTTCGAAGGTGATCCCGAGCGCGCAGCCTTGCTTGCCGGTGCATTCATCCGCGGCATGAACAGCGCCGGAATGGCCGCCACCGGCAAGCATTTCCCCGGTCATGGCTGGGCCGAGGCCGATTCCCACGTTGCGATTCCCAACGACGAGCGCAGCCTCGAAGAGATCCGCGCCAACGACCTGGTGCCATTCACGCGATTGAGCAAGCAATTGGCCGCCGTCATGCCGGCCCACGTTATTTATCCACAAGTCGATTCCCAGCCTGCCGGTTTCTCCCGTCGCTGGTTGCAGGACATCCTGCGCGGCGAGCTGCAGTTCGATGGCGTGATCTTCAGTGACGACCTGTCGATGGCCGGTGCGCACGTGGTGGGCGATGCCGCCAGTCGCATCGAAGCGGCATTGACCGCCGGTTGCGACATGGGCCTGGTGTGCAACGACCGCGCGGCTGCCGAGTTGGCATTGAGTGCCGCCCAGCGGTTGAAGGTCAAGCCTTCGGCGCGTATCGCGCGGATGCGTGGGCAGGCGTACGCCAGCACTGAATACCGTCAAGACCCGCGCTGGCTGACGGCCGTCGGTGCGCTCAAAGAAGCTCAATTGATTGATTAAGGATTTTTCGTTATGACGGTTTACGCGATTATCGGTGGCACCGGCCTGACTCAACTCGAAGGCTTGAGCATTCGTCAGTCATTGGCGGTGGACACCCCTTACGGTGCGCCTTCGGCCGAGGTGCAGATCGGTGAGTACGCCGGCAAGGAAGTGCTGTTTCTCGCACGTCACGGCCACCCACACCGCTTCCCGCCGCATCAGGTGAACTACCGCGCCAATCTGTGGGCCTTGAAGCAGGCCGGTGCCGAGGCGATTCTCGCGGTCAACGCCGTGGGCGGGATTCATGCCGCGATGGGCACCGGGCATTTCTGCGTGCCGCATCAATTGATCGACTACACCAGCGGTCGCGAACACACCTATTTCGCCGATGACCTGGAACACGTGACACACATCGACTTCAGCTATCCCTACAGCGAACCCCTGCGCCAGCAATTGATCGCGGCGTTGGCGGCTGAAGGCGTCGGCTATAGCAGTCATGGCGTGTACGCCTGCACTCAAGGGCCACGTCTGGAAACAGTTGCTGAAATCGCGAAGCTGGAACGTGACGGTTGTGACATCGTCGGCATGACCGGTATGCCAGAAGCCGCATTGGCGCGTGAACTGGAACTGGACTATGCCTGTCTGGCGCTGGTGGTAAACCCGGCGGCGGGCAAATCGACGGCGGTCATTACCATGGCCGAGATTGAACAGGCACTGCATGATGGCATGGGCAAAGTGAAGTCGACGTTGGCGCGGGTATTGAAAGGTTAAGCTCGACACTCCCCAGTTTCAGTCATTATCGGATCGTGAAAACAAGCGCCAGCCCGATGAGACGACGAGCAACCTGTCACAGCCTTGAGACACCCGCTATTGAGGATTAGAATTTTCAAGCTAAAGGGTGAAATGACGGAGCATTTGCCCGGCATACATCTGGCGCGAGGGAGGTAGCGATGTTCCTATCACCCCTGGAAATCAAAAACATCATCGAGCAAAGTTTTCTGCCCGCCGTGTGCACCTGCAGCATGGAGGCGGACCAGTCCCTGACGATTCGGGTCTGCGATTGCATGACCGGCAAAGTGGATCTGGTGGCCACTCACATTCCAGTGTGGACACTGGACAGCCCCTATGCAATTGCTTCGCTGGTGGCTGATATGCGGTTGGAAATCGAGGCTCACAAAGGCGTTCACCCGACGTTCTACAGCTGAACCGATGTCACGCCGCACCCGTCGGTGGTGCGGCGTGCGTCTGTCGTGTCAGGACGGGATTTTTCGGGAAATCTCATCGAACGTGTCGCTGTCTGCAGCTGCCAGCAACCTTCTTCCATCCTTGAGTGTGGCCAGAAAGGTTACCTCGGTTTCCTTGCCTGCCAACATGAAACCGGCAATCGCGCCGATCGGCCCCAGCAACATGGCACCCGCCACACCGAAGCCGATGACATCCTTGATGTTGTTGATCGAATCCTCGTTGGCCACTTCTACGCTATTGAACAATGAGAGCGGGAGGGTGATGCCGGGCCACGGGTGAAGCGACGTCCTGAGCGTGAAAACGCCGTCTGTGTACTCTCCATCACCCTGCAGAAAGTCCCCCGCCAGGACCGTTATGCTTGCCATGTTCTTACCCTCTGACTGGCAATCGGTGAACCCTCATTTCGCGCCTGCACTGGAGCATCGTCAATTGCCGGGCGATGAAGTGTTCCGGCCGGGGGCATCTATGCTTGTCTCACACTGCAACAGGTGTCGCGATATTAGACGCGGGCGATCTTGTTCAGACGCGCCCATAAGCCAGTTATTTAAAGTAATTGGTTGATTTTTATAGTGCTCGTTAAGCTGGTACGCGGCGCCTGAAAGGTCGCCTTCGCGGGCAAACCTCGCTGCTACTCTGGATTTTTGGTGAACACACAATTTGTGTGGCGCCGAAGACTCATGGAGGAGCGAGGCTTACCCGCGAAGACGCCCTCAAGAACGCCGCAGCATCAAGCCTCAGGCACCGGGCAACTCAAATCCCCTTCCTTGCACTTCAAGTAAGTCTTGAGCGCTTCGACCCGCGCCTTGGTCAGCGCCGTGGTGCAGTTGCTGTAGATCAGCGGATAGACACTGCCACCTTCCACCCCGGACGCCGAGAACTTGCACTCGGCATCGCGAAACGCAATCCACGAGCGCTGAGCACCGACCAACAGCTTTTTGGCGTCAGGGCTGTCCTTCAAGCGCGTGGTGATCTGCTGGTAAAGCGCATTCAGCTCCTTGTCGGCCGCCTTGTTCTGCTGCGCCGCGCACTGATTCATCGTTGCCTGGTCGGTGGCATTGTCGCAGTCGACGGCATGTGCAAGTGGGGTGAATAGCAGTGGCGTCAGTGCCAGGAGAAACCGTGGGGGCATGGTGGGCTCGCAGTGGTGATGAAAATTGAGCTGCAGTGTAGCGAAGATGGAGGTTTCAGCTTGTAACGAGGCACTTTCAAACCAGAACTTATGGCCAAAATCGAGGCCGAATATTTCAGGTACGGTTGATTGCATCAGCCGTTTGATACAACTTTTAGGTTGGTCTTCTGGTCTTTACGGGCCTACTGTTCAATACAGGAGGTGACTTATGAACCCGGCATCAGATCGCATCGAAAGGAAGATCCTGCTCAAGGCGCCGCGCTCGCGGGTCTGGCGCATGCTGGCCAATGCCGAAATGTTCGGACAATGGTTCGGCGTGGCACTCGAAGGCAAGCGCTTTGTCGCCGGCGAGTGGACCCAGGGGCAGATTACGTACCCTGGTTATGAGCACTTGTTGTGGAATGTCCTGGTGGAGCGAGTCGAGCCGGAGCGGGTGTTCTCGTTTCGCTGGCACCCGTATGCGGTGGAGCCGGAAGTCGATTACTCCCAGGAGCCCACCACGCTGGTGAAATTCGAACTCCAGGACATGGACGAAGGTACGTTGTTGACGGTCGTCGAGTCCGGTTTCGATCACGTTCCCCAGTCGCGCAGGCTCAAGGCGTTCCGCATGGACAGCCGTGGCTGGGATGAGCAGATGAACAACATCGAACAGTTTCTGGCAGACAACGCCAAGGCCCACGATCTTCAGGGAGGTTGATGGCTGCAGGCCGCGAAATTCGCGGCTTCGGCCCATGATGGTTGATACGTCTAAGGGTTCTCGGAAGGGGGGCTATGGCGAATGTCTTACACGCGGTAGTAGCTATATCGTCTATTGCTGATTGGATCCGAAGCGTAATCTAGCCCCATCAACTGAAGCACAGGAAGTGCTCCAGGGTCACGGATGATCGACCATAGCAAGGATCGCTGCCGACAGGGAGTCGATATGGTCTTGGGAAAAACCCRCTTCGGCGGGTTTTTTTTCGTCTGCAGAAAAACTGCAACCGATCTCCCGGACCCGTAGGGCTGTTTTTAGGCGCTGAATGGTCAATGGCTTACACGCAGCCGCTGTTATGTCGTCTTTTGAAGCTTCATCGATGTGTTTAATCTGGATCCATCAACTGAACACAGGACGTGTTCAGGATCACGGATGATCGACCATACGCCAGGATGGCTACCGACAGGATGTCGCAATGGTCTTGAGAAACCCGCTTAGGCGGGTTTTTTTATGGGTGTCAGAAAAGTCCGTCAGATGTCCACGGCTTCACGCAGAGTCTCCAGGGCGCGCTTCAACGCGTCGAGGCTGATCGATCCCATGGCTACCCGCAGTGCAGGAGGCACGTGAGTGGTCGTGGCAAAGGGATCGGCGCTGGTCACCTGCACGCCTTTACGTTCCAGCTCGGCAACCACCGTTTCGGCCCGCAAGCCTTCGGGCAATCTGAGCCAGAGGTAGTAGGAAGCGGGATGCGCCACCAGTTCGCAGTTTTTCAGGATTTGCCGAGCCAGGTCCTGTCGCTGCCGGGCGTCCAGGCGCTTTTGCTCTTCGAGGTTGTCGACTTCGCCGCTATCGATCCAGCGGCAGGCCAGCGCGACGGTCAGCGACGGGGTGCTCCATGTCGACACGCGGATGGCTTGCTCCAGCGCCGGCATCATCGCTTTCGGTGCAACGATGAAACCGATGCGCAGGCCCGAGGCAACGCTTTTCGACAAGCCGCTGATGTACAGCGTGCGCTGTGGGGCCAAGGTAAACAGCGGTTTGGGCGCCGGTTCTGCGAGGAAGGCATAGGCGCCGTCTTCGATGATCAGAAAGTCATAGCGTTCGGCCAATTGCACCAGGCGTTCACGGTCGGCGATGGACATCACCGTCCCCAACGGATTGTGCATCGTCGGCATGCTGTAGAACGCCCGCACGGGGCGCCGCTTGCACAGCGCTTCCAGGGCGTCGAGGTCGGTGTGCCCGGCGATTTGCGGGAGGGCTTCGAGGTCCAGCCGATGGGCCTGGGCCAGGGTTTTCAGGCCGGGGTAGGTGAGGGCGTCGAGGGCCAGAATATCTCCCGGCTTGAGCAGTGCCATCAGCGTCACGGCAAGACCTTGCTGGGCGCCGTTGACGATCAGCACCTGATCGCCCCCCACCCGAATGTTCCGATTGCGTAAATGCCGGGCCGCCGTCTGCCGTTCATGCGGCCGCCCGCCCTGAGGCGCGGAATGCAATAGCGCATCGATATCCCCGGAGGCGGCGATCGCTCGCAAACCCTCGCGCAATAACTCGTCCTGACCGGGTACCGACGGGTAATTGAAGGTCAGGTCCACCATGCCGGCGCCCAGTGGTTGCTGTTCCAGCCCTAGTCCGCGTGGCAAGGACGTGTCGCGCACAAAGGTGCCTCGGCCGGTTTCGCCGACCACCAGGCCGATCGCTTCCAGCTCGTGATAGACCCGCAATGCCGTGGCCAGGGCAATCCGTTCGCTCTGCATCAACGCGCGAATGGTCGGCAATTGCGTGGCGGGTGGCAGTTCACCGCTGCGAATCTTCCCGGCGAACTGATCCATCAGGCGTTTGTAGCGAATGCGGGTCATGGGTGAGCGCTCTTTGTATCTGGATCAATTTTTTGTTTGTATCAGATTGGCGCTCTAATCTACAGGCTTTCCAGGACGGAGACTTCGCTGTGATTGRCCCTGCGACCTTATCGATTTTCGTCGGCGCGGTGATGCTGTTGCTGCTGTCACCCGGACCGAACATGGCCTTCGTAATCAGCCATGGTGCCAGTTATGGCTGGCGCGGCGGTGTGGCGTCGGGATTGGGCATTGGCCTGGCCGATCTGATCCTGACGGCGCTGACCGCGATGGGCGTTACGGCATTGGTTGCCAGCTGGCCGCCGGCCTTCGACCTGATCCGTTATGCCGGCGTCCTGTACCTGCTGTGGCTGGCGTTCAAGGCGCTGCAAAAACCATCGGCCAGCGGCACGTCGGATGTTGCGCAGGTGCCGCTCAAGACCCTGCTGATCCGGGCGATGCTCAATAGCCTGCTGAACCCCAAGGCCTTGCTGTTTTTCATGGTGTTCCTGCCGCAATTCGTTAACGCGCAACGAGGCTCGATTGCCGTACAGCTGGTGTTGCTGGGCATGGTGCTGACCCTGGTCAGTGGCGTGTTTCACACCCTGCTCGGGGTTTTCGGCAGCTCGGTCAGCCGGCGTATTTCCAGTACGTCGACATTCGCCAAATGGCAGTCATTGGGGCTGGCCGCGGTATTGCTGTTGCTCGCCGTCCGGCTGGCCCTGATGACTCGTCCGGCCTGACTCATTCGCTGAAAAGGAATCTCTGCATGTACATCGCATCGTTTATCTACAAACCCGGGCAACGGGACGAGGAGTTCAACCGGTTGAGCACGTTGATCGACGAAGTCGCGATCAGCATCGAAGGGTTCGTCGGCACCCAATCCTGGTGCTCGGCCGATGGCGAACTGGTCAACGCCAGTTACTACTGGCAGGACGAAGCCTCTGTCCGGGAATTCGCCAGCCACCCCAGGCACCTGGAGGCCAAGCGTCAGTACCGCAAGTGGTATGTGGGTTATCAAGTGGTGATCGCTAAAGTGGAGCGGGCTTATGGCGATGACTCGTTCGAGCTGTTTGTGCCGAATGGCCAGCGTGAGCGACTGGCTGCGGGGGGATAGCCCCCCGCGGCCATTTCTTTCACTGGAGGTTGAGTTTCGCCGCCGCACGTTCGGTGATTTCCGTACGTAATTTCAACGACCCGGCAGCACGTTTACGGGCTTCTTCCAGCACGCTGGCTGGCGCCGTCTCGGGGCTGCCCGAAGCAAACGGCGGTGCCGGGGCGTATTCCAGCTGCAATTGCACCAGCTGCGCGGTGTCTTTATCGAACAATTCCGCGGCCAGGGTCAGGGCAAAATCGATCCCCGCGGTGATCCCGCCACCGGTCAGCAGATTGCCGTCGCGCACCACCCGATCCTTCACCGGGATCGCCCCCAACCGCCCGAGCAACTCGTGATACGCCCAGTGAGTGGTGGCGCGCTTGCCCTTGAGCAGCCCCGCCGCGCCAAGCACCAGGGCACCGGTGCAGACCGAGGTGACATACCGCGCCGTGGCGGCCTGAGTCTTGATGAAGGCCAGGGTTTGTTCATCCTCCATCAATGGGCCGACGCCGCCACCTCCGGGAATGCAGATCACATCCAGCGGCGGGCAATCGTCGAAGGTGATGGTCGGTTTCAACACCAGCCCGGTACTTGCGGTGACGGGCACCAGGTCCTTCCAGATCAGGTGCACCTTCACGTCCGGCAGCGAGGCCAGCACGTCATAAGGGCCGGTCAGGTCCAGTTGTTGAACCTGTGGAAACAACAGTAAACCGATCTGCAACGTCATGGCGTTTTTCTCCTGATTGGGGTGGACGGCTTCACTGTAGGCTCGTAGGATTTGGCGAATACGCCAATAACCCCACGAATTACGCCAATCATGCCGAACCACCCGAAAACCATTCATGTGCTGGCCTTCGCCAACGTGCAAGTGCTCGATGTCACCGGGCCGTTGCAGGTATTTGCCTCGGCCAACGACATTGCCCGCCAGCAAGGTCTGCCGCCGCCCTATGCGCCGTCAGTGATTGCCATCGGTGGCGGGGCGGTGATGTCGTCGGCGGGGTTGGCACTGTTGGCAGAGCCGCTGCCGGATCGGGGCAGCGACACCTTGATCATTGCCGGTGGCTGGGGCGTTTACGCGGCGGCACAGGACGCGTCGCTGGTGGCGTGGGTGCGTGAGCATGCGCGAGATTGCCGGCGGGTGTCGTCGGTGTGCACCGGGGCGTTTTTGCTGGCGGCCAGCGGCTGGCTTGATGGTCGACGGGTGGTGACGCACTGGACCCGTTGCGAGCAATTGGCGCAGCAGCATCCCAAACTGCAGGTCGAACCCAACCCGATCTTCATCAACGACGGTCCGGTCTGGACCTCGGCCGGGGTTACCGCGGGTATTGACCTGGCGCTGGCCATGGTCGAACAGGACCTCGGCCGAACCATGGCCCTGGACGTCGCCCGGCAATTGGTGGTGTTTCTCAAGCGGCCGGGGGGCCAGTCGCAGTTCAGCGTGACCCTGTCTTTGCAGAAAGAAGGCAACCGATTCGACGAGCTTCACGCCTGGATCAGCGAAAACCTCACCAAAGACCTCGGCATTCCGACCTTGGCCTTGCAGGCCGGCATGAGCGAGCGCAGCTTCGTGCGCCACTACCGCGCCGACACTGGCCAGACCCCGGCGCGGGCCATTGAACTGATTCGGGTCGAGACCGCGCGACGACTGCTCAGCGACACCGGCGTACCGATCAAACGGGTCGCGGTGCAATGCGGGTTTGGCAGCGAAGAGACCCTGCGCCGCAGTTTTCTGCGGGCCATGGGTGTAACACCGCAAGCCTATCGCGAGCGGTTTTCCGTCAGCCCTTCAGCAGATCCAGTGATACATTGAGGGTCGCTTCGGGCGCTCTGAGGCCCTGTTTCTCAGGCTTCCACGTCCGCCACCTGGTTGAAATACTTCGACCGATCCGGCGTAAACGTCACCACCATTTTGGTCCGGGAACAGGTCAACGCCCTTTCTGCGCTCAGATCAATGTCCAGATCTTCCCCGCGCAACCCCTGCCATTGGGCGAGGTATTTGAGGGATCCGTATTTTTCGAGTTTCTTCAGGCTGCGGCTGACGCCACCTTTCCAGCCCAGCACCGGGAGTTCGCCGGTGAGGCATTGGTGGGCGAGGTCGGGGAAGCGGGCGGCGCGCTGACGACCGATTTCCCAGCATTTGATCAGGCCTTTGTCGGGGCCTTCCCACAATTCAGTCCGGTTCAGGCCTGATCGGAGTGGGACGTTGATGCTGCGATGGATGCGCTGGCTCATTCTGGTTCCTTGAATTCGGGTTTTGTTGGACAGCTCCGCTGTGCCCGTTGAGCGTGGATGGTAGGGATGGATGTAGGTGCTGGCAACAAGGTATTTCCGGATGTAGGAATCAGTTACTAGGTGTTGATTGGGCTGGTTTGTTTAGTGAATGTAGGCGATTGGCCTACGCAATCCTGTGGCGAGGGGGCTTGCCCCCGTTCGGCTGCGTAGCAGTCGCTAAGCCAGTAAATACGGTGCTTCTGGAGGAATGTGGTTGCAGATTTCAGGGCCGCTGCGCGCCCCAGCGGGAGCAAGCTCCCTCGCCACAGGAGGTCAGCCCTGTCAGGCAGAGTGTGTTTAAGTTCATCGCGGGTAGGTCTTGATCCTACAAAAAGTGTCGTAAAAGTGGATATTTCTGACGAGTTTTGACGGTTGTTGGTTAGGAAAGGGAGCCGATAGGCTTTGGGGGTCGTTGCAAATTCAGCGACCGGGCGTCGCAGTCCGTTCAGTTCATTTGGTGCATAATCGCCGCCGCCCAACCAACGCTCCTTCGGAGTGTGTCGTTTGGTCTTATGGTGGCTGTGCGCGGGATACCTTCGGGTATGCCGGGTTTCCAAATGACTCGGTCTGCGACCCCGCGTACAGCTGCCTCCCTCCATCGCGTCGCAGCGATCAGTGGCAGCTCAACTTCTCATTTGGAGTGTCACCATGTTCAAAGCCACACCGAATCCCCCAGAAACCGACGACGTTTCGCCCTATGAATCCCTCGATTCGAAAAAACTCCACGACGCCGCCGAACGCGCGCTCGACCACTACCTCAAACCCACCCCGAAAAAAACCGAAGGTCGTAAGCCAAGCAGGATGTTTCTAGTTGCGCCGGATATGGATAACGAAAGTCTGCTGGCCCATGTCTGCGAATCACTGGCCTCGGCCAGCGTCATGACCAGCGACATTGCCGCGTATGTCGACGCCCCACAGCGGCATACGCTCCTGGCGATCCAGCAAGTCATCATGCTGGCCGAGCTGGCGGTGAACCGGGTGCTGGATAACGTCGACGTACCGAAGCCTGCGCCACACAGCTGATCCCTCGTCATCGCGAGCAAGCTCACTCCCATGTTGGAATCGAACCCGGCTCCGTGTAGGAGCGAGGCTTGCCCGCGAAGCAGTCACCTCAGTCTCAAGGCTGCCAGAAGTTCTTCTCCCCACTCAACTTCCGATCCAGAAAGCTCGCCGCGCTGATCAGCGCCAGATGCGTCAATGCTTGCGGAGTGTTGCCCAGGTGTCGGGCATGGCTGTCGAACTCTTCGGCGTACAACCCCAACGGGTTGGCGTACCGCAGCAATTGCTCGAACTCCAGGTGCGCCTTTTCTACCTGACCGGCGCGGGCCAGGCATTCGACATACCAGAACGAGCAGGCGGCGAAGGCGCCTTCGGTGCCGGGCAGGCCGTCGATCTGGCTGTCGTCGTTGCGGTAGCGGTAGACCATGCCGGCGCGAACCAGGGTTTTCTCGATAGCTTTGAGGGTCGAGATCCAGCGCGGATCCTTGGCGCTGACGAAGCGCACCAGCGGCATCAGCAGCATCGAACCATCGAGGCCGGTGCCGCCGATGTGCTGGACGAAATGCCCGCGTTCTTCGTTCCAGAAGTTGCTCCAGATGTCGGCGTAGATCGCTTGACGGGTCTGGTCCCAACGGGCGAACGGGGCAGGCAGCGAGCGTTTGGAGGCCAGCCGGATGGCCCGATCCAGCGCCACCCAGCACATCAGTCGCGAGTGCAGGAAATCATACTGCTCGCCGCGCATTTCCCAGATGCCAACGTCCTTTTGTTGCCAGGTTTCGCAGACCTGATCGACCACTTCCACGGTGTGTTTCCAGCCTTCATGGGAAATCGCTTCACCGTACTTGTTGACCAGATACACCGCGTCCATCAGCTCGCCGAAGATGTCGAGCTGGATTTGTTCGTACGCCTGATTGCCGATGCGCACCGGCGTCGCGCCGCCATGGCCGGACAAGTGCGAAAGTTCGGTTTCCGGCAGTTCCTGGCGGCCATCGATAGCGTAGAGAATATTGAGTTTCATCGGTTTACCACGGCAATCACTGACCCTGCCGCGCAGCCAGCGCATGTAGGCGTTGGCTTCCTCGACGAAGCCCAGGCGCATGAAGGCGTAGACGGTGAACGAGGCGTCGCGGATCCAGGTGTAGCGGTAGTCCCAGTTGCGTGTGCCGCCGGGTGTTTCCGGCAGGCCGAAGGTGGCGGCGGCGAGGATGGCGCCGTGTTTGCGCGAGGTCAGCAGCTTCAGCGCCAGGGCCGAGCGATTGACCATTTCCCGCCAGCGCCCGCGGTAATTGGACTGGCCGATCCAGTCGCGCCAGAACTTCAGGGTGCGCTCCAGGCACAGATCGGCGGCGCCTTCCTTGAAGCGCGGATCGTCAACGCCGCCGAGCAAAAACTCGGCGCTCTGGCCCTGTTCGAGGGTGAATTCGGCAATCGCTGCATTGCCTTCGACACGCAAGGGCTGATCCGCACACAGCTGCATGGGCGGCTGACCGGTGGCCTCGAAATACACACTGCGACCGCGTGCCCGGGCCTTGGTATGGGCCCGCGCATAGTCATGACGCAGGTTGCACAACATCTGAATCGTCGCTTGACCGCTGACCACGCGCACCCGGCGCATCAACATCGGCCAATCATCCTCGCTGTCGCCGATGGGCAGCAGATCGGTGACCTCGACCACCGCATGATCACTGAGCCAGCGGGTTTGCAAGACGTTGGTGTCGGGCAGATATATCTGCTCGCGGCGGGCGTCGGGCAGGTCCGGAGCCAGTTGGAAAATGCCGGCTTCGGGGCTGTCCAGCAGTGAACAGAAAATCGACGGGCTATCGAATTCCGGCCAGCAGAAAAAGTCCACGCTGCCCTTGTCGTTGACCAACGCGGCGCTGCGCATGTCGCCAATGATGCCGTGGGCGTCGATCGCGCTTTGTCGTTCGGAAGGATCAACCATTGCCGTGGAACTCCGGGGAGTGAAGGTCTAACCAGCTGACTGGTTTAAGCCGCAGAGAGTTCATTTGGCGACGAACCGGCGTTCACACTCAACCAATAATTCGACGCTTTCTCCCAGGCGGGATTTATCGGCGCCGACTAATTTGCGCCGCTTGCGGGTCGTCTTCCCCTACAGACGACTTTTCGAGGTAAACGTGGTGACCAAGCTGACCCTGCTGTGCCTGCCGTATTCTGGCGCCAGTGCCATGGTCTACAGCCGCTGGCGGCGCAAGTTGCCGCAGTGGTTGCAGTTGCAACCGGTGGAACTGCCGGGACGGGGCGCACGGTTTGGCGAACCGCTGCACACCGACATGCGCGCGCTGGCGATGCAATTGGCCAGGGAATTGCGTTCGACGCTCAAGGCGCCTTACGCCCTGTTTGGTCATAGCCTGGGCGCCTTGCTCGCGTGCGAACTGGCCCACGCCTTTCGTGCGTTGGGTTGCCCGGAACCGGTGGCGCTGTTTGCCTCCGGAACGGCGGCGCCAACGATGCGCGCCGACTACGATCGGGGCTTTGCCGAGCCGAAAACCGATGCGCAGTTGATCGAGCAGCTACGCACGCTCAATGGCACCAGCGAAGAGGTGCTGGCCAATGAAGAGCTGATGAGCCTGACACTGCCGATTCTGCGCGCGGACTTTCTGCTTTGCGGACGTTTTCAGCCGGTACAGCGGCCATTGCTCAAGTGCCCGGTGCATGTGCTGGGTGGCAAGGCCGACAAAGCCACCACCGAACAGTTGATTGGCTGGAGCAGGGAAACCCGTGGCAGCTTTTCGGTGGACATGCTGGCTGGTGGGCACTTCTTCATTCATGAGCACGAAGCCAAGGTGCTGCGGGTGATCAAGAATCAGCTGGAGGTTCACCATCGGCGGCATGCCTTGGTTGTCGCATAACCTCGGAAAGATCGCAGTCGCCCGTAGCTGCCGCAGGCTGCGATCTTTTGGCGGCATTGAAGGTGCTACAAAAGCAAGATCAAAAGATCGTCCGAACGCGGCCCGAGCCTTCGGCAGCTCCTACGCTGACCGTGTTTCCCCTCCCTTCCTGATACTTGTTCTCAAACGCTAATTTTTCCGGTCTGCATTCGTTTCATAGGGACGACGTGCCTTTGTGCTTCCTGCCTACTGATCCGGATGCTAAGAAATGAATGCTGAAGACTCCTTGAAACTTGCTCGCCGGTTTATCGGGTTGCCCCTGGAAAAGCGCCAGATGTTCCTTGCGGCTTTGCACAAGGAGGGCGTGGACTTCGCCCGTTTTCCGATTCCGCAAGGGGTCGAGGCCGAGGACCGGCAAGCGCTGTCCTATGCCCAGCAGCGCATGTGGTTCCTCTGGCAACTGGACCCGCACAGCGGCGCCTACAACTTGCCGGGCGCAGTGCGCCTGACCGGGCAACTGAACCTGCCGGCCCTGGAGCAAGCGTTCACCAGCCTGGTGGCGCGTCATGAAACCCTGCGCACGGTGTTCCAGCGCCAGGCCGACGAGTCCCTGCAACAGGCACCTGCCAGTGCGCCGTTGGTGATCGAGCAGGTCGATTTCAGCGCGCTGCCAACCCTTGAGCGCGAACAGGCCGTGGCCGAGGCCGCCCAACAGCAATCGTTGCTGCCGTTCGACCTTGCCGTCGGGCCGCTGCTGCGGGTCAAGCTGCTCAAGCTCGCCGAGCAGGAGCACGTGCTGCTGCTGACTCTGCACCACATCGTGTCCGATGGCTGGTCGATGAACGTGTTGATCGACGAGTTCATCCGCTGCTACGACGCCCATGATGCCGGCGCGCAACCGCAGCTCGCGCCGTTGCCGATTCAATACAGCGACTATGCCTTGTGGCAACGCCGCTGGCTGGAAGCCGGGGAGCAGGCGCGGCAGCTGGAATACTGGCAAGCCCAATTGGGCTTCGAGCATCCGGTGCTGGAGCTGCCCACCGATCATCCGCGCCCGGCGATGCCCAGCTATCGCGGCACGCGTTATGAGTTCGGCGTCGACGGCCCACTGGCCGAGCAACTGCGAGCCACCGCGCAGAAGCACAACATCACCTTGTTCATGCTGTTGCTTGGCGCGTTCAACGCGTTGCTGCACCGTTACACCGGGCAGACCGAC
This sequence comes from Pseudomonas sp. P1_A1, assembly GCF_056406935.1. Lineage (NCBI taxonomy): Bacteria > Pseudomonadati > Pseudomonadota > Gammaproteobacteria > Pseudomonadales > Pseudomonadaceae > Pseudomonas > Pseudomonas sp. P1_A1. The sequence goes on along the minus strand of NZ_JBFTZE010000001.1, from coordinate 573,137 downwards.
ATCCGCGTCGGCGTGCCGATCGCCAACCGCAATCGCGGCGAAATCGAAGGCCTGATCGGTTTCTTCGTCAACACCCAAGTGCTGCGCACCCGGCTCGATGGCCAGACCCGCGTGGCGGATTTGCTCAGTGACATCAAGGAAGCCGCCCTCGGCGCCCAGGCCCATCAGGACTTGCCATTCGAGCGGCTGGTGGAAGCGTTGAAGCTGGAGCGCAGCCTCAGCCACACGCCGTTGTTCCAGGTGATGTACAACCATCAGCCGCAGGTGGCGGACATTTCCACGGTGACCACCGCCTCGGGCCTGGAACTGGGCGTGATCGAATGGGAAGGGCGCACCACCCAGTTCGACCTGACCCTGGACACCTATGAAAAGGCCGGCACACTGCACGCCGCGCTGACCTACGCCAATGACCTGTTCGAGGCGCCGACCATCGCCCGCATGGCACGACACTGGACCCATTTGCTGCACGGCATGGTCAACGACAGCCAGCAGCGCATCAGCGATTTGCCGCTGCTTGAAGCCGAGGAATACCAGCGCATCGTCCATGACTGGAACCGCGCTGACCCAGGTTTCGCCGATGATCTGTGCATTCATGAGTTGATCGCCAGACAGGTCGCGGCCATGCCGGACGCGTTGGCGGTGACCTTCGCGGCCAAACAACTGACTTACGGCGAACTCGACAGTCGCGCCAACCAACTCGCCCACAAGCTGATCGAGTTGGGCGTGGGCCCGGAAGTCCGCGTCGGCGTGGCGATGCAGCGTTCCGACAGCCTGCTGGTGGCGTTGCTGGCAGTGCTCAAGGCCGGCGGCGCCTACGTGCCGCTGGACCCGGATTACCCGGCTGACCGCGTGGCCTACATGCTCGAAGACAGTCACGCCTTGGTGCTACTGACCGAGCAGGCTGTTGCGGCAACATTGAACGTGATGGCGGGCACCCAAGTGCTGTTGATGGACAACGCCGAATCGTGGCTGGCGGATTATCCGCGCAGCGCTCCGGTCACTAGCGTCACGCCGGATAACCTCGCTTATGTGATCTACACCTCTGGCTCCACCGGCAAGCCCAAAGGCGTGGCCATCGCCCATCGCAACGTGCTGGCGCTGATCGACTGGTCGCAATCGGTGTACAGCCGCGACGACATTCAAGGTGTGCTGGCCTCGACCTCGGTGTGCTTCGACCTGTCGGTGTGGGAGCTGTTTGTCACCCTGGCCAACGGCGGCTCGCTGATCATCGCCCGCAATGCCCTGGAGCTGCCGCAACTGCCGGCCCGGGATCAGGTGCGTCTGATAAACACTGTGCCCTCGGCGATCAATGCGTTGCAGCGCGACGGACAGATCCCGCCGAGCGTGCGCACCATCAACCTCGCCGGTGAGCCGCTGAAGCAAAGCCTGGTGGAGGCGCTGTATCAGCAGCCGACTATCGAGCACGTCTACGACCTCTACGGCCCGTCGGAAGACACCACCTATTCCACCTGGACCCGTCGCCAGTCCGGCGGCAGCGCCAACATCGGCCGGTCGCTCAAACACACCGCCAGCTATTTGCTCGACGCCGATTTGCAACCGGTGCCGCAGGGCGTATCGGCTGAGCTGTACCTGGCCGGCGCGGGCATCACCCGGGGTTACCTGGCGCGACCGGGCATGACTGCCGAGAAGTACGTGCCGAACCCGTTCGCCAGCAACGGCGAGCGCCTGTATCGCACGGGCGATTTGACCCGTTATCAGGTTGACGGTGCATTGCAATACGTCGGTCGCATCGACCATCAGGTCAAGGTTCGTGGTTTCCGCATCGAGCTGGGTGAGATCGAAGCGCGGCTGTTGCAGCAGGACGCGGTACGCGAACTGGCGGTGCTGGCTCAGGATGGCGCCAGTGGTCAGCAACTGGTCGCCTACATCGTGCCGACCGATGCCGCGGTGTTGGCGGACGATGCCGATGCTCAAGCGAGCCTGCGCGAAACCCTGAAAGCCGCGCTGCGCCGACATTTGCCGGACTACATGGTCCCGGCGTATCTGCTGTTCCTCGAACAATTGCCGTTGACCCCCAACGGCAAGCTCGACCGCAAGGCCTTGCCTGCGGTCGACGGCACCCAGCAACAACGTGAACACGTGGCGCCGCGCACGGCGCTGGAAAAGTCGCTGGCGGCGATCTGGCAAGACATCCTGGCCATCGACAACGTCGGCCTGGAAGACAACTTCTTCGAGCTGGGCGGCGACTCCATTGTGTCGATGCAAGTGGTCAGCCGCGCGCGTCAGGCGGGCATCCTGTTGAGCCCCAAAGACCTGTTCCAGTACCAGACCCTGCGCAGCCTGGCGCAAGTGGCCCGCAGCGGCGAGCAGAAGCTGATCGATCAAGGTCCGGCGGTTGGCGCGGTGGCCCTGGCGCCGGTGCAGCACTGGTTCTTCGAGCAAGCCATCCCTGAGCGTCATCACTGGAACCAGTCGCTGCTGCTGGTGCCGCGCGAAGCGCTGGATGCCGGGGCGCTGGATCAGGCGTTGGCGCGGTTGCTCCAGCATCACGATGGGTTGCGTCTGCGTTATCAACAGACCGACGCCGGTTGGCAGCAGGCCTATGGCGCAGCGTCTGTTGAGTCGGTGCTGTGGCAACGCTCGGCGCAATCGCTCGAAGAGCTGAATGCGTTGTGCGACGAAGCCCAGCGCAGTCTTGATCTGGGCAACGGCCCGTTGCTGCGAGCGTTGTCGGTGGACATGGCCGACGGCACTCAGCGGCTGCTGCTGGTGATTCATCATTTGGCGGTGGACGGTGTGTCATGGCGGGTATTGCTGGAAGATCTGCAGCAGTTCTATCGCCAGGCACGCGACGGCTCGACGCTGACGACAGCGGCGAAAACCAGTTCATACCAGCGCTGGGTGGCGCGTCTGCAAAGCCACCTGCCAACATTCCACAGCAGTGTCGATTATTGGCAGGCGCAACTGCGCGATGCAGCGCAACACGACTTGCCGTGCGACCGCCCAGACGGTGCACTGCAAAACCGTTTCGAGCAGAAAGTCGAACTGACCTTCGACGCCGAACAAACCCGCAAACTGCTGCAACAGGTGCCGGCGGCTTATCGCACTCAGGTCAATGATCTGCTGCTGACCGCGTTGGCGCGGGCCGTGTGCCGCTGGACCGGGCAGGGCAGCACGTTGATCCAGCTCGAAGGACATGGCCGTGAAGACCTGTTCGACGACATCGATTTGACCCGCACCGTGGGCTGGTTCACCAGTCTGTTCCCGGTCAACCTGAGCCCGGCCGGCGACCTCGGTGCATCGATCAAAACGGTCAAGGAGCAACTGCGCGCGGTGCCGGACAAAGGTCTGGGCTACGGCGCGCTGCGTTATCTGGCCGATTCGCAAACGAGCAACGCACTGGCGGCTTTGCCGCAACCGCGCATCACCTTCAACTACCTGGGGCAGTTCGACCGTCAGTTCGACGAAGCGGCGTTGTTTGTGCCGTCCAGCGAAGGCAGCGGCGCGGCCCAGGATCCGTCGGCACCGTTGGCCAATTGGCTGACGGTCGAAGGCCAGGTGTACGGCGGCGAGTTGTCGATGAGCTGGGGCTTCAGCCGCGAGATGTTCGACACCGCGACCATCCAGCAGCTGGTCGATCAATACGCTGTCGAACTCAACGGGTTGATCGAGCATTGCTGCAGCCTTGAGGTGCCACAGGCCACGCCGTCGGACTTCCCGCTGGCGCGCATCACCCAGGCACAACTCGAGGCATTGCCGGTGGCCATCGGCCAACTCGACGACCTCTATCCGCTGTCGCCGATGCAGCAGGGGTTGTTGTTCCACACCCTGTACGAGCAGGCGGCGGGTGAATACATCAATCAGCTGCGGGTGGATGTGCAAGGCCTCGAACCGGAGCGTTTCCGCACCGCTTGGCAGGCCACGGTCGATGCCCAGGACATCTTGCGCACAGGTTTTGTCTGGCAAGGCGAACTGGAACATCCGGTGCAGATCGTCCACAAGCAGGTGCAGTTGCCGTTCACCGTGCTCGACTGGCGTGAGCGTGGCGATCAGGTTCAGGCCTTGAGTGAGCTGGCCGATGCCGAGCGCCAACAAGGGTTCGACCTGAGCCAGGCGCCGTTGCTGCGACTGGTGCTGGTGCACACCGCGGCCGATCGCTGGCAGCTGATTTACACCCATCACCACATCCTGATGGATGGCTGGAGCAACTCGCAGTTGCTCGGCGAAGTCTTGCAGCGTTACAGCGGTCGCGTACCGATGGCCACCGGCGGGCGCTATCGCGATTACATCGCTTGGTTGCAGCGTCAGGATGGGCAACTGAGCCAGGACTTCTGGCGCGAGCCATTGGCCTCCTTGCAAGAGCCGACCCGACTGGCGCGAGTGGTGTCCGGCAACGAAACCCTGAGTGGGCACGGCGATCATTTCCAGACTCTGGACATCAGTCGCACCCAACACCTTGAAACTTTTGCCCGGCAACAGAAAGTCACCCTCAACACCTTGGTGCAAGCCACGTGGCTGCTGTTGCTGCAACGCTACACCGGACATGAAACCGTGGCGTTCGGCGCCACGGTGGCCGGGCGTCCGGCAGACTTGCCCGGCATCGAGCAAGCGGTCGGCTTGTTCATCAATACCTTGCCGGTGATCGGCACGCCGCGTCCGGACCAAAGCGTCGGCCACTGGTTGCAAGCGGTGCAGGCGCAAAACCTCAGCCTGCGCGAGTTCGAGCACACGCCGTTGGCAGACATTCAACGCTGGGCCGGGCAGGGCGGCGAAGCCCTGTTCGACAACATTCTGGTGTTCGAGAACTACCCGATTGCCCAGGCGCTGCAGCAGGGCGCTGAGCAAGGCGTGGTGTTCGGCGAGGTCGCCAACCTCGAGCAAACCCATTATCCGTTGAGCGTCGCCGTGACATTGGGCCAGACCCTGGCGCTGCATTACAGCTTTGACCGGGCGCATTTCTCCACGCCCGCGATCGAATGCATCGGTGCGCACCTGCTGCAACTGCTGGAGCAGTTCGCCGAGTCGGCCGCACGCAACCTCGGTGAAATCGCCCTGGCCAGCGCTGCCGAGCTGACGCAGCAACAGGCCAATAACCAGCCGCAACCGTACCCGGTGAATGTCGCCGTGCACCAGCGCATCGCCGAACTCGCTGCCCAGCGCCCGGAGCGCACAGCGGTGATTTTCTCCGGCCAGCGGTTCAGCTATGGCGACATCGACCAACGCGCCAATCAGTTGGCCCACGCCCTGATCGCGCGGGGTGTCGGCCCGGAAAGCCGGGTCGGCGTGGCCTTGCCGCGCAGCGAAGGGGTGATCGTTGCGCTGCTGGCGGTGCTCAAGGCCGGCGGTGCCTACGTGCCGCTGGACACCAGTTACCCGCGCGAGCGTCTGGCTTATTTGATCGAGGATTCGGGGCTGGCGTTGTTGCTCAGCGATTCGTCGGTTTCGGCGCAGTTGCCGGTGGATGATGCGGTCCCGGTGCTGGAGCTCGACCGTCTCGATCTGCGCAGCCAATCCCTTACCGCACCCAAGGTGCCGCTTGATCCGCAGAACCTCGCCTACGTCATCTACACCTCCGGTTCCACCGGTAACCCCAAAGGCGTGAGCGTCGCCCATGGCCCGCTGGCGATGCATTGCCAGGCCATTGGCGAACGCTATGAAATGCGTGACAGCGACTGCGAATTCCACTTCATGTCCTTCGCCTTCGACGGCGCCCATGAGCGTTGGCTGACCAGCCTGACCCACGGTGCCTCGCTGCTGATTCGCGACGACAGCCTGTGGACCCCGGAACAGACTTACAACGCCATGCGCGAACACGGCGTGACGGTGGTGGCGTTCCCGCCGGTCTACCTGCAACAACTGGCCGAACACGCCGAGCGTGAAGGCCACCCGCCGAAGGTGCGGATCTACTGTTTCGGCGGCGATGCCGTGCCCAACGCCAGTTTCGAGCGGGTCAAGCGTGCGCTCGATCCAGACTACATCATCAACGGCTACGGCCCGACCGAAACCGTGGTCACGCCGCTGATCTGGAAGGCCGGGCGCGACGTACAGTGCGGCGCGGCCTACGCGCCGATCGGCAGTCGCATCGGTGACCGCAGCGCTTACGTGCTGGACGCCGACCTGAACCTGCTGCCCCAAGGCATGGCCGGTGAGCTGTACCTGGGCGGCACCGGCCTGGCCCGGGGTTACCTGAATCGTTCGGGGCTGACGGCGGAGCGCTTTGTCGCTGACCCGTTCAGCGCGGTCGGTGGGCTGCTGTACCGCACCGGCGACCTGGTGCGGCAGCGTGCCGATGGCACGTTCGATTACCTGGATCGCATCGACAATCAGGTGAAGATTCGCGGTTTCCGCATTGAGCTGGGGGAAATCGAAGCGCGCCTGCAAGCCCTCGATGGGGTACGCGAAGCCGTGGTGGTTGCCCAGGAAGGCACCGCCGGCAGCGGCAAGCGCCTGGTGGCTTATGTGGTCGCCGATGCGCTCAATGCCGAACAGGCTGATTTCGCCGACAGCCTGCGCGAGCAACTCAAAGTCGCGCTGCCGGCACACATGGTGCCGGCGTATTTGCTGCTGCTTGAGCGCCTGCCGCTGACCCCCAACGGCAAACTCGACCGCAAGAACCTGCCCAAGCCGGACGTCAGCCAATTGCAGCAAGCCTATGTGGCGCCGCAAAGCGCGCTGGAGCAGCAACTGGCGGCGATCTGGCAAGACGTGCTGAAACTCGATCAGGTTGGTTTGAGCGACAACTTCTTCGAACTGGGCGGCGATTCGATCATCTCGATTCAAGTGGTCAGCCGCGCCCGTCAGGCCGGCATCCGCTTCACGCCAAAAGACCTGTTCCAGCACCAGACCATCCAGGCACTGGCCACGGTGGCGCGGTTGGGTGAACAGGCTCAGGTCATCGATCAAGGGCCGGTAACGGGCGAATTGCCGCTGTTGCCGGTGCAGCAGGCGTTCTTCGAACAGGCCATCCCCGAGCGTCAGCACTGGAACCAGGCGGTGATGCTCAAAACGACGCAAACCCTCGACGCTGCGCTACTTGAGCAGGCGTTGGGCGCACTGGTCGCGCACCACGATGGCTTGCGCTTGAGTTTCGTCGAACAGGCCGAGGGCTGGCAGGCGCAGTACCGCGCGCCGGGCAGCCACACCGAGGCGTTGCTCTGGGCGGTCGATGTCGCCGACGCCGCGGCACTGGAAGCGCTGGCCAACCAAGCGCAACGCAGCCTGGACCTGCAACACGGGCCGCTGCTGCGCGCGGTGCTGGCGAACCTCGATGACGGCACTCAGCGCCTGTTGCTGGCGATCCACCATCTGGTGGTGGACGGCGTGTCGTGGCGGATTCTGTTTGACGATCTGCAAACCGCTTACCGTCAGCTGTTGAGCGGCGAGCCCCTGCAATTGCCGGGCAAAACCAGTGCGGCCAAGGTCTGGGCCGAGCACCTGCAAACCTACGCCCGCAGTGCAGAATTGCGCAGCGAACTGGCCTGGTGGCAACAGCAGTTACACGGCACCGACGTGGCGTTGCCGGTGGACAATCCCGAGGGCGGGCAGCAGAACAAGCATGCATTGACGGTGCGCACGCAACTGAACAAGGAAATGACCCGGCAACTGCTGCAAGACGCCCCGGCGGCGTATCGCACGCAGGTCAACGACCTGCTGCTGACCGCTCTGGCCCGCGTGATGGTGCGCTGGACCGGGACTGACAGCGCGTTGATCCAGCTCGAAGGTCATGGCCGTGAAGAGCTGTTCGACGGCGTTGACCTGACCCGCACCGTCGGCTGGTTCACCAGCCTGTACCCGGCCAAACTGACGCCGGTCGCTGACCTCGGTGGCTCGCTGAAACAGATCAAGGAACAGCTGCGCGCGATCCCGAACAAGGGCCTCGGTTTTGGCGCGCTGGCCCATCTGGGTGACGACGCTGCACGTCAAATCCTCAGCCAATTGCCGGTACCGTGCCTGACCTTCAATTACCTGGGCCAGTTCGACGGCAGCTTCACCGAAGCCGACGGCGCCTTGTTCGTACCGTGCAGTGACGCGGCCGGTGATGAACTGGATGCTCGTGCGCCATTGGCCAACCAGTTGGCCCTCAATGGTCAGGTGTATGGCGGTGAACTGAACCTGGGTTGGACCTTCAGCCGCGAACGGTTCAATGAGTCGACCATTCAGGCGCTGGCCGACGATTACGCCCAGGAACTGCAAGCGCTGATCGCCCATTGCTGCCGGGCCGGGCAGCACGGCGTCACCCCGTCGGACTTCCCGCTGGCGCGCTTGAGCCAGGCCCAACTGGACGGCTTGCCGCTGGCACCGCAATCGATCGAAGACCTGTATCCGCTGTCGCCGATGCAACAGGGCATGTTGTTCCATGCCGTGTACCAGGAAACCACCGGCGATTACATCAACCAGATTCGCCTGGATGTGGAAGGGCTCGACCCCGAGCGCTTTCATCAGGCCTGGCAAGCGGCGGTGGAGGCCCATGACATTCTGCGCACGCGCTTTGTCTGGCAGGGCGAACTGGAAAACCCGGTGCAGGTGGTCAGCAAGCACGCGCAGATGCCTTACAGCCTGCACGATTTACGCGCCCATCCGCAGCTCGATCAGGCTTTGCAGACGCTTGCCGACACGGAACGCCAAGCCCTCAACTTGAGCGCGCCGACCTTGTTGCGGCTGGTGATTGCGCGTATCGACGACCACCGTCATCACCTGATCTACACCAACCATCACATCCTGATGGACGGCTGGAGCAACTCGCAGTTGCTTGGCGAAGTGCTACAGCGTTACAGCGGCCAGTTCAACGGCGCACACAACGGACGTTACCGCGATTACATCGCCTGGCTGCAACGCCAGGACGCGGCTGCCAGCGAAGCGTTCTGGACCCCGGCGCTGCTGGCGCTGGAAGAGCCGACGCGCCTGGCCCAGACCGTCGCAATGCCGCAAGCGTCTACCGAAACCCAAGGTTACGGTGATCACTTCCAGGTGCTGGAGGCCGATCTGACTCTGCGTCTGGGCGAGTTCGCCCGGGCCGCGAAAGTCACCGTCAACACGCTGGTGCAGGCGGCCTGGTTGCTGTTGCTGCAACGCTACACCGGCAAAACCACCGTGGCCTTCGGCGCGACGGTCGCTGGTCGTCCGGCGGACTTGCCGGGTGTCGAGCAGCAGATCGGGCTGTTCATCAACACCTTGCCGGTGATCGCCAGCCCACGGGCCGAGCAATCGCTCACGAGCTGGCTGCAAGCGGTGCAGGCGCAAAACCTGGCCTTGCGCGAGTTCGAACACACCGCGCTGTTCGATATTCAGCGCTGGGCCGGGCAGGGCGGTGAAGCGCTGTTTGACAACATTCTGGTGTTCGAGAACTACCCGATTGCCCAGGCCCTGGAGCAGGGCGCCCCGCAAGGGCTGCGTTTTGGTCCGGTGGCCAGTCAGGAGCAAACCAACTATCCGCTGACCCTGCTGGTGAGCCTCGACACGCAACTGTCGCTGCACTTCAGCTATCAACGCGGCAGTTTTGCGTCGGCGACAGTGACGCGATTGGCGGCTCATTTGCAGCACCTGTTGAGCCAGATGATCGACGCCGGTGAACGCTGTCTCGGCGAGCTGGTAATGCTGGATGAAACCGAGCAGCAACAAGTGTTGCTGGACTGGAACCGTAGCGATGAAGGTTTCGCCCAGGAGCTGTGCATTCACCAGTTGATCGACCGCCAGGTCGCCGCCCAACCGGATGCGCTGGCGGTAACCTTCGCAACCAAACAAATGACTTACGCCGAACTCGACAGCCGCGCCAACCAACTCGCCCACAAGCTGATCGAGTTGGGCGTGGGCCCGGAAGTGCGGGTCGGCGTGGCGATGCAGCGTTCCGACAGTCTGCTGGTGGCGCTGCTGGCGGTGCTCAAGGCCGGCGGCGCCTATGTGCCGCTGGACCCGGATTACCCGGCCGATCGCGTGGCCTACATGCTCGAGGACAGCCGTGCCCGGGTGCTGCTGACCGAGCAGGCTGTTGCGGCAACATTGAACGTGACGGCGCACACCCAAGTGTTGCTGATGGAGCGGATCGAGGCGCAACTGGCGGAATATCCGCGCAGCGCCCCGGTCACTCGCGTCACGCCGGATAACCTCGCGTATGTGATCTACACCTCCGGCTCCACCGGCAAGCCTAAAGGCGTGGCCATCGCCCATCGCAACGTGCTGGCGCTGATCGACTGGTCGCAATCGGTGTACAGCCGCGATGATATTCAAGGTGTGCTGGCCTCGACTTCGGTATGTTTCGACCTGTCGGTGTGGGAACTATTTGTGACCCTGGCCAATGGCGGTTCGCTGATCATCGCCCGCAACGCCATGGAGTTGCCGCAATTGCCGGCCCGCGATCAGGTGCGCCTGATCAACAGCGTGCCCTCGGCGATCAATGCGCTGCACAGTGCCGGGCAGATTCCGCCGAGCGTGCGCGTCATCAACCTCGCCGGTGAGCCGCTGAAGCAATCGCTGGTCGACGCGCTGTATCAGCAGCCGACTGTGGAGCACGTCTACGACCTCTACGGCCCGTCGGAAGACACCACCTATTCCACCTGGACCCGTCGCGAAGCGGGTGGCACGGCGAACATTGGTCGCCCGCTCAAACATACCGCCAGCTATTTGCTCGATGCCGATCTGCACCCGGTGCCGCAGGGCGTATCGGCCGAGTTGTACCTGGCCGGTGCCGGCATCACCCGGGGTTACCTGGGGCGGCCGGGCATGACCGCCGAGAAGTACGTGCCGAACCCGTTCGCCAGCAACGGCGAGCGCCTGTACCGCACCGGCGATCTGACCCGCTATCAGGCCGATGGCGTGCTCGAGTACCGAGGGCGAATCGACCATCAAGTGAAGATCCGCGGCTTCCGCATCGAACTGGGGGAAGTCGAAGCGCGCCTGCTGGAGCAGCCAGCGGTTCGCGAAGTGGCGGTGCTGGCGCAGGAAGCCCTGGGCAATCAGCAACTGGTGGCCTACGTGGTCGCTTCACCACTGGAGCTCGATGATCAGCAGTCCCTGCGCGATGAACTCAAGGCACGGCTCAGGGAGTCTTTGCCGGAGTTCATGGTCCCGGCGCACCTGCTGTTCCTCGAACAATTGCCGCTGACGCCCAACGGCAAACTCGACCGCAAGGCGTTGCCGACGGTGGAGGGCGGTCATTTGCAGGGGCGTTATGTCGCCCCGCAGAGCGAGCGCGAGCAGCAGATTGCGGCGATCTGGCAGCACGTACTGCAAGTCGAGCGGGTCGGCCTGCTGGATCACTTTTTCGAACTGGGCGGCCACTCGTTGCTCGCCGTCAATGTGGTTTCACGCCTGCAACTGGAACTGGGCCTGAAACTGACCCCACAACTGATTTTTCAACACCCCGTACTCACGGATTTCGTCAGCAGTCTGGCAACCGCAGGTGAGCAGGTCGATACGTTGAAACTGAGCAAGCTGGACGCCCTGCTTGACGAAATGGAGGAAGCTTGATGGATACCAATGTCGCTTTGAAGATCGCCCGGCGCTTCATTACTTTGCCGCTCGACAAGCGCAGGGTCTATCTGCAGAAGATGCTCGAGGAGGGCGTTTCACCGGCGAACCTGCCGATTCCCGAAACACAGTCGCAGTTCGATCCGGTGCCGCTGTCCTTTGCCCAGGAACGCCAGTGGTTTCTCTGGCAGATGGACCCCGACAGCGCCGCCTACAACATCCCCAGTGCCATGCACTTGCAGGGCGAGCTTGACATCGCGGCGCTCGAACGGGGTTTCAACGCGCTGATTGCCCGTCATCAAAGCCTGCGCACCACGTTCCGGCAGCAGGATGAGCAAGCGGTGCAGGTGATTCATCCGCACATGAACCTGACCGTCGCCGTGCATGAACTGGATGAACGCCCTGATGCCCTGTCGCCAGAGGCGCAGATTCAAGCGTTCGTCGCCAAACAGACCGGGCAGCCGTTCGACCTGATCAACGGGCCGCTGCTGCGCGTCAGCCTGCTGCGCCTTGGTGCGCAGGAGCACGTGCTGACCCTGACCCAGCACCACATCGCCTCGGATGGCGCGTCGATGCGGGTCATGGTCGACGAATTGCTGCAACTGTATGGCGCTTACCGCCAGGGCCACGAACTCGCTTTGCCGGCGCTGTCGATCCAGTACGCCGACTATGGCATCTGGCAACGGCACTGGATGGAAGCCGGGGAGCGCGAGCGGCAGCTGGAGTATTGGCAGGCGCACTTGGGCAGCGAACATCCGGTGCTGGAGTTGCCCACCGATTACCCGCGTCCGGCGGTGCAGAGCCTGCGTGGCGCCCGTCATGAGCTGGCATTGCCGCCGGCACTGGGCGAGCGCCTGAGGGCGTTGGCCAAAAGCGAAAACGTCACCCTGTTCATGTTGTTGCTGGCGTCGTTCCAGACCTTGTTGCATCGCTACAGTGGCCAGGCCGACATCCGCGTCGGCGTGCCCACCGCTAACCGCAACCGGGTCGAGACCGAACGGCTGATCGGCTTCTTCGTCAACACCCAGGTGCTCAAGACCGAGTTCGATGCTCAGGCCACGTTCAGCACGCTGCTGGCCCAGGTCAAACAGACCGCGATGGCCGCCCAGGCGCATCAGGACCTGCCTTTCGAACAATTGGTCGAGGCCTTGCAGCCGGAACGCAGCCTGAGCTACAGCCCGCTGTTCCAGGTCATGTACAACCACCAGAGCACCGGCGCCAGCCAAAGCCGCCAGGGCACGGGCGAGTCAGCGCTGACGATCCGCCACTTGCATCAGCCGTCGCGCACCGCGCAATTCGACCTGACCCTGGAAACCTTCGACGGCCCCGAGGGCCTCGGTGCACAGCTGACCTATGCCACCGACCTGTTTGACGGCGCGACCATCGAGCGCCTGGCACGGCATTGGCAAAACCTGCTGGGCAGCATCGTTACCGATCCGCAGCAGCGGGTGGGCGAACTGGCCCTGCTCGACGAAACCGAACAACAGCAGGTGCTGGTCGACTGGAACCGCAGCGCCGCCGAATACCCGACCGGCCGCTGCATCCATCAATTGATCGAAGCCCAGGCCCGGCGCACGCCAGAGGCCACGGCGTTGGTGTTCGACGGGCGATCGCTGAGCTATGCGCAACTCAATCGCCAGGCCAATCAGTTGGCCCATCGGCTGATCGAACGGGGCGTCGGCCCGGATCAGTTGGTCGGTATCGCCATCGACCGTAGCCTGGAAATGCTGATCGGGCTGCTGGCGATTCTCAAGGCGGGCGGTGCCTACGTGCCGCTGGACCCGCAATACCCTGAAGACCGTCTGGCGCACATGATTGAGGACAGCGGTCTGCAACTGCTGCTGACCCAGGCGCATTTGACCGGGCAACTACCGATTCCGGCCGGCGTGCAGACCCTGTTGCTCGACCCGCAAGGCGAGCACGCTCGTGGTTACAGTGAGGCCGATCCGCAGGTAGCGCTCAGCGGAGAAAACCTGGCGTATGCGATTTACACCTCCGGCTCCACCGGCAAGCCCAAAGGGGTGATGGTGCGCCATCAGGCGCTGGTGAACTTCGTGGTGAGCATGGTCAAGGCGCCGGGCATCGAGGCCCGGGATCGCATGCTGTCGCTGACCACGTTCTCGTTCGATATTTTCGGCCTGGAAATCTACGGCCCGCTGCTCAGCGGTGCCCGTGTGGTGCTGGTGGACAAGCACACCGCCCAGGATCCGCAAGCGCTGCTGGAGATGATCCGGCAGCAGCAAGTCACCGTGGTGCAAGCCACGCCGTCGACCTGGCGCATGCTGCTCGACCACGAACAGGCGCCCACCCTCCAGGGTTGTAAATTCCTCTGCGGTGGCGAAGCGCTGGCCGATGACCTGGCCCAACGCATGCTCGGCCTGGCGGGGCAGGTCTGGAACCTTTATGGCCCGACCGAAACCACCATCTGGTCGGCGGCCTGGCAGCTGACCCGCGAGCAGCGCCAGCCGTACCTCGGCCAGCCGATTGCCAACACCTCGCTGTACATTTTGGGCGACGATCTGGCGCCGAACCCGGCGGGTTCGATTGGCGAACTGCTGATCGGCGGCGACGGCCTGGCCCGTGGGTATCACCACCGTGCGGCAATGACCGCCGAGCGCTTCCTGCCCGACCCGTTCGGCAACGGCGCGCGGCTGTACCGCACCGGCGACCTGGCGCGCCATCGTCACGACGGCGTGCTCGAATACATGGGGCGCATCGATCATCAAGTGAAGATTCGCGGTTTCCGCATCGAACTGGGTGAAATCGAAGCGCGTTTGCTGGAGCAGCCGGCGGTCCGCGAAGTGGCGGTGCTGGCGCAGGAAGCCCTGGGCAGCCAGCAACTGGTGGCCTATGTGGTCGCGCCGCAACTGGACCTCGATGCCGCCGACGATCAACTGCGCCTGCGCGATGAACTCAAGGCGCGGCTCAAGGCATGCCTGCCGGAATTCATGGTCCCGGCGCATGTGCTGTTCCTCGCCAACCTGCCGCTGACACCTAACGGCAAACTCAATCGCAAGGCGTTGCCGGCGGTGGATGCCAGCCAGTTACAGGCGCGTTATGTTGCGCCGCAGAGCGAACGGCAACAGCAAGTCGCCGCCATCTGGCAGGACGTACTGAAACTGGAGCGCGTGGGTCTGACCGACAATTTCTTCGAGCTCGGTGGGCACTCCCTGCTGGTGACCCAAGTGGTGTCACGGGTGCGTCGGGTGCTGGACATCCAGGTGCCGCTGCGCAGCCTGTTCGAGTACAGCACCCTGGAGGATTTCGTCCGGGCACTGGGTGTCGAGCCCGGTGAGCAGTCGCCGCCGATGAGCCGGGTCGACCGTGGCCAACCGCTGGCGCTGTCCTTTGCCCAGGAGCGCCAATGGTTCCTGTGGAAAATGGACCCCGACAGCGCCGCCTACAACATCCCGACCGCGCTGCGGATGCGCGGCGAGCTGGACAAAAACGCCCTGCAACGCAGCTTCGAAGCGCTGGTGGAGCGTCACGAAAGCCTGCGCACGGCGTTCGTCGAGGAAGATGGCCGCACCTGGCAGGTGATTCGCCCGCAAGGTCGCGTGAGCTTTGTCGAACAACGCCTGGCTGCCAGCGATGAAGCGAGCATCAAGGCCTTTGTCGAACAGGAGACGCAACGCCCGTTCGATGTACTCAACGGCTCGTTGGTGCGTTTCGTTCTGCTGCAGGTGGGCGAGCAGGATCACGTGCTGATTCTGACCCTGCACCACATCGTCTCCGACGCCTGGTCGTTGCAGGTGATGATCGATGATTTGATGGCCCTGTATGCGGCGATCAGCCAGGGCCGGCCGGCCGAACTGCCGCCATTGCCGGTGCAGTACGCCGACTACGCGGTGTGGCAGCGTCAGTGGATGGCCGCCGGCGAACGGGATCGGCAGTTGGCCTACTGGCGCGAGAAACTGGGCAGCGAACAGCCGCTGCTGGAGCTGCCACTGGATCATCCGCGCCTGGCGCAGCAAAGTTTCCGTGGCGCGCGTCTGCCGATCACCCTCGACGAATCCCTGAGCAATGCCCTGAAGGCCTTGGCCCGGCGCGAAAACGTCACGCTGTTCATGCTGTTGCTCGGCTCGTTCCAGACCTTGCTGCATCGCTACAGCGGCCAGGCCGAAATCCGCGTCGGCGTGCCGATTGCCAACCGTAATCGGCTGGAAACCGAGCGTCTGATCGGTTTCTTCGTCAACACCCAGGTGCTGCGCGCGGAGTTCGATGGCCAACTGACGGGCGCTCAACTGCTGCAACAGGTGAAGCAGACGGCCATGGCGGCGCAGATGCATCAGGACCTGCCGTTCGAGCAACTGGTCGATGCCTTGCAACCGCAACGCAACCTGAGCCACAGCCCGCTGTTCCAGGCGATGTTCAACCATCGCAGTGAAGCGGCCTCAACGCTGGCCGAATCGTTGCCGGGCATCGAGCTGGCAAACCTCAGTTGGGAACACCGCACCGCGCAGTTCGACCTGACCCTGGACACCAGTGATAACCCGCAAGGCCTGCACGCGTCGCTGACCTACGCCACTGATTTGTTCGAGCCGTCGACCATCGAACGCATGGGCCGGCACTGGCTGAATCTGTTGCAGGGCCTGGTCGAGGACATCCACCGTCCGGTCGGGCAATTGGCGTTGCTCGATGACCGCGAGCGGCAAATGACGGTCGTCGACTGGAACGCCACCGCTGTCGACTACCCGTTGCATCGCAGCGTGCAGGCGCTGATCGAAGAACAGGTCGGTAAAACCCCGCAGGCGTGTGCGCTGGTGTTTGCCGAGCAACGCTTGAGCTACGCCGAGCTCAATGGCCGCGCCAACCAATTGGCTCACGTGCTGATCGAGCAGGGTGTCGGCCCGGATGTGCTGGTGGGCATCGCGGTCGAGCGGTCGGTGGAAATGGTCGTGGGCCTGTTGGCGATTCTCAAGGCCGGCGGTGCTTATTTGCCGTTGGACCCGGAATACCCGCAGGAACGCCTGGCCTATATGTTTGAAGACAGCGGCATCCGGTTGCTGCTGACCCAGAGCCATTTGCTTGAGCAATTGCCGATTCCGGCCGGCATTCGCAGCCTGGTGCTGGATCAGGACGGCGACTGGCTGGAAGGCCGCAGCGATGCCAACCCTGGCATTGACCTCGACGGGGAAAACCTTGCCTATGTGATCTACACCTCGGGCTCCACCGGTAAACCGAAAGGCGCGGGCAACCGTCATTCGGCACTGGTCAATCGCCTGTGCTGGATGCAACAGGCCTATCGGCTCGACGCCACGGACAGCGTGTTGCAAAAAACGCCGTTCAGTTTCGACGTGTCGGTCTGGGAGTTCTTCTGGCCGCTGCTAACCGGTTCGACCCTGGTGGTGGCCGCGCCGGGTATTCATCGTGATCCGGCGCAGTTGATCGAGTTGATCACCGCGCAACGCATCACCACACTGCACTTCGTACCGTCGATGTTGCAGGCGTTCCTGCAAGACCCTGCGGTGCACCAATGCGCCAGCTTGACCCGGATCGTCTGCAGTGGCGAAGCCCTGCCAGTGGACGCGCAGCAGCAAGTGTTTGCCAAGCTGCCGAATGCTGGTTTGTATAACCTCTACGGCCCGACCGAAGCGGCCATCGACGTCACGCACTGGACGTGCATCGAGGAAGGGCGCGACAGCGTGCCGATCGGCCAGCCGATCGCCAACCTGGGCACTTACATTCTCGATCATGAGTTGTCGCCGGTGCCGGTGGGCGTGGTTGGAGAATTGTATTTGGGCGGCGAAGGCCTGGCCCGGGGTTATCACCATCGACCTTCGCTCACGGCGGAGCGCTTCGCGACCAGCCCGTTCGGTGACGGCCAGCGTCTGTACCGCACCGGCGACCTGGCGCGTTATCGCGCCGACGGGGTGATCGAATACGCCGGGCGCATGGACCATCAGGTGAAAATCCGTGGCCTGCGCATCGAGTTGGGCGAGATCGAAGCGCGCCTGGCTGAACACGCCGAAGTCCGTGAAACCGTGGTGATCGCCCAGGACGGCACGCTGTTGGTGGCGTATGTGGTGCCGGCCCGCGACGCATTGCTGCACGCTGACGACGAAACTCGCAACGCCTTGCAGCGCCGCCTCAAGGAACACCTGAGCCAGACATTGCCGGACTACATGGTCCCGCAGCATTGGCTGTGGCTGGAAAAAATGCCGGTCAGCCCCAACGGCAAACTGGAACGCAAGGCGTTGCCCAAGGCCGACACCACAGCCAGCAGCAAGGCTTACACCGGCCCGACCAGCGCCATCGAACAAGCATTGGTGGAGATCTGGCAAAGCGTGCTGGGGCGGCCGCAAGTAGGCATCAGCGACAACTTCTTTGAGTTGGGCGGCGATTCGATCATCTCGATCCAGGTGGTCAGCCGGGCGCGTCAGGCGGGGATTCATTTCAGCCCCAAAGACCTGTTCCTGCACCAGAACGTGCAAAGCCTCGCGGCGGTGGCGAAGGTCGGCGACAGCGACTTGCGCATCGACCAGGGCCCGGTCACTGGCGACACGCCGCTGCTGCCATTCCAGCAGTTGTTCTTTGAGCGCGAGATGGCCGAGCCGCACCACTGGAACCAGTCGGTGCTGCTCAAGCCAGCCAAACCGCTGCACGCCGAACACCTGGAGCGGGCGTTGCAGGCGCTGGTCAGCCATCACGACGCGTTGCGTCTGGCCTTCACCCGTCAGGGTAATAAATGGACCGCGCAGCATCGCTCCCTGGCCGAGCAACAGGCGCTCTGGCAACAGTCGCCGCTGCTGTGGACCGCCGACGTTGCTGATGCGGCGGCACTCGAACAGTTGGGCGAACAGGCACAGTGCAGCCTCGAACTGGCGAGCGGTAATCTGCTGCGCGCGGTGCTGGCGAACATGGCCGATGGCAGCCAGCGCCTGTTGCTGGTGACCCATCACCTGGTGGTCGACGGCGTGTCCTGGCGGATTCTGCTCGAAGACCTGCAACAGGCCTGCGAGCAATTGCAGGCCGGTCAAGCGCTCACATTGCCGGCCAAGACCAGCGCCACCCAGGCCTGGGCGCGACGCTTGCAACAACATGCCGACAGCCCGGCGATGCAGGCTCAGCTGAGGTTCTGGCAAGAACAGTTGCAGGATGCACGCAATGACTTGCCCTGCGATCGACCCCAGGGCGAGTTGCACAATCGCCACGCCTTGCATGTGCAGACCCGTCTGGACAAACAGCAGACCCGCCAGCTGTTGCAGGAGGCACCGGCGGCCTATCGCACGCAGGTCAACGACCTGTTGCTGACGGCGCTGGCGCGGGTGATTGCGGACTGGACGGGTGAATCCTCGACCCTGATCCAGCTCGAAGGCCACGGTCGCGAGGCGCTGTTCGACGAACTCGATTTGAGCCGCAGCGTGGGTTGGTTCACCAGTCTGTTCCCGGTTCGGCTGACCCCGGCGAGCACGCCGCAGGACTCGATCAAGACGATCAAGGAGCAACTGCGGGCGATCCCCGATAAAGGCCTGGGCTTTGGCGCGCTGCGCTACCTGGGCAACGACAGTACCCGGCAAATGCTGCAAGCCTTTCCCGTGCCGCGCATTACCTTCAACTACCTCGGCCAGTTCGATGCCGGGTTCGGCGACGAGGCGGGCGCACTGTTCACCCCGGCCAGCGAATCGGCGGGCGCGGAGCAAAGTCCGCTGGCACCGCTGGACAACTGGCTGACCCTCAATGGCCGGGTGTATGGCGGCGAATTGAGTATTGGCTGGACGTTCAGCGGGCAGATGTTCGATCAGTCGACCATCGCCCGACTGGCGCAGGCTTATGCGCAGGAACTGGGTCTGTTAATCGAGCACTGCTGTGAGGCTCAGCATCAGGGGCTGACGCCGTCGGACTTCCCGCTAGCCGGGTTGACGCAACGCCAGCTCGATGGGTTGCCCGTGACGCCACGCCAGGTCGAAGACATTTACCCGCTGTCACCGATGCAGCAAGGCATGCTGTTCCACACCCTCTACGAGCAGCAGGCCGGCGATTACATCAATCAGTTGTGCGTGGACGTCGAAGGGTTGCAGGTCGAGCGTTTCCGCGAGGCCTGGCAAGCGGCAATGGATGCGCATGATGTGCTGCGCAGCAGTTTTGTCTGGGACGGTGAGTTCAAGCGTCCGTTGCAGGTGATTCACAAGCAACTGGCCGTGCCGTTCACCTTCCATGACTGGCGCGACCAGAGCGATGTGGCCCTGGCGCTCAGCGAACTGGCGGCCGCGCAGCGCCAGCAGGGGTTTGACCTTGCCGCCGCACCGTTGCTGAACCTGACGGTGGTGCGTCTCGACGCCGCGCGTTTTCACCTGATCTACACCAGTCATCACATCTTGATGGACGGCTGGAGCAATTCGCAGCTGCTCGGGGAAGTGCTGCAACGCTACAGCGGCCAGGTGCCGGCGAACACGGCGGGGCGTTATCGCGACTACATCGAATGGCTGACGCAACGGGACGCGCAGGTCACCGAAGGTTTCTGGAAGGGCCAGTTGGCCGCGTTCGATGAGCCGACCCGGTTGGCCAAGGCGCTGGTGTGGACCGGCAGCGATGCGGCCAACACCGCTCAAGGCGAGCACTATCTGACGTTGGACCAGGCGCAGACCGCCGGGCTCAATACGTTTGCACGGGAACAGAAAGTCACCCTCAACACCCTGGTGCAAGCAGCCTGGCTGTTGCTGTTGCAACGCTATACCGGGCTGGACACGGTCAGCTTCGGCGCCACGGTGTCCGGACGTCCGGCGCAACTGACCGGGGTCGAACAGCAGATCGGTCTGTTCATCAACACCTTGCCGGTGGTCGCCAGCCCACGGGCCGAACAGCCGCTGGCGCAGTGGCTGCAACAGGTGCAGGCGCAGAACCTGGCCTTGCGTGAGCAAGAACACACCGCGTTGTTCGACATCCAGCGTTGGGCCGGGCAGGGCGGCGAAGCCCTGTTCGACAACATTCTGGTGTTCGAGAACTACCCGATCTCCGAAGCCCTGCAACAGGGCGCACCGCAAGATCTGCGCTTCGGCGAAGTGGGTAACTTCGAGCAAACCAATTACCCGTTGACCCTGTCGGTCAACCTCGGCGCCGAGTTGTCGTTTCAACTGAGTTTCGATCGTCAGCAGTTCGATGACGCCGCGATTGAACAACTGGCCGGGCATCTCGCGCACCTGCTGTTGCGGATGGTCGAGGCACCTGCCGCCAGTGCCGTGGGCGATCTGGCCCTGGTCTCGACCGCTGTGCGCGAGCCGCTGGCGCTGCCGGTCGATGAGGTGTGCGTGCAGCGTTTGTTTGAACGGCAAGCCGAGCGCACACCGCAAGCGCTGGCGCTGATTTTCGACGAGCAACGCCTGAGCTATGCCCAGCTCAATGCCCAGGCCAACCAATTGGCCCGCGTGCTGCTGCAACACGGCGTCGGCCCCGAAGTGCTGGTGGGCATTGCGGTCGAGCGTTCGACGCAGATGATCATCAGCCTGCTGGCGGTGCTCAAGGCCGGTGGCGCCTACGTGCCGTTGGACCCGGAGTACCCGGCCGAGCGACTGGGCGCGATGATCGAGGACAGCGGTCTGCGTGTGCTGTTGACCCAAAGCCACCTCGCGGCGACGTTGCCAGAAGCTGCGGGCGTGACCGTCCTGAGCCTGGATCAACTGGATTACCCGACCCAGACCGACAATCTGCCGCAGCGCAGTGGCCCGCAAAACCTGGCGTATGTGATGTTCACCTCGGGCTCCACCGGGCGCCCGAAAGGGGTCGGCATCACTCAATCGGCGCTGACCCGTCATGCCCGGGTGGCCCTGGATTTCCTCGGCCTCACGCCGCAGGACCGCTCGCTGCAATTTGCCACGTTCAACTTCGATGCCTTTGTCGAGCAGCTTTACCCGGCGCTGATTTGCGGTGCCTCGGTGGTGCTGCGCGGGCCGGACATCTGGGACAGCGAGACCTGGTATCGCGAACTGCGCGACAAGCAGTTCAGCGTCAGCGACCTGACCACTGCCTACTGGAATATGTTGGCCAAGGACCTCGCGGCGGCGGGGCATCGTGACTATGGCGCGTTGCGCCAGGTGATCGTCGGTGGCGAAGCCATGCCGCCGGAAGGTGTTGCCGCCTGGGGCCGGGCCGGGCTGGGCCATGTGCGCCTGCTGAACACCTACGGCCCGACCGAAGCCACGGTCAGCGCCACGCTGCTCGATTGCAGCGACTACGTGTCCGGCCGCAACCCGTTGCCGGTGACCATGCCGATTGGCCGGGCGTTGGGCGGCCGGGCGATTCATGTACTCGACACCCAGGGCCAACCGGCGCCGGTCGGTGTGGTCGGTGAACTGGTGATTGGCGGTGAGCTGCTCGCACGGGGCTACTTCCAGCGCCCGGAATTGACCGCCGAACGCTTCATTCCCGACCCGTTCGATCCACTGGGCGGTGGCCGCGTGTACCGCACCGGCGACCTCGCGCGTTATCGCGCCGACGGCGTGATTGAGTACGTCGGGCGGGTCGATCATCAAGTGAAGATTCGTGGTTTGCGCATCGAGCTCGGTGAAATAGAAACCCATCTGCTGCGGGTTCCTGCGGTGCGTCAGGCACTGGTGGTGGCGCAACCGGGCGCCATCGGTCAGCAATTGGTGGCGTACGTGGTGTTCGACGATCCGGCGCAAGCCAGCGCCGATTCATCCACGCTGGCGGCGTTGCGCAATGACATCAAGGCACGCCTGAAGGCCAGCCTGCCGGATTACATGGTTCCGGCCCATGTGCTGTTCCTCGAAAGCCTGCCCCTGAGCCCGAATGGCAAGATCGATCGCAAGGCCTTGCCGGGCGTCGATGCCAGTCTGCTGGCGTCGGACTTTGTCGCGCCTGAAGATGCACTGGAACAGCAGATCGCTACGGTCTGGCAGGACGTGCTGGAACTGGATCAGGTCGGCCGCGACGATCACTTTTTCGAACTGGGCGGGCATTCCCTGCTCGCGACGCAAGCGGTCTCGCGCCTGCGCAAACTCACGGCCTGTACGTTGAGCCTGCGCGACCTGTTCAGCCATCCGCGACTCAAGGACCTGGCGGCGTGGATCGCGCAGCAGCAGGGCACACCTGAGCCGAACGGCCACGGTGTGGTGCTCAAGGCCCATGGCGCCCGGCACAGCGCACCGTTGTCGCTGGTGCAGCGTCGCTTGTGGATCGCCGAGCAATTGTCCGGCGGCACCGCGGCCTATGGCATGCCGATGGCCTTGCGTTTGCGCGGTGAGTTGTCGGTGGAACGGCTGATCAGCAGTTTCGCCGAGGTGGTGCGCCGCCATGAAGTGCTGCGCACCGCGTATACCCAGGACGATGAAGGTGACCCGATTGCCGTGATCGCCGAGCAGGTTGAACTGGATTTCCCGGTGATCGATTTGTCCGCTCTGTCCCGCAGTGCCCAGGAAGAATGGGTGGCACAAGCGGCACTGGAAAACGCGCGCACGCCGATTGATATGGAACACGCGCCACTGTTGCGTGGGCGGATCCTGCACCTGGGGCCGACCGAGCATGTGATGCTTTATGCGATGCACCACATCATTTCCGATGGTTGGTCGATGGGCTTGCTGGTCAACGAACTGGTGCAGATTTACCACCGCACCAAGGCCGGTGACCTGACCCCATTGCCGGCGCTGGAGGTGCAGTATTCCGACTTCGCGCTGTGGCAGCAGGAACTGGAGCAGCAAGGCGTGCTGGCGCGTCAGGCCGAGTACTGGAAAGCGCGGCTCGCGGGCTATGACGGGCAACTGAAGTTGCCATCGGACAACCCCCGTGGTTTGACGCCGTCCTATGCGGGTGACTCGGTGCAGTTCCAGCTCACCACGCCACTCAGCAAGGCCTTGCGCCAGTTGTCGATGGACGCGGGCGTCACGCTGTACAGCACGCTGCTGGCCTCGTTCCAGGTGTTGTTGCACCAGGTCAGCGGCGTTGCGGATGTGTTGGTCGGTGCCGACGTGGCCGGGCGTGAACAGCCGGAGCTTGAACGGTTGATCGGTTTCTTCGTCAACGTCTTGCCGTTGCGTTCGCAGTTCGACGCCACCACGCCGTTCGCCCGATTCCTGGGCCAGACCCAGGAATCCCTGCTCAGTGCCCTGGAGCATCAGGACCTGCCGTTCGACATGATCGTCGACGCCTCGGACGTGCCGCGGCACAAGGGCATGAACCCGCTGGTGCAAGTGTTGTTCGTGATGAACAACCTGCCGGGACGCACCCAGGCCCTGGGCGGTTTGAGCGTGGAATCGCTGCCGGCGCTGGAGACCCATTCTAAATTCGACATGGCGTTGTTCGTTGACGATGAAGCAGGGCAATTGCTGGGTAATTGGCAATTCGCCACAACCTTGTTCGGACACGAGCGCATCCAGCAGCTGGTGAAGGCCTGGATAGCCCTGTTGGAACAGATCGTCGCTGATCAGGACATTCAATTGGGAGCTATCAGCATGCCAGTCGACAATTTAGCGGTGGCCACCAAGCCTGCCGTCCCCGGACCCAAGGCCGACAAACTCGGTAAGTTCCTCAAGCGCGGCGCCGCCCCGGCGGCCAAGGCCCGACCGGCGCCAATCCGCGAATCGCTGATCGCCGCGCCACAGCCGTTCCCGTTGCTGCTGGAACCGAACGAGCCGCATCTGGACTTGATCGAGTGGATCAACAACAACCGGCCGCTGATCGAAGAAAAACTCGCCAGGCATGCCGGGATTCTGTTCCGTGGTTTCGAACTGGATGGCATTCAGGGCTTCGAGGCGTTTGCCGAAGCGATCCAGCCAGGGCTTTACGGCCAGTACGGCGATCTGCCGAAGAAAGAGGGCGGCAAGAACACCTACCGCTCCACGCCGTACCCGGAACGCAAGATGATCCTGTTCCACAACGAGAGCTCCCATCAGGACCGCTGGCCGCGCAAGCAGATGTTCTATTGCGAGCAAGCCGCGCCCATTGGCGGTGCGACTCCGGTGGTGGATTGCCGGTTGATGTACGAAAAACTGCCGGCGGACCTGCGGGACAAGTTCGAGGAAAAAGGCCTGCTTTACGTGCGCACCTTCACCGACAACCTCGACGTGTCCTGGCAGCATTTCTTCAAGACTGAAGATCGTGCCGAAGTCGAGGCCCGCTGCCGGGCCGGCGGCATCGAATGGCGCTGGCTCGACAACAACGAATTGCAAACTCGCACCCCAGGCCCGGCCATCATTCGTCACCCGGTGACCGGCGCCAAATCGTTCTTCAACCAGGTGCAATTGCATCACATCTATTGGCTGGAACCGGACGTGCGGGAAGACCTGTTGTCGATGTTCGGCCTGGACCGCTTGCCGCGCCATGTGTTCTACGGCGACGGTACGCCGATCGAAGACGAAGTGATGCAACGCATCGGTGACTTGTACGAAGAATGCGCGGTGCGTTTCGACTGGCAAAAAGGCGACGCCATCCTGCTCGACAACATGCTGGTGGCCCACGCCCGTGATCCGTTCGAAGGCCCGCGCAAGATTGTCGTGGCCATGGGCGACATGTTCGACCGCAGCGCCCTTGAACGCGTAATGAACACCGAGGAAACCGGAGCATGAACGAGGTATCGATGGACCAGCAGGACCTGGGTTACGCCTTGACGCCTGAACAGCAACGGTTGCTGGAGCAGTTGCCCAAGGCCCCGGCCTGTGGTGATGCGCTGCATTTCCTGGAGGTCGAGATCAGCGGTGCCCTCGATCCGCAGCGAATGCAAAGCGCGCTGGATCGCTTGCTGGCGCAACAGCCGATGCTGGTTGCGCGGCTGGGCAAGGCGCCGGGTTTCCATGGTGTCCGGCAGTTCGTCGGGGGGGCGGAGCGCTTCCCGCTGAGCGTGCAGGCGCGGGTCGATACCCCGGCCGGTATTCAGGCTCAGCTCAGCGAATGGGCGGAACGTGCTTTTGTCGTCGGTGAGTCCGAAGGCGCGCAAGCGGTGCTCTATCGCCTGGCCGATGATCAATGGAAATTGGTCTTGGGCCTGGCCCGGCACAGCCTCGATCAAAGCGGCGTGCGGTTGCTGTATCAGCAATTGGTGCGGGCCTATGGGCAACCAGCGGCGGCGGACGACGAAGAGACCGGTGAATTCACCCAGTACCTGGAATGGCGCAGTGAAGTGGTGCTCGACGAAGACGCGGCCGGCGCACGCACTTACTGGCAGGAACACCTGCAAGGCGCCGATCCCGATTTGAGTACTCCGTGGCTGGCCTATCGCAACGGCAATCCTGGATTGTCGTCGGCCACTGAATCGCTGGCGCTCACGCTCGATCCGGCACTGCGCAGCGGTTTGCAGCAAGTGGCCGGGGCGTTGGCGCAATCGCCGAGTGTGGTGCTGCAAGCGGCCTGGTGGCTGTTGCTGGGGCGGCTCAGCGGGCATCAACAGGTGCTGGTCGGTGTGCGGCATGACAGTCGCGAAGATTACCAATACTTCAGCAATGCCGTGGGCGTGTTCGAGAAAACCCTGCCGCTGAACCTGCCACTGACGGCGAATGCTGGGTTCAGCACCTGGGTGGCGGCGTTGGCGGCGCGTCTGGATGAGCACCGTACGTGGCAGGAATACTGGGCGCCTGAACTGGCGCCGACGGCGGCTCGCCCGGCGTATGGTTTTGCCGTGTGCCGGGCCATGCAAGCCGCGACGTCCGCTGATCTGCAATGGACTCCGCGTTCGGCAGGGCGCGAAGCGCTGTTTGAATTAATGCTTGAACTGGAAACGGACGAGGCGGGCAATGCCCACGGGTTCCACCTGCATTACAACGCGTCCCGTTACTCGGTTCAGGCGATGGAAGGGTTGCTGGAGCAGTTGCGCGTATTGCTCGAAAACATCGTCGCCAATCGTCACGCCGAACTCGGTCAACTGAACGTGTTGGGAGCCGCCGAACAACAGCGCTTGCTGGCGATCAACCCGCCAGTGCGAGCACGGGTCGATAGCCGGTTCTTGCCGCAGCGCATTGCCGACTGGGCCCGGACCACGCCGCAAGCCATCGCCCTGACTGACGGCGATCAACGCCTGAGTTACGGGCAGTTGCAGGCGAAGGTCGAGGTGTTGGCCCAGGCATTAAAAGCCCAGGGGGTGGCGCCGGGGGCTATCGTCGCGCTGGCCTTGCCACGCTCGGCGGAGCTGGTGATCGCCATGCTCGCGGCGTGGCGCATCGGCGCCGCGTACCTGCCGCTGGACCCGCAATGGCCGCAAGCCCGTCAAGCCTTGATGCTGGAACAGGCCGGCGCTGCGTTGCTGCTGGTCGACGCCGGGAACATCGCGCAATGGCACGATTATCCGTTGCCTCTGGCGACCGTGGATCGTGTGCTGCAATCGACCCCGGCGAGCACGTCGGCCATCACCCTCGACACACAGGGCGATCAGGCGGCGTACGTGCTGTTCACCTCCGGCTCCACCGGTATGCCGAAAGGTGTGGTCATCGAGCACCGGCAATTGCTCAATTACACCGCTCACGTCAGCCAGGCCCTGGGGCTGGATCAATGCCAGCAGTTCGGCTTCACCTCCACGGTGGCGGCGGACCTGGGCAACACGGCGCTGTTCGGCGCCTTGTTCAACGGCGCCGCGCTGCATGTGGCCAGCGATGAGCAAATGCAGGACGGCAATTTGTTTGCCGATTTCCTGCAACGGCAAGCCATCGATTGCCTGAAGATCGTTCCGTCGCACCTGGCCGCGCTGCTCGACAGCGAACGCGCGCAACTGCCGCGCACGCTGGTGCTGGGTGGCGAGCCGATTGCCCAGGCATTGGTGCAACGGATCGCCGGTTTGCGTAGTGGTTGCCGGGTGTTCAATCACTACGGCCCGACCGAGGCCACGGTCGGCGTGCTGGTTCATCCGCTGGATCTGGAGGCGGCGGTGCCTGACGCCGGCGTTCTGTCCCGGGTGTTGGGCAACAATCAGGTGTTTGTACTCGACGATAACCTGCAACTGGCGCCGGTCGGTGTGCTGGGCGAGTTGTACCTCGGCGGCGCGCAGTTGTGTCGCGGCTACGTGAATGTCGAGGCCGATTCGCAAGTGTTCATCCAGAGCCCGTTCAATCCGCAGGAGCGCCTGTACCGCACCGGCGACCTGGCCCGCTATCGCCCGGATCTGGCGATTACGTTGCACGGTCGGCGCGATCAGCAAATCAAGGTGCGGGGGTTCCGTATCGAACTGGCAGAGATCGAAACCGAGTTACTGCGTGTGCCGCAGGTCGCGCAAGCACTGGTGTTGCCGGGGCCGTCCGCGCAAGACGGGATGCTCGCGTTCATCGTGCCGCATCAGGCGCCTTCGGCGACGTTGCTCGATGCCGTTCGCGACGAACTGGCGCGGCGTCTGCCCAGTGTGATGCTGCCGCAGCACTTGCAGTTGATCGACAGCTTCCCGCGACTGGCCAACGGCAAGGTTGACCGCAAGGCCTTGCAACAACTCGCGTCCACCTCGGCTGACGATGAAGGCATGCAGCCCCGCGATGCTCTTGAGCAACTGCTGGTGACGCGCATGGCGCAGTTGCTGGGGGTTGAGCGTCTGGGCATCGACCGGGACTTTTTCGCCGCTGGGGGCCATTCCTTGCTGGTGATCAAACTGGTGGCCGGCATTCGCAAGTTGTTGCAGTGCGAAATCCAGCCGGGCGTGGTGTTTGACCATCCGACCGTGGCGGGGCTGGCGGCGGCGTTGCGCTCCCGGGAAAGCAGTCCGGGTCAGTTGGAGAAAATCGCCCAGGCGCGGTTGCGTCTGGACAATATGAGCCCCGAAGAAAAAGCGTTGCTCACCGAAAAAGCCCGGCAACTGCAGAACGCCAAGGCTGCACAAAACGGTTGAAGTAGCAGAAAAAAAGGCCGACGCCCAATGCGTCGGCCTTTTTTTTGAATTTTTGCGCAAATGATAAATAAACTCATTCCGGTTTTTGCGCGGTGCTGCGTCTTACTTACGTAAGCAGATAAATCGAGCCGGGCAGGGTAGCCACAGGGTTCAGTTTTTCCCAGCCGTACACATTTTTACCGCTGCCCGGACAAACGATCGAGTCCGGGGAGGGGCCGGTCATCGACTTGCGACGTGTTGCCCGAGATGGCAGCCGATCCAGGCGGTTCACAGGTCCAGGCAGCGGCAGGGCACTCGGTTGCCCATGGATCCTATCCATTTCAATTAAAAATAGAGAGCACGATGTCAGCAATTCATGAGTTGAAACCTCTGTTCAAGGCCTTGGTCATTGCCCGAACCCTGCGCTCGCGTCGCTCCTTGGCCGGTCTGGGCATGGCTTGCCTGCTGCCGCTCAGCGCGCAGGTCCACGCCGAAGACTTCACCCTCGACATTCCTGCCCAGCCTTTGCCTCAGGCGCTGCAGGCGTTTGGCACGCAGACCAATCAGCAGGTGATCTACAACGCCGATGACATGGCCGGCCTGCGCAGCACACGCGTCAGCGGCAAGTTGAGCAGCGAAGCGGCGATTGCCCAATTGCTCAAGGGCACGGGCGTGCACTACAGCTTTGAAGGCAACACGCTGATGCTGGTACGCGGCAGTTCGACCGAGGGGCTGGAACTGGGCGCCACCACCATCAACGCGCAACAGGTGGGCGCGACCACCGAAGGTTCGAATTCCTACACCTCGAATGCCGTGACCATCGGCAAGGGTACCCACACCCTCAAGGAAATTCCGCAGTCGGTCACGGTGATGACCCGCAAGCAAATGGACGATCAGGATATCGTCGATCTCAAGGACGCGGCCAACAAGACCACCGGACTGGTCGGTGCCCAAGGCGTCGGCAGAGGTTTGATCCTCTCTTCGCGCGGTTTCCAGATCGATGACTGGCAGTACGACGGTGTGCCGATCCCGCGCAACACTTACGCGCTGGGCAACTGGGCCACGCAGGACTTGATTTTCTTCGACCGCATGGAAGTGCTGCGCGGTGCGTCGGGCTTGCTGCAAGGCACCGGCAGCCCGGGTGGCGCGGTCAACCTGGTGCGCAAGCGCGGTCAGGCCACACCGACCGTGACCTTGACCGGCAAGGCCGGCTCCTGGGATCACTACGGTCTGCAACTGGACGCCGGCGGGCCGTTGAACCAGAACGGCACCCTCCGTGGACGTTTCCTTGCCGACCAGGACGACACCCACACGTTCGTTGATTCCGAATGGTACAAGACCACCTCGCTGTACGGCGCGCTGGACTTCGATCTGAGCGAAGCCACCACCGTGGGCGTGGCGGTCAGCCAGTCCGACGGCGAATCGCGCTCGAATGTCCGCGGCTTCCCGCGTTACTCCGACAGTAAACCCATCGACCTGCCGCGCAGCACGTACACCGGGGCGAAGTGGAACCATTCGGATATCGACGTCACCACGCTCTATACCGACCTGGAACACCGTTTCAACGACGACTGGGCCTTCAAGATCGGCGCCGTGCGCATGACGGAAACCAACAAGGCGAAGAACCAGCGGGTGCAATCCACCGGCGATGGCATCAATCCCGATGGCAGCGGCGTGCAATACGCTGACTTCGTGACGGACATGGACTCCACCAAAGTCGCGCTGGACATGAACCTCACCGGCAAGTTCGAAGCCTTGTCCATGCCGCAGGAAATCATGGTGGGCGGCAACTATTCCAAATACACCTCGGACGACAAATACGCCCGAACCTTCAATGACAGCTCCGACAATATCTTCGACATTGATCACAACCGTCCGGAGATCAGCTACGAAGGCTTGATCAATAGCCCCGGTGGTCGTGGGACTCCCAGCCAATACGACATCCGGCAGAAAGGCCTGTACGGCAGCTGGAGGGTCAAGCCTGTTGAAGACCTGACCCTGGTGCTCGGCTCGCGGGTCAGTTGGTACGACTACAATTACAAGTCTTCGACCCAGACTGCGACCGGCATTACAGAAGATCCAAAAAGCACCGCCACTGAAACCGGAGAAGTCACGCCCTATGCCGGTATCGTCTATGACCTGAGCCGCGAATGGGCGGTCTATGCCAGTTACACCGACGTATATACACCGCAAACCGAACGCGATACCGCCGGCGCGGTACTCAAACCGATTGTCGGCAGTAACTACGAGATTGGCCTCAAGGGCGAGTTGATGGATGGCCGGATCAATACCTCCGTGGCCCTGTTCCGTTACGACCAGGAAAACCGTGCCGTTCTCGATACGCAAGGTGCGCAAACCTGCGACGGTTGGTATTGCTCGACAGCATCGGGCAAAGTGCGCAGCCAGGGTCTGGACGCCGAAATCAGCGGCGAAGTGATCGACAATCTGCAACTGTTTGCCGGCTACACCTACAACACCACCAAATACCTCGACGACCCTGACAACGAAGGCAAAATCTTCAGCTGGTGGACGCCTAAACACATGCTGCGTGTGTGGGGCAATTATCAGATGACCGGCGACTGGAGCCGTGTGAGTACTGGCCTGGGCTTTACCGCACAAACCCACACGGTAGGTTTCGACCACTCCGTCAACGTTCCGGGTTACACCGTGTGGAATGCTCGCGTCGGTTACCAGCTCACCCCGGAAATCGAGCTGGCGATGAACGCCAACAACCTGTTTGACAAGACCTACTTCGCAGCGGCCTACAACCAGATTAACGGCAACAACAACTACGGTGATCCACGCAACGTGATGTTCAGCGTGAAATACACACCGCAGTTCTGAGTCCTTTGCACTAGCGTCAAAGTCCCGGCCCGCGCCCTTTTACCTGGGGCGCGGGCTAATCTTGTAGCAGCTGCCGAGCAGCTGCTACGGTATTGCCTGAAGTACAAACAAAAACGCAGAAGTCATGGCTTCTGCGTTTTTTTTGCCGTCGCCCGGTCAGCTACATGACTCGCCCTGGCAGCCGAGGAACACTTCGGTAAACGACTCCAGTAGCGACTCGCTGTAGATCATGCTGCGGTGTGGCAGTGGTGAGTGGATCGAGGTGTGCAATTGGCCTGTCACGTTGTGGGCTCTTAGCAGTTGTTCCGAATACCGCACTTGCTCCAGGGTTTTATGCGACAGCGACCACCAGCAGCTGACTTGGGCCTTGAGCAGCGGCAGCGAGAACTCTTCGAACGCCGCCACCAGACGCTCATGTATCGCATAGGCTTGCGCGTTCATGATCTCCTGCTTGATGCCTTCCAGGGTCGCGATCATCTCTTGCTCGCCGGTGGCCGTCTGTTCGCTGGCCCATCGATAGAAGGCCTTGAGATCGGCCGTCGGGTTCCGGGCGATGAAGCTCGCCGCCGCCGGTTCCAGATGCGCGAACATCAGGTTGAAGACTTCGAGTGCTGCCAGCAGTTCGTTTTCCGCGCTGAGGTGGTTCGGGTTGTCTTCTTCCTGAGGCTTGCGCGGTAGATCGGCGGGCAGGTCACGTTCCGGCAGAGTGGTGTCAACGAGGCCGAGGAAGGTCACTTCCTTGCCCTGGCGTTCCAGGTGGGCGGCGACGTCCATGGCGATCGCGCCACCCAATGACCAGCCCATCAATCGATAGGGGCCGTGGGGCTGTTTCTCGACGATCTGTGCGCTGTAGTCGGCAATCATCTCGGCCCAGCTCTGGGCGTTCGAGTCTTTATCGGCGAAGCCCTTGTGCATCACGCCGAAGGTCCGGGCATGGGCGCCGAGTTTCTTTGCCAGCGGCTGATAACAGAACACGATACCGCCGCTGGGGTGCAGGCAGAACAGCGGCGGTGCCGACGCGGTCGAGGCATTGAGTTCGACCACGCATTGCACCTGTTGCTGATGCTCCAGTGCGATGAATCTGGCCAGTGCCTGGACATTGGGGTGAGTCAGCATGTGTTGCAGCGCCAGTTTGATGCCCAGGCGCGCGTTAAGGGTCGAGATGAATTGAATGGCCAGAATCGAGTGGCCACCGAGTTCGAAAAAGTTGTCGTCCAGGCTGACACGCTCGACCTGCAACGCTTCTTGCCAGAGTTCGGCGAGCGCCTTTTCCAGGGGCGTTTCGGGGGCAATGAAGTGCCGCTGCGTCTGGCTGAGGTCGGGCTGCGGCAGGGCCTTGCGGTCGAGCTTGCCGTTGGGGCTCAACGGCATGGCGGCCAGTACCAGCAGATGACTGGGCACCATGTAGTCCGGCAGATTGGCCTTGAGCTCGGCCTTGAGGGTTTCGCGCAGGTCGAGTTGTTGCTGCTCGCTCAGCGAGTCGCTTTGGGCCACGACATAGCCGACCAACTGCAAACCCACCGCGCTTTCCCGGGCAACCACCAACGCCTCGCGGACCTGCAGCGATTGCAGCAGGCATGACTCGATTTCCCCGAGTTCGATGCGGAAGCCGCGAATCTTCACCTGGTGATCCAGCCGGCCTGCATACTCGATCACACCGTCGGCGCGATAGCGCGCCAGATCGCCGGTGCGGTAGAGACGACCGCCGCCCTGAACATCGAACGGGTCGGGGATGAAACGCTCGGCCGTAAGCTCAGGTCGCTTGAAGTAGCCGCGTGCGAGCAGGTCGCCGGCAATCATCAGTTCACCGACGACGCCCACCGGCACTGGCTGGCCGCCGGCATCGAGCAGGTAAATCGCCCGTCCGGCCAGAGGCTGGCCGATCGGCATACTTTTGGGCAGGGCGATTTGCCCTGTCACGTAGTCGCTGCAATCCAGCACTGTGGCGCTGACCGTCGTTTCCGTCGGCCCGTAGGTGTTCAGCAGCTTCACATGCCCGAGCCCGGCCTTGCCCCAGGCCGCCACGCCCTCCGGTGGCATCGCTTCGCCACCGACGATCACTTGCCGCAGTGCACCGTAGTCGCGCTGACCGGCAGCGGCGAAGTCCTTGGCCAGCATGTTCCAGTAGGTGGTGGTCAGGTCGCTGACGCTGAATTGTTTGTCGAGCAGTTCGCGGTACCAGGTTTCACTGTCCCAGATATCCGGCCCGCGCAGCACCACCGAGGCGCCGCAGATCAACGCCGGGTAAAGCTGCTCGACAAAGGCATCGAAGTTGAACGTGGCGAACTGCAGGGACCGGTCCTGTGCGCTCAGGCCGAGAAACTCCAGCGCCACCTGGGCGTGACGGGTCAACGCCGCCTGGGTGATGCCGACCCCTTTGGGGCGACCGGTAGAGCCGGACGTGAACATCACATAGGCGAGGTTTTGGCCGGTGGTGCGGCAGGGCGGGTCAAGTACGGGCAGCGTCCCCCGGACATCGATGTCGTCGACGCAGCGTCGCTGGACGCCGGGCATCGATGGCAGCCGATCAAGCAGCGAACGCTGGCTCAGCAACACGCTCAGGCCACTGTCTTCAATCATCCAGGCCAGGCGTTCCTGCGGGTAGTCGGGGTCCAGCGGTACATAAGCGCCGCCGGCCTTGAGCACCGCCAGCAGGCTGATGATCATGTGCGCCGAACGCTCCACGGCAATGCCCACCAGCACTTCCGGTCCGACACCCTGTGCAATCAACGAGTGGGCCAGGCCATTGGCGGCGGCGTTGAGCTGGGCATAGCTGAGCTCAAGGTCGTTGAAGATCAGGGCTACCGAGTCGGGGGTTGCCAGCGCCTGGCGTTCGAACAACTGATGCACGCCGTCCTCAGGCATGGCTGACGCGGGCGGATTCCACTGCTGCAACTGAACCTGGCGTTCGTCGCTTGCCAGCAGCGGTAATTCGCCGAGCGCACGCAGCGGATCTTCCGTGAGTGCATGGAGCAGGTTCAACCAGTGCCGGGCCAGGCGTTCGAGGGTGGCGGGGGCGTAGAGGTCCCGGCTGTATTCGAGACTCGCGTTGATGCCATCGAGCGAATAGCCGACGTCCAGGGACAGATCGAATTTGGCCTGGCAGGGACCCGCGCCGAGGAACTCCAGCGCCAGCCCGTCCAGGTCGATCCGGTTCGGTTGCCCGGTGTCAGTGCGCCAGTTGAACAGCACCTGGAACAACGGATTGGCGTGTTCGCTGGCATGCAATCGCAACGCGTCGAAACTCAATTCCAGCGGGTAATCGCCATGGTCCAGCGCCGCCAGCGATTCGCGCCGCAGCCGCTGGAGAAAGTCTGCGCAGGACAGCAGCGGATCAATGCGCGCCCGGTACACCTGGGAGCTGACGAAAAAGCCGACCAGATTCTGGGTTTCGCTGCGATTGCGGGTGGCGTTGGGTACGCCGACGGTAAAGTCGTGTTGGCCACTGTAGCGGCTCAATAACAATTGCCAGGCCCCGAGGGCCACGACGAAAGGCGTCAGTTTTTGCTGCTGGCAGAAGCGGTTCAGGGTTTGCGCGAGGGGCGCGGGCACACTGAAGTCATACTGCCCGGCAGGGTGGCTGTGCCGGGTATTTCGTGGGAAGTCCACCGGCAGATCGAGGGCCGGCAATGTTTGCCCCAGATACTCTTGCCAGTATTCGGCGCTGCTGGCGCAGGTTGCACTGTGCAGGTATTCGCCGCGCTGCCAGGCGGCATAGTCGGCGTACTGGATGGCCGGGCGTGGCAAGGGTGATGTATCGCCGCTGCCGGCCTGGGCAAAGGCCCGTGTCAGGTCTTGCATCAGAATGGCATTGGACCAGGCATCGGAAACGATGTGGTGCATGTTCATCAGCAACAGATGCTCGTCGACCGAAATCTGCAGCAGTGTCGCGCGCATCAGCGGCGCCTGACGCAGATCGAACGGCGTGCCGGCCTGGGCCTCGATACGTAGCGCGATCCGGTTGGCGCGGGCCTCGTCCGACAAACCCGACAGGTCTTCATGGCCGAGCACCAGTGTTGCCTGCGCATCGACCACCTGCATTGCGCAACCATCGATTTCGACGAAGGCACTGCGCAAGATATCGTGACGCTCAAGTACCTTGTTCAGGGCTGTTTCCAGCCGCCGGGGCACCAGGGGGCCGGTGATGCGCATGACACGGGGCAGGTTGTAGGCGGCGTTGTCCGGTGACAGTTGCTGGAGAAACCACAGCCGCTGCTGGGCGAAAGACAGCGGCGCCGGGCGCTGGTTGGCGCGAGTGGTTATCCCTTGGGATTGATCACCGGCATC
The DNA here is from genome assembly GCF_056406935.1 of Pseudomonas sp. P1_A1. Lineage (NCBI taxonomy): Bacteria > Pseudomonadati > Pseudomonadota > Gammaproteobacteria > Pseudomonadales > Pseudomonadaceae > Pseudomonas > Pseudomonas sp. P1_A1. The sequence goes on along the minus strand of NZ_JBFTZE010000001.1, from coordinate 537,856 downwards.
GGCCAGCAACAGCGCCAGTACATCATCATCGATCAAATCGTTCATCGGGGCTCTCGTAGTCGGCGGTGGATCGTTCAGGCGGTCGCCAACGGTTTTTTTTGCGCGACGAGCTTGCCGCCTTCCATCCGCACCAATTGGTCGGCGACATCGAAGTAACGGTCGTCGTGGGAAATGACGATGATGGTCTTGCCCAGGTATTTGAGTTCCGGCAACAGCTCGGTGTAGAAGATGCGCCGGAAGGCCGGGTCCTGGTCGGCCGCCCACTCGTCGAACACCAGCACCGGGCGTTCTTCCAGCCAGGCGTTCAACAGGGCCAGGCGTTTGCGCTGGCCGGTGGACAGGTCGGTGGTGCTGAAGGCGCCATCGCGGATGCTGACCTTGTGCGAGATTTCCAGGCGTTCCAGGTAACGGTTGGCGTCTTCGGGAACGTTCTGCTCGCCTTGCACCAATTCGTCGAACAGGTAGTAGTCGGCGAAAATCGTGGTGAACAACTGGCGATAGTCGTCGCGGTTATGCGCCAGGACCGGCTTACCGTTAAGGATGATTTCCCCGCCCTGGGGCGCATACAGCCCCAGCAACAACTTGATCAGCGTGGTCTTGCCGCCGCCATTCTCGCCGACGATAAACACGATCTCGCCCTGGGCGATGGACAGGTTGACCGGCCCGAGGGCGAAGGGCTTGCTGCCGTCCACCGTCGGGAAGGCGAAATGCACGTCGCGCATTTCAAGGTGTTCGACCACCGGTTTGGGCGCGTCTTTGTCACTCAGCAGCAGGTGCGGTTCCGGCGAGGAAAACTGCTCCGCCAGGTCGGCAATGCGCTTGAACGCAATGTTGGCGCGGCTGACCACCGGCAGGGTGGTGACCAGGTATTCCATCGGGCCTTTCATGTACAGCAGCACCAGCACGAACCCGCTGAGTACCGCTTTATCGGTGCCCAGCCACAGCGATTGCAGGGCCAGCGCCAGGCCGATCACCACGAAAAACAGCATCGAGCCAAGGGTCTTGGCCACCACGAAGGTGTTGACCGCGCGGATGTGCGTGTTGCAGATGAAATCAGCGGTGCCTTCGATGCGTTGGCTGAACATGCGTTGGCGGCGCGGACGATGGATGCGCAGTTCCTTGGCACCGGCGGCAATCGCGCTGTAGTGCTTTTGCAGTTCGTCCTCGGCTTCGCGAGCCGCCTGGAAACCCTTGATGCCCTTGGCCCGGGCCACGTATTGCAGCGCGCTGCCGATCACCAGGGCCACCAGCAGCAAGGCAAACATCGGCAACGACAGGTAGGCCAGGTAGCTCAGGCAGCCGAGGGTGACGGTGAACGCAATGGCCAGCGGCGCGAAGGAAAAGGCGAAATCACTGACGGTGTCGACGTCATGGGTCAGCACCGGAATCAGTCGATAACTGCGGAAGCGCTCGATCTGTTCGATCGGTGCCAACAGGACTTTTTCCCCCAGGGATTTACGCAGCCCGGCAATGATGTGCTGCCCGACATGGTTGGTGCCGATGTCCGACAGGATCGACGTCAGCAACGCCACTGCGCACAGGCCGATAAACGTTGCCAACACCCGGGTCGACGGGGCGTCGGCGGCGTTCAGCGCGTCATTGATGGTCGCCAGTAACGCGGTGATGCTGAGGCCACCGAGCATGCCGAGCATGATCGACACCACAACGATGACCCGGAAAGGCCTGAGCAGGCCGAGGACTTCACTGAAGGCTCCGCGGGATTTTGAGGTCATGGAAGTTTCCGCTTCAAGTGCCGCTAAAGGGCAAAGGTTCAAGAGTTTGGCTGCTTAAAAGACGAAACCCGTGGGCGGCGATTTAGCCGCGCACGGGTTTGTTGCGGGTCATGCGACAGGAGGTGGGAGCCTCAAAGATCCCGCGCGACGCGAAAACCGATCCAGTCGCCACGGGTATCGGGGTAGGTGGCATTACGGTTGCCCGAACGCGAAAACACCGGTGCTTCACCCCAGTCGTTGCCGCGAATGCGCCGGGCGGTGCATTCGCCGGTCAACCAGGCGCTGCCATCGCTCGGTGCACCGACGTAGTTGTCGTTGTAGCAATCGGCGGTCCACTCATAGACGTTGCCGTGCATGTCGTACACGCCGAAGGCGTTGGCCGGGAAACTGCCCGCCGGTGAGGTGAAGTTGTAGCCATCGGCGGCGCCGTAGGTATTGGCGTGTTTGGCGATGCTGTATTCCTTGCCTTCATCGAACGGGAAGGGGAACGGGCCGCTGCTGCCTGCTCGGGCGGCATACTCACGCAGCGATTCGCTGACCAGTCGATAGTGCTTGCCGGTCTTCTTCGAGAGCCAGGCCACGTAGGCATTGACCTCGGGGAAGTTCATGCACACCGCCGGATGCCTGGCCGTGCGTTCATAGCGCGGCACGCCAGCCTTGCACTCGCGGCCCGGCCGGGTGTCGCCGTCGGGCATGAGGTAACCGCTGTCGCGCAGGTACGCGTCCCACTCGCCGGCCAGCACCTGAAAGCGGCTGATGGCCAGCGGTTTGGCGAAAGTCACCGGGTGCAACGGACCTTCGTCGGGCTCGCGGCCCACTTCATTGTCCGGGGTGCCCATGGTGAAGGTCCCGGTGGGCAGCACGACCATCTCAGGGCAGTCCTTGCAGTCCTTGAACACCTTGCCGGGCGGGGCGGGTGCGGCAGCCTGAGCGGCGCCCGGCAGCAGGCCTGCGACCACGGCGGCGAAGGCCAGTGCGGGGAGCGTCTTCAAGGAAAAGCTACGCAGCTCACTGTTCATCATTGCTCTCGATAAAAAGTTGAAAGGAGTCAGGGGGGCTGGCGATCAGAGCTGTTTGCCGAGCAACGCGATGAAGCGGTCGACTTCAGCTTCAGTGTTGAGCAGCCCCGGCGCCGTGCGAATCACCGGGCCCACGTCGCGCTCCACGGCATCGGCGATCACGCGGTTTTGCATCAGCCAGGCGGCGATCTTGTCGCTGCTTTGGCCCTTGACCCGGAAGAAGCTGAAGCCGGACGACAGCTCGGGGCTCAGAGGCGTGACCAGTTCGATCTGCGAGTGCGCTTGCAGGCGTTTTTTCATATGGCTGTTCAGGGCATGGATACGCGCCTGAACATCGGCCTTGCCCCATTGCAAATGCAGCTTGAAGGCTTCGTTCAGCGCCCAGCGGTGCTCGAACGAGTGGTAGCCGCCCGGTGTCATGGTGGTGGAGAACGCTGTGGCTTCGGAGAAGGTCGGGATGATCGGCGTGACGTATTTGACCTGTTCACTGCGGCTGCAAACGATGCCTGTGCCACGGGGACCGAACATCCATTTATGGGTGCCGGCGATGAAGAAGTCGCAGTTCATGGCGGGAAAACTCAAGTCCTCGACACCAAAGCCGTGCACGCCGTCGACCAGGTAAATAATGCGGTCGTGCTCGGCGCGATTGCGGTTGTGCTTGTCCACCAGCGCGCCGATGTCAGCGACCGGCAGTTTCACGCCACTGCCGGAGTGCACCCAGGTCATGCCGAGTACACGGGTTTGCGGTTTGATGTTCTGCTCGATCGAGGCCAGGATCTCGGCTTTGGACACCGTCTGCGGATCCTTGAACAACCTGATCTTGCGCACCCGGGTGCCGTCCCGCTGGGTGCGCAGATCGAGAATGGTGTGGGTCGCGTAATGCTCGTGGGTCGTGGTGAGGATTTCCTGGTCGGGGCGCACATGAACGCCGCCGTAAATCATCGCCAGGCCTTCGGTGGTGCTGCCCGTCAGCGCGATCTGTCTGGCATTGGCTTGCAGGTAACGACCGGCCCAGACACGCACCTCTTCTTCACGCTGCTCGATCACACCCAGGTCCCAGTCCATCGCCAGCCCGGGGTTTTTATCGAGGGCGGCACGGTGCATCTCGATCGCTTCACGCACTGGCTTGGGGTGCGAGGTAATCAGAAAATTGGAGAAGTGCAGGTAGTCCGGATCCTGGTCGAACAGCTGCCGCAGTTGCGCCCATTTGTCCCGAGGCGGCGAGGGCACTGGCGTGGCGCTGGCGACGTTGCCCAGGCCGGCCGTCAAGGGCAGGCCGGCGGCGAGGATCCCCGCCTGTTTCAGAAAAGTGCGACGATCGCTCATGGTGTGCTCGTGCCTTGTTGTGAAATCAGCGCCGGCTTGGCGGCTTTCTGCACCTGGTCCCAGACCCGCAGGAAGTTGCCGCCCCAGAGCTTGGCGATGTCAGCCTCGGAGTAACCACGGGAGATCAGTTCCGCCGTGACATTGCGAATGTCAGCGACGTTTTCCCAGCCTTTGACGCCGCCCCCTTCGTTGAAGTCGGAGCTGATGCCGACATGATCGATGCCGATTTTTCGCACCGTGTAATCGATGGCGTCGCCGAGGTCCTTGAGGCTGGCTTTGGGCTCTTCCTCAAGAATCGCGTAGAGACGGCTGGCGTACTGGCCGAATTTTTTCTCGGGCCAGGCAGCGATGACCGGATCGCCCGGCATCAATGCCATGGCGAGGTTCGGCAGGGGCGGCAGGTCGAACGCTTTGCGCAGTTCGTTGAGTTTGTCCTGGGTGGTCTGGGTCAGCGGGCGCAGGTATTGGGAAAAGCCGACCACCTGCACCACGCCACCGCTGTTCTTGATCAGCTGCATTTCCTTGTCGCTGAGATTGCGCGGGATATCGACCATCGCCCGTGGCGCCGAGTGCGAGGCGACCATCGGCGTGCGGCTCAATTGCGCGACTTGCTCCAGGGCCTTGGTCGACATTTGCGACACGTCGATGATCACGCCCAGGTCATTCAAGCGATGTACCGCTTGCTTGCCCAGGTCCGAGAGGCCGTCGAGGGCATCTGGCGAATCGTTGAAAAACGGCAAGGGGCGCGAAGAGTCGGCCCAGTCGTTATTGCCGATGTAGCTGAAGCCGAACATGCGCATGCCGCGTGCCGTCCACAGGTCCAGCAGGTTCAGGTCGTGGCCCAGCGGGTAGGCGTTGAGCATGCTGATGAAAATCGCGAACTTGCCTTCACCGTGCAAACGACGGAAATCGTCAGGGGTGTAGGCGATGGCAACTTGATTGGGAAAGTCGCGGACCATCCCGGAAATAATCTTGTAGCGGATCTCCTGCTGGTTGCGTGCCTCTTCGACAAAACCGGCGGTGGGCTTGTGCGGCGCGTTGGCGCCATTCCACAGTTCCGGCCAGCCGAAAATCGTCAGGGCCGCGCCGGACAGGCGTCCGCGGTTGGCCTTGACCAGGTCGAACTGGCCCTCGCCATCCTTGTCGGCTTCATTGCCCTGGGTGCCGAAGTTCTGCATCAGGCTGATGTGGCTATCGAAGGAGAGCATGCGCTCGTGCAACTCGTCGGCCTGTTGCATGACCTTGATCGGGTAACCGGGGTTGTCCTTGAACCCGTAATACCAGACCGCGACGCCGGCACCGGCGCTGATCGCCAGGGCCAGCGGCAGGCCGATGTAAAGAGCCTTTTTCGAACGTGGTTTTGTCATTGCCATCTCTGTCAGGTTCGCCGCCCCGGTGCAGGCGCAGGGGCCTTTGCTATCTGGGAGGAACGAGTGGCTGGCCAGGGAATTTAGGTGGCCTCGAAAAGATCGCAGCCTTCGGCAGCTCCTACAAAGGCACGGCGTATACCCGTAGGAGCTGCCAAAGGCTGCGATCTTTTAAGGCCCTCCATAAATTTGTCGGGATAACAAACGTTCTAGCTTGGATAAAGCCTGCTTCATGGCTGACACAGGTAGGGCAATGACGATTTCTCGACGATGGTTCATGGCAGGCCTGGCGCTGACTGGCGCTGCCGTGCCTGCGGCTTATTATGGGCATCGCGAATGGACGAAGCCGGACCCGACGATCACCCCCGGCGAAGCGACGGTCGACCTCGCGGACACCGCGGGTCAGCAGTTGGCCAACTCGCTGCGAGGTATCTGGGAAATCCGCTTTGAAGGTTCGCAAGCGGGCCTCGACGGTTTACCGCAGCACGGGCTGGAGCTGTTTCTCGACATCGCCCAGCGCGGCCGTGGCCTGCGTGGCTGTCTCGATACCGCCCGGCAGTTACGCAGCGCAGCCGAGCCGCGTTACCGGGTGATTGGCGATCTGGTGTCGCCGGACGCCAGACAGCTGTACTGGCGCCTGGTCGACACCCAATCGGCCAACGGCGCACCGGCTTATGAACTGGCGGTCACGCTCGATGAGGTCTGGGCCGATTTCGGCAATGCCGGCAGTGGCACCCTCAGCGGGCGGATCCTGCGCCTGGATCGCCCGCTCGGTTTGCTGGAACTGGACAATCGTTTTGTCGCGCGCAAACGGCTGTTTCCCGAAGCCCGTGAGCGTGTGGGGTTGAATCCGCCGTTGCTGGCGTGGCTGATCTCCCCCGAGCACCGTTTGTTCCACCAGCTCTGGCACGCCTCGCGGGACAAATGGCACAAACTCTCCAAGGACCAACAGGGCGCCTTGCGCGGCATCGGCTGGCAGCCGGGCCCGCGAGGCAATGAGCGCGATGCCCGGGGGCCGCGCAAAGACCGTAATGGCTCGGGGATCGACTTTTTCTTCATGCACCGGCACATGCTCGGCACGGCGCGTTCGATGCAGGACCTGCCGTCCTGGTCGAACTTTCCGATGCCGCAGCCGGAGCTTGAACGCGACCGTCAGGGCTTCGCCCGCTATTTCGACAATCACGATGGCACGGCGCTGCCGCCCACTTGGCTGGCCGCCGAAGACACCGAGTACACCCAGTGGGTCAGCGACATCAAAACTGCCGAGACCTATCACAGCAATTTTCAGGTGTGGGAATCCCGCTACCGCGATCCGCGTTATCTGTCGAAGCTGACCCTGGGGCAGTTCGGTTCGGAGGTCGAGCTGGGGCTGCACGACTGGCTGCACATGCGCTGGGCCTCGGTGCCACGCGATCCTTCCAACGGTCAGCCGGTGCCTTTCGCCCGGGATCCGGCGGACTTTTCCGCGCGTTGGTATGCGCCGGAAAACGACTTCCTCGGTGACCCGTTTTCATCCCACGTGAACCCGGTGTTCTGGCATTTCCACGGCTGGATCGACGATCGCCTGGAAGACTGGTTCCGCGCCCACGAGCGTTTCCATCCGGGGGAACTCAGTCGGCTTGAGGTCAATGGCGTGCCCTGGTTCGCTCCGGGGCGCTGGGTTGAAGTCGATGATCCGTGGCTCGGCCCGAGCACCCACGGTTGCAGCACCACGCCGGGATTGCAGGTCGGCAAGTCGGTGGAAATGGACCCGGAAACCATGAAGCTGGCGTTGCGCATCACCTTCGGCTCTGATGAAAAGAAACTCGCGGATTTGTTCCGGCGGGTGCCGCAACGGCCGTGGTATGCGCGGAATCTGAAGGTCAAGCCGCTGAGGTCGTAAGCCAGGCACTTGTGGCAAGGGAGCAAGCCCCCTCGCCACATAGTTTTTGATGACAGATAACCTCGATCAAAGCACCTGCCACCCCCCACCCAGCGCCTTGTACAACGCAATGCTCGCCTGCACCCTCGACAATCGCAGTTGCACATTCGCATCCTGCGCCGCATACAGCGTGCGCTGTGTCTCCAGCACCGTCAGCCAATCCTCGGCGCCCGCCTGATAGCGGCTTTGCGCAATGTTGAACGCGGCCTGGGCCTGGTCCAGCTCTTCGCGTTGCCATCGCCGCTGCTCATCCAGGCCGCGAATGCTGTTGAGGGCTTTTTCAACGTCGGCAAAGCCATTGATGATCGCGCCTCGATAGGCCTCCAGCAGTTCTTGTTGGCGGGCCGTGGCCTTGTCGCGCTCGGCACCGAGGCGGCCGTTATTGAAGATCGGTGCGACCAGTCCGGCGGTGAGGTTGTAGAACGGGCTGCGCAGAATATCGCTGGCCGTGTTGGCGCCCGAGCCGATGTCGGCGCTGAGGGTCACGGCGGGCAACATGGCCGCGCGTGCGACCGTGACGTTGGCCTGGGCGGCGGCCAATTGCGCTTCGGCGCGGGCAATGTCCGGGCGGCGGCTGAGCAGTTCGCTGGGCAACCCGGCATCGATTAAAGGCCATTGCAGTTGCTCGAAGGATTCTTGACTGGGTGGTAGTTGCTGAACCGGCCGGCCAAGCAGGGCGGCGAGGCTGATCCGGGCGTCCTCGGCTTGCTGGCGAATCAGCGGCAGTTGCCGTTGTTGCGCCGCCACCAGGCTTTTCTGTTGCGCCAGTTCCAGTGCGGTGGCCGAGCCTGAGTCGAAACGGGTCTGCACCAGTTTCAAAACGTTCTGTGCGTTGGCCAGGTTCAGCGCGGCAATGCGACTTTGTTCATCCAGCGACAAGGCTTGCGCGTAGCTGTTGGCTACCCCGCTGAGCAAGGTCAATTCAACCGTGGCCTGATCGAACTCGCTGGCGCGCAGCCCGAACTGCGCGCTGTCTCGGGACGCGCGTTTGCCGCCCCAGAAGTCGATTTCGTAACTGGCGCTGAGGTTGGCGTCAAAGTAGTCCACGGCATTGTTGCTGCTGTCGGCATCGAGTTGGCTGTAGCCGTTGCCGCGCAGCAATTTCTGCCTGTTGGCGTTCATGCCGGCCTTGATTTCCGGCAACTGCGAGCCGCCGGCAATCACTGTGTCGGCCCGGGCCTGGCGCACCCGAGCGATGGCGGCGGCCAGGTCATAACTGCCGACGCGCGCCTGTTCGATCAGGCGATCAAGCTGCGGGCTGCCGAACTGCGTCCACCATTGCCGGCTTGTCCGGGAAGCATTTTCATCGTGTGGCGATTGCCAGGCCGCCGGTGGTTGAATGCCGCTGTCCGGGCGCGCAGCCGGATGGCTGCAGGCGCCGAGCAGCAGGCAAAGGGTCAACAGGCTCAGTTGCGGTTTCATAGATCGATCATTCACTGGTAAGGGCCGTGACCGGGTCGAGCCGGGCAGCTTTGCGGGCCGGCATGAAGCCGAAGACAACGCCGGTGATCAGTGCGCAGGCGAAGGCGCCGATGACCGCCGCCAGGGAAAAGGCCACCGCGACTTTGCTGAGCACCAATACGCCGCCGACGATCAGCGCCAAGGCGATGCCGGCGATCCCGCCGACCACCGAGAGCATCACCGCTTCAGTGAGGAACTGGCGCAAAATGTCGCGCTGACGGGCGCCGGTGGCCATGCGGATACCGATCTCCCGGGTGCGTTCGCGCACGGTCATGAGCATGATGTTCATCACGCCGATGCCGCCCACCAGCAGCGAGATCGCCGCAATCGAACCGAGCATCAGCGACAGCGTATTTTGCGTGCGCGCCTCGGCCTGAATCATCGCGGCATTGTTGGTCAGTTCGAAATCGTGTTTGCCGTCGTGCAGGCGCAGCATCAACTGCTCGATGGCCTTTTCGGTCTCTTTGACCTTGCGCGCATCGGCCGCGGCAATGGCCACGTATTCGGGGTTGTGGGTGCCGAACAACCGGACACTGGCGGCCGAGTAGGGCACGGCAATCCGGTTGTCGCTGTCGGAGTCGCCGGAACTGGCGCCTTTTTCCGCGAGCACACCGACGACCTGAAAGGGCACGTTTTCGATCAAGATGTATTGGCCGATGGGGTTGGCGACGTCCTTGAGCAGTTTGCTGCGCACCTTGTGGCCGATCACCGCGACCGCCGCGGCGTTGCGTTCATCGGCCTCGGTGAAGTAACTGCCCTCGACCACCGGCCAGTTGAAGATCGCCGGAAAATTCGTGTCATTGCCGCCGACGTAGCTCAGATGGTCGAGATTGCCGAAGCGCACCCCGGCTTCGGCGCCGTTGACCGGCATGATCCGCATGACCTGCGGCAAACTGGCCAGCGCCGCGACGTCATCCAGGGTCACGATGCCCGGCGGCGTGCGCGGGTTGGGGGCGGAGCCGCTGAGGTAAATGATGTTCGAGCCGAACGCGCCCATCTGCGCCATGACCTGACGCTTGCTGCCTTCGCCGACGGCCAGCATCACCACCACCGAGGCGACGCCGATGATGATCCCCAGCAGCGTCAGGGCGGTGCGGAAGCGGTTGATCCACATCACCCGCCAGGCCGCGTGTATCGCATCCACCAATTCGCCTTTCCAGGCACCGGTGGCCTCGCTGCCTTCGCTCAGCCGCTTGCGCAAATCCACCGCTTGCAGCGCACCGGGATTGGCCGAGGCCTGTGCGGCGGGATTGTCGCGGGCGCTGTCGCTGATGATCAGGCCGTCACGGATTTCGATCACGCGTTTGGCCCGGGCCGCCACGTCGCGGTCGTGGGTGATGAGGATCACCACATGGCCCTGGCTCGCCAATTCGTCGAGCAGTGTCATGACCTCGGCGCCGCTGTGGCTGTCGAGGGCGCCGGTGGGTTCGTCGGCGAGGATGATGTGGCCGCCATTCATTAATGCGCGGGCGATGGACACCCGTTGCTGCTGGCCACCGGAGAGCTGGTGCGGACGGTTGCCGGTGCGCTCGGCCAAGCCCAGACGGTCGAGCAGGGCGGCGGCGCGGGCGTGGCGTTCGGCCGCTGGGGTGCCGGCGTAGATCGCCGGCATCTCGACGTTTTCCTGGGCCGAGCCGGACGGAATCAGGTGGTAACCCTGAAACACGAAACCGAACGCTTCGCGGCGCAGCCAGGCCAGTTCATCGCTGTCGAGTGCCGCGACGTTTTCGCCGGCGAACAGATACTCGCCGGACGTTGGTCGGTCGAGGCAGCCGAGGATGTTCATCAGCGTCGATTTGCCGGAGCCGGAAGCACCGACGATCGCCACGAATTCCCCGGCATGGATCGACAGGTCGATGCCGCGCAACACATGAACTTCAGGCGCGTCGCCGCCACCGTAGGATTTACGAATGTCCTGCAGGTCGATCAGAGGCGTTTGCATTCAACCTCCGCTGCCGTCGGCGGGGCCGATCAACAGGTGATCGCCATCGGCCAGTCCGTCGAGGATCTGCACCTTCAGGCGATCGCTGATGCCGGTGCGCACGGTCCGTTGTTCGATGCTGCCGTTGTTGGCGACCACCCGAGCCGTTTGACTGTCGGCCTGCGGGCCGCCCTGCAAGGCTGCGACCGGCGCGGTCAGGACGTTTTTTGCCTGACTGGAAACGAAGAACACTTGGGTGGTCATTTCCGCCATCAGCGCGTTGTCGGCGTTGTCGACGTCCAGCAGCACCGTGTACAGCACCACGCGGGCCGTCCCGCTTTTACTGGAACTGGCCGGACTGCCGCCGCCCTGGCTGGTCTGGTCCAGCGGTTTGGGCGGTATCGGCAAAATCTGCCGCACCGTGCTGCTCCAGCGCCGTTTACCGCCGCTGAGCGTGGTGAACCAGGCGCTCATGCCGGGTTTGACGTGGCCGATATCAGCCTCCGAAACCTCGGCCCAGACCGTCATTGGCGACAGTTTGGCAATGCGCAGGATCAGCGGCGTTTGCTGCTGGGCGTTGAGGGTCTGGCCTTCCCGGGCATCGAGGGCCACGACCGTTCCGCTCATCGGTGCGTAAATGCGCGTATAGCCGAGTTCGGCCTGATCACTGCGCAGGCTGGCCTGGGCCTGGCGGATCTGCGCTTCAAACATGTTTATGCGCGCTTGAGTGGTGCGCAGTTCGGCCTGGGCCGTTTGCACGTCTTCGTCCCGTGTCGCGCCGCTGGCGGCGAGGTTCTGCTGGCGTTGATATTTCTGCCGGGCCAGGTCGTGCTGTGCCCGTTGCTCCTGCAGCTGCGCCTTGAGGTTGTCGATGGAAAAACGCCCGGCGTCGAGTTTGGCCTGTTGGGTGGAAGGGTCTATTTCCACCAGCAGCTGGCCTTCCTTGACCACGTCACCGACCTCCACATGGATCTTCTGGATCTGCCCGGAAGCCTGGGCACCGACATCGACATACCGCCGTGGTTGCAGGGTTCCCAATGCCGTGACGCTGCTTTCGATGTCGCCGCGAGCGACCTGGACCGTGGCGAATCGATCACGACCCGCAGGCAAAACCTGCCAGGCTGCGACGGCGATAACGGGGATCAGACAAAGGGCTACAAGCAGGGCGCGTCGGGTGTGACGGGGACGTTTCATGCAGGGTTCCGGCCAATAGGATTCGGCCCGTCGTTCAGCTGGCGCGCGAAACCTGGCGACAGCTGAACGCTGTCGGAGGGCCGACAGACACGGGGAGCTGTCCTGTAAACGAGGGAAGAGGCGGGGAATTTAAGCGTTGAGGCGTTGAGTGACAGACAAAGTCAAAGGTATAGGACAGCACTATTTAGCAGGCAAATGGAAACAGCGCTTTAAATCTATATGAGAATTACTATAAATTACACACTCGAAATCGCCATCATCGTGCCACTGCCTATCTGGTGGTCGCGGATCTGGCTCAAGGATAGAAACCGCACCCTGTGCGGCCGGGAGTCATGTTGGAAAACTACTATCGCGAGCTGGTGTGTTTCCTGAACGCCAAGCTAGGCAACCGTCAGGTGGCCGAAGATGTGGTGCATGACGCGTATCTGCGGGTACTGGAGCGTTCCAGCGACACGCCGATCGAACAACCCCGGGCGTTCCTTTATCGCACCGCGCTCAACCTGGTGATCGACGACCACCGCCGCAATGCCTTGCGACAGGTCGAACCCCTGGAGGTGCTCGACAGCGAAGAGCGCTACTTCATCCCGTCGCCCCACAACAGCCTCGATCACGGTCAGCGCCTGGACATGCTGCAGCGCGCGCTGGCGGAGTTGCCACGGCTGTGTCGCGAGAGCTTCCTGCTGCGCAAGATCGAAGGCCTGTCCCACCCGCAAATCGCCGAGCACCTGGGTATTTCCAAAGCGCTGGTGGAAAAGCACATCGTCAATGCCATGAAGCATTGCCGGGTGCGCATGCGTCAGTGGCACGTCGCTTAAATCAGTCCTCGTTAAATTTTTTTTCATTGTCCTCGTTCCTATTCAACAGACGATCTGCTGCCGCCAAAGGCCGGTCAGGTCACCCAGGCTTTATCCCCGCAGCTGTGGGGTTTATCCAGAGGACACTGGAAATGACACAGGCAATTGCATCGCCCATCGTTCACGACCTGATCGGCGTCGGTTTCGGCCCTTCGAACCTGGCCCTGGCCATCGCCCTGCAAGAGCGCGGGCCGAGCCAGGGCGAGCTGGATGTGCTGTTTCTCGACAAGCAGGCGGACTACCGCTGGCACGGCAACACCCTGGTCACCCAGAGCGAACTGCAGATTTCTTTTCTCAAGGACCTGGTGACGCTGCGCAACCCGACCAGCCCGTATTCCTTCGTCAACTATCTCAAGCACCACGGTCGTCTGGTGGACTTCATCAACCTCGGCACCTTCTATCCGTGCCGCATGGAGTACAACGACTACCTGCGCTGGGTCGCCGGGCAATTTACCGGGCAGAGCCGCTACGGCGAGGAAGTGCTGACCATCGAGCCGGTGCTGCACAACCAGCAGGTCGAGGCGCTGCGGGTGATCTCGCGTGATACTCAGGGTTTGCAGCATGTGCGCACCACCCGTTCGGTGGTGGTCAGCGCCGGCGGTACACCGCGCATTCCCGAAGCGTTCAAGGCACTGAAGGATGACGGTCGGGTGTTCCACCATTCCCAGTACCTGGAGCGCATGGCCAAGCAGCCATGCCTGAACAACCAACCGATGAACATCGCGATCATCGGCGGCGGACAGAGCGCGGCGGAGGCCTTCATCGACCTCAACGACAGCTTCCCGTCGGTGCAGGTGGACATGATCCTGCGCGGCTCGGCCCTGAAACCTGCCGATGACAGCCCCTTCGTCAACGAAGTGTTCTCGCCGGAGTTCACCGACCTGGTGTTCCAGCAGGCCAGCAGTGAACGCGAGCGTCTGGTCAACGAGTACCACAACACCAACTATTCGGTGGTGGACATCGACCTGATCGAACGCATCTACGGGATCTTCTACCGGCAGAAAGTCTCGGGCATCGCGCGCCATGCGTTCTGCACCCTGACCACTATCGAAAAAGCCACCGCCACCGAGCGCGGTATCGAGCTGGCGATGCGCAACAACGCCACGGGCGAAGTCAGGGTTCACCGCTACGACGCCGTGGTGCTGGCCACCGGTTACGAGCGGCAGATGCACCGCAAACTGTTGGCGCCGCTGGAGCAATACCTCGGCGATTTTGAGGTCGATCGCAACTACAGGCTGATCACCGACGAGCGTTGCAAGGCCGGCATCTATATGCAGGGCTTCTGCCAGGCCAGCCACGGCTTGAGCGACACCTTGCTGTCGATCCTGCCGATCCGCGCCGATGAAATCGCTGGCTCGTTGTATGACCATGGCAAATTCCGTGGGCATGGCCGGTCGGTGAAGGATTTGTTGTTGGCGACTGCCAGCTGAGATTTGTTGCGGTTGTGTTGATCGTTCCCACGCAGAGCGTGGGAACGATCATCCAGAAAGCTGAACCCTTCCTGAAGAACCCCGCGATTCCCCCCGCAACACCCCTGCGCAGCGTTTACTCTCTGGATATCGCGGCGTAAGCTTCGCGCGTTTTCATCAATTAGCGGAGACCCACAGTGGGTACTTGTTCGAGTGACAGTTGTCGGCCGGTCTCGGTAACCGGCATTTTCCCGGCAAGATAACGCGCAGCCTTTTTGTGCCGTTGTCTCGCCGTAAAGCGAGCAGCGGCATCCCGATCGTGGCCGGTTTGGCCCGACTCCCGACGTCCTCTCATCGACGCTGAACAGCGTGTGATGTTCGACCCCGTGTCGTCATCGCAGCGCCTCGACACGCCTGCTCGACGGTTTCCCGGCTGACCCTGGGGGGCACTGCCATGAACCTGACCTGGCTGAAAGAATTCTTCGCCGGATTCCTGCGAAACCGTCACATCGCCCGGCACTTCCGTCGACTGGCGTTGCTGGAAAGCTTCACCGACACCACGGTCAGCCGTGAAGTCCCGCCGACGCTCGCGCAAACCCTGGTCGCCGCTGCCAACAGCGGCACCGATCAATTGCTGGAAAACCTCGGCAGCCACACCGACGGCCTGAGTGAAGCCGAAGCCGATACCCGGCGCGAGCAACATGGCCTCAATGAAGTCGAGCACGAGCAACCGCTGCCGTGGTGGACGCACCTGTGGCACTGCTACAAAAACCCGTTCAACCTGCTGCTGACCTTGCTGGCGGTGATCTCCTGGCTGACCGAAGACATGAAAGCCGCCATCGTGATTTTCTCCATGGTGGTGCTCTCGACCTTGCTGCGTTTCTGGCAGGAAACCAAATCCAACCAGGCCGCCGACGCGCTCAAGGCGATGGTCAGCAACACCGCCACGGTGATGCGTCGGGAGGTGGCGAACAACGGTGCGCAACGCCTCGAATTGCCGATCAAGCAACTGGTGCCGGGCGACCTGATCGTGCTCTCGGCCGGTGACATGATTCCTGCCGATTGCCGAGTGCTCAACGCCAAGGACCTGTTCGTCAGCCAGGCCGCGATGACTGGTGAATCGATGCCGGTGGAAAAATTCCCTCGTCAGCAGGACAACCACACCCACAACCCGCTGGACCTCGACAATATCCTGTTCATGGGCACCAACGTGGTGTCCGGCACGGCCATGGCGCTGATTCTCACCACTGGCAACAACACCTATTTCGGCGCGCTGGCGCAGCGGGTCGGTGCCACCGATCGTGCGCCGACTTCGTTCCAGACCGGGGTCAACAAGGTCAGCTGGTTGCTGATCCGCTTCATGTTCGTCATGGCGCCACTGGTGTTGTTCATCAACGGTTTCACCAAGGGTGACTGGACCGAAGCGTTGCTGTTCGCGCTGTCGATCGCCGTGGGCCTGACCCCGGAAATGCTGCCGATGATTGTCACCTCGACCCTGGCCAAGGGCGCGGTGTTCCTGTCGCGCAAAAAAGTCATCGTCAAACGCCTCGATGCGATCCAGAACTTCGGCGCCATGGACGTGCTCTGCACCGACAAGACCGGCACCCTGACCCAGGACAAAATCTTCCTCGCGCGCAATGTCGATGTCTGGGGCAACGATTCCGATGACGTGCTGGAAATGGCTTACCTCAACAGCTACTACCAGACCGGCCTGAAAAACCTGCTGGACGTGGCCGTGCTGGAGCACGTGGAGATCCACCGTGAACTGAAAGTCGGCACGGCGTTTCGCAAGGTCGACGAGATTCCGTTCGACTTCACCCGTCGGCGCATGTCGGTGGTGGTGGCTGAGCGTGATCAGCCGCATCTGCTGATCTGCAAAGGCGCGGTGGAAGAAGTGCTGGCGGTGTGCACCCGGGTGCGCCACGGCGATGCCGACGAGGCGCTGAGCGATGAATTGCTGGCGCGCATTCGCCAGGTCACCGCCACCTTCAATGCCGAAGGCCTGCGGGTAGTGGCGGTGGCGGCGCGGCCGATGATCGAGGGCCGCGACACTTACAGCCTGGCCGATGAACAGGCGCTGACGCTGATCGGCTACGTGGCCTTTCTCGATCCACCGAAAGAAAGCACCGCACCGGCACTCAAAGCCTTGGCCGCGCACGGTGTGGCGGTGAAAGTGCTGACCGGCGACAACGAATTGGTGACCGCGAAAATCTGCCGCGAAGTCGGGCTGGAGCAGCAAGGCCTGCTGCTGGGCAACGACATCGAACGCATGAGCGACGCCGAGCTGGCGGTGGCGGTGGAGACCACCAACGTCTTCGCCAAACTCACGCCGTCGCACAAGGAGCGCATAGTGCGCCTGCTCAAGGGCAACGGCCATGTGGTCGGCTTCATGGGCGACGGCATCAACGATGCGCCGGCCCTGCGCACTGCCGACATCGGTATTTCGGTGGACAGCGCGGTGGACATCGCCAAGGAAGCGGCGGACATCATTCTTCTGGAAAAGAGCCTGATGGTGCTGGAGGAGGGCGTGTTGGAAGGGCGGCGGACTTTCGCCAATATGCTCAAGTACATCAAAATGACCGCCAGCTCGAACTTCGGCAACGTGTTCTCGGTGCTGGTGGCCAGTGCGTTCATCCCGTTTCTGCCCATGCTGCCGATGCACCTGCTGGTGCAAAACCTGCTCTACGACATCTCGCAGATCGCCATCCCGTTCGATAACGTCGATGAAGACATGCTGAAACAGCCCCAACGCTGGCAGCCAGCGGACGTCGGGCGCTTCATGCTGTTTTTCGGCCCGATCAGCTCGATCTTCGACATCAGCACCTTTGCCTTGATGTGGTACGTGTTCGATGCCAATACCCCGGACCACCAGACCCTGTTCCAGTCCGGCTGGTTCGTGGTCGGGCTGCTGACCCAGACGCTGATCGTGCACATGATCCGTACGCCGAAGGTCCCGTTCCTGCAAAGCCGCACCGCCATGCCGCTGCTGGTGATGACGGGCATTATCATGGCCGTGGGGATTTTCCTGCCGATGGGGCCGCTGGCGCATTACTTCAAACTGCAGGCGCTGCCGTCACTGTATTTCGTGTTCCTGCCGGTGATTCTGCTGGCGTACATGGCACTGACCCAGGCGGTGAAAGGTTTCTATATTCGGCGGTTTGGCTGGCAGTAATGCTGCCAAATTGTAGGAGCTGCCGAAGGCTGCGATCTCTTGATCTTGCTTTGAAAAAATCAAAAGATCGCAGGCTGCGCCAGCTCCTACAAAGGCTGATCTTTAAGTCGGACAGAGCCCTCTATTTTTAGGAAAAGTCCTACAGAACGCTTCACGAGTCTTCCGTAGCCTTGCCGCCTCTCTCATCAGCCATTGACCTGGAGGCCCGCGATGACCAACAAAGCCTTACGCATCCTGATCGCCGACGAACAGCATTTTCACCGGCTGAAAACCGAGCGGTTGTTCAATCAGCTCGGTTATTACCGAGTGGCCCCGGTACAAAGCCTTGCCGAGATGCTGAACCTGGTCGAGTACGGTTGCGAGCCGTTCGACCTGGTGGTCATCAATGCCTCACTGGCGGGTGGGGCATTGGATTTGTCCGGGTTCTTCCGCGATAACCGCCAGGTTCACCACGCCTTGATCTACGACGACCACGCGGCGCTGCCGGGTTTAGCCGCCATTCGACGGCTGATGGAGCTCATCGATCCGCCTGCGTGTGAAGCTGCATCGCCACTGGATCAGGAGCGGAGTCGACAACGGATGGGTTGAGTTCAGGGTTACCGTTCGTCGGTACTATCATTTCTGATAGGTACATTTCTCCTGCTTTCCGTGCAACAGTCATTGCGCAGCCGCTGCGTCTATCCCGGCGGTTACCGGCGGGCAATCGTTGAGTTTTTGCAAAGGAATTGCCATGAAGAAAGTGCTGATTGTGGACGATCATCCGGTGGTACGTGCCGCAGTCACACTTGTACTGGAGCGGGAAGGCTTCAAAATCATTTTTGAGGCGTCCAGTGTTGGCGAGGCCTTGTCGATACTTCGTGAGCATGCAGTCGATCTGGTGATATTGGATCTGGTGATGCCCGGTGGCGACGGGCTGGAGCTGCTGGACCGGATCAAGGCCAATGGTTGGTTATGTCTGGTACTGGTTTTCACCTCCCTGGATCCGCTGTTTTTTCAAGAACGTTGCATGCGCGCCGGGGCCATGGCGTACGTCGCCAAGACCAATGTCCTRAGTCAATTGCAAAAGGCCGTGCACGCCGTCATGTCCGGTTACACCTATTTCGCGCGTCTGCCTGCGGGATCGCAGGACCCCCGGCAACGCAGCGAAAAAGAGATGATCGACAAACTCTCCAACCGCGAACTGACGATCCTGCGCTATTTGGCCCAGGGCATGAGTAACAAGGCCATCGCCGAGCTTATGCACCTGAGTCACAAGACCGTCAGCACCTACAAGACCCGTTTGATCGAGAAACTGGGGGTGAATGCAGCAGTGCACCTGCGAGATTTCGCCAAGCGCAATTGTCTGATCTGAGTGAACCCGACCGTGTGCATCTTCCTGTGGGCGTTGATGCTGTGCCTTGCAACGCAGGTTTCCCCTGCGATGGCCGACGAGCCGCACCCGCTGCGTCTGCTGGGGCGTTCTACAGCGCAGAGCTTTCAGGTCAAGCTGGATGAAACGGACTGGCAATGGCTACGCGATAAACGGACCCTGCGCCTCGGAGTGACGGGCCCCGACTACCCGCCATTCGAGGTGACACGTCACAGCGATGAGTTGGAGGGCATCACGGCCGATTACGCCGAACTGTTGGGGCAACTGCTGCACGTCAGGATCGAGGTGCTGCGTTATGCCACCCGTGAAGCCGCCATGGATGCCCTCAAGCGCCATGAACTGGATCTGCTCGGGACATCGAACAACTTCGAGGCGGCCGATCCGTCGCTGACCAGATCCCGGGCCTATGCCGAAGATCAGCCGATGCTGGCCACTCGGCTGGACGAGCGGATGCCTGTCGATCTTGCCGGCAAATGTATTGCCATGGTTGAAGACTATTTGCAGGCGCAGGCTGTTGAAGATTTTTATCCCGACGCACGTTTGCAGCGTTACCCCTCGACCCTCGACGCGCTCGGGGCGGTGGCGTTCGGTCAGTGCGATGTGTACCTGGGTGACTTCATCAGCGCCAATTACCTGATCAACAACAACTACCTCAATAACGTTCAGCTGGCGGGGCCTTCCGGTCTGGATGCCAATCCGTTCGGCTTCGCTTTGGCGGCGGACAACCCGCGTCTCAAAGGCATCGTCGACAAGGCGCTGGCAGCGATTCCCATGGAGCAGCGCTTGGCCGTTGAGGTGCGCTGGAGTGCCGGCAGGGCCAGCACGGCGGGTCAACAGCAGGTGCGTTTGAGCGTCAGCGAGCAACGCTGGCTGGATCGGCATCCGACGGTCACTGTCGGTGCGATCGACAACTTTGCCCCGCTGACATTCTATGATGCCCAAGGTCGGCTGAGCGGGTTGACGGCACAGTTGCTGACGCTGATCAGCCAGCGCTGCGGTTTGACCTTTGAGGTGCAACGCGGCCACTCGCTGGACCGGCAAATCGAGCAACTTCGGGACGGCGAGATCGACCTGCTGCCGGTAGTCACGCCCAGTACCGAGCGTGAAGACGCGTTGCTCTTTACCCGCGCTTACCTTAGTAACCCTTTCGTGCTGGTCAGTAAAACGAAAGTGGGCAGCCCCAGGACGCTGGACGATCTGGCCGGTAAGCGCCTGGCCATTTATCGCGGTCATCCGTTGTTCGGTTTCATCCAGGCCCGGGCGCCGCAGGTGCGCCTGGTCGAGGTGCAAAGTCCGGCGGAGGGTATGGAATGGGTGATCGGGGGGCGGGCTGACGCGACGCTCAGTTCATTGATCGTCGCCCGTTACCTGATCGCCCGGCAGTATCACGAGCAGCTGCGTGTCAGCAGCACCGTGGGCGATCAGCCCGCCCGCATCGCCCTGGCCACTGCCCGTGGCGCGCTGGAGTTGCACTCGATTCTGAACAAGGCGTTGCTGAGCATCTCGCCCCAGGAGATGGACGATCTGGTGGCCCGCTGGAGCAATGACGTGGTGGTGGATGACAGCTATTGGCTGCGTCATCGTCAAGGCATTGTTCAAGCGTTTGCCGTGGCTGGCGCCTTGCTGTTGCTCGCCCTGGTCTGGATTGCCTGGCAGCGCCGGCAGATCCGCCAGCGCCAGCAATGGTTGCAGCAATTGCAGGACGCCAAGGACGTGGCGGACGACGCCAATCGCGCCAAAACCACCTTTCTGGCGACCATGAGTCATGAGATCCGCACGCCGATGAACGCGCTGATCGGCATGCTCGAACTGGCCCTGATGCGCGCGGATGAAGGCGTCATCGACCGTTCTGCCATCGAGGTGGCGTCCAGTGCCGGCCAACAATTGCTGGCGCTGATCGGCGACATTCTGGATATCGCGCGGATCGAGTCTGGGCATTTATCCCTGAGCCCTGAACGGGCCAATCTGCGGGCGCTGGTGGCATCGGTGTGTCGGGTTTTCGAGGGACTTGCACGGCAGAAATCGCTCGTGTGGCGAATCGATCTGGACGAACACAGCGACTGCTATGTGTTGATCGATCCCATCCGTTTCAAGCAGGTGCTGTCCAATCTGCTGAGCAATGCCATCAAGTTCACCCATGAGGGTGAAGTGAGCCTAACGCTGCGAGTGGCGGCCGTCATGTCAGGACATCTGGCGGTCAGCGTGCAGATTGAAGACACCGGCATAGGCATCAGCACCGTCGACCGACAACGGTTGTTCAGCCCGTTCATCCAGGCCGATAACGGCCGACAGTCAGCCCGAAGCGGCTCTGGCCTTGGTTTGGTGATCAGCCGCACGCTGTGCGAAATGATGGGCGGGCGGTTGCAACTCGACAGCGTCCTTGGACAAGGCACGCGAGTGGACATTGACCTTGAGCTGACCGCCTTGTCACCGTTACCTTCCAGTGGCGGGGTGGATAGCGGGTTGCAGGCGCCGACACGGCCACTGACTATTCTGGTGGTCGATGATCACCCGGCCAATCGATTGTTGCTTTCGCGACAACTGAGTCACCTGGGGCATCATGTTCTGGAGGCCGAAGAGGGCGCGCAGGGACTTGAGTTGTGGCGTGAGCATGGGTTCGATCTGGTCGTCACCGACTGCAATATGCCGATGCTCAGCGGTTATGAACTGGCCGGTGCAATACGCGATGAAGAGCGCGCCCAGGGATTGCCGCCGACGCTGATTCTGGGGTTTACCGCCAATGCGCGGCCCGAGGAGAAGGCCCGATGCCTGGAGTCGGGCATGGACGACTGCCTGTTCAAACCCATCCTGCTGGCGGAGTTGAACACTTGGCTGGCGTCCAGGTTTGTGAACCCGGTGCCAGAACCTGTCGCAGAACCCTCAACGCCGGAGATGGACCTTAGTGGCCTGGAGCAATACGTCGGCACGGACCGCACGTTGATTGATCGCCTGGTACACGAACTGATGGTGACCAACCGGGTGGATCGGGATGATCTGCTCCAGGCGCACGCCAGTGGCAATCACCGTGTGCTGCGTGACCTGGCGCATCGCATCAAGGGCGGTGCGCGCATGGTTCGGGCACAGCGCTTGGTTGAGCATTGCGAACAACTGGAGCGCGTCATCGATGTGAGGGATTCGGCGCTGCTCGACGAAGCCGTCGATCAATTGCAGCGCGCGATGTCATCGCTGGATAATCACTTGAAACAAGGCTGAAACTCAATCCCACTGCGGCGCAATGCCCTTGGGGCTGGTCAGCCGCTGGCCGTGATCCAGGCCCGCGATCAGCGCCATGTCGGCGTCGCTCAGGGTCAGGGTGCAGGCGTGCAGATTGCTTTGCAGGTTGGTGCGTTTGGTGGAAGAGGGGATCACCGCGTACCCCAGTTGCATGGCCCAGGCCAGGGTGACCTGGGCCGGTGTCGCCTGCAGGCGATCGGCGATCTGCTGGATGACCGGATCTTTCAGCACTTCGCCATAGGCCAGGGTCATATAAGAGGTGATCTGGATGCCCTGGCTTTGCGCAAATTCGACGACCTTGCGGTTTTGCAGGTACGGGTGCAGCTCGATCTGGTTGGTGGCGATGTTCTTGGCGCCGACCGCAGCGATGGCTTGCTTCATCAGGTCGATCGTGAAGTTGGACACGCCGATCCGGCGGGTCAGGCCCAGTCGTTTGGCCTCGAGCAGCGCCCCCATGAACTCTTCGACCGGCACCTGATCTTCCGGCGATGGCCAGTGGATCAGCGTCAGGTCCAGATAGTCGGTTTGCAGCTTATCCAGGCTCTCTTTGAGGCTGTCGATCAACCGGTCTTTGGCAAAATTGGCGACCCAGATTTTGCTGGTGATGAACAGCTCTTCGCGGGCAATGCCGCTGGCAGCGATAGCCCGGCCAACCTCGGCTTCGTTTTCGTAGATTTGCGCGGTGTCGATGACCCGGTAACCCAGCTCAAGACCGGTGCTTACCGAATCGATGACCACTTGGCCTTGCAAGCGAAACGTACCAAGACCGAATGCGGGAATAGACATCAATGACTCCAGGGGTTGCAGTGGGAATGGGCGGGAGTATCCCCGGCTGCACCCTTGAGAAAAACCGCTGGTTTGGCAAAGCACTGTTTACCGCAAGTCATGAATGGGCTGTTGGAAGATCAAAAAATCTTCCTCCATTGTTCTCCAGATAGAACGATGAGACTGATTTTTGCAGTCTAGTGCACCAAAGGTCATGGTTTTAAGCTTTATCCATCGCGTCACACAACAGATTCAGAGGCAAAGATGAAAAACATCATCGGTATCTACACCAGTCCACGACCTCATTGGGTCGGCGACGGTTTTCCGGTTCGCACGCTGTTTTCCTACGACAACCTGGGCAAACACATCAGCCCGTTCCTGCTGCTGGATCACGCAGGTCCCGCCGAATTCACTCCGACCACCGAGCGTCGTGGCGTGGGTCAGCATCCGCACCGCGGGTTCGAGACCGTGACGATCGTCTACAAGGGCGAACTGGAGCACCGTGACTCCACCGGCAGCGGCGGCAAGATCGGCCCCGGCGATGTGCAATGGATGACCGCGGCCTCGGGGATCATTCATGAGGAGTTTCACTCCGAAGGTTTCGCCAAAACCGGCGGCACCCTGGAAATGGTGCAGCTGTGGGTCAACTTGCCGGCCAGGGACAAGATGGCCGAGCCCGGTTACCAGACGATTCTCGACGGCGACATTGCGCGTATCCCGCTGAAAAACAATGCTGGCAGCCTGCGCTTGATTGCCGGTGAGTTCGACGGCCACAAAGGCCCGGCGCGGACCTTCACGCCGATCGACGTGTGGGATGTGCGCTTGAACGCCGGCAAGTTGCTGACCCTGGATCTGCATGAAGGACGCAACACCGCACTGGTGGTGCTGCGCGGTGCGGTTCAGGTCAATGGTCAGGAACTGGTACGTGACGGGCAGTTGGCATTGTTCGAACGCAACGGTGATCAGCTCAGCCTCGAGGCCGACAACGATGCAGTCGTGCTGCTGCTCAGCGGCGAGCCGATCGACGAGCCCATCGTCGGCCACGGCCCGTTTGTAATGAACACCGAGCAGGAAATCCATCAGGCCTTCAGCGACTTCCAGTCGGGCCGGTTCGGCCGGATGAGCGGTTGAATTCAACGCAGTAGTGGGTTGCTCCGCAACCTGGAGTCTCCCACATTGGTTTTGTGGCGTTTTACAGATCGCAGGCTTCGCCAGCTCCTACAATCTGTGAGATCTTCACGCCATTGGCCTTTGTTGGAGTTGCTTGATGCTGTCACTGCTCACCAATCACCCGTTGCTTAGCGCGCTGATCCTGATCCTGATCGATCTGGTGTTGTGGCGTTTGATCACGGCCAGTAGCAGCAACTGGAAACTGGCCGCGCGGGTGGTGATTTTCGCGTTGTTCAGCGTGCTGCTGTTCAACGAAGGCTTGAACCCCATGGCGCCGGCGCCCTGGGCCGACAATGTGGCGTTGCACCTGGCGGCAACCGGTTTGCAGATTGGTTGGTGGCTGTACGCGGCGCGCACCCTGACGGTGTTGCTCGGCGCGGTGATGATGCAACGGGTCGGGCACACCGGGCGCTTGTTGCAGGACCTGCTCGGCGCGGTGATTTTCCTGATCGCGGTCATCGCCGCCCTGGCATACGTGCTTGAGTTGCCGGTCAAGGGCGTGTTGGCGACATCCGGCGCGTTGGCGATCGTCGTCGGCCTGGCCTTGCAAAGTACCCTCAGCGACGTGTTTTCCGGGATCGTCCTGAACACCACCAAACCCTATCAACTGGGTGACTGGATCTCCATCGATGGCACCGAAGGTCGAGTCACCGACATCGATTGGCGCGCCACACGCCTGCAAACCTCCCAAGGCAGCATGGCGGTGATCCCCAACTCCCTGGCGGCCAAGGCCAAGATCGTCAATTTCAGCCGGCCCAGCGATATTTTCGGCGTCTCGATCAGTTTGCAAGTGAGCCCCCACGCGCGTCCGCAAACGGTGATCGATGCCCTGGAACGGGCCATGCAGGGGTGCCGCTTTCTGTTGGACAAACCGGCACCGTGCGTGGCGTTGAAAAGCTCCGGCAGCACCGGCGTGGAATATGAAATCAGCGGCTTCGTGGTCTCCATGGATCAGAAACGCATGGTGCGCAATCTGCTGTTCGACCTGGCGTTCCGGCACTTGCAGGCATCCGGCGTCATCCTGTTGTCGAACGTCGAGCCCAACGCTCCTGCGGCCTTGTCACGGCAACGGGCGTTGTTGGACAGCTCGAACATCTTCTCGACCCTGCGTCAGGAAGAGAAAGAAACCTTCAGCCAGAACATGAAGCTGCAAACCTTCCGCGCCGGAGAAATGATTCTGCCGGCGGGGGAGGTCAGCGATCATCTGTTCATCATTGAATCCGGCGTCGTGTCGGTGGAGCTGAGCCGCGGCGGGGTCAAGATCGAAAGCGGGCGCATGGGGCCGGGAGAGGTGATCGGCGAGGGCGGGATTTTGTCCGATATGGCGATGCCRGCGGACTTTAAAGCCAAGACGACCTGCAGCTTGTACCGGATCGAAAGGGAATACCTTCAACCGTGCCTGGATGCGCGGCATGACATCGGTGAAGCGATGAAGACGTTGCTGGATTTCCGCTTGAACAAGGCTCAGACGCTGATTCAGGAAACACCCAAGGTGGTGGAGAAAAAAGGGTTTTTGCAGTGGTTGCGCAATCGTAGTCACCAATAGGTTGGTTGCCTGTTCCGGCGCCTTCGCGAGCAGGCGTCGGCACCATCACTGAAAATCTTCTGGTCTATTGGCATCCTCAACTTCCCAATAATTGGCTATTTGTTCAACCTCGGGGCCGCATTAACGTAGCGCCAACACCCATTGTGATTGGAGCTCGCCATGCAAACCCGTATCGATTTCTACACCGCCTCCCCAGACGCCTTCAAAGCCATGATGGCCCTGGAAACCGCTGTCTCGAAACTGCCCCTGGAAAAGTCGCTGATCGAACTGGTCAAGCTGCGCGCTTCGCAGATCAATGGCTGCGCCTTCTGCATCGACATGCACACTGCCGATGCCATGAAGGACGGGGAAACGCCACGCCGGCTGTTCGCCGTGACCGCCTGGCGCGAGGCACCGTTTTTCACCAATCGCGAGCGCGCCGCACTGGCCTGGACAGAGTCCATGACCCAAGTGAGCCTGACCCACGCGCCGGACGAAGACTATGCGCTGCTCAGCGCCGAGTTCAGCCCCAAGGAAATGGTCGACCTGACTGTGGCGATTTCCACCATCAACAGCTGGAACCGCCTGGCCGTGGGTTTCCGCAAGATGCCTCAGGACTGATTTTTTGTAGTAGCGCCAGACTCAATGCGCATCGGCACTCGGCGCGGCCGGTGGTTGTACCTTGCGCATCAGGGGCACCATCGCCGTGGCGAGAATGAAGCAGACCATGATCATCAGGAACGCGTCGCCGTAGGTTTGCGTCTGCGCTTCGCGGTAGGTCAGCAGCCACAGTTGATGCAGGCTGGCGGTGACGCCGATGTCACCGCTCTGGCCGAGGGCGGCGAAGTTATGGCCGACCTGGGACAGCCACTGATTGAGTGCTTCGTTGGTGCTGTTGAGGTTCTCCGCCAACCGGGTGAAGTGCAGGTTGGTGCGGTCATTGAGAATCGTCGCGCAGGCGGCGATGCCCATCGCGCCGCCAAGGTTACGCATCAGGTTAAATAACCCCGAAGCATGTTTGAGCCGCGCCGGTGCCAACCCGCCAAGGGTCAGGGTCACCGCCGGCGGCACCGCCAGTTGTTGCGCGATTCCGCGCAAGGCTTGCGGCAGCATCAATTCTCTGGCGCCCCAGTCATGGGTGATCGGGCTGAAATCCCACATCGATAAGGCGAACAGCCCAAGGCCGGTCATCATGATCCAGCGCAGGTCGATGCGATTGGCCAGAAAGGCGTACAACGGAATCGCCATAATCTGGAACACCCCGGTGGAAAACACCGCCAGGCCAATGTCCAGCGCGCTGTAGCCACGCACCCGACCGAGAAACAGCGGCGTCAGGTAAATCGTCGCGAACAGGCCGATACCCGTAACGAACGAAAAGAAACAACCGAGGGCGAAGTTGCGGTCCTTCAAGGCGCGCAGATCGACGATCGGGTTGGCCACATGCAAGGTTCGACCGATGAAAGCCAAACCCGCCAGGCCGCTGACCCACGCGGTGGTCAGAATCGTGCTGTCGCTGAACCAGTTCCAGCGTGGACCTTCTTCGAGGGTGTATTCCAGGCAGCCAAGAAACACCGCCATGAACAGCATGCTCAGGTAGTCGGCGCCCTTGAGCAGCGACAGTTCCGGCTGGTCGATTTTCACCAGCATCGGCACAGCCACCGCCACGAATATCCCCGGCACCAGGTTGATGTAGAACAGCCAGTGCCAGGACGAAATGTCAGTGATCCAGCCACCGATTACCGGCCCCAATGTTGGTGCCAGCGAGGCTACGGCGCCGATGGTCGCGGCGGCGATCACCCGTTGCTTGCCGCTGAAGAAAAAGAACGCGGTGGTGAACACCAGCGGAATCATCGAACCACCGAGAAACCCTTGCAGGGCGCGGAAGGCGATCATGCTCTGGATGTTCCAGGCCACGCCGCAGAGCAGGCTGGCCAGGGTGAAGCCAATCGCCGAGGCGCAGAACAGCCAACGGGTCGAGAACACCCGGGACAACCAGCCCGACAGCGGAATCACGATGATTTCGGCGATCAGGTAACTGGTCTGCACCCAGGCGGTTTCGTCGGTGCCGGCCGAGAGCCCGCCGCCGATGTCACGCAGCGACGCCGAGACGATCTGGATATCCAGCAGCGCAATGAACATGCCGATGCACATCGTGGCGAAGGCAAACACCTTGGTCGCCGTCGCCATGTTGGCGGCGTTGAACGGTTGCGCGGGGGCGGCGAGGGCGCGGCTCATGGTGCGCTGGCCACGGCCGGGGTTTGAGCTTCAGGCTCGGCGCGGGTGTCCACTTCGGCCGTCACCGACAGGCCTGGACGCAGATGACCGAGTACGCCATCCGCCGGGTCGAGTAGGATCCGCACCGGCACCCGCTGGACGATTTTGGTGAAGTTGCCGGTGGCATTTTCCGGCGGCAGCACGCTGAACTGCGAACCGCTGGCCGGCGCGAGGCTGTTCAGATGCCCGTGGAATTCACGTCCCTTGAGTACGTCGGCATGCACGATCACGCGCTGGCCCGGCGTCATCCGCGCTAGCTGATCCTCCTTGAAATTGGCATCGACCCATAGCCCGCTGGCCGGCACCAACGACAACAGTTGCGAACCGGCCTGGGCATAAGCGCCGACCCGCGCCCGACGATTGCCGATCACGCCGTCGACGGGGGCTTTCAACTCGGTGTAGCCGACGTTCAACTGCGCCAGATCACGCTCGGCCCGCGCCTGTATCAACGCAGCGCGGGCTTGCTGCTTCTGGGTTTCGATCACGTTCAATTGGCGTTGCGCGGCCAGCAATTCGGCTTGGGCCCGGGCGCTCTGCGCTTGGGCCGTCTTGAAGGTGGCGTCGACCCGTTGTGCACTTTCCACCGAGACGGCATTGCTGCCCACCAGACGTTTGTAGCGGGCGTTATCGTCCCGCGAGCGCGCGGTTTCGGCGCCCGCGGCATCGATGCCGGCGCGGGCCTGGCCGATCACCGCGTGTTGCAGTTGTTCAGTGGCGTCGAGGTTGGCTAGTAATGCTTCTTCAGCGGCCACCGCGCCTTCGGCCTTGGCCAGGTTGGCGCGATAGTCACGGGCGTCGATCCGGATCAGCACATCGCCGGCCTTGACCTTCTGGTTGTCGGTCACCAGTACCTCTTCGATATACCCCGCGACTTTCGGGCCGATCACCGTGACATCACCGCCGATGTAGGCATCGTCTGTTTCTTCAATGAAGCGTCCGGCGGTCCACCAATGGGTTGCGTACAGCCCGATGAACACCAGGGCCGCGATAGCCGCCGTCAGCAGCACCAGCCGTTTGAGCAGGGGAGGCTTGGGTGGGGTCACTGCGACAGCAAGGTCGGGTTCAAGGCTGGGCATGTTGGTCATGGATATATACCTGTGGGAAACGGTTCCTTATTACGAATGTAATATGATGCAAGTAATATTTTGTCGCAATGGGTTTCTGCAACCAGTCGTCGCTTATCTAAGCCACGCGCCAGGGGTGATGCCGGTCATGTCCTTGAAGAACGCAATGAACGCGCTGTCGCTGGCAAACCCCAGTTCAAATGCGCTGTAACTGAGGTTGCGCCCGGTGGCGAGTAATTCCATGGCGCGCATCAACCGCCACTGTTGGCGCCATTGCTGATAGCTCATGCCGGTTTCGCGCTGGAAGATTCGGCTGATCGTGCGGCCGCTGGCACCGATCTGTCTTTCCAGAACCTGGAGTACCGGCGGCAGTTGCTCTGGCGTTGCGAGCAGTGGCGCCAGACGCTTGTCCCGAGGCAGAGGCAAGAGCATCGGTTGTTGTGCGGCATCGCGTATTTCGCTCAGGCACAGACCCAACAGGTGGACAAACTTGCCCTGCTGCCAATCGGTGTCGAAGTCGGCCTTGGCGATCGGTTCCAGCACCGCTCGCAGCAGCGGGCTGACTTCAATGACGCAAACCTGTGGCGGTAGTTCGGCGCATAACTCGGGTTTCAGGTAAATGGATCGATAGTCCACGCTCTGTTTCATCACTGCGCGGTGAATGATGCCCGGCGGAATCCATGCCGCGCGGGATGGCGGCAATAGGCACAATTGCTGCGTCAGCGTGATGCGCATGCAGCCCTGACGCGTGAACAACAACTGCCCGCGCGCGTGTCGATGAAGCCCGGAATCGTGATCGCCCAGGGTCGCAGCGATACCGATAACCGGTGCCGGGAAGGTGTCGGGATTGAATGGTGCATCGGCATCGAGCCAGGCCATGGTTGTCCGATTTCAATGATTAATTGTCAGAATTTGGATAATACGTCAGTCATGGCTTCTTAAACTCCTCGGCAGTTTTTTCTTTAGGAGTGAAGTCGTGATGAATTCCAGAAACCTGCTGGTGCTGGCTATTGCCTTGCTGATGTTTGCGCAAATCGCCCAAACCCTTTACAGCCCGGCGTTGGCGGATATCGGTCAGGTATTTGCCGTTAGCCCCCAAGCGGCGGCGCAAACGCTGTCGGTGTATTTTGTGGCCTTTGCATTCGGCGTCGTGGTGTGGGGTCGGGTGTGCGACCGTATTGGCCGTCGGCCCTCGATGCTCACCGGGCTGGCGTTGTACGCCGGTGCGTCGGTGATGGCGCTGAGTGTCAGCACCTTCAGCGCGCTGCTGATGGCTCAGGCGCTGGCTGCATTTGGCGCGGCGGTCGGCTCGGTGGTGACACAAACCCTGTTGCGCGACCGCTTCAAGGGCGCGGAACTGGCGCAGGTGTTTTCGGTGATGGGTATCGCCCTTGCCGCGAGTCCGGCGATCGGCTTATTTAGCGGTGCGAGCCTGGTGCAAGCCTTTGGATATCGCGGGGTGCAGGGCTGTCTGTTGCTACTGTCCCTTGGATTGTTGCTGTGGTGCTGGCGCACGTTACCGGAAACCCGACCACAGCACCTGACCACGGCCAACCTGTTCGAGACACTGTGGCAGATGCTGCAAGACCGCGATATCTGGCGTTCGACGCTATTGGTGGCGTTATTCAATGTTGCCTTGTTCAGCTACTACAGCCTCGGCCCCTTCGTATTCGAGCGACTGGGTTTGAGTACACAGCTGTTTGGTTACAGCGGTGTGATCCTGGCCTTGGGCTCCGGGCTTGGCGCCTGGCTCAACAAGCGCTTGCTCCAACGCGGGGTTAGTGGCCCGTGGTTGATCCGGCTTGCGGCGTTGTCGGCATTGCTGGGTGGTATCGGCGTATGGCTGATGCAGGACAGTGCTCTGTTCGTGCTGGCGATGTTGCTGGTGGTATTGGCGTTCGGTATGGCAATCCCGAACATCCTCGGCTCGGCCTTGGCGAATTACGGCGATCGACTGGGCACTGCTGGCGCACTGTTCGGTTTGTTGTACTACCTGTTGATCGGTGGTGGGCTGATGTTGGCAGCCTGGAGTCAGGCATTGGGGGAAACCTTAATGCTATGTGGTGCGCTAGCCTTGCTGTTGGCGGGGACGATGACCCTCTCGTCGACGCAGGGAGGAATGAATTGCCGGGCTTAATAGGAAGTATTACTATTCGCACCTCTTTCCCGCAGCACGCCGCAAATGACCCCCAAGCTGCCCCGCAGACCCGGTTTTTTCGAACATTACGAAGAGTTGATCGGCACCTGGACCCGTCGCCTGAGAAATCGTCAGCAGGCCGAGGACCTGGCCCATGACACCTTCGTGCGGGTGCTCGAGTCCGATTCGGCGGCGGTGCAGCAACCTCGGGCGTATTTGCATCAGACCGCGCGCAACATCGCGGTGGACGGTTATCGGCGTGAGGATCGGCGAGGTGCCATGGAGTCGGAGGCGATCGATCACAGTGTGTCGTCGTCCGGCGACCCGGAGCATTTCATGCACGCGATCCAGTTGGCCGATTCCATCGAGCGGGCGCTCACCGAGTTGCCGCTCAACTGCCGCAAGGTGTTCGTCTGGCAGAAGATCGAAGGCCTGACCCAGGCCGAAATCGCCGAACGCCTGGGGTTGTCCAGGAACATGGTGGAAAAGTATATGATCCGCACCCTGCGGCATCTGCGTGATCGTCTGGACGGGTTACAACCATGATGTTGCGTCGTCCCGAACAGATCGCCGGCTTCTCATCCCCAGCCAGGCAGGACTTTCCATGATGGATACTCGTGATTGTGCGTGTGGGCAAACAACGGTTCGCGACGACGCGGCGCGGTGGTTCGTGCGTTTGCAGGAACCTGCCGTCAGCGCCGAAGAGCAGCGCCGCTTCGAGATCTGGCTGGACGAACACCCTCAGCATCGCAACGAATATCAGATACTGCAGAACCTGTGGGTGGCGGCCGATCGGCTGCCGGCCAAGCGTCTGCACGCCTTGTGTGAAACCCCGGTGGCACTCAGTAAACGTCGTCCGCTGGTGCGTTACGCGATAGCCGCCAGCGTGTTGACGGTGGCGTTCGGCCTGGGGCTGTTCAGCGGCTTGAACCCTCCGGCGACCTACACGGCTGAATATTCCACGGCCCTTGACGAGCGTCGCCATGTGGCGTTGCCGGACGGTTCGGTGATTGATCTGAACAGCCGCAGCCGGGTGCAGGTGCGCTATGAAAAGGACCGTCGCGGCATCGAGTTGACGCAAGGCGAGGCGATGTTCAGCGTCGAGCACGACAGCAGTCGACCGTTCGTGGTCGAGGCGGGCAGCGGCAAGGTCACGGTCACCGGCACCCGGTTCGATGTGCGCCGCGACAGCGCCGAAACAAGGGTCGCGGTGGAGCAGGGCACGGTCAGGGTTCAAGGGGGCGGCGATGATTTCGTCAGCCTCACCGCCGGCTTCGGCACTCGCATCAATGCCCAGGGCAAGGTGGCCGCCGCCTATGCGGTCAACCCTGCGGAACTGACCGCATGGCGCAGCGGCAAACTGGTGTTCAACAACGCCAGCCTCGGCGAAGTGGCCGAAGAAGTGTCGCGTTATCGGGAGAAACCACTGACAGTCGGCAGCGCCAGCGTGGGCAACCTGCGCCTGACCAGCGTGTTCAAATCCGACAACACCGATGCGCTGCTCAAGGCCTTGCCGAGCATTCTGCCGGTGACCATCCGCACCCTCGACGACGGCAGCCAGGAAATAATTGCCCGATAGATTCAGGTTTTTTTCGAGTTCTTCGTCTTCTTGTCCAACTGCAACTGGTTTGCATTAACAGACGCACACTCTTGCGATCCACAGGACAACGTTCGACGTGAAGAAAACCACCGCTAAAAATAACAAATCATCCTGGCTGCCCCTCGCGCTTGCCCTGGCGCTCAGCTCGGCGCTGCCTCAGGCATTCGCCGCCGACGCCATTCATATTCAGGCGCAGCCATTGGGCCAGGCCTTGAGTCAGCTGGGCCAGCAAACCTCGCTGCAGGTTTTTTTCAGCCCGGAACTGGTGGCCGGCAAACAGGCCCCGGCAGTCGATGGCAACCTCTCGCCGGAACAGGCCTTGCGCCAATTGCTGCAAGGCAGCGGTCTGCAATACCAGATCGATGAAGGTTCGGTCACGCTGATGCCGGCACCGACTTCCGCCTCAAATGGCCCGCTGGAATTGGGCGTGACCGACATCAAGGTGGTTGGTGACTGGCTCGGTGACGCCGACGCCGCCGTGGTGCAAAACCATCCGGGCGCGCGCACGGTGATCCGCCGTGAAGCGATGGTCGAGCAGGGCGCCATGAACGTCGGCGACGTATTGAAGCGCGTGCCCGGCGTGCAAGTGCAGGACGCCAACGGTACTGGCGGCAGCGACATTTCCCTGAACGTCGGCGTGCGCGGCCTGACTTCGCGCCTGTCGCCACGCTCCACCGTACTGATCGACGGTGTGCCGGCTGCCTTCGCCCCTTACGGCCAACCGCAGCTGTCGATGGCGCCGATTTCCTCCGGCAACCTCGACAGCATCGACGTGGTGCGCGGCGCCGGTTCCGTGCGTTACGGGCCGCAGAACGTCGGTGGCGTGATCAACTTCGTCACCCGCGCGATCCCGGAGAAAGCCACCGGTGAAATCGGCACCACCCTGGAAACCACCCAGCGTGGTGGCTGGAAACACATCGACACCGCGTTTCTCGGCGGCACCGCCGATAACGGCGTGGGCGTGGCGCTGTTGTATTCGGGGGTGAATGGCAACGGTTATCGCAAAAGCAACAACGGCAATGACATCGACGACGTGATCCTCAAGACTCACTGGGCGCCCACCGATCAGGACGATTTCAGCCTCAACTTCCATTACTACGACGCCAGCGCCGACATGCCCGGCGGCCTGACGCAGAAGCAGTACGACGCCGATCCGTTCCAGTCCGACCGCGACCACGACAACTTCAGCGGCCGCCGCAAGGACGTGTCGTTCAAATGGGCGCGGCAGATCGACGACCGTACCCAGGCCGAAGTGCTGACCTACTATTCCGACAGCTTCCGTGGCAGCACCATCGCCGCGCGCGACCAGAAAACCCTCAGCTCCTACCCGCGCACGTACTACACCTTCGGCATCGAGCCGCGGGTGTCCCATGTGTTCGACCTGGGCCCGACCACGCAGGAAGCCAGCGTCGGTTATCGCTACCTGAAAGAAGGCATGCACGAAGAGTCGAGCCGTCTGGCGCTGGTGAACAATCAGCCGGTGGTCAGCAAAACTTCCGATGGTCACGTGTTCCAGGACCGCACCGGGGGCACCGAAGCCCACGCCGTTTACCTCGATGACAAGATCGACGTCGGCAACTGGACCGTGACCCCCGGCATTCGTTTTGAAAGCATCAGCACCGAATGGCATGACAGGCCGGTTCTCGACACCGCCGGCAAACCGGTGCAGGAAAAACGCCGCAGCATCGACAGCAACGAACCGTTGCCGGCCTTGAGCGTGATGTATCACCTGTCCGATGCCTGGAAACTGTTCGCCAACTACGAAACCTCGTTCGGCAGCCTGCAATATTTCCAGCTCGGCCAGGGTGGTTCGGGTGACAACACCGCCAATGGCTTGAGCCCGGAAAAGGCCAAGACCTACGAGATCGGTACACGCTACAACGATGACGTGTGGGGCGGGGAAGTGACGCTGTTCTACATCGACTTCGATGACGAACTGCAATACATCAGCAACGACGTGGGCTGGACCAACCTCGGCGCGACCAAGCACCAGGGCCTTGAAGCGTCGGTGCATTACGACATGTCGGCGCTCAACCCGATGCTTGACGGCCTGACCGCCAACGCCGGTTTCACCTACACCCGCGCCACGTACGAAGGCGAGATCCCGGGCTTCAAGGGCCGTGATCTGCCGTTCTACTCGCGTCAGGTGGCCACCGCCGGGCTGCGTTACGACATCAACCGCTGGACCTACAACCTCGATGCCTTTGCCCAGTCCAAACAGCGTTCGCCGGGGACCGGTGTGAATGCCGATGGCAGCTTCAGCGGCAACTACATCACCGAAGGTTCCGCAGACGGGCAGTACGGTGACATTCCGGGTTATGTGACCTGGAACGTGCGCGGTGGTTATGACTTCGGCTCGCAGTTGTCAAACCTGAAAGTCGGCGCCGGGGTGAAAAACATCTTCGACAAGCAGTATTTCACCCGTTCCAGCGACAACAACTCGGGGATGTACGTCGGCGCGCCACGCACGTTCTTTGTACAGGCCAGCGTCGGGTTCTGATCGACCGAGTTAACTTTATCGCGGGCTTGCCCGCGATGCTTTTAAACCTTCAACACCTTCCCACCAATCGCCACCGCCACCAGCAACATCGCCATCAACCCAAAGGCAAAACTCAAACTGCTGCCATGGGCGATAAAGCCGATCACCGCTGGCCCGGCGAGAATCCCGGCATAGCCCAACGTGGTAATGGCCGGCACGGCAATGCTTTCGGGCATGACGGTCTGTTTACCAACAGCGGTGTATAGCACCGGCACAATGTTCGAACAGCCGGCTCCCAACAACGCATAACCCACCAGCGCCGCTTCCCATGCCGGTGCGAATGTCGCCAGCGCCAGGCCCGATGCGGCCATCAAGCCACCGAACACTATCACTCGCGTATAACCAAGACGTCGAACAATCCGGTCGCCGGTCAAGCGCCCGAGCGTCATGGTCAGCGCAAACGCTGCATAACCCAGGCCTGCATACGCCGTGTCGATGCCGCGCTCCTGCGCCAGGAACACCGCGCTCCAGTCGAGTGCCGCGCCTTCGGCCAGGAACACGATGAAGCACATCCCGCCGATAAACAGCACGATGCCGTGAGGCACGGCAAATGCCGGGCCGGAGCTTTCACTGCCGTAAGGCAACAGGTGCGGCGCGGCTTTGAGCAATGCCAGCACTAGAATCACGATCACTACCAACATCGCCCCCAGCGGCGAAAAGCCCAAGCCGAGCAGGGCGCTGACACCCGCCGCGCCGACGATCCCGCCGAGGCTGAACAGCCCATGAAAACCCGACATCATGGTCTTGCCGCTGGCCCGCTCGACGATCACCGCTTGCAGGTTCACCGTCGAATCCACCGTGCCCAGGCCGGCGCCGAACATGAACAACGCCGCGATCAACGCCGGAATCGAAGACACCGTCGCCAACAGCGGCAATGCCGCACAGATCAACAAAGTGCCGCCGCTCAACACCCGACGGCAGCCGAAGCGCGTTGCCAGAATCCCGGCCATGGGCATCGCCAGAATCGAGCCCACCCCCAGACACAACAGCAACAGCCCGAGGGTGCCTTCATCCAGCCCGGCCCGTGCCTTGGCGTAAGGCACCAGCGGCGCCCAGGCCGCGATGCCGAAACCGGCGATGAAAAAGGCGATGCGCGTGGACATCTGTTCCAGGCGTCCGGGGATGACGGGCGCGGGAGTATTGAAGGCAGTCATGAAAAGTCCTTGGTGTTGCGGGTTGCTGACGATAGGCAGGGCAACATCGTTGCATATCAGGCGGCGTCCCGCGACCTTGAAAGCTTTTCACGGCAATGGAACCGAATGCCTAA
The DNA here is from genome assembly GCF_056406935.1 of Pseudomonas sp. P1_A1. NCBI lineage: Bacteria > Pseudomonadati > Pseudomonadota > Gammaproteobacteria > Pseudomonadales > Pseudomonadaceae > Pseudomonas > Pseudomonas sp. P1_A1. The sequence continues at coordinate 501,535 of NZ_JBFTZE010000001.1, read as the reverse complement.
AACGTACCTCGCGTTTCACTGACTGCGCCACTGGTGAAGTTGACGTTGGGATCCGGTTGCCAACGTACAGCGCCTGACGGGTCATCGCTACGCACGATGCATTTCCAATCAATATTTTTTTGAGCAGGCAAATCGATGGCGCCCGTCCAGCGGTTTTCCTGCGGGTTATTGTTCAGGCGAATGGCATGGGCGGGATCCCAGGCACCCAGTTCAATGGATGAACCTGCGACATACACACTCTGCCCGGGTTGAGGGCTGGTATTGGCACATGTGAAGCGGACAGTGACGGGTGACTGTTCGGGTGGTGTGCTCCAGATCCGGATTTTTCCACTGTCCGATGTGAGCGTCGGTTGGCTCAGTCCTTCGGGGAGTTTTGCAAAGTCGGAACTCAGGGCGATGATCAGGCTCTTGCGCACGCCTGTTGTCGTAGCGACCAGCCCTGAATATTGGGTGTGGAAGCGGATCGGCGAGTCAGCCTTGATACCGGCTTCCTTGCGAAGCTTGATCAATTGACGAATCAGGTCGCCGCGCTGCCAGTCATACATGTCAGGCCAGTACACGGCTGGCGTGCCTGGGCTGCTGAGGATATAAGCGTAGGCCTGATTGCGCAGTTCTTCGGGTAATGCCCAATGATGTTGGCCTCCATAGCGTCCCGGGGAGTAGCCAGTGTCATGGTTATCGACAAAGGTGATGGCCGTCTTGCGCCAGGTTGAATCCGGGTTGCCATTCAGCCCATGTCGCCACTCTGCAATCGAACCATTCTGCATCCGCTCCTTGAGGGCGAAGTCAAAGACTGTGCAGCGCGAACGATCGGACCAATCCTTGAGTGAGTCCTGCCAACTGGCCTTACTGCGCCAATCGTTGGCCGGGTACTCGCTGGGACCTTTCCACATTTCACCAACACATAACTGCTGATCGCCAAAAGCCTTCATCCAGCGGTCGACCGTTTCCGGTGCATAACCCCGGACAAAGTCGAAGCGCAGGCCTTTGGCTGCGTAATGTTCGCGAAGGTTGATGAGCTCATTTTTAAAGGTGTCGAACACATGTGCATTGCCAGTGTTCAGATCGGCATTGCCGTCGATAAATGAATCGCCTTCATCGCACTCGGCACAATCGTGGCGCCATTCCCTGTGACCTCTGGGAAATAGTGAATCATTTCCATTGCTGTCATTCATGTGGTTGGGCACCACGTCATAGACGACTTCCACTCCGGCTTTATTCAGCGCCATGGCGGCTGTTTTGAGTTGCTCGTCAGTGCCGTACTGGCTGTTTTTATCGAAGCTGCCCCAGAAATAACCTTCACCTCCACCGGAGGTGCCTTTGCTGCTGTCCTCCCAACTTGAAGTGTCCCGCCACGGCGGCGGCATCCAGATAGTGGTAAAACCATCGTTGCCGATCTGACCAGCCAAGCGTGTTAGTACCACATACCATTTTTCGGGTGTATTGCGGCTGGAGTTCCAATGGAAACCCTGCAACAGGATTTCTTCTCCTGTGCCATTGCGCACCGGAACTGTTTCATCGGCGATGGCTGCCGCAGTCAATATCAGGGAAAGGAGCAGAGGTAATAGTGCCCTTTTCATGGTCGTCTTCCGAATCTGGATGAAGAGTTCCACTCTGTGCTGCGTCCTGAAGATTGTCTGCTGTCATAACTGACAGGTTGTTCCAACTATTTCGAAATAAAGGACAGGCGTTTCATGACTGTCATAAAGCGCGTCTGGCAGATGTGATTTCTCTTGTCAGCGCCTAAAGTACAAGCTCTTCAAGCTGACTTCAGGATCGATTCATGACGCCGTTCTACGATGCTCGAGGCAATATCTACGCGGTGGTGGCACCTGACGCCCTGCGCAGTAGTGGTATCGACCTGCCTGACCACGCCAGCCAGGCTGCGCAAACCCGTGAGACCTGGGCCGTGTCAGCCATCGAGGCATTCTGCGGCTGGGCTCCCGGGACACAACCGCCCGGCAGCAAGGCGCATCGTTGCGATGGCTTGCTGGTGGGGCCGTTTCAATCGTCGCCGCCTTTTGACCTGTTGATCGTCAACACCGACGGCACTCTGGCTGAACGCAGTGGCAATGGCCTGACGATTTTTTCCCAGGCCCTGAGTGAACAAGGGCTGATGCCGAGGGAGGAGGCTTGCCTGCTCAGGGTTCATCACGACAAGAACGATGCGCTCTCGCCAGTGACGACTTCGGTGAAGCCCGCCGAAATCGATGGCGTGCAAGGGTTCTGGCTGGACTTGGGGCAGCCTTCGTTCGGGCCTGAAGCGGTGGGTGCGCAAGGGGTCGAAACCGTGCTGTTGAACGGGCGCGATGTCAGCCATGTGCGGCCATTATCGACGCTCGACCCTGCCTGGAACCGCAGCCAGTTCGTGCGCATCGGTAATCCCCATTGTGTGACGTTAGTGACAGGCGCCGATGCGTTGCCGAGCAACGCGCAAATGCGTGAGCCGGAGTTGTCTGGAGGGTTGACCCGCATCGCTTACGCCACGCCGACCGGGGCAGGGCAGCCGTGTGCGGCAGGCGTGAACCTGCAATGGGCGATGCTTGAATCCGAAGGGCGAATCGTTGCGCGGGTGTTCGAGCGTGGCGAAGGGCCGACCGAGTCGTCGGGCACCAGCGCCAGTGCGGTGGCGTGCGCGGCGTGGCGAGTGGGTTGGGTGGCGGCCGGGGCAGTGAAAGTGGTCATGCCCGGCGGCACGGCGCCGATTCTGCTGGAAGAACGGGAGGGCGAATTGAGTCGGGTCAGGTTGTTTGGGACGGCGCGGTTGATGGGGTGATTTTGAGACCGTCATCGCGAGCCAGCTCGCGATGACGCCCGAACGGTCAGCGAAGATTCAGAGCCGATCCGCCCACTCAACCACCGGCATCTGCCGCTTCATCAACACCTTGCCCCCACGTATCGAATACAGCGGCAGACCCTGGCTGCGGATCACCTCGTAATCGCTGTCCGCCGACAGAATCAGCAGATTCGCCGGCCGGCCCAGTTCCAATCCATAGCGATCGCCCAGGTTCATCGCCTTGGCACTGTTGTCCGTGACCAGGTCCAGCGCACTCTGCAAATTGCGATAACCGAGCATGTGGCAGATGTGCAAACCGGCCTCGAGCACCCGCAGAATGTTGCCGTTGCCCAACGGATACCACGGGTCGACGATCGAGTCCTGACCGAAACACACGTTCATCCCCGCTTCGAGCAACTCATTCACCCGGGTCACGCCACGGCGTTTCGGGAAGGTGTCGAAGCGGCCTTGCAGGTGAATGCTTTCGGTGGGGCAAGAAACAAAACTGATCCCCGAGTGCCCGAGCAAGCGAAACAGTTTCGCGCAGTAAGCGTTGTCATAGGAGCCCATGGCCGTGGTGTGGCTGGCGGTGACACGCGAACCCATGTCGCGGCTGCGGGCCTCTTCGGCCAGCACTTCAAGGAAGCGTGAGTGCGGGTCGTCGGTTTCGTCGCAATGCACGTCCACCAGACAACCGGTGCGTTCGGCCAGGTCCATCAGGAACTTCACCGAGCTCACGCCCTGGTCCCGGGTGTATTCGAAATGCGGAATGCCCCCGACCACATCGGCGCCCAGACGGATCGCTTCTTCCATCAGCTCGCGCCCGTTGCGGTACGACTCGATGCCTTCCTGGGGGAACGCGACGATTTGCAGGTCGATCAGGTGGCGGCTTTCCTCGCGGACTTCGAGCATCGCCTTGAGCGCGGTCAGCTCCGGGTCGGTGACATCGACGTGGGTGCGCACATGCTGGATGCCATGGGCGGCGAGGGTCTGGATGGTTTTTTTGGCGCGGGTCTTGGTGTCTTCCTGAGTGATGGTGGCCTTGCGCTCGCCCCAGCACTCGATGCCTTCGAACAGCGTGCCGCTCATGTTCCAGCGCGGTTCGCCGGCAGTCAGGGTGGCGTCGAGGTGAATGTGCGGTTCGACGAAGGGCGGTACCACCAGATTACCGCCGGCGTCCAGGTCATTTGGCCCCAGTGAAGGGGCTTCGGTTTGCCGGGCGATGCTGTGAATCAGGCCGTTTTCCAGGTGCAACTCATGCAGGCCTTCTTGGTTGCGCAGGCGGGCGTTGATGATGTGCATCAGGCGAGTCCTTTTAGAGATCTTGTAGTGGCGCTTCGGCGGTACGGGCACCCAGTACGCCGGTCAATAACACATACGTTAGCGCGGCAGTGGCAATCCCTACCAGAGGCGCGACCCACGGGGAGCTGAATGCCGCGACGGTGCCGACCGCATAAGCGCTCAGGCCAGGCCAGTTGAACGCCGGCAACCGGGCATCGGCCAGGCGTGGATATTGCCCACGGTAACGGAAGAAAAAGTCCGCCATGATCACCCCGCCAATCGGCGGAATCACCGTGCCCAGCAGAATCAGGTAAGGCACCAGCATGTCGTACATGCCCAGCAGCGCCAGCAGCGTGCCGATCACCGCGCCGGCCAGGGTCACGGTTTTGCGCCGACCGGTGCGCAACAGATTGCAGCCGGCGACGGCGAAGTTGTAGATGGTGTTGTCCTGGGTGCTCCAGATGTTGAGCAGCAACATCGCCATCGCGGCCATGGCGAAACCTTGCAGCAACAGCACTTCGACCACGTCCGGTTGCTGATAGACGATGGCGCCGTAGGCACCGATCAACACCATCAGGCCGTTGCCGATGAAAAAGCCGATCAGGCTCGCCAGCACTGCGACCCGCGCCGAACGGGAGAAGCGTGTCCAGTTGGTCGCCTGGGTCGCGCCACTGACAAAGGTGCCGAACACCAGGGTAATCGCGGTCGACCAGTCCAGTGTTGCCGTCGGCACCACGGCCAGCAAACCCTCGAGCCCGCCGACCTTCACCGTCGCGACCCACATCGACAGCATCAGCAGCAACATCATGGCGGGGACGGCGATGTAAGACAGAATCTCCAGTCCTCGATAGCCGATGTACGCCGTGGCGCAAAAGCCCAGGCCGAACAGCACCATCAGCCCCAGAACGGTGCCATCGCTCAGTTGGAAATATTTGCCGAGTACGACGGCTGCGGTCGCGGTGCCCCAGGCGTACCAGCCGATCTGGGTGAAGCCGAGGATCAGGTCGCTGAGCTTACTGCCCACTTCGCCGAAGCAGAAACGGCCCATCAGCACCGAATTGAGGCCGCTTTTGAAAGCGATGTAGCCAAGCCCGGCTGCGTAGAGTCCCAGCAGCAGGTTGCCGACGATAATCACCGTCAGCATCTCGCCGAAACTGAACGCCACCCCCAGCTTGCCGCCGGCAAACATGGTCGCTGTGAAAAAGGTAAAACCCAGCAGCACCATGGCCGTGGAGGCAAGCCCCTTGCGGGCATGCATCGGGACTTCGCTGAGGGGGTAATCGTTGCCCGGATCGTTCTGCGTCATGTGGCATTCCTTGCTGGATGGAGGACGCGAGGGTGTTGCAGTGCTCGTGCCAATGGCGCGAGGGTGTTGTTCTTTATAGCCGAGCAGGCGGATTTGGCCTGAAGAGGGGCACGAAAGCGGTGCGGCTGTGGTTCAAATTGGAACGCAGCAAGCAGGTAGTCACAAAACCTTGTGGCGAGGGGCTCCGTCGATCAGGCGTTCTGTGCCAACGGCAAAAACCGCAATATCGCCGCCATGATCGCCTCCGGTGCATCCTCCTGCACCAGATGCCCGGCATTCGCAACGGGATGAAACTGCGACCCCGCAATCATCTGATGCAACGCCCGCCCGCGCTCGATGGGAATCCACTGATCGTCTTCCCCCCAGAGAATCTGCACCGGGCAGCGAATCGTCGGGTACAGCGTTTCGACCTCGCGGGTATAACGCTCATCCATCTGCGCGATCTGCCGATAGAACGCCGCTTGCCCCGAATCACCCAGCCAGGGCTGCACGTAAGGCGCCAGCTCCTGATCGGAAATCTCGCGCTTGATCGCGCCACGAATATAGGTCGGCACAATCGCCCGTTGAATGTAATCAGGCAGCCCGCTGAACGCCGCTTCATGCTGACGCACATGCTGCACGAACGGCGAACCCCAGGGCGATAGCGCCACCGGGTCAATCAGCGTCAGGCTGCGGTAATCCTTGCCATTGAGCAGATGCGCGCGCAACGCGGTGGCGCCGCCAAAATCGTGGGCTACCACGTCTGGCCGTTCCAGGCCCCAGTGCTCCAGCAATTGCGCCAACAGTTGGTTTTGTACGCCCAGCGACACATCGCCGTTCGGCTGTGCGGACTGCCCGTAACCCAGCAAATCGAAGTAATACACCCGGTGCGAGGTGATGAAGTGCGGCGCGATCCGGTGCCACACATGAGAAGAGAAGGGCGTGCCATGCACGAACACCAGCGGCGGGCCGTCGCCACGTACGGCGTAGCGAACGGAGTGCCCGTTGAAACGATAGGTCTGAGCCAGCGGCCAGTCAGTCATGGGTGCGTCCTCTTGGCGTGTGCGAGCCCAAAAGCATAGGCATAAAAAACAGCCATTGAAGGCTGTTTCTCTATTCACTGACGAAACGCATTCTCCTTGTGGGATTTACGTTTTACTCGCCGCGATAGATGCAACCGCTGGTGCAGGTCTCGTGAATCCGGATCGCGCTGAGTTCCGGCAACAACGGCTTCAACTCATTCCAGATCCACTTGGCCAGCACTTCGCTGGTCGGGTTTTCCAGGCCGGGAATGTCGTTCAGGTAGTTGTGGTCGAGGCGCTCGTAGAGCGGCTTGAAGATCTCTTTGATTTCCGAGAAATCGCGGATCCAGCCGGTGTGCGGATCGAGGTCGCCGCTCAGGTGAATCGCCACTTTGAACGAATGACCGTGAAGGCGGCCGCACTTGTGGCCGTCCGGTACGTGGGGCAGGCGATGGGCGGATTCGAAGGTAAATTCTTTGAAGATTTCCACAGTGATGTTCAGCTCTTTCAGGTGGCGATCGCCGCGGCGATGTGGGCAGGAGGCGAGTTTACCAGAGCTCTGGGCAAAACACTGACTAAAGGGTCAGCAAGCGCTCGCCGAGGCGACCGTTGGCGGTCAGTTCGAGGAACTCATCGCCCAGGCGACGGCTTTCATCCATCGTCGCGCGCCAGTACTTCTGCCGGCTCGGGGCATCGCCCATGAAGCGCTTGAAGTCGTTGCGGTCCGGTAGTTTGCCGTAGGGCAGGCGTGCCAGGTATTCCTTCGACGGTGCCAGCAGCAGAACATCCTGCAAGCGCTCAGGGCAGGCGCGGCGCCATGGCAGCGTCTTGTCGAACCAGCCGGGGATCACCCGGTCGGTGAAGTGCGGATACAGCACGATGTCGTTGCCGCTGTAGGGCAGGTCGAGGTGATAGTCCAGCAGACCGCCATCGCGGAACGTCCCCGCGCCTGCGCCCGGCAGGTCGCGCACGCCTTGCATGACCATCGGGATCGAACCCGAGGCGAGCAGGGCCTGGCGCAGGTTGCCGGCATTCAGTGAGATAAAGCGCGACGGGAAGTCATTCAGCGCGTTGACCGGTGGTGCCAGGCGCGGGTCGTGGATGATCAGCCGCTCGAAATGCCGCGACAGCCGTGCGCGACCGCGCAGGTTGTCGGCGATCACTGACGACAGGCCCAGCCCCAACCGGCCGCGATGATCGTCCGCCAACAGGCCGTGGCTTTTGACCACCATGATGTTCAGGCGGTAGTGGGCGTTATCCAGAATCGAGGCATCGCGGCCGTCGAGCAAGTCATCGAGCATGCGCCGGGAGCTCTGGCTGATCTGCGCCATGGTCACGCCCTTGGCGAAGTTCTGCCCGGTGTACAGATGGCCGAGGCGGCGGATGCCTTCGGCGGCATCCGGCAGGCAGGCGCTGGCGAACCGCCAGGAACCCACCGAGGCGCCGATCAGCGAACGCTCCCGGGGCGCCGCCGGCAGCCATTCGCCAAACAGCGCCAGGTCCAGACCCTGAATCCCCAGCGCTTTCGGGCCACCGGCGGCGCCCGGCAACGTGCCTACATCGGCAGCGCTCAAGCCGTTGGCACGGATGCGCGCCAGAGCACGCGGGCCGGCCTTGAGGATCAGGGAAGGGAACTTGATGTGGATAGCGGTCATACCGGTCTCGATGTCTGGCAAGCAGGGATTATAAGCACCTCTTGGGCTGCGATTGTCCCCGATCAATGCAGGAGCTGCCGAAGGCTGCGATCTTTTGATTTTGATTTTTGGCGTTTATGACGCAGCCAAAGATCAAAAGATCGCAGCCTTCGGCAGCTCCTACGGGTTATGCGTAAGCTATTCCCAATGATGGCAATTCAGTTTCAGTTAAGTTCGAATCGCTAAGGTCGCTCCGTAGGCAACACATAAGAAAATATGGAGCCACCCCATGAAAATCCTGACTGCCCTGTTCTCCGCGTTCCTCATCAGCCTGACCGCCAGCCTCGCCCATGCCCGCGACCTGGGCCCCGACGAAACCCTGAGACTGCGCGACGCTGGTACCATTGTGTCTTTCGAGACGCTCAACGCCACCGCTCTGGCCAAACACCCCGGCTCGACCATCACCGGAACCGAGCTCGAAGAAGCGTACGGCAAGTACAAATACCAGATGGAACTGCGCGACCCGCAAGGCATTGAGTGGGATATGGAATTGGATGCGGTCAGCGGGCAGGTCCTCAGGGATCATCAGGATACGTAATGAAGGTGCTTTCATTTTCAAGCATGGCGCTGGTGCTTCTGGCTTTTTGCTCGGTGGCCGTGGCCCGCGACCTGGATCAAGACGAAGCCCTGCGCCTGCGCCAACAGGGCGTGATCCTGCCGCTGGAGCAGCTCTTGCAGCAAGCGCTGGACCGCTATCCCGGGGCCAAGTTGCTGGAAGCCGAGCTTGAAGAAAAACACGACGTCTATGTTTATGAAGTCGAGCTGCTGACCGCCGAAGGCGTGGTGCGCGAGCTGGACGTCGATGCCACCACCGGCCACCTGCTGAAAGACAAGGAAGATTGACCGATGCGTTTGCTCCTGGTGGAAGACCACGTGCCGCTGGCCRACGAATTGATGGCCGGCCTCAATCGGCAAGGCTACGCCGTGGACTGGCTGGCCGACGGCCGCGATGCGGTGTACCAGGGCAGCAGCGAGCCTTATGACCTGATCATCCTCGACCTCGGCCTGCCGGGTTTGCCGGGGCTTGAGGTGCTGGCGCAGTGGCGGGCCGGTGGCTTGGCCACGCCGGTGCTGATTCTCACCGCGCGCGGTTCCTGGGCCGAGCGAATCGAAGGCCTCAAGGCCGGCGCTGACGATTACCTGAGCAAACCCTTCCATCCGGAAGAACTGCACCTGCGCATTCAGGCATTGTTGCGCCGCTCCCACGGCCAGGCCAATCAGCCGACGCTCAAGGCCGCCGGGCTGCACCTGGATGAAGGTCGCCAGTGCGTGACCCGCGACGGCGCCGACATCCAGCTCACTGCCGCGGAATTTCGCCTGCTGCGCTATTTCATGCTGCACCCCGAACAGATCCTTTCCAAAAGCCACCTCGCCGAACACCTCTACGACGGTGAAACCGAACGTGATTCCAACGTGCTCGAAGTCCACGTCAACCACCTGCGCCGCAAGCTCGGCCGCAGCGTGATCGAAACCCGTCGCGGTCAGGGTTACCTGTTCGGCGGGCAAGCCCAGTGAGGTCGATCCAGCGTCGCTTGAGCCTGGGCCTGATCGGCGTGATGGTGATCGTCGGCCTGGTGCTGGCGCAAACCAGTCTGTGGCTGTTCGAAATGGGCTTGCAGCGCTACCTCGAAGCCGGGTTGCGCAACGACAGTGAAAACCTGCTGGTGGCGCTGGTGCGTGGCCCGCAGGGGTTGCAGCTGGATGAACGACATCTGTCGCCGGCCTATCAGCGCCCGTTTTCCGGGCACTATTTTCGTATCGACTTTGCCGACAGTCATTGGCGCTCCCGCTCGTTATGGGATCAGGACCTGCCGCGGCTCGAACACCCGGGCCTGAACAGCAACCTGCAACTGGGGCCGGAAGGGCAGGAGTTGCTGGTGCTGCGTTCGGACTACCGGCGGCTGGGCCAGGCGATTTCCATCAGCGTCGCTCAGGACTACACGCCGGTGCGCGAGAGTTTCTGTCGCATGCAAGAAGTCGGCCTCGGGTTGGGGCTGGCGGGGTTGTTGCTGATCTTGCTGTTGCAACGGATCACCGTGCGCCGCGCCTTGCGCCCGCTGGAAACGGCCCGCGAACAAATCGCCCAGTTGCAGCAGGGCCAGCGTTCGCAACTCGACGAAGCCGTGCCGCTGGAGCTGGAACCGCTCGTGGCGCAGATCAACCATTTGCTGGCCCACACCGAAGACAGCCTCAAGCGCTCGCGCAATGCCTTGGGCAACTTGGGGCATGCGTTGAAAACCCCGTTGGCGGTGTTGTTGAGCCTGGCTTCCAGCGAGAAACTCGATGCGCACCCGCAGCTGCGCAAGGTGATTCAAGCGCAACTGGAGCAGGTCCAGCAGCGACTCAATCGCGAACTCAATCGCGCCCGGTTGTCCGGCGATGCGCTGCCGGGGGCCTTGTTCGATTGCGATGCCGAGCTGCCAGGGTTGCTGGCCACGCTGAACATGATTCACGGTGAACACCTCGACCTGAGCTACCGCGCACCAGCCGGCTTGCAACTGCCGTGGGATCGCGAAGATCTGCTGGAGTTGCTGGGCAACCTGCTGGACAACGCCTGCAAATGGGCGGATGCCGAGGTTCGGTTAAGCGTGGTTGAAACGGCTGAAAGTTTTCAGTTGAGCGTGGAAGACGATGGGCCGGGGATTCCCGAAGACCAGCGCGATCAGGTGTTCAGCCGCGGTACACGGCTTGATGAACAGACCGATGGGCATGGATTGGGATTGGGCATCGTGCGCGACATCGTCGACACGTGGGGCGGGGTGTTGAGGCTGGAGGAAAGCGAGTGGGGCGGGTTGAACGTGATGATCGAACTGCCCAAACGCTGACACAGAGCTGAAGCCAACCCATAACCCTGTGGGAGCGCAATCCGTTACATATCGGCAATAGCCGTTCGCTTTGACAAGGGGACGATGCTGCGGCAAAGTGCGCGCCCTCTAATAAAACCCTCTCTTCAATCCGCTGGCGGCGCTTGTGCGCACTGCCGGACGGACTCTTTCCGCTTGCCTTGAGGTAACGATGATTAATGCAGTAATTGCCGCGGTCGGCATCATGCTGATACTCAGCCTGTCCCGCGTGCATGTGGTAATCGCGCTGATTGTGGGCGCGCTGGTCGGTGGCTTGACCGGTGGCCTGGGGATCGATGCGACCCTCAAAGCCTTCAATAGCGGCCTCGGTGGCGGGGCGACGGTGGCGTTGTCCTACGCCTTGCTCGGCGCGTTCGCCGTGGCCATTGCCAAGTCCGGCCTGGCCCATGCCCTGGCGGACAAAGCCTTGGCCATGGTCGATCGCCAGCACGCCAACGGTGGCGGCAATGTCAAATGGCTGCTGATCGGCCTGCTATGGGTGGTGGCCATCGCCTCGCAGAACATTTTGCCGATTCATATCGCCTTTATCCCGTTGCTGGTGCCGCCTCTTTTATATGTGCTGACCAAACTGCAACTGGACCGCAGGTTGATCGCCTGCGTGATGACCTTCGGGCTGATCACGCCGTACATGTTCCTGCCGGTGGGCTTCGGCAACATCTTCCTCAATGAAATCCTGCTGGCCAACGTCGCCCGTAGCGGGGTGGACATCAGCGGCATCAACGTCACCCATGCCATGGGCATTCCGGCGCTGGGCATGGTGTTTGGCCTCGCGGCAGCCTTCATCAGCTACCGCAAGAAGCGCGTTTACGACCTGGAAAAGATCGAGCAAGTCGAACAGGTCGCGGTGCAGTACAACCCCTTGAGCCTGATGGTCGCCGGTCTGGCGATTGTCGTGGCGTTCATTATTCAGCTGTTGCTGGACTCGATGATTATCGGGGCGCTGGTGGGCTTTCTGATCTTTTCGGCGTCGGGCATCGTCAAGTGGCGTGAAACCGACGACCTGTTCACCGAAGGCATGAAGATGATGGCGATGATCGGCTTCATCATGATCGCCGCGTCCGGGTTTGCCGAAGTGATGAAAGCCACCGGTCATGTGCAGACACTGGTGGAGTCCTCGGCCTCGTGGATCGACCACAGCAAWGGCATCGGGGCGCTGTTGATGCTGCTGGTGGGCCTGTTGGTGACCATGGGCATCGGTTCGTCGTTTTCCACGGTACCGATTCTGGCGGCGATTTTCGTGCCGTTGTGCGTGCAACTGGGCTTCAGCCCGATCGCCATCGTGTGCATCGTCGGCACTGCCGGCGCGCTGGGCGATGCCGGTTCACCGGCGTCGGACTCGACCCTGGGCCCGACCTCCGGTCTGAACATCGACGGCCAGCATCACCACATCTGGGACACCGTGGTCCCGACGTTCCTGCACTACAACCTGCCATTGCTGGCGTTCGGTTGGGTGGCGGCGATGGTTCTGTAACTACATTTACCTTGTGGGACCGCGTTCAACTTTTGATCTGGCGTGCCGTTATAGCCTTTAACCACGCCAATAAAATCAAAAGAGTGAACGTCATGCGCATGAGCCTGAAGGCCAAAGTCCTGTCCCTTGCCGTCCTCCCGGTGTTGCTCTTTGCGCTGGTCATCAGCCTGACCACGCTGTTCATCCTGCAGGAACAGGCCCGCAAGGAAGTCGAAGAAACCCGTCAGCGCCTGCTCAGCGACGCCAAAGCGACCCTGCAAAGCTACGTTACCGTGGCCATGACCACGATCAAACCGCTCTACGACGCGGCCGCCCCCGGCGATGACGCGGCGCGGGCGCAGGTGATCAAGTTGCTGTCGAGCATCACCTACGGCAAGGACGGCTACTTCTTCGGCTACGACTCCAACACTGTGCGCCTGTTCAAGGCCAACAGCCCCGAAGGCGTGGGCCAGAGCTTCAAGGACAACCGCGACGCGAACGGCGTCTACGTCAACCGCGACCTGGTGAAAGTCGCCAAGGACGGTACCCACTACCTGCAATACAGCTCGCCACTGCCTGGTAATACCCAAGTGCAGGTGCCCAAGCTCGGCTACACCGAATACTTGTCGAAGTGGGACATGGCGGTCGGTACCTCGGTCAACCTCGACGGCATCGAAGCTCAAGTGGCGCTGGTCGAGATCAAGGTCCAGGAACGCATGCAAGGCGTGGTGCTGAGCATTGTCGGGATTACCGTGGTGGTGCTGCTGGTGATCGCCGCGGCCGGGATGCTGCTGGCCAATACCATTCTGCGTCCGCTGAACCTGATGAAAGCCAACCTCGACGACATCGCGGCGGGCGAGGGCGACCTGACCCGGCGCCTGACCATCACCAGCCAGGATGAACTCGGCGAACTGGCCGGCTCGTTCAACCGTTTCGTCGACAAGATCCACGGCCTGGTGCGGCAGATCACTGAAATGACTTCGCAACTGACCGTGCTGGTGAATCAGGTGTCCGATCAGGCCCAACGCTCGGATCAGGCCATGGAGCGCCAGCGTCACGAGACCGATCAGGTGGCCACGGCGATCAACCAAATGTCGGCGGCGGCCCAGGAAGTGGCCAAGAGCGCGCAAAACGCCGCGGTCGCTGCCCAGCAGACCGACGAAGAAGGCCAGGCCGCCAAGCGCGTGGTGGCCGGCAGCATCGTGAAGATTCATGCGCTGGTGACCGATATTCGCAGCAGCGGCGTGTCCCTCGACAGCTTGCAAAAAGACGTGTCGTCGATTGTCAGCGTGCTCGGGGTGATCCGTTCGATTGCCGAGCAGACCAACCTGCTGGCGCTCAACGCCGCCATTGAAGCGGCTCGCGCCGGCGAGGCCGGGCGTGGTTTTGCGGTGGTTGCCGATGAAGTGCGGGCGCTGGCCAGTCGCACGCAAATCAGCACCCAGGAAATCCAGGGCATGATCGACCGCTTGCAGGCCGGCACCCAATCGGCGGTCGAGTCCATGCGCCGCTCCAGCGAGGCTGGCGACGGCACGTCGGCCCAGGCCAACGAGGCCGGGGCATCGCTGGACGCCATGGCCCAACTGATCGGCACCATCAACTCGATGAACGCGCAGATCGCCAGCGCCGCCGAAGAGCAAACCGCCGTGGCCGAAGAGATCAACCGCAGCGTGCACCAGATCGCCGTGGCCGTGGACAGCGTCGCCGACGAAACCCAGCGCGGCGCGCAAACTTCGCGCAGCCTGGCCGATCTCGGTCAGCGCCTGGGGCAACTGGTCGGGCAATTCCGTATTTAAGTGATGTTGCTTGTGTGGCGAGAGGGCTCGCCCCAATGCCGGTAAATCAGGATGCAAAACCCGTAGGGGCGAGGCTTKCCCGCGAAGAACGATGACGCGCAATACCTGAAAAACCGCGGTGCATTCTTCGCGGGCAAGCCTCGCTCCTACGGGTGCTGTGCTTCCCCCTCGCCACAGGGCGGTATTCGTCCATAAGTGGCAACATCGCGACTACCCTCAATAGTAAGCAAACTCCGTCCAGGCATCTGTTTGAACCGGTTTCTGCAACGGGCGGTCGTTTGCTTCAGGTGCCGCGCACCCGCGGTACCCGGACGACCCTAACCACGGAGTCAGACTTATGAACAACGGTACTTGCGACTGCCCGAAATGCTCCTGCAAATTGGGTGATCACCCCATCGTGCGTCACGGCAAGCACTATTGCTGCGAAGGCTGCGCCAAACATCACGAACACGGCGAAGAATGCTCCACCAAAGGTTGCAAGTGCGCTAAGCACTGACTGTTCAGCCCAAAAAAGTGGAGCCGCTGCGGCTCCACTTTCAGTTTGAATGTTTACCCTCCCTTTTAATGCTCAACTTGCCGGCCGCCAGGTCACGTTCTCGACGCCGAATTTTTCCGCCACTGGTTTGCTGGTCTTTTGCACCCGCTCACGACCAAAACGCGGGATCCGGCCTACGCCGGCGTCGCAACTTGCCCAGTGCCAGGCTTCTGCGTTGTCCATTTTGTCCTGGCGGATGATGAAAGACTTAGGCTTGCCATGAAGTGTGTATTCAATGACGAAAAGCTTTGCGTTGTTCATAAAGCCTGTATTCCTCCCTGTTGTTATAGAAGGATCGTGAGGCGCGCGAAAAATTCCGTCGGATTGTCAGTCGGTTACAGTGACTGGCGACACGCCGCACGCCTCGCTACCATGGAGCCTTTCCGTCCCCCAATGATCCTAGCCTATGGCCAAGGCCGCCCCCCCTGATTTAAGCGATACCGATGTGCCCGTGCAACCGCTGGCACGTACTTACCCGCGTGGGTTGTATATCGAGCCTCACGAACATGTGTGGGGCCAGTTGCTGTACGCGATGAGCGGCGTGATGTGGGTCGAGACGCCCCATGAAGCGCTGG
Source organism: Pseudomonas sp. P1_A1 (assembly GCF_056406935.1). Lineage (NCBI taxonomy): Bacteria > Pseudomonadati > Pseudomonadota > Gammaproteobacteria > Pseudomonadales > Pseudomonadaceae > Pseudomonas > Pseudomonas sp. P1_A1. The sequence goes on along the minus strand of NZ_JBFTZE010000001.1, from coordinate 486,257 downwards.
TGGTGCCGCCGCAACGGGCGGTCTGGCTGCCGCCGGGTGTGCCGCACGGGATTCGCGTGGTCTCTGACTTGCAGATGCGTAACATCTACCTGCGGCCGTCATTGGCGGCGACACTGGACGACAGTGTGCAAGTGATTGAAGTCGGCGGCTTGCTGCGCGAACTGATCGTCGGGCTGGTGGAGCAGGGCGACGACGGTGCCCCGGATTACTACGACGCGCTGGTCGGCCTGGCCTTGCTGGAGCTCAAGCGCGCCCGGCGCTCATTGCTGAAAATTCCGCTGCCGGACGATTCCGACCGGCGGCTGATGAACCTGTGCCAGGCGGTCATGGCGTCACCGTCGCTGGATATTTCCTTCGAGCAACACGCCGAAAATGCCGGTGCCAGCGTGCGTACCCTGGCGCGGTTGTTCAAGGACGGTTTGGGCATGGGGTTCGCCGAGTGGCGACGACAGGTGCAACTGGCGACCGCGGCGGCCGAATTGATTCAGGGCGTACCGGTCAGCGCGATAGCCCGGGAACTGGGTTATTCGCCGAGCAGCTTCAGCGACATGTTCCGCCGGGAACTGGGTGTCGCGCCTTCGCAGTTTTGCGTGAGCCAGCAACGGGGCGGCGCTGCGTAAAAAGCGCTTTGGCCGACATTCAGAAGTACTTGGCCGACGTCCGTGGCGACCTCTCTCTAGACTCTGCGCATACCCCCTTATGCCACGGAGTCTGTCATGAACTACCTTATCTCGTTGGGTATCGGTCTGGGCGTCGGCCTGCTCTATGGCGCGCTGGATTTTCGTTCCCCCGCACCGCCGGCCATCGCGCTGGTGGGCCTGCTGGGCATGCTCGCCGGTGAGCAGTTGTGGCCCTTGGGCCGGCAACTGGTGGCGAGCTGGATCTCCTGAAACCTCTTGTCCATTTGGTGAAAATGCCCATGAAAGCACTGCAATTCGACAAAACCGGCGACCTCTCGGCCCTGCGCTACGTTGAGGTGCCCACCCCCGTTCCCGGCGCTGACGAAGTGCTGGTCCAGATCAAGGCGGCGGGCCTCAATCCCAGCGATGTGAAAAACGTACTGGGGCGCTTTCCCTACACCACGTTGCCGCGGATTCCCGGGCGTGATTTCGCCGGTATCGTCGTCGAAGGCTCGCAGGCGCTGATCGGCCAGGAAGTCTGGGGCACTGGCCGGGAGTTGGGCTTCTTTGCCGACGGTTCCCACGCGCAATTCGTCAAACTGCCGGCCAATGGCGTGGCGCTGAAGCCGACGCATCTGAGCTTTGCCCAGGCCGCCAGCCTCGGTGTGCCGTACACCACGGCGTGGGATGCGCTGGAGCGCAGCCTTGTCACCACCGGAACGCGGCTGTTGGTGATCGGCGGCGGGGCGGTGGGCAGCGCGGCATTGGCGCTGGCCAAAGTCCGGGGCGCCCAGGTGCTGGCGGCGGCGCGGCGGCCGGAGCAGGTCAAGGATTTGCAGGCTCAGGGTTATCAGACGCTGCAACTGGATAAGCCTGAGGACCTGGGCGCACAGGTCAGCGCCGTGTATGCCGGCGGCGCCGACGTGATCTTCGACACCACCGGTTTCTGGCTACCGGCCTCGGTCCCGGCGCTGGCCGCGTTCGGTCGCATCGCAATCATCGCCGCACCGGCGGATGGGCATGTGCAATTGCCGGCCCTGGCGCTGTATCGCAAGGGCGGTTCGGTGGTAGGGATCAATTCGTTGCTGTACGGGGTTCAGGCGTGTGCGGCGATGCTCGAACAGTTCGGAAGCTTTTTCGATCAGGGCCTGTTGCCGTTGCCGGAAGGGCTAGTTGAATCGCCGTTGGCCGAGGGGGTGGAGCGGTATGCCGAGGTGAATCAGGGCAGTGGCGACAAGGTGATTTTGTTGCCTTGAAATGGATGCAATTAGAAATACACTCCGGATCAAATATGGGAGCGGGCAAGCCCGCTCCCATATTTGGACGTGTGATATCTAATCAGGCTTCAGGCACGCCTTTCTCCCAAGCCGACCAATTCTGCAAAATCTCCTGTACCAACGGATTCCCTGTGCGGTACAGATTCTCCAGTGCCGGCACAAACCCGCCCTGATCGGCGTATTTGAGCAGGTTATCCACCTCGCTCTGGCCCGGCGCCGGCCGGTCGAAGTCGGAACCGGCGCGTACCACCGCCAAACGGCGGACATCCACCAGGCCCTCGCGGCTGGCCCGTAGCAGCGCCTCGTAGGTGGAATTGTCTTCCTGCTGAGTCGTGCAATAGACCCCTTCGTTGTTGGTCAGCAGTTTGGTCCAGACTTCCGCTCGCTCACTCAAGCGCGTCCCGGAAAACCAGGTATTGCCCGCCAACGTGTCGCACTGGGTCACCACTGGCGGCTGATTGGCCGGGGCCGACGGATACTTCAAGCGCCACGCCGCTGATTCCTTGCTCTCGCTCAGCTCGACTTTGTGGCTCAGGGCGAAGGCCTTGGCCTGCAACTTCGGATTGAGTTCGAAGACTTCGGTCTTGTAATCCAGCGGCGGTTTTTCGTTCGGGCCTTTGGTGTTGATGCCCAGGTAACCGGTCGGCCAGTCTTTCGGCGCGTCCCGGGAGTCCAGTTCCCACTGGGTGCCAAACTCCACCAGGTAGTGCGCCCACGCGGTGGTGCCGAGGGTGCCGTGTTTTGGGCTGATGCCGGCAATCCCGGCGATCAGGAAGTAACTTTTGCGCAGGTCGAATTTTGGCGACAGCGCCAGGGCCAGGGTCGAGGCCGCCGCATTGGTCTGGCCCATGCCGGTGACCATCAGGCACACCTGTTGCGTGTTGCAGCGAATGTTCGGGTACTCGGCGGACAGGCCCGGTACGCGCACCTCTTGCTTGAGTTCCAGGCGATCGATCCAGTTCTGCGCCTCGGGGGCGAACATGGTGATCAGCATCACTTTCGGCTGGATCGGTGCTTCTGCCGCCCAGGCAGAGGAAGAGAGCAGGGTGCTTGCCGCAAAACCGACAGACAGGGAAAGACGCGTCATTGCCTTCATAAAACCTCCTGATTCAAATGAGCCTTAAAACTGATAGCCAACACCGGCGTAGTAACCCCAGCCGTTGGAACGGGCGCGGAAGTCACCGTTGCCGAAATTCAACTCACTGCCGTCCTCCCAGTTGCYGCCGTTGTGGAAGTAACGGCCGACGAGGGTGAAACGCAAGTGGGTGAAGGCGTAGAGCAACACGTTGGTGGCCACGGTGGCATTGGCGGTGCGGGCCGGGTTGTCCTTGTGCAGATCGGAGCCGAAGTCGAAGTTGGTGAAACCGATGTAGGTCAACGAAGCGCCGTTGCTGAAACTGCTGATGGGCACGATGTATTTGAGCTGGGCGCGGTAGCCGTCCCACGAATACTCGTTGCTGGCGCCGTAGTTTTCCCACTGGTAGCGACCGTAGAAGTTGGCCGACAGGTTGACCCGCGAATGGGTGTCGATGTCGGTGCCGAGGCCGCTGTACAGCGTATTGGCGCGGTTGGCGCGGTTGCTGCCGTGGTCGTAGATCCAGTCGAACGCCACGTACCACTCCTTGAACGGCCCGACGGCCAGGCTGCGGCCGGCCAGGTAGTCGATGGAAATCCGCGGTTCGTGTTCCATGAACACTGGCGAGCCGTGGTCCCATACGCCTTTGTCATGGCTGTTGCCGATGTCGAAGATCTTCGGAATGTCGATGTAGCCGTACAACTCGAACGGCCCCTTGCGGCCGAAGTATTCGTATTCCAGGTAAATATCGTCGGCCGGTTGCGGGCCGAAACTGATGTCCTTGCTGCCGATGACGGTCAGGTCCTGATTGAACCAGTCCGACAGGTACGCGCCTTTTTTCGGCGGGTTGGCTTCAGGGCTGAGGGTTTCGCCCTGGGCGGATTCCTCGGTGGTGGCCGGTTGGGCCAACGCGGAGCTGCTGAGTAGTCCTGTAACGCTGGCCAACAGCAAGGAAACAGCAAGCGTGCGCGAGCAAGTCACGCGGCTGGAGGTGCAATGCATTAAAAGTCCCTTTTCGTGCGTATCGAAGCCCGATGGTGCGGGCTTGTGCGGTTTAAGTGGCGACAGGCCGGTATCGGCGACTCGCAAACGTTTGCACAACCTATACCAGTTTTCTCAAAGCGCTGAAAAACAGGAGGAATTGGCGGTTTTGCTGTCCTTTCGGTCAAGGATTTCGGACGGTGGGGGAAAGGAGGCTTACCTGAGTGCACCAAAGTGAGTGTCGCTGCACAAAGATCGTCCTTACGCGCCCTCCTACAAATGGGGGTTGCTGTAGAATCCTGGGCATTGACTTCACAAGGTGCATCCCATGAGCGAGCCGATTCGTCTGACCCAATACAGCCACGGCGCAGGTTGCGGCTGCAAGATTTCGCCCCAGGTGCTGGAGGTGATTCTGGCCGGCAGCGGGGCGCAGAACCTGGACCCGAAACTCTGGGTTGGCAACGCCTCGCGCGATGACGCGGCGGTGTATGCCATCGACGAAGAACGTGGCGTGGTGTCGACCACTGACTTCTTTATGCCGATCGTCGACGACCCGTTCGATTTCGGCCGTATCGCCGCCACCAACGCCATCAGCGATATTTACGCCATGGGCGGCGATCCGTTGATGGCGATTGCGATCCTCGGCTGGCCGGTCAATGTGCTGGCGCCGGAGATTGCCCGGGAAGTGATTCGCGGCGGGCGGTCGGTCTGCGATGAAGCGGGAATCCCCTTGGCCGGCGGCCATTCCATCGACGCACCTGAGCCGATCTTCGGCCTGGCCGTGACCGGACTGGTGGAAAAGCGCCACATGAAGCGCAACGACACCGCCACCGCCGGATGCCTGCTCTATCTCACCAAACCCTTGGGCATCGGCATCCTCACCACCGCCGAGAAAAAGGGCAAGTTGCGCAATGCCGACATCGGCCTGGCCCGCGACTGGATGTGCACCCTGAACAAACCCGGCAGCCGTTTTGGCAAGCTCGATGGCGTGACCGCAATGACCGATGTCACCGGTTTCGGCCTGCTCGGGCATCTGGTGGAAATGGCCGACGGCAGCAACGTGACCGCCCGCATCGGCTATGACCGTGTGCCGCGTCTGCCGGGCGTCGAGTATTACCTCGATCAGGGCTGCGTGCCCGGCGGCACACTGCGCAATTTCGACAGCTACGCCAGCAAGGTCCGCCGGCTCCAGGAGTTGCACAAACGCGTGCTCTGCGACCCGCAGACCAGTGGTGGCCTGCTGATTGCAGTCACCCCTGAAGGCAACGAACAGTTCCTCAACGTTGCCGCCGAGCTTGGCCTGAACCTTCAGCCGATCGGCGAACTGGTTGAGCGACAGACCCACGCGGTTGAGGTGGTTTGATGTCCAGAGACTTCACCGATTACCGCGACATTTTCCTCAACGACCGGGCGATGATGGATGTGCGCGCGCCGATCGAATTCCTCAAGGGCTCATTCCCCGGCGTGGTCAACCTGCCGCTGATGAATGATCACGAGCGGCAACGGGTCGGCACTTGCTACAAGCAACACGGTCAGCACGCGGCCATCACGCTGGGGCATCAATTGGTGACCGGCGCGATCAAGGCCGAGCGCATCCAGGCCTGGGCCGATTTTGCCCGGGCGCATCCGGATGGTTATTTGTATTGTTTTCGCGGCGGACTGCGTTCGCAGATCACCCAGCAGTGGCTCAAGGACGAAGCGGGCATCGACTATCCGCGCGTCGGTGGCGGCTACAAGGCCATGCGCACGTTTTTGCTCGACACGCTCGAGCAGACCGTTACCCAGTGCGATTTCGTTTTGCTGGGCGGCATGACCGGCACCGGCAAGACCGAGGTGCTCACGCAATTGAGCAACGCGCTGGATCTTGAAGGTCACGCCCATCATCGCGGCTCAAGCTTCGGCAAACGCGCCACCGGCCAACCCTCCAACATCGACTTTGAAAACCGCCTGGCCGTGGACGTGCTGAAAAAACGCGCCAACGGTATCGAGCGGTTTGTGCTCGAAGACGAGAGCCGCGCGATCGGCAGTTGCGCGCTGCCGTTGCCGCTGTATCAGGGCATGCAGCAGTTTCCGATGGTCTGGCTGGAAGACAGCCTGGAAGGGCGCGTCGAGCGGATCCTGCGCGATTACGTGGTGGATTTATGCGCCGAGTTCACCGAGGTGTATGGCGATGAAGGCTTCACGCTGTTTTCCGAGCGGATGTTGGCGAGCCTGAACAATGTCCAGAAACGCCTGGGCGGCGAACGTCATCGGCGGATGCTGACCTTGATGGAAGATGCGCTGGCGGAACAGGCCGACAGCGGTGCGGTGGATTTGCACCGGGGCTGGATCGAAGGGTTATTGCGCGAGTATTACGACCCGATGTATGTGTTTCAGCGGGAGAAAAAGGGCGCGCGGATCGAGTTTGTCGGGGAACGGAGCGCCGTTCTCGAATATCTGCGGGAGCGGGGTAAACGGCGGGGGTAATGTTGTTTTTGCTGGCCTCATCGCGGGCTTGCTCACGATGGGGCCTGGCAGGTGCCCGACCACTTACGTCGGACAAGTCTCCCGACCATTATCCAGCCCTTGCTTGTAGCTGTGGCTCTGCAGGCTGGCCTTGCCGTTGTGCCAGGTCAGCGTGAGCACGTACAGCGAGTCATAGTCGCTGGATGCCCAGTCATCGGTGATGCGCTGTTCTGAGCCGACGGCCTCCCCGGCGACCTTGTTGATCAGCTCGGGCAGGTAGCCATGGGACCAGGCGGTATAGATGATCGAGTTGTGGTACTTGTCGCGAAGCAGTTCATCGGCCAGGTCGCTGGTGTCGTTGGCCGAAAATTCGATGTTCACCGGCAAGCCGAGCTTGATCGCGCTGGGGCTGATGGTCATCAGGGGGCGGATGTAACTGTAGGAATTATCCAGTTCGCCTTCCTCGACATTGCGCGTCGGGTTGGCGGCAAACACGTAGTTGGCCTTGCCGAATTTTTCCGGCAGCAAGGTGGCCAGGTCGATGGCGCGGTTCAGTCCCTGACAATTGAGTTGACCCAGGCCGCCGGCCGGTTTTTCCGCGTGACGCAAAAACACCAGCGTCTGTGTCCCGTCCACCGGTTGGGCGCGGCTTACACTGGACTCCAGCGACAAAAGCAATGCGCTGGCCGCCAACAGAGCGGGCAGGAAGATATAAGCGCGATGTTTGAAGCGGTTGGTGAATTTCAAAGGATTCATCATCGAATAGGTGATCTTCAGCGCATTTGGTTAAGGCTGACAAACCTCGACACCTCAAGCTCCTAGCATAGGGTGTTTTCCATGTCGTTGACCCGGTCTATTTCTAACAGGGCAACGCTCAGAGTTCGCTGAAGCCCTTTTGGTTCGATCCGAGCTTCAATCCGAACGAGGTGCCTGGCACTTTAGCGGCAACCTTGAACAGATTGGGGGAAGGTTATCGACAGGATGTTTCGGATTTATGGACACAGTACACATCTTAGCCCCGTCCCCCTTATGATCTTCACTCCGATTTTCCAGTGGAAGCTCCCGATGACCGATTTGTCTGCATTCCCCATCACTCGAAAATGGCCGGCCCAGTACCCGGAGTGGATCCAGCTCTATTCCTTGCCAACGCCCAATGGCGTTAAGGTTTCGATCATGCTCGAAGAGATCGGGCTGCCCTACGAGCCACATCGTGTGGGCTTCGACACCCAGGATCAGCTGTCCCCCGAGTTTCTGTCTCTGAATCCCAATAACAAGATCCCGGCGATCCTCGACCCCCACGGCCCGGGTGACCAACCGCTGGCGCTGTTCGAGTCCGGGGCGATTCTGATTTACCTCGCCGACAAGAGCGGGCAACTGCTGGCCCAGGAGTCGGCGGCGCGTTACGAGACCCTTCAGTGGCTGATGTTTCAGATGGGCGGTATTGGGCCGATGTTCGGCCAGCTCGGTTTTTTCAACAAATTCGCCGGCAAGGACTACGAAGACAAACGTCCCCGTGATCGCTACGTCGATGAAAGCAAGCGTTTGCTCAAGGTCCTCGATGGCCGTCTGCAAGGGCGCGACTGGATCATGGGCGAGCGCTACACCATTGCCGACATCGCGACTTTTCCGTGGGTGCGTAACCTGATCGGCTTCTACGAGGCTGGCGACCTGGTCGGCATCCAGGATTTTCCCAACGTCACCCGCGTGCTGGAGCGTTTCCTGGCAAGACCGGCGGTAATTCGCGGGCTGGAAATCCCCAAGCAATCCTTTTGAATCCCTCATCACCAAGGCAGGCAATGAGCTCATTCGATTTCAAGCAAGTAGATGTCTTCAGCCGTGTCGCGCTCAAGGGCAACGCGCTGGCGGTGGTGTTCGGCGCAGACAGGCTCAGCGATGAGCGCATGGCGGCGTTCGCGACCTGGACCAACCTCAGCGAAACCACGTTCGTGCTCGAACCTCGAGACCCCCGGGCCGACTATCGAGTGCGTATCTTCACCACCCTGCAAGAGTTGCCGTTCGCCGGTCATCCGACGCTGGGCACGTGCCATGCCTGGCTCGAGGCTGGTGGGGTGCCCAAGGGTGAGGAGATTATTCAGGAGTGTGGTGTAGGCCTGGTGCGGGTGCGTCGGCAGGGGGCGGAGCTGGCGTTTCTCGCGCCACCGCTGCTCAGGTCCGGCCCGGTGGACGCCGGGCTGATCGAGCGTGTACGGCTGGGCCTCGGATTGACGCCGGGCGCGATTGTGCGCACGCAATGGGTCGACAACGGTGCCGGTTGGCTGGCGGTGATGGTCGAGGACCGCCAGCAGGTGCTGGACTTGCAACCGGATCATGCACAGATGCTTGGCCTCGCCGTCGGTGTCATCGCGCCGTGGCATCCCGAGCGCGATGGTGCTGACGCGCAGTTCGAAGTGCGTGCATTCATCTCCGGCGACGGCATGCCGGAAGACCCGGCCACCGGCAGCCTGAACGCCGGGATCGCTCAATGGTTGCTCAGCGAAGGGCTGGCCCCGGCGTCTTATGTCGTCAGTCAGGGCCTGACCATGGGCCGCGCCGGGCGGATTCGGGTGGAGCAGGTGGGGGATGAGATCTGGATTGGTGGTGCTGTGGTGACGTGTGTCAGCGGCACACTGACGATCTAATCTGTAGGAGCGCTGTGTTCGATGCGGGCGATTGTTGTCGCCGCGGTAACGCAGTCTTGAGCGTTTGGGGTTTGTACCCTTCACCTTGCAGGGCATAAGCTTCGCCTCCTACGAATTTCGTCTCATCCGCCGTTTTTCAGGAAGGTCCATGTCCAGTCAGTTCCCCGAAGCACGTCCACGCCGTCTGCGCCGCAATGCGAGCCTGCGCAGCCTGTTCCAGGAAACCGAGTTCAGCTTGAATGACCTGGTGCTGCCGATTTTCGTCGAGGAAGAAATCGACGATTTCGTGCCGATCAAGAGCATGCCCGGGGTAATGCGCATTCCCGAGTCGAAACTGGCCGGCGAGATCGAGCGTTACGCTCGGGCCGGGATCAAGTCGGTGATGACGTTCGGCGTGTCTCATCATCTGGACAGCAACGGCAGCGACACCTGGGACGATAATGGCCTGGTGTCGCGCATGTCGCGCATCGCCAAAAACGCCGTGCCGGAAATGATCGTGATGTCCGACACCTGTTTTTGTGAGTACACCGAGCACGGCCATTGCGGCGTGTTGCACCAGCACGAAGTCGATAACGATCAGACCCTGATCAACCTCGGCAAACAAGCCGTGGCCGCCGCTCGGGCCGGTGCCGATGTGATCGCGCCGTCGGCGGCGATGGACGGGCAGGTCCAGGCGATTCGCCGGGCGCTCGATGCAGCGGGTTTCAGCCAGACCGCGATCATGGCCTATTCGACCAAATTCGCCTCGGCGCTTTACGGCCCGTTCCGCGAAGCCGGCGGTAGTGCGCTCAAGGGTGACCGCAAAAGCTATCAAATGAATCCGATGAACCGTCGTGAAGCGGTGCGTGAGTCGTTGCTGGACGAACAGGAGGGCGCCGACGCGCTGATGGTCAAGCCGGCCGGCGCGTACCTGGACATCATCCGCGACATCCGCGAAGCCTCGCGTCTGCCGTTGTCGGCGTATCAGGTGAGCGGTGAATACGCGATGATCAAATTCGCCGCCCAGGCCGGGGCAATCGATGAAGATCGCGTCGTGCGTGAGAGTCTGGGGGCGATCAAAAGGGCGGGGGCGGATTTGATCTTCACCTACTTCGCAATGGACCTGGCCCTGGCCGGGATCTAAAAAATCAAAAGATCGCAGCCTGCGGCAGCTCCTACAGGGAATTGCGTTCATCCGCGTTAATGGCGGCAAACACGGGATCGATGTCCATTCTCGATTTTGCGGGTGAACATCGATCCTGTAGGAGCTGCCGCAGGCTGCGATATTTTGATCTTCAGACGATAAAAGGCCGTATCCCATGATCGCGGAAATACCGTTCGATCACCTTCGGATCGGCGCTGTAATCGGCGATCGCCACGTAGGTATCGGGGCGCAGCAGGTAAAACCCGTTGCGCGCCAGTCCCACGGTTTCAAACACCGGTCGCCAGTCGAACACCTGCAACGGCAGGTGATGCGCCTTGCACCAGGCGATCATCTCGTCGCTGGTGTCGCCATACACATGCACCTGCCAGGTCAGGTATTTCAGCGATTCGAAGTTGTCCCCTTCACCGTCGTGGGCCCAGGGCAGGCGATCACCGCCGTGAACATGGCCGGCAACGCCCTCACTCAACGGCATGCCGCGATAGTTGAGGGTGGTCTGTGACACCGTGCGAAACATGAACTCCCGGACGGCCTCGAACGAGATCATTTTCGGGATCAAAAAGGGTGCCACGCGCATGCGCACCACGTCGGCAATTGGCCCATCGGCCGTGACGAAATTGAACACCCGGTCAGTGGTGGCCACCAGGCGTTGGGCAAAGGCGATGCGTTCGGTTTCATAACTGTCGAGCAGTTTGGCCGTGGCGCTGCCGCTTAACACCGCCGCGAGCTTCCAGGCCAGATTGATCGCGTCGCCAATCCCGGTGTTCATGCCCTGGCCACCCGCCGGGCTGTGGACATGGGCGGCGTCACCCAACAGAAACGCGTGTCCGGTACGAAAGTGATCCGCTACCCGGTGATGCACGCGGTAGGTCGAGAACCAGTTCACCTGATCGATCTGCAACTTTAAATGCTCGATGGCCCGTCTGCTGACGTCTGCAAACTGGAGGGTTTCGGCGCGCTCGGCGCGTTCGTCGCGAACCGTGCCGATCAGTCGGGCGCGACCGTCGCTGGACAAAGGAAAAATGGCGAGAAAGTCGGCTTCGTCGAGGTCCACATGCAATTCACCGTTGAACGTCGGGCCGCGGGCCTGCACATCCGCTACGTAGAAAATCTGCTGGTAGGTGCCCCCTGGGAAACCGGTGTCCAGGGTTTTACGCACAATCGAGCGGGCACCGTCGCAGCCTGCGAGGTAACAGGCCTGGCAGGTTTGCTGCCGGCCATCGGGCAAGCGCAGCGTTGCGGTGATGCCATCGCCGGTTTCCTCGAAACTTTGCAATTCGGTGTTGCGCTCCACCGTAATGCCAAAGGTCTCCAGGCGTTCGATCAGCAGCTGTTCATGCTCGTCTTGCGGATAGATTTCCAGGAACGCATAGGGCGTCAGACCCTCGCCGATGGCGCTCAGCGGCAGGTGTGCGACCGGTTCGCCCTTGACCCAGAAATTCGCGGCGCACACTTTATGGCCGTTCTGCACCACGGCCTCGCTGAGGTCGAGCTGGCGATACAGCTCCAGCGTCCTGGCCTGTACTGCCAACGCGCGTGAGGTGGTGCCAGGGGCCGAGGTCTTGTCGATAATCCGTACCCCAATCCCCAGCTTGCTCAGCCACAGTGCCAGGACCAGTCCGGTCGGGCCGGCGCCGATGATCAGCACGTCGCTACGGTTCATGAGCCTGTCCTCCTCGGTGTGTGGATCAAGTATGGTTCAACCGGGGGGCACTCGCAGGCTCGCCAGCGGCTACGGAACAGGGAGAGGGCGGGATAGTCATAGCCTGCGCCATGCCATTGATCGTATGGTTAACCCGGCTCAACGGATTTGATGGAGCACCATGCAAGCCAATCGATTGATCATGAGCGTGGCCGCGCTGTTGGTACTGGCCGGTTGCGGCACTCAGCGCCCTCAGGAACCGCCGGCCCGCAAGCCTGCCGAGGTCAAGGCCGAGATCGTAAGCCTGCTGCCGGCCAAAACGGTCGACCGCCAGGGCTGGGCCACGGACATCTACGCAGCGTTTGCCGCGCAAAAGATTGCGCCGACCACGCAAAACCTGTGTTCGGTGCTCGCGGTCGCTGAGCAAGAGTCGACGTTTCAGGCTGATCCGCCGGTGCCAGGCCTGGGCAAGATCGCCCGGGATGAAATCGACCGCCGCGCCGATAAAGCCCACATCCCCAGCCTGCTGGTCAGCGGTGCCTTGCAGGTGCGTTCACCCAACGGCAAAAGCTACAGCGACCGACTGAATGCCGCGCGCAGCGAAAAAGAGCTCAGCGCGATTTTCGATGACTTCATCGGCATGGTGCCCATGGGCCGGACCTTGTTCGGCGGATTCAACCCGGTGCACACCGGCGGGCCGATGCAGGTCAGCATCGACTTTGCCGAGCAGCAGGCGCGGGATTACCCCTACCCGGTGAACGGCTCTATTCGTCACGAAGTGTTCACCCGTCGCGGTGGCCTGTATTTCGGTATCGCCCACTTGCTCGGCTATCCGGTGAGCTACAAGCAGCCGCTGTATCGCTTCGCCGATTTCAATGCCGGTTGGTACGCCAGCCGCAATGCGGCGTTCCAGAACGCGGTCAGTCGTGCGACGGGTATCCCGCTAGCGCTGGATGGCGACTTGGTGCGCTACGACTCGATCATGCCCGGCACCACGGAACTGGCGGTGCGCACCCTCGGCAAGCAATTGGACATGCGCAATCCGACCATTCGGAATCAATTGGAGGAGGGTAAAAGTCTTCAGTTCGAGGACACCACGCTCTATCAGCGCGTCTTCGCCTTGGCCGAACAGGCCGAAGGCCGGGCATTACCCCGGGCGGTGTTGCCGGGGATCGTGCTGCAAAGCCCGAAAATCACCCGCAAACTCACCACGGCGTGGTTTGCCAAGCGAGTCGACGAGCGTTATCAGCGCTGTATGAAGCGCGCGGGAGGGTGACCGGGCAAGCTCGCTTGTATGCTGGTACTTGAAGGGAGGAGGAGGGACAAGGCTCGATTCTGACTGTTGGCGCAGTACAGATCCGTGGGAGATTTCGCCCCTCCTCCTCCCACAGGGTTCACGCGCAGTCTTTGGCATCTGCTACAAAGAGATAGTCGCAGAGGAGATTTAGTCATGTACCAGCTCTATGGGTATCAGAATTCGGGTGCGGCCGCCATCGAAGCCGCGCTGGAACTGTGCGAGGTTCCTTATCGCTTCATCGACGTTTCATCGTCCCCGCAGGCGGCGCATGCGCTGGAGAAGCTCAACCCGCTCAAGCAGGTTCCCACTCTGCAACTGCCCGATGGCGGCGTTCTTGCCGAGAGTGCGGCCATCCTGATTCACCTGGGCCTTACGTTTCCGGAGTCGAACCTGTTGCCGGAAAACCCGATCAAGCGCGATCAGGTGATCCATGGCCTGGTGTACATCGTCAGCAATTGTTACACCGCCATCGGCATCATCGATTACCCCGAGCGCTGGCTCGACGAGGCGGACGAGTTGTCCCGGCAAAACCTCATGGCCGGTGCCCGCCAGCGCCTGCACAGGAATTGGGAGGTGTTTGCCGATCAGTTCGCCGGCAAGTTGTACCTGGACGATGGAAAACCGGGCGCGCTGGATATTCTGGCGGCGGTGGTGACGCGGTGGGCGGGCACCCGGGAGCACTTGCGCGTTGCGCGGCCGGGTTTCTTCGCCTGGCTCGAACGCTTCGACCGACACCCTGCATTGGCGCCGGTCTTCTCGCGGCATTGGCCATAGGAACACATCAAACCAATGTGGGGACGAGCCTTTGTGGGAGTCGGGCTTGTCTGTGGCGAGGGAGCTTGCTCCCTCGCCACAGACAAGCCCTCGCACAGTGTGCAATCACTCGCCGCGGATGTACTGCTCCAGCTGCCGAATCAGTTCAGCCTGTTCGGCAATGGCTTCCTTGACCAGGTCGCCGATCGACAGCAAGCCCATCAGCTCACCGTCCTCCACCACCGGCAAGTGCCGTAGGCGTTTGTCGGACATGATGCCCATGCAGGTTTCGACGGTTTGATGGGTGTCCACGGTGATCACCGGCGACACCATGATGTCGCTGACCGGTGTGCCGACGGAGGAGCGCCCCTTGAGCACCAGTTTGCGCGCATAGTCCCGCTCACTGATGATGCCGACCACCTTGCCATCTTTCAGGACCGGCAACGCACCGACGTTTTTCGCGGCCATCACCATCAGCGCTTCCAGCACCATTTGATGAGGCTCAATGGTGTGGACTGCCTGATTCTGTTGGGCCTTTAACTTGAGCAACTGGGCGACGGTTTTCATGACGGCTTCTCGGGTGTTGTCGTTGTTCTTGAAGAATCGTAGAGACAGGCTCACAGAGCAAGGCGCAAAGCGGCAGATAACACGCAAATAGCGTCATTCAGTGATTTTTCTTTGTAAAAGCCCGGTACATACAGATGTGTGGCGAGGGGGCTTGCCCTTTGTAGCCGCTGGCTTCGCCAGCTGCTACGGATCGCATTACGGCTTAGCCGGCGATCACGCGTAGAATCACCACTTGAATCAAATCGTTGAGGTTGCAGTGGTGGATTTACAGCAGGGCTTCGTCCTGACCCGGCATTGGCGCGATACCCCGACCGGCACCGAAGTCGAGTTCTGGCTGGCGACCGATGCCGGTCCCCGGCGCATCCGCCTGCCGCATCAACCGTCGGTCGCGTTCATTCCACAGGTCATGCGCGAGCAAGCCGAAACGGTGTTGCGCGGCGAAAAGAACGTCGAGCTGCGGCCATTGGCGCTGATGGACTTCGAGCACCGCCCGGTGCTGGGCCTGTATTGCCAGCAGCACGGCCAGCTGATGCGCCTGGAAACCGCACTGCGCAAATCAGGCGTCGAGGTGTTCGAAGCCGACATCCGTCCGCCGGAACGCTACATGATGGAGCGGTTCATCACCGCGCCGGTTTTGTTCGGCGGCACACCCGGTGCCGACGGCCTGCTGCTCGACGCGCAAATGAAACCCGCCCCCGATTACCGACCGACACTCAGGCTGGTGTCGCTGGACATCGAAACCACCGCCCAGGGCGAGTTGTACTCCATCGCCCTGGAAGGCTGCGGCGAGCGTCAGGTGTATATGCTCGGGTCGCCCAATGGTGATGACAGTGGGGTGGATTTCCAGCTCGAATACTGCGATTCGCGAACCCTGCTGCTGAAAAAACTCAATGAGTGGTTCGCCCGGCACGACCCCGACGCCATCATCGGCTGGAACGTCGTGCAGTTCGACCTGCGCGTCCTGCACGAACATGCCCGCCGCCTGGCGGTGCCGCTGAAGCTGGGGCGTGGCGGCGAAGAAATGCAGTGGCGCGAGCACGGCAGCGGCAATCATTATTTCGCCTCGGCTGCCGGCCGGTTGATCATCGACGGCATCGAGTCACTGCGTTCGGCGACCTGGAGCTTCCCCTCGTTCAGCCTGGAAAACGTCGCGCAAACCCTGTTGGGTGAAGGCAAGTCGATCGACAACCCGTACCAGCGCATGGACGAAATCAACCGCATGTTCGCCGAGGACAAACCGGCCCTGGCCAAGTACAACCTCAAGGACTGCGAACTGGTGACGCGGATCTTCGCCAAGACCGAGTTGCTGACTTTCCTGCTGGAGCGCGCCAGCGTCACCGGTTTGCCGGCGGATCGCAGCGGTGGTTCGGTGGCGGCCTTCACTCACCTGTATATGCCGCTGATGCACCGCCAGGGCTTCGTCGCACCGAACCTCGGCGGCAAACCGCCAGAGGCCAGCCCGGGCGGTTTTGTCATGGACTCGCAACCGGGGCTGTACGAATCGGTGCTGGTGCTCGATTACAAAAGCCTCTATCCGTCGATCATCCGCACCTTCCTGATCGACCCGGTGGGCTTGATCGAAGGGCTCAAGCATCCCGACGACAGCGAATCGGTGCCGGGTTTTCGCGGTGCCCGTTTCTCACGGACCCGGCATTGCCTGCCGGCCATTGTCGCCCGGGTCGCCGAAGGCCGCGAAATCGCCAAGCGCGAACACAACGCGCCGCTGTCCCAGGCCCTTAAAATCATCATGAATGCCTTCTATGGCGTACTCGGCTCCAGCGGTTGCCGCTTCTTCGATACACGGTTGGCTTCGTCCATCACCTTGCGCGGTCACGAGATCATGCTGCGTACCCGCCAACTCATCGAAGCTCAGGGCCACGCGGTGATTTACGGCGACACCGACTCGACCTTCGTCTGGCTGCGTCGCCCCCACGGTCAGGCTGAAGCGGCGCAGATCGGCCACGCGCTGGTGGACCACGTCAACCAATGGTGGCGCGAGCATGTGAAGCAGGAGTACGGGTTGGAAAGTGCCCTGGAATTGCAGTTCGAAACTCACTACAAGCGCTTTCTGATGCCGACCATTCGTGGCGCCGAGGAGGGCAGCAAGAAGCGCTATGCCGGGTTGGTTACCCGTGCCGATGGCACCGACGAGATGGTCTACAAAGGCCTGGAAACCGTGCGCACCGACTGGTCGCCGCTGGCCCGGCAATTCCAGCAGGAGCTGTATCTGCGCATCTTTAATCGCAAGCCCTATCAGGATTACGTGCGTGACTATGTGCGCAAGACCTTGGCCGGTGAGTTCGATGAGCGCCTGATCTACCGCAAACGCCTGCGTCGGCCCCTCGATGACTATCAACGCAACGTGCCGCCCCATGTGCGGGCCGCGCGGATCGCCGATGATTACAACGACCAACAGGGGCGGCCACGGCAATATCACAACGGCGGCTGGATCCGTTACGTGATCACGGTTGCCGGCCCCGAGCCGCTGGAAGTGCGCAGCGCGCCGATCGACTACGACCATTACATCACCCGGCAGCTGCAACCGGTGGCGGATGCCATCCTGCCGTTCGTGGATGACGATTTCTCAACGCTGATTGGTGGGCAGCTGGGCCTGTTTTGAGTCCAGCAGCGACAGCGTCCAGTCATCCGGTATGCCGTGAAAGTACTGATCCAGAGCCTGATGGAACAGGCTGCCTTTTGGCGAAACCTGGGCGAACAGCGTCATCGATGAATGAAACTTGAGGTTGTCGGGGTGCCCGAAAATCTTGGTGATCGAGCGTTGAGGAACATCCAGCACCAGTTGCGTGCAGGTGCGCAAGCGAGGCCCCAGCAACGGATGCTCCAGGTACGCCGTGGCTTCTTCTCTGGAGCGAATGGCAAAGTAGCGGGACATTTCGCTGTCACCCAACCCGGCAAACTGCGGAAAGATGAACCACATCCAGTGCCGGCGCTTCTGGCCGGCGCGCAGCTCCTCCTGAACCCACTCGAACACAGGATCCTGCGCCTGGACGAAGCGTGGCAAATTAAAAGCGTCGAGTTGATCGGTACTTCTCATGCCGATGCCCTCTGATAGAACCGCGATGGCTCAGACCATGGCCAGTCGCTGCTTGCGTTGTGGCGCGCGAAACGCGTGGTCCAGCGCCTCCAGATCCCCGACTTCAAGCTGCAATTGTGCCGCTTGCGCGTTGAGCCGCACATGCTCGGGGTGGACCGCTTTGGGGATGGCGATCACTCCGTTCTGACGCAGAATCCATGCCAGCGCTATCTGCGCAGGTGTCGCCTGGTGACGGGCGGCAACCTGCTTGAGCGTCGGATTGGCCAGCATATGCCCGCCCTGGCCGATCGGACAGTAGGCCATCACCGGCATCTTTTGCCGTTGGCTCCAGGGCAGCAGATCGAATTCGATGCCGCGTTCTTCCAGGTTATACAGCACCTGATTGGTGGCGCAGGCCGGTGAGGCCAGTTCATCCAGGTCGTCCAGGTCGAAGTTGGACACGCCCCAACGGCCGATCTTGCCGTCTTCACGCAGGCGTTCGAAGGCTTCGACGGTTTCCTCGAGGGGATACTCGCCGCGCCAGTGCAACAGATAAAGATCGATGTAATCGGTATTCAACCGCCGCAGGCTGCGTTCACAAGCCTGGGGGATGCCTCTGCTGCTGGCGTTGTGAGGGTAGACCTTGCTCACCAGAAAAACCTGGTCGCGCAGGCCTGTAATGGCTTCACCCACCACCTCTTCGGTGCCCCCTTCAGCGTACATCTCAGCGGTGTCGATCAGGGTCATGCCCAACTCGATACCCAGGCGCAGCGCTGCAACTTCCCTGGTGTGTCGGGAGCGTTCCTCTCCCATGTGCCAGGTGCCTTGGCCGATGACCGGCACAGGGCGGCCGGCCAGCTCAAGAGTCCGCATGAATCCTCCTTGTCGAAGCCCGATCGATACTACAGTTGGCAGCAAAATAGCAGGGTGGTTCCGTCGTCATCATGAAAGATCGCAGCCTGCGGCAGCTCCTGCGAGGGCGGGGCACACCCGCGATATCACGGGTGTACCCAGCTCCCTGGAGCGGCCGAAAGCTGCGATCTTTTGATCTACCGGACGGAAAACCTGAACACCGTGGTCTGGGCATAGGTCTTGCCCGGATCCAGCCGCGTGGACGGGAAGGCCGGCTGGTTCGGCGAGTCCGGATAATGCTGGGTTTCCAGAGTAAAGGCACCCCAATGCGGGTAAATCTTGCCGGCCTTGCCCTTGACCGAGCCGTCGAGGAAGTTGCTGGTGTAGAACTGTACGCCAGGTTCGGTGGTGTAGAGCTGCAAGCGACGGCCGGATTGCGGATCGCTGACATCGGCGGCGAGTTTGCCCAGGTCACCCTTGGCGTCCAGCACCCAGTTGAAGTCGAAACCGCCTTGTTTCGGTTCGGCGAATTTCAACTGTGGGTGATCGGTCTTGATGTGTTGACCGATGGCGGTCGGTTGAGTGAAGTCCATGGGCGTGCCGGCGACCGGGGCCAGTTCACCGGTGGGGATCAGTTTGCCGGTGACTGGCGTGTAACGGGTGGCGTGCAAGGTCGCCAACTGCTTCAGCACATCGCCGTTACCCGCACCGGCCAGGTTGAAATAGCTGTGGTTGGTCAGGTTGAGCACCGTGGGCTTATCGGTGCTGGCCTTGTAGTCGATGCGCAGCTCATTGTTCTCGGTGAGGCTGTAGGTGACCTCGGTTTTCAGGTTGCCGGGGAAACCCATTTCGCCATCCGAGGACAGGTATGTCAGCGTCACGCCCACCGAATCCTTGCCCTTGCTCGGTTCGGCTTTCCACACCCGCTTGTCGAAACCCTGAGCCCCGCCGTGCAGCGAATTGCTGCCGTCGTTGAGCGGCACTTGAAAGCGCTTGCCATCCAGCTCGAAGGCGCCGTTGGCCAGGCGATTGCCGAAGCGGCCGATGGTCGCGCCGAAAAACGCCGTGCCACTTTGATAACCCTGCACGTCGTCGAAACCGAGCACCACATCGTCGAGCTTGCCGTTTTTATCCGGCACTTTCAGCGACTGGAGAATCCCGCCGTAAGTAATGACCGTGGCCTGCAGGCCGTGGCTGTTGCGCAAAATGTATTGCTCGACGGGCGTGCCGTCATTGGTTTTGCCGAAGGCTTTTTGTTCGCTGGACAAGCCAGTGGCGTGAGCGGAGAGGGTGGCGATCATCAGGGACAGTCCGAGGCCGGAGAGCAGGTGTCGGGATTGAAGCATGGTTGACCTTCCTTTTTGTTGTTTTTAAGAAGTAGTCATACTAATGATCGTGATTTAACGCGATCAAGGAAGGATTTATAGCTTATGCATCGAGTATTGCAATTATAAAGTATGACTAATTTGAGGGCGCTTTCGCGATGATCCGCGCTTACGGACCACCGGCACTGCACTTTTTCAGCTTTCACGGTTCTATCCTTGGCCAGCCCGCGGCGATCCCCACCGCCGGCCCATGCCCAAGTTCAAGAACCCATGGCTCGAGTTTTACCCCGTTTTGCCCTGCCCATTCGCCGTCATTGCGTGCTGCTGATTAGCCTGTCGATGCTCCTCGCCAGTGGTTGCAGCCATCAGCCGGGCAACGATGTCATCAGCCAGTTTCGCGATGGCAAACCCCAGGAATTCCTCCAGACCAGCGTCGACCGCATGGCGACCCTGACGATGCGCGACAACCTCGAAAGCCTCTACCTGCTGATGAACAAGCTCTACCTGCGCAACCCGCAGGAGCTGAAAAAATCCGGCTTCCTCGATGTCGGTACCGCAGAAAAGCAAGTGCGCATGGCCATCGAACAGCAAGAGCCACTACCCACCCTCGGTGGCAAAAAAGACCTCGCTGCGCTGAGCTTTGCCATGAGTCCGGAGTTTCTCGGCGATCGGGTCGGCGCATTCATCTATGCGATTGGCAGCATGCTGGTGACGGCCCATGGCAATCGGCTGGAGTTCTACATGACGGATGCGCTCAACCCGACCTTCGTCAGCAATGCCGCGCGCAACATCGAAAAAGCCACCTGGATCTTGAGCCAGCGGCAAAACAGGCAAGGCGAGCCCTTGCTGTTCTCCAACGAAATTTCGGAGGAGGGCAGCAACCTGAGTTTTGCCGTGGAGTTCGGCAAAATCGTCGCGCGGCTGGACCTGCTGACCCAGATGCTTGACGAGCGGTACCGACGGATTGGCCTGAACTACGCCCAGAGTCTGCTGTTCCTGAATTTTTTGCCGGTGCAGTGAGATGTCGGAGGGGAAGGTCGCTGGTTCAAATCGGTGAATTGGCATAACGATAGACCGCATCGATATATGTGGTTATAAGAAAAATCGCTATGCTGCGTCCGGTTTATTTCCTGCGATTTTCTGGGCGTATTAATGGAATTCGGTAATTTCGGGTTGGTCGTTGCAGGTCTGGTGGTCGGCTTTATTGTCGGCATGACCGGGGTCGGGGGCGGTTCGTTGATGACGCCGATCCTGCTGTGGTTCGGCGTTAACCCGGCCACGGCGGTGGGCACGGACTTGCTGTACGCGGCCATTACCAAATCCAGCGGTGTGCTGGTTCATCGCAAGAACAAGAACATCGACTGGGCGATCACTGGCTGGCTGACCCTCGGCAGCGTGCCGGCGGTGGCCCTGACGCTGTGGTTCCTGAGCACTTTGCAGACCTCGCCCGAGGCGATGAACGCCATCATCAAACAGGCGCTGGGCTTCGTGCTGTTCGCCACGGCGCTGGCGATTCTCTTCAAGAAGCGCTTGCTCGACTTCGCCCACAAACGGGCGGGCGGCCAGTACAACCCCAGCGGCTCCCGGTTGAATGTACTGACCGTGATCACCGGTCTGGTCCTCGGCACCATGGTGGCTCTGACCTCCATCGGCGCTGGCGCCCTGGGCACCGTTGCGCTGTTCATCCTGTATCCGCTGCTGCCCACTCGTCGCCTGGTCGGCACCGAAATCGCCCACGCGGTGCCCCTGACCCTGGTCGCCGGCCTGGGCCACGCGAGCATGGGCAACATGGATTGGCACGTGTTGGGCTTCTTGCTGGTCGGTTCGTTGCCTGGGATTTACCTGGGCAGCCATTTGACCGGGCGCATCTCCGACGAACTGCTGCGTCCGTGCCTGGCCACGATGCTGGTGCTGATCGGCTATAAACTGGCGTTCTGATCCGATACCGCTTCCCGAGTAAAAATCTCCAGTAGATGCCCGTCCGGGTCATCGAAATACACCCGTCGGCCACCGGCGTAATCGTTGATCTCGTTGGGCCGCTGCTTACCGGGGTCGGCCCACCACGGTTGCTTGAGCGCTTGCAGGCGAGCGAAGGCCGCATCGAAGTCGTCGTCACCAATCAAGAACGCATAGTGCTGGGACGCGATGGGCGGGTCGTTGTTGTAGAAATCCAGCGACACCCCGTTATCGAACTTGACCACCAGCATCGGCCCGAACGGCTCGGGATCGGGCAGGCCGAGGAGGTCGGTCAGGTAGCGTGCCGAAACCTGTTTGTCACGGCACCAGACGATGGTGTGGTTCAGCTGAGCGCTCATGGAGAAACCCTCACGATGAATCAGCTATGAGATTAGCTCAGGCTGTTGCGCAATGACCGCCCTGACCTAAGCTTGGGCAAGGCGGAACACAATCGCGGTGCATCGCCCGGAACGATCACCGCGATGCGCAATCATTAGAGCGTGGATATCAAAAGGAGATGCGCATGCTCATCAGGTCTTTGACCCTGGCTACCCTGTTGGCTTTCGTCGGTCCTTCATTCGCCGCCGATGACGATTCCCCGCTGGTTAAAGACGTGGGCCGGGCTCGACCCCTGATTGTCATCGCGCCCAGTTCGGTGGACCCGGTTTGGCTCAACCTGAAAAAATCACTGGACGACTCTGCCAACCGCAAGGGTTTCACCGATCGAAACATGGTGCTGTACACCGTGATCAACACGGTGGGCCAACGGGACGGCAAAGACCTCGACCCGCAATCGACGATGGCGTTGATCCGCTCGCTCAAGCTGGGCGCCGGGGCGAAGAGCAAAATCATCCTGATCGGCAAGGATGGCGAAAAGAAGCTTGAGCAGTCGGATGCGGTCGAGTTGAAAGAGATATTCAATACCGTCGACCAGCTGCCGACGGCCGAGAAGGAAGCAACGGTACCGGTGCCAGCGCCGGTGGCTGAAGTCGCACCGGTCAAAGGTGCGAAAGGCGCCAAAGGCAAACCGGCGAAGCCCGCCAAGCCGGCTGAGCAGCCGGATGATTGAATTGAGCTGAGTAGTGCGGAGAAGGCTTACCCCAATGGGCGACCTCAACAGGTCGCCCATTTTGTTTGCCAGCGGAAATCTGAAACTTGGTGACCCACTGTGGTGAGGCAACCCTGTGGCGAGGGGCTGCCGGGTTACTGGGATCAATCGGCCAATGCACTCAATATTTTGTGAGCAATTTTGACTCGCTCCGGGTTCGGGTAGTTTTTGTTGGCCAGGATCACGATGCCGATGTCCTTCGCCGGGATAAAAGCGACGTAGGCGCCGAAGCCGCCGGTTGAGCCGGTTTTGTTGATCAGCACGGTGTCGCGTGGAGGTTGTGCCGGGGTCAGCCACTGGACTTCATGGGCCTCGAACGCCATCTGCGACGAGTTGCCGGCCAGTAAGGTGTCGAGCGTCACCGGGTAGTTGTAGAGCTCCCATCCCAACCCTTGAGTCATCTCGCCAACCCGGTAATAACCGGTGTGAGTGCTGGCGATGGCTTGCTGCAAAGGCTTTTCCAGCGCAGCGGGATTGATGTTCGCCTCAACATAGCGAAGCAGGTCCGCGGCGCTGGTTTTCACGCCGTACGCTTCGGAGTCCAATGCCCCCGGCTCGACCCGCACAGGTTTGTCGTCCTTGCTGTAACCCTGGGCGTAAAGCTCCATCTGATCCAGCGGCACCTTGAGGTAGCTGTGTTTCAGGCCGAGTTTCGGCAGCAAGGTTTTTTCCATCAGCTCATCGAACGGCGCCCCCATGCTCTGGGCCGCCAGAAAGCCAAACAGCCCGAGGCTGGGGTTTGAATACAGGCGCTGAGTGCCGGCGGCGTAGGTCGGTTTCCATTGCTTGAAATAGCCGAGCATCTTGTCCTGATGGTCTGCCTCGCTAGGGAATTGCAGCGGCAGCCCACCGGCGGTGTAGGTGCCGAGTTGCAGCACGCTGATGTTGTCGAACGCGCTGCCGCGCAGAGCCGGCAGCACCTGACTGGCGTTGTCCGACAAGGACAGTTTGCCGCTCGCCTGGGCATAGGCGGCGAGGGTGGCGGTGAAGGTTTTGCTCACCGAACCGATCTCGAACAGGGTGTTTTCGGTGACGGCTTTGCCGTTCTCTTTCGACGCTACGCCGTAGTTAAAGTAATGCGGCTGGCCGTTGACGGTGATCGCGACCGCGACGCCGGGGATCTGCTGTTGCTGCATCACCGGTTCGACGGCGGCCTTCACGATGGTTTCGATGTGTTCGTCAGCGAAGCTGTGGCTGGCACCGAGGAGAAGTGCGAAAGCACTGTAGGATATGAGTTTTTTCTGATTTTTTTTAGGCATGATTGAGGCGCTGTCCATGATTGTTCGTGGTGTTAACCGCTACACTCCGAGCGGTTTTTCAAGGCGGTCCGCTGTTGGGCGAGCCAAATCTAGGCAGTTTGGCGAAGACCGGCAAACGACGATATTTCGGATGAGCCATTAGAAAATTTTGGGGGTTGGCATGATTCGACCTCATTTGCCGCTGAATGCGCTACGCGCTTTCGAGGCTTCGGCGCGCCATTTGAGTTTCACCCGGGCGGCCGTGGAGTTGTGCGTCACGCAGGCGGCGGTGAGTCATCAGGTCAAAAGCCTTGAGGCTCAGCTTAACGTGACCTTGTTCAAACGCCTGCCTCGCGGCCTGATGCTGACCAGCGAAGGTGAAACGCTGTTGCCGGTGTTACGCGAAACCTTCGACCGGATCGCCGAAACCCTGGGGCGTTTCGAGGGCGGGCATTTTCGTGAGGTGCTGACGGTGGGCGCCGTGGGGACGTTCGCGGTCGGTTGGCTGTTGCCGCGATTGGCGGATTTTCAGAAGAAACATCCGTTCATAGATTTGCGCCTGTCGACCAATAACAACCGGGTGGACGTGGCCGCTGAAGGCCTGGATTACGCCATCCGCTTTGGCGCGGGGGCGTGGCACGGGATTGAAGCGGTGCGGTTGATCGAGGCGCCTCTGTCGGTGCTCTGTGTGCCGGAGATCGCCCGGCAATTGCAGGCGCCAGAGGATCTGTTGCAACAAACACTGTTGCGCTCCTATCGCACGGATGAGTGGCCGGAGTGGTTTCAGGCGACCGGTCTTTCGGCCCATGCCGTGCTGCCCCGGAGCATCGTCTTCGATTCCTCGCTGGCGATGATGGAGGCTGCGTTGCAAGGTGCAGGTGTGGCATTGGCGCCGCCGCTGATGTTTGCCCGGCAACTGGCGGCGGGCGCAATCGAGCAACCGTTCGCCATCGGGATCACCACCGGCAGCTACTGGCTGACCCGCTTGCAGTCGCGCCCCGAAACGTCGGCGATGACGGCGTTCCGGGGCTGGCTGCTGCAAGCAGCCCAGATGAAATAGTGTGAACGCCGCTCCTTGTGGGAGCGGCGGTTCCGGAGGTTTAGCGCACCAGGCACGGCCGCTTGTTATCGAACTTCCATCCCGGAATCAGAAACTGCATCGCCACGCTGTCATCCCGCGCGCCCAGCCCCATGCCTTTGTACAGCTCATGGGCCTTGGCCAGTTGATCCATGTCCAGCTCAACCCCCAGGCCAGGTTTTTTCGGTACTTGCACGCAGCCGTCGACGATTTGCAGGGGGGCCTTGGTCAGGCGCTGGCCGTCCTGCCAGATCCAGTGGGTGTCGATGGCCGTGATCTCGCCCGGCGCGGCAGCCGCGACGTGGGTGAACATGGCCAGGGAAATATCGAAGTGGTTGTTGGAATGCGAGCCCCAGGTCAGGCCCCATTCGTGGCACATCTGCGCCACCCGCACCGAGCCCTGCATTGTCCAGAAGTGCGGGTCGGCCAGGGGAATGTCCACCGACTGCAACTGGATCGCGTGGCCCATTTCCCGCCAGTCGGTGGCGATCATGTTGGTCGCGGTTTTCAGGCCCGTGGCCCGACGAAACTCAGCCATGACTTCACGGCCCGAGTAACCGTTTTCCGCCCCGCAGGGGTCTTCGGCATAAGCCAGAACGTGATGCTGATCCCGGCACAGGCGGATCGCTTCTTTCAGCGACCAGGCGCCATTCGGGTCGAGGGTAATGCGCGCGTCGGGAAAGCGTTCGGCGAGGGCGGTGACCGCTTCGATTTCCTCGTCGCCGCTCAACACGCCGCCCTTGAGTTTGAAGTCCTTGAAGCCATAACGGGCGTGGGCGGCGACCGCCAGGCGCACCACGGCGTCGGCGCTCATGGCTTTTTCGTGGCGCACGCGGAACCAGTCATTGTCGGCGTCCGGTTCATCGCGATAGGCCAGATCGGTTTCGTTGCGATCACCGACGTAAAACAGGTAGCCGAGCATCTTCACTTCATCACGCTGCTGGCCTTCGCCGAGCAAAGCGGCGACCGGCACGTCCAGGTGCTGGCCAAGCAAGTCCAGCAGGGCCGCTTCCAGGCCAGTGACGGCATGAATGGTGATGCGCAGGTCGAAGGTCTGCAGGCCACGCCCGCCGGCATCGCGATCGGCGAAAGTCTGGCGCACCTGATTGAGGATCTTCTGGTAGGTGCCGATGGGGCTGCCGACCACCAGAGAGCGTGCATCTTCCAGGGTTTGGCGAATGCGCTCGCCACCGGGTACTTCGCCGACGCCGGTGTGACCGGCGTTGTCCTTGAGGATTACGATGTTGCGGGTGAAAAACGGGCCGTGGGCGCCGCTCAGATTGAGCAGCATGCCATCGTGGCCGGCCACCGGCACTACTTGCATGCTGGTGATGATCGGGGCTTTTGCGGCTTCTTGTGGGTTCATGCTCTTGTCCTATAAACCAATGTTCAGGCGTGATTTGGCGCGGGTTTGCCCAGTGCAACGGCCGGTGCGGGTTTCGGTTTATTGCGCGCGGCGAAGACGATGATCGCGGCGATGATCGAAGTGGCGGCCAGACCGTACAGTCCACCCTGAATCGAACCGGTGTGCTCTTCCAGCAAGCCGAAGGTGGTCGGCGCCACGAAGCCGCCGAGGTTGCCCACCGAGTTGATCAGCGCAATCACGCCAGCGGCGATCCGCGCATCCAGGTAGGCCTGGGGAATCGGCCAGAACAGCGACGAGGCGGACTTGAAGCCCAATGCGGCGAAGCAAATGGCGACGAAGGCGAAGATCGGCCCGCCGGTGGTGGACATGAACATCCCCGCCGCAGCGATCAGCAGAGCCGCGGCGACCCAGGCTTGCTGGTGTTTCCACTTGACCGACAGCGAAGCGAAGGCGTACATGCCGACGATCGACAGCAACCACGGAATCGAGTTGAACAAGCCGACCTGAATGTCACTCAAGTCGCCCATTTTCTTGATGATGCTCGGCAGCCAGAAGGTCGCGGCATAGATGGTCAATTGAATGAAGAAGTAGATCAGGCAGAACAGGATGATCTGGCGGTCCTTGAGCAGTGTGCCCAGCGACGGTTTGATCGGCGTCGCGGCTTCGCGGGCCAGTTGTTCGTCATCGATGGCTTTGACCAGCGCGTCCTGTTCAGCCAGGGTCAGCCATTTGGCGTCGTGGGGTTTGGAGTCCAGCCAGCACCAGACGAACACGCACAACCCGACCGAGAACATGCCCTCGATGAAGTACATCCACTGCCAGCCGTGCATGCCCAAACCGTTGATTTGCAGCAGTAGCCCCGACAGCGGGCCGGAGATCAGCGAAGCAATCGCCGAACCGCTGAGGAAGATCGCAATCGCCTTGCCACGCTCCACGCCAGGCAACCAGCGGGTGAAGTAATAAATTACCCCGGGAAAGAACCCGGCTTCAGCCACGCCGAGCAGAAAACGCAGGATGTAGAAGTGGGTTTCGTTCTGGATGAACGCCATGCAGGCGGCCACCACGCCCCAGGTCAGCATGATGCGGGTCAGCCAGATTCGTGCGCCGACTTTTTGCAGGAGGATGTTGGAGGGTACTTCGAACAGCGCGTAACCGATGAAGAACAGGCCGGCCCCGAGGCCGTAGGCGGCAGCGCCAATCCCCAAGTCATGTTCCATGTGGGCGCGGACGAAGCCGATGTTCACACGGTCGATGTAGTTGACGATGAACATGATCACGAACAGCGGCAGGACGTGGCGTTTTACTTTCGAGATGGCGGACTTCAGGACCGAATCGGCGCCATCGTTCATCCCGGGTATGGATGTATTCACTTGTTTTTCTCCCACTCGTTATTTTTATGCGGGGTGTGGCTGGGTGTAGCGTTGTTGATAGACATCATACAACTGGTTTTTTTGATTCGACAAGCGCTGCGGTCCAATAAAATGGCTATTTGTTAGCTGGTTTCTATGCTTTTTTTAGTCGAGCGTGGGGTTGTGATGGTGTTCGAGTGGTCAATTTTTTGAGTGTTGTCATACAAGTTTGAGGCTGTTTTCTGGGGATTCCAATCGATTCCGGTGCTACGATCCGGATAGCCCTGCTTTATGGATGATCACCATGCAAGAAGACATCGACGCACCCGCCCGCAAGCGTGCCCACAACCTGGCCCATGACCTGGTGGCCAAGCTGACCCAGAGCATTCTGCTCGGCCAGATGCTGCCGGGGGACAAGCTGCCGTCGGAGAACTCGATTGTTCAGGAGTATGGGATAAGCCGTACGGTGGTGCGCGAGGCGATTTCGAAATTGCAGGCTTCAGGTCTGGTGGAAACCCGTCACGGCATCGGCACCTTTGTCATCGAGCGTGCGCCGGAGCAGGGGTTGCGGCTGAATGTCGATACCGCGCTGGGCGTGCGCAGCATTCTGGAGTTGCGCATGGGCCTGGAAACCCAGGCCGCCGCGCTGGCCGCGGTGCGTCGTACCGATCAGCAATTGGCGCAGATGCGTGAAGCGCTGGATGACTATCAAAGTTTGCTGGCCAACAACGACAGCTGCGTCGAGGCCGACAAACGTTTCCACCTGCTGATCGCCGAAGCCACCGGCAATGTATGCTTCACAGAGATCATGCAGCACTTGGGCAATGCGATGATTCCCCGCACCCGCGTCAATGCCGCCGAGCGCGGGTCAGCGGACTTGAGCAAGCTGGGGCAACTGGCCAACCTTGAACACGAGGCGATTCTCAACGCCATCAAGCGCCAGGATCCGGATGCTGCGCGGGCGGCGATGTGGTTGCACCTGACCAACAGCCGCGACCGCTTTTCGGCGGGCGGCAGCTGATTCGTCAGTGACCTGTGGGGGCGGGCTCGATGATTTTCAGCTCACACCAACATCGCGCATCAGCAATCCATAACGCAAATCCACCGCGTCCGGTATTGGCAAATACACTGTGTGCCCGTCCCCGGGCGCCACTTCAATCGCCTCGCCTTTGACGTTCCGCAGTTGATGCAGGTCGAAGTGGAAATTGCCCTTGGGCGTCATCAGTTCCATGTGATCGCCCAGGCCAAAACGATTTTTCACCCGCACCTCGGCCAGCCGGTCACGGCGTTCGCCGGTCAACTCCCCAACGAACTGTTGGCGCTCTGAAACCGAGCTGCCGTTCTGGTAGTTCTGGTATTCGTCATGCACGTGCCGGCGCAGAAAACCTTCGGTGTAGCCGCGCTGCGCCAGGGACTCCAGATCAGTCATCAAGCTGCGATCGAACACCCGGCCAGCCACCGCATCATCGATCGCGCGGCGGTAAACCTGGGTGGTGCGCGCGCAATAGAAATGCGATTTGGTCCGGCCTTCGATTTTCAGTGAGTGCACGCCCATCTGCGTCAGGCGCTCGACGTGCTGGACGGCGCGCAGGTCCTTGGCGTTCATGATGTAGGTGCCGTGCTCATCCTCGAAGGCCGGCATCAGTTCGCCTGGGCGATTGGCCTCTTGCAACAGGAACACCTGATCGGTCGGCGTGCCGAGGCCCAGGGTCGGTTCGGGAGAGTAGTGCTGGACGATGTCACCGAGCAGATTTTCGCTGGCCGGTGTCGCCGAGTATTTCCAGCGACAGGCGTTGGTGCAGCTGCCCTGATTGGCGTCACGCTTGTTCATGTAGCCCGACAACAGGCAGCGCCCGGAATAGGCCATGCACAACGCGCCGTGCACAAACACTTCCAGCTCCATCGCCGGGACGTGCTGGCGGATTTCGGCGATTTCTTCCAGCGACAGTTCGCGGGACAGGATGATCCGGCTCAAGCCCTGTTGCTGCCAGAACTCGACGCTGGCCCAGTTCACCGTGTTGGCCTGCACCGACAGGTGGATCGGCATCTGCGGGAAGTGTCGGCGCACCAGCATGATCAGGCCGGGGTCGGACATGATCAACGCGTCCGGCGCCATGCCGATCACCGGTTCCAGGTCCTTGAGGAACGTTTTCAGCTTGGCGTTGTGCGGGGCGATGTTCACCACCACATAAAAGCGCTTGCCTTGAGCCTGGGCCTCGCTG
Organism: Pseudomonas sp. P1_A1; assembly: GCF_056406935.1. Taxonomy (NCBI): domain Bacteria; kingdom Pseudomonadati; phylum Pseudomonadota; class Gammaproteobacteria; order Pseudomonadales; family Pseudomonadaceae; genus Pseudomonas; species Pseudomonas sp. P1_A1. The sequence goes on along the minus strand of NZ_JBFTZE010000001.1, from coordinate 456,292 downwards.
ATGCCGAGCGCGAGGTTGGCGTGATCGAATTCGTTGTTGCGCACGCGCAGGCTGTAGCGCGGCTGGCCGGCGTACACCGCATCGGCGCCGTAGGCGAAGGCATAACGCATGTTTTTCAAGGTGCCGGCAGGGGCGAGCAGTTCCGGGGGTATGAGTGTCATGGCGCAGGTCATGGCAGTGTCGATCGCAAAAGCCGGCAAGGGTAAGCGGCTTGCCCGCGGGGTTTATTGATCTGGATCTATGCTTGACCAACAAACAGATGGCACTCGCGCCAACCGTGGCGGACTAAACACAAGAGACGCGAATTAGCACCCTTGCGCACTGACATGGATAGGACATGAACGGATCGGACATGAACGAAACGACACTACAAAACAAGTCGCTGATGGTCTTGCTGGCGCTGGTGACCGTCGCGTTTCTCTGGATTTTGCTGCCGTTCTACGGCGCGGTGTTCTGGGCGGCCATCCTCGGCATTCTGTTTGCGCCCTTGCAACGTCGGTTGCAGCTGAAGTTCGGCTGGCAACGCAACCTGACGGCGCTGTGCACGCTAAGTATCTGTCTGGTGATCGCGATCCTGCCGGTGACCATCGTCGGTGCCTTTCTGGTTCAAGAAGGCGCGTCGATATACAAAAGCATCGAAAGCGGCGAATTGGACGTCGCCGGTCATGTGGTGCAGTTCAAACACAGCCTGCCACCGTACTTCCAGCACTTGCTCGATCGTTTCGGCATGGGCGAGTTGAGTGGTCTACGGGAGAAAATCATCAAGAGTGCGATGCAGGGCGGCCAGTTTTTTGCTACTCAGGCTTACAGTTTTGGCCAGGGCACTTTCGAATTCGTGGTGAGCTTTTTCATCATGCTCTATCTGTTGTTCTTCTTTCTGCGCGACGGGGCCGAACTGGCGCGCAAAATACGCGCCGCCATACCGCTGGAGGACAACCAGAAACGCCGTTTGCAACTCAAGTTCAATCATGTGGTGCGGGCGACGATAAAAGGCAACTTGCTAGTAGCGATCACGCAAGGCGCATTAGGCGGTTTGATTTTCTGGTTTCTGGATATCCCGAGCGTATTGCTTTGGGCGGTGCTGATGGCGTGTCTGTCACTGTTGCCAGCGGTGGGGGCGGGGATTGTCTGGGCGCCGGTGGCCGCGTATTTTCTGCTCAGCGGTGCGATCTGGCAGGGCACGGTACTCGCCTTGTTCGGGGTGTTCGTGATCGGGTTGGTGGACAATGTCCTGCGACCGATCCTGGTGGGTAAGGATACGAAGATGCCGGACTATCTGATTCTCATCTCAACCCTCGGCGGCCTGGCGATTTTCGGGCTCAATGGCTTTGTCATCGGGCCTTTGATCGCCGCGTTGTTCATGTCTAGCTGGGCAATCTTCATCGAAACCAAACCGCATGTTCAGCTGCCTTAAGCGCTGAGCTGGCCTGAACCGATACGTTGCGATAGAGCCTGGGCGTCGGGAAGTGAGGTGAGCGGACCGCTGATCGGTTCGCCGTCCTGCACCAGATACCAACAGGCGAGCAATCCCAGCGCTCTGAGCGGTGCGGGAACGGCGCTGCCGATAACGGACATAATCTGAACCTGAGCCATAAGTACCTCCATCAATCTATGGGGTTACCTTACGGATCGGACGCTTGGACGGACAATCAACGCTTTCGATAGTCGTCATTGATGCCAGTGAGTGTTGCAGCGGTCATTCCACTACTTGATCGAGCATATGCATGACTTCCTGCTCATTGAGCAGGCCTTTGCGCACCAGGTTTTGCGCCAGCAGCGAGAGAAACTTGGCGCTGCGATGGCCTTCCAGGTGTTTGAGCTCGGTCAGTGCGTTGTACACCTTGCTGGAAGTGCACAAGCCGACAATACGGTGCGGGTTTTGTGTGGGCATGAGGTCGTCCTTGTTTTTATCAACCTGTTGTTTACGGACAGATCCAAGCTTGCGGGCCTGTCATGACATAAATATGACTGACTTTATCGGTCGGTACTGTCCCGACAGCGACCTTGGCGAGATTTATTCAGACTTCGCCCGCCCAGCGGCCACAAAAAAGGCCCCGCTGTTGAGGCGGGGCCTGATGAGTCAGTTACCAGCGGTCGCCACGGTAATAACCATGGGGAGGGCCGTAATAGCCGCGCGGTGGGCCATAGTAGCCGCGTGGTGGACCGTAATAAATCGGTGCCGGGCGGTAGTACATCGGTTGTTGCACATAGACCGGCGCCGGCTGGTAGTAGACAGGCGGTGGCTGTACATATACCGGTTGAGGTTGAACGTAAACCGGCTGTTCTACATACACCGGCCGGTCGCGACCAATGATTGCCGAGCCGATGATTGCCGAGCCGACGATCGCACCAAACACAGCCGGACCTTCCCAGCCACGACCACCTGCTTCTGCCTGCCCTGCGATAGCGAGAGCACCGATCAGCAAGGCTACTGTGGGGATTTTACGGATCATGATAAGTCCTCGGTTCTTCGACCCGGCGCTTGCGTCTGCAATAGACACAAGTTGTCGCGGGGATACTTCTAAGACAGCGATTTTTTGAAAATCAGCACAGCCGTTGGGTAAATTTTGTGTAAGGTCTGTACCGGTTTCTTTACGGTGCTGTCTGGTACAGACATACCCTTATGATCGACCACAATCGGGTGGAATTGTTAATTCCGTCCATCTGAAAGTGCTACTGAAGGAGATTCGGATGCAGATGAACCCCAACAAAGACACCCAGTTGTGCATGTCACTCTCGGGGCGCCCCGGTAATTTCGGCCTGCGGTTTCACAATCATCTGTACGAACAACTGGGGCTGAATTTTTACTATAAGGCCTTCAGCAGCCAGGACCTGACGGGCGCTGTCAGCGGCATCCGGGCATTGGGCATTCGGGGGTGCGGCGTATCGATGCCGTTCAAGGAAGCCTGTATCGCGCTGGTCGATGAGCTGGATGCATCGGCTGAGGCTATCCAATCGATCAATACTATCGTCAACACCAACGGCCACCTCAAGGCCTACAACACCGACTACATTGCCATCGCCCAGTTGCTTGAATCCCATCAGGTGCCCAAGGAGTCGACCTTTGCGTTGCGCGGCAGCGGCGGCATGGCCAAGGCCGTGGCCAGCGCCTTGCGCGATGGCGGCTACAACAACGGGCTGATCGTGGCCCGCAACGAGCGCGCCGGGCGTGCCCTGGCCGAATCGCTGGGCTACCAATGGCAGGCGGAACTGGGCGCTCAACGCCCGCAGATGCTGATCAACGTCACGCCGATCGGCATGACCGGCGGCCCGGAAGCCGATCAACTGGCGTTCGCCCCTGACGCCATCGCTGCCGCCGAAACGGTCTTCGATGTGGTGGCGATCCCCTCGGAAACACCGCTGATCGTGCGTGCTCGTGCCGAAGGCAAACGGGTGATCACCGGGCTGGAAGTGATTGCCATCCAGGCGCTGGAACAGTTCGTGTTGTACACCGGCGTGCGACCGACCGATGAGCAGTTTCAGAAAGCCGTGGCGTTTGCCCGGAGCTGAATTCCGATTATCGGTTGGACCTGTGGTGAGGGAGCAAGCTCCCTCGCCACGGGGAACTCGGTACATCGGGAAGGGTTATTCGAGGCGCGCCAGGCGTTCTTCCAGCGCCGCAATCCGCGCTTCAAGCTCTTCGATTCGCTCAACCGACACACCGCCACCGGTGCCACGTTCCACCGGGTTCTGACGGGCCGCGAGGATCGCTTCGATATCCGCCGGATCGCCCAGCGCATGCATGTAACGGTCTTCGCGTTGGCCGGCCTGGCGCGGGATCAACAGCGCCAGGCCTCGGGCGATCAAGCGCTCCAGTTGATGCACCACTTGTTCGGCATCTTCGAAGTCATGCATGCGGCCGCTGCGGGTCAGCAGTTCGTTGACCGTCTGCGGACCGCGCAGGAACAACAGCCCCGTCAGAATCACCTGGGCCGGCACCAGTTCCAGCGCCTTGTCGACCCGATGTTCCCAGCGGTCGGCACGGCTGCCCATCACCAGCCGGGTGAAGCCGCGACCTTCAAGGGCGCGCAGGCTCTGGCCAACCTGGCCCTGGCTGAGGTTCATCACCGGTTCGCGGCTGGTTTTCTGGTTGCAGGCAATCACCAGGGCATTGAGGGTCAGCGGATAGGTTTCCGGGCTGGTGGCCTGTTTTTCGATCAACGAGCCCAGAATGCGGATTTCCGTGCTGTTGAGCCGCGGTTCGTCGAAGGTCGTCTCTTGTTCAGTGCTCATCGCGCTTTTCCCTAGGCAGTCGAGCCGCCTAGCCTAATCCTTGCTGGATAAAAGACAAGTCGCAGGGCGCGCCGGCATGGCTATAATCGCTCCACGTTTTTTACTCCTGTCACCACACGAGACTGCCATGACTATTTCCCTGTACGCCGCTTCCGTTCCGGTTTTCCAGCAAATGCTCAACGCTTTGAGCAACAACCTGAGCAAGGCCGAAGCCCACGCCACTGCAAAAAACATCGACCCGAACGCGTTCCTGCAGGCCCGTCTGTACCCGGACATGTTCCCGCTGGTGCGTCAGGTGCAGATCGCCGTTGATTTCGCCAAAGGCGTTTCGGCGCGTCTGGCTGAAGTCGAACTGCCGAAATACGACGACACCGAAACCACCTTCGCTGAACTGCAAGCGTTGATCGCCAAGGTCCTGGCCTTCATCGGCGAGATCAAACCCGAGCAGATCAACGGCAAGGAAGGCATCGAAATCGTGACCCGTCCTGGCACCCCTAAAGAGAAGCGCTTCACTGGCCAGGCTTACCTGCTGAGCTACGGTCTGCCGCAGTTCTTCTTCCACGTCACCACCGCCTACGCGCTGCTGCGTCACAACGGTGTGGAAGTGGGCAAGCGCGATTACATGGGCGCGTTCTAAACCACCCAGGTACAAAAAAGCCCGCCAAGGTGTAAGCCTTGGCGGGCTTTTTCGTTTTTGTCGGTGCGTTTTACGCCAAACGCTGCACCTTCAACTCTTCACCCTGGCAAGCCGCCGCGGTGAACAGCACGTCGGTGGAGGAGTTCAGCGCGGTTTCCGCCGAGTCCTGCAACACACCGATGATGAAGCCGACCGCCACCACCTGCATGGCGATTTCGCTCGGGATGCCGAACAGGCTGCACGCCAGTGGAATCAGCAGCAACGAACCGCCCGCCACGCCCGAGGCGCCACAGGCACAAATTGCCGCGACGACGCTGAGCAGAATGGCCGTCGGAATATCCACGGCGATGCCCAAGGTGTGCACGGCGGCCAGGGTCAGCACAGTGATGGTGATCGCCGCGCCGGCCATGTTGATCGTCGCGCCGAGGGGGATCGACACCGAATAGGTGTCTTCGTGCAGGCCCAGACGTTTGCTCAACTCCAGGTTGACCGGAATGTTCGCCGCCGAGCTGCGGGTGAAGAAGGCGGTGATACCGCTCTCGCGCAGGCAGGTGAGTACCAGCGGATACGGGTTGCGGCGCAGTTTCCAGAACACGATGACCGGGTTCATCACCAACGCGACGAACAGCATGCAGCCCAGCAGCACCGCCAGCAGGTGCATATAGCCGATCAATGCGCCGAAACCGGAAGTGGCCAGAGTCGAAGCCACCAGGCCGAAGATCCCCAGTGGCGCAAAGCGAATCACCAGGCGCACGATCACGGTCACGCCATTGGACAGGTCGCCAAGCACTTCGCGCGTCGTCTCGCCGGCATGGCGAATCGCAATGCCCATGCCGATCGCCCACGCCAGAATGCCGATGAAGTTGGCGTTCATCAGTGCGCTGACCGGGTTATCCACCACGCTCAGTGCCAGGCTTTGCAGTACCTCGCTGATGCCGCCCGGGGCAGTAACCGCGACGTCCTGGGTCGACAGCACCAGGCTCGACGGAAACAACGTACTGGCGATCACCGCCACCACGGCCGCGGCGAAGGTGCCCAGCAGGTACAGAAACAGAATGGGCCGGATGTGGGTTTCCTGGCCGTGCTTATGGTTGGCAATCGAGGCCATGACCAGCACGAACACCAGGATCGGCGCGACAGCCTTGAGCGCCGACACGAATACTTTGCCAATGAAGGCGGTGGACTTCGCCACCTCAGGCGCGAACAGGGCCAGGGCAATCCCGGCGATCAGGCCGATGATGATTTGCGTGACCAGGCTGCTGCGTTTCAGGCGTTGCAAAAGAGAAGGGGATGAAGCGGTCATAACGGTATCTCTGATTTTATTAGGGTGCAGGGTTCCTTGGCTCATGCAGCAAAAAGCCGGGCAGGCCACATGGAGGGAACCGAAGAAGGTCGCCACATCAATGCCAGTCAATGGCCGATGAGCAAGGTGTAAGTACCGCAGGGTCGCGAACTTTATCACAGCGTAGCCGTGATCCTTCAGACCTGTGACGATCTGCCACCCGATTGTTCAACGCGATTTGCAGGTTCGTGCAACCTCGTTTGGAAACACTCTGTTAAGCTTCGCCATCCTCATTTTCTAGTTCTGCCAGTGGGCCTTCGGGCTATCGCTGGTGTCGTCGTTTTCCTGGAGTTCTACATGCTGTTGCCCATTCTTCTGTTGTCCGCCGCCGGTTTCACGGTGCTGACCACGGAATTCATCATCGTCGGCCTGTTGCCGGCAATCGCCCGTGACCTGGACGTCAGCATCCCTCAAGCGGGTTTGCTGGTGACCCTGTTCGCGTTCACCGTGGCCGCGTTCGGGCCGTTCCTGACGGCGTACTTCGCAAGGTTTGAGCGGCGCAAACTGTTCATCAGCGTGCTGATCATGTTCGGCCTGGCCAACACACTGGCGGTGCTGGCGCCAAACATCTGGGTGATGGCCATTGCCCGGTTGATTCCGGCGCTGGGGTTGCCGGTGTTCTGGGCGTTGGCCAGTGAAACCGCGGTGGACATCGTCGGCCCGGACTACGCCGGACGTGCGATTGCCAAGATCGGTTTCGGCATCGTCTGCGCCACCGTATTCGGCATTCCGGTCGGCACGTTGATTTCCGATGCGTTCGGCTGGCGCAGTGCTTTCGGCATTCTGGCGGTGATCGCGTTTGCCAAGGCGCTGCTGTTGTTTATCTACCTGCCGAAAACCAGTCTGCACCAGCATCAGGTGAGCTTCCGTTCACAGTTCAAGATTCTGCGCAGCCCACTGATGCTGGGGCACGTACTGCTGTCGATTCTGGTGTTCAGCGGCATGTTCACTGCCTACACCTATCTGGCCGACATTCTTGAGCGCCTCGCCGGTTTCAACGGCACCGTGGTCGGCTGGTGCCTGATGGGCTTCGGTGCGGTCGGGCTGATCGGCAACTCGCTGGGCGGCCGCGCGGTGGATCGTCACCCGCTGATTGCTTCTGTAACGTTTTGCGCGTTCATGATTGCCGGCATGGTGACGCTGGTGCCGAACATTCATTCGCCGCTGGGGCTGGCGGCGGCGATGGGGATTTGGGGCGTGACCCAGGCGGCGTTGTTCCTGGTCAGTCATGTGCGTTTGATGAAGGCTGCGCCTGAAGCGCCGGCCTTTGCTGCGTCGCTGAACATTGCCGGGGCCAACCTTGGGATCGGCCTGGGCGCGATGGTCGGCGGCCGGGTGATCGACAGTGTGGGCCTGGGCGGACTGGGTTTCGCCGCCGCCGGTTTTATCCTGATTTCGATTCTCCTGGCCATGGCGCTGATGACTTTCAAGCCCCGAGAAATCTGCGCCTGAGGCTTCACGTTTCGGTGAACAGCTCGCGTCGGGCACCTTCGGTAATGGCGACAATGCCGGGGTGCTTGACCTTGCGTTCCACCGAGATGGCGTAGAACGACTCGCGCACCGTGTCGGTCTGGCCGATCAACTCCACGCCGCATTGGCGTTTCACCTCGTCGGCGATCACGCTCGGGCCGATGAAAATCCCGCTGCCGGATTGGCCGAAGGCCTGCATCAAAGCGCTGTCGTCGAACTCGCCGACGATTCGCGGCTGAATCTGCTGTTCGGCAAACCAGCGTTGCAAGCGACTGCGCACCACGGTTTCCGGCCCGGGAATCAACAACGGGGCGCCGTGCAGGCTGCGGGGGAAATCCTGGCCGTATCGTGCCGTCAGTTCAGCGGTGGCGAAGAAGCTGATACCGCATTCACCGAGCTTCTGGCTGTAGCCCTTGATGTCCAGATGCGAGGGCATCGGGCTGTCGGAAATCACCAGGTCGAGGCGTTGAATCGCCAGGTCGGCGAGCAATCGTTCCAGTTTGTCTTCGCGGCAGGTGATGCGTAGCGGCTCGCTCAACTCCATGGTCGGCGCGATCAGGCGATAGACGATGGATTTGGGCACCACATCGGCGACGCCCACCCGAAACAGAATCTGTTGCTCATTGGGCTGCGCCCGCAGCATCAGCTCCAGCTCGCCCCCGAGTTGAAACATCTGCTCGGCGTAGGGCAGGGTCTGACGCCCGGCTTCGGTGAGTTCCAGCTGCCGACCGACCCGGCGAAACAATTCGATGCCATAGGTTTGTTCGAGCAGGGAAATCTGCCCGCTGATGGTCTGTGGCGTCAGGTTCAACTGCTCGCAGGCGCGCACGATGCTGCCAGTCTTGGCCACCACCCAGAAATAATGCAGCTGTCGATAATTCAGCATTCATGTTCCCCGTAGCGTGTGTTTTGCTATGGATTCGTAAAAACCGAAGTATAACCGCTGAAAATACGAATTTTCCTGAAGTGTTTGCCTCTTTAGACTGCCTCGCTATCGACGGATCGCCTTTCGGGTTCTGTCTGTTCTATCGAGGAAAGCATCATGAAGCTTAAAACCACCGCGCTGCTGATCACCTCTTTACTGGTGTTGGCTGGTTGCGACCAGGCCGAGAAAAGTGCTCAGCAATTGATGGGCAAGGCTGCCGAAAGCGCCAAACAGGCGATTGACGATACCCACAAAGCTGCCGAACAAGCGTTGAGCGAGGCCACGAGTGGCCTGATCAGCAAGAAAGACCAACCGGCCAAAGAGACGGGCAAAACCGACTCTTCGTCCCAGGAAATCTAAACCGTCTGCAACGAGTCAGGACTGACCCATGGAATACCTTTTAGAACTTGCTGCAAGCCCCACCGCCTGGGTCGCCCTGGCCACGTTGGTGGTGATGGAAATCGTGCTCGGCATCGATAACCTGATCTTCATCTCGATCCTTACCAATAAGCTTCCCGAACAGCATCGCCAGAAGGCGCGGCGCGTTGGTATCGGCATGGCGTTGATCCTGCGCCTGGCGCTGTTGAGCACCATCGCGTTCATCGTCCAGTTGACTGAACCGGTGATCGACATTCTCGGCCACGCGTTCTCCTGGAAAGACATGATCCTGATCGCCGGCGGCCTGTTCCTGTTGTGGAAGGCGACCACCGAGATTCATCACAGCATGGACCCGTCGCCGGAAGATCCGACGTCGGCCACCTCGACCGTGACCCTGGGCTTTGCCGCCGCAATCGGTCAGATCCTGATGCTGGACATGGTGTTCTCCATCGACAGCATCATTACCGCTGTCGGCATGACCGAGCATTTGCCGATCATGATCATCGCGGTGGTGGTGTCGGTTCTGGTGATGTTGCTGGCTGCTGACCCGCTGGCCAAGTTCATCAACGACAACCCGACGGTGGTGATGCTGGCGCTGGGCTTCCTGATCATGATCGGCATGACGCTGATCGCCGAAGGTTTCGGCGCCCACGTACCGAAAGGCTATGTCTACGCGGCCATGGCGTTCTCGGCGACGATCGAAGGCTTGAACATGCTGTCGCGGCGGGCCAAACAGCGGCGCGTCGCCGCAGAAGCTTAATCGCCGATAAACGAAACGGCCGCCTGCACTCGCGAGAGTCCAGGCGGCCGTTTTTTGTTTGTACGACTGAAAGGCGCCAGTCAGTGCGCGGTGATGGGGTGTGTAGCCGGTTTATCGGTTTTGGCCACGGCCGCCGGTTGAACTGGGTGGTGATGGTGCCGACGGGTAATGCGCAAAACGCCCCACAACATGGCGGCGGCCACTGCCAGCCAGCCGGAAATCAACATCACAATGGTCATTGTCAGGCTCATCAGTGCCTCCTCTTTGCCCTGCAGCGGGCGCGCGCTCTTCCTTGGTAAAGGACAGTCTAGCCGTTGCTGTGTTTCAGGCTATTGACCAAAGGTCGCCTGTCATCAACCCGTTCGCTCTATCGGAGGCAAACAACTGCCGGTTAAGGCTATACCGCTGTCGCGCGGCATCCTATTATCGACGGCCAAGCCGGCTGCGTGATCGCCTGGCGTCTGAACAAGAGAGTGATGATGGTGCGGGTATTTTCTCGAATTCGATCTTTGGCACTGATCATTGGCTGCGTTGCCGGCCTGGCTGGTTGCGCGGGGAGCGTAGCGCCTGAGATCAAGCGTCTGCCGGAGCGTGTCGAACTCAGCGGTACGTTCTACCGCGGGCAAAGTTATCAAAGCGGGCCTCAAGTGCTGGCCAGCCTGTTGTCCCAACAGGACATCGTGATAACTCCGGGGCTGCTCGAAAAGCCCCTGAATTTACCGGGTGCCGAAGACCGGTTGCAGCAGAACATGCAAAACCTCGCCCGCGAATACGGAATGGTGGTCTATCCCCTCGACAGCCAATTACCGGCACTGCTGACCCAGGTCGCGGCCGGTTATCCGGTGATGGTACGCATTACTGAAGGCTCGGCATTCTGGGCCGGGCCGCGATACGCCATTCTTGCCGGTTACAACCGTCAGAAGCAGACCGTGTTGCTGCGCACCGGGATGGATCGTCGGTTGCTGATGGGGTTCAGCGCCTTTGAGTCGGCGCTCGAGAATGCAGGCGGTTGGGCCGTTTTGATCCAGAAGCCGGACCAGATTCCGGCCAACGTCGATCAGCAGCGCTGGCTGAAAGCGGCGAACGATCTTGCCCAGTCAGGTCAGGAGCAAGCGGCAGCCAGGGCGAAGAAGGCGCTGAGCGCGCAGTAGTTTCCGTTTGTCATCCGCCGGGCACTACTCGGCGTTGTTCGCCTCTGATGTAAAGGGCCCGGGTTTCTCGCCGGGCCGTGACCAGGAGGCGTCCATGGCTCAATCCAATACCCCCGTCGGCCCACACTCGTCCGAGCATTCGTCCGATAATGAGTTGGGGTTCGACCCCGACTCTCCAGACGTTGCCGATCCTCAGGTCGACCCCATCGGACCTGCCAGGGCACCCAAAGATATAAAACCGGGTGAAGAGGGCAAGAAGACACCGGCAAAGCCTTACGACCCGCTCGGTAATCTGAAACCCAAGTCTTAGTCAGAGGTGCATATGTCTACCGATTCGAGCTTCGACGACAAACATTCGGACCCTCCCGAAAGCGTTCCAACAACCCCCGAGGCGGACCTGGACCCGGTGATGGATCCGGACAGCCCGCTAAGGGATCCCTTGGCCAGGCCGACCGTGGTGCCGACGAAGCATCCGCAGGGCTGGCGAGACCCGAGTGCCGGGGATGGCATTCCGGATGACGATCAGATGCCGTTGCCCAATGATTGACCGCCGGACAAAAAAAGCCCCGAATATTCGGGGCTTTTCATTTACGGATGTTTCGACCTTATTTTGAGGCTTCAATCACACCGCTCTGGCGATGCTTGAGGTTCTTGTCTGACTTGTATTGCAGGGCGACGGACGGCACGTTGGTGCTCTTGCCGGTTTCAACCCAGCTACGAATCCGGGTCGCATCGGCAAAGTGCGTGTACTTGCCGAAGGCATCGAGAATCACCAGCGCAACCGGACGGTTGCCCATGCTGGTCACCAGCACCAGGCAGTGACCGGCCTGGTTGGTAAACCCGGTTTTCGTCAGTTTGATGTCCCAGTTCGGCTTGTTGATCAAGTGGTCGGTATTGTGGAAACCCAGGCTGTAGTTGGGTTTACGGAATGTAACGGTTTTTTCCTTGGTCGTGCTCAGCTCGGTCAAGAGCGGGTACTTGTGCGCGGCGATCAGCAGTTTGCTCAGGTCGCGGGCGGTGGACACATTGCGGGGGGACAGGCCCGTCGGTTCGACGAAGTGGGTGCTGGTCATGCCCAGCGCCTTGGCTTTGGCGTTCATGGCGGCAATGAATGCGACGTAACCGCCCGGATAGTGATGCGCCAAGGTTGCGGCGGCACGGTTTTCCGATGACATCAGGGCGATCAGCAGCATCTCGCGGCGCGTCAATTCGCTTTGGAGTTTGACTCGGGAGAACACGCCTTTCATTTCCGGGGTGTCGCTGATGTTGACGGGAATATATTCGTCCATGTTCTGCCGCGCTTCTACGACCACCAGGCCGGTCATCAGTTTGCTGACAGACGCGATGGGTACGACGACGTCAGGATTGCTGGCATAGATGACTTTGTTGGTTTGCAGATCCATCAGCAAAGCGCTGCCGGACGCGATCTTCAGTTGTGAATTGTCTCGTGGTGCCGCGGTGGTTTCAGCGGCGTTGACCGTTGGCGTGATGAAAGTCCCTGTAACTGCAAAAACTAGGCTCAGGATGGAAAGACGGATTTTCACGCTGGCAGACTCATAAAGGGTGGATATGCCGTTCTGTAACGGGCTGTTTCTTAAAAACGACGCATTTTAGGAGTATGTGCCAGGAAAGCCATAGGCGCCTGTAAGACGGGGGGTAAAAGTGAAGAATATTTAATGCTGTAACTCTTTCTTTACTGTTTTGCTTTGCAGTTGTCCGACCTCTGTGAGCGAGCTGTTTGCTACAGGCAAAAAGAACCCCGCGATGGGCGGGGTACTTTTGGGTGCAGCAGGGTGAGAGTGAACTCAGCTGTGCAGTGTTTCGGCGGCGTACAACGTGTTTTCCAGCAGGCAGGCGCGGGTCATCGGGCCGACGCCGCCCGGTACCGGAGTGATCCAGCCGGCACGGGCCAGGGCGGATTCGTAAGTCACGTCGCCGACCAGTTTGCCGTCTTCCTGACGGTTGATGCCGACGTCGATCACGATCGCGCCTTCCTTGATCCACTCACCTTTGACCAGGCCCGGCTTGCCGGCGGCAACCACTACCAGATCGGCGCGACCGACGTGGCCGGCCAGATCCTTGGTGAAGCGGTGGGTGACAGTCACGGTGCACCCGGCCAGCAGCAGTTCCATCGCCATCGGACGACCAACAATGTTGGAAGCCCCGACAATGACTGCGTCCATCCCGTAAAGATTGACGCCGGTGCTTTCCAGCAGCGTCATGATGCCTTTGGGCGTGCACGGGCGCAGCAGCGGAATGCGCTGGGCCAGACGACCGACGTTATAAGGGTGGAAACCGTCGACGTCCTTGTCGGGACGAATGCGCTCCAGCAATTTGGAGGCATCCAGGTGTTCAGGTAGAGGCAGCTGAAGCAGAACGCCGTCGATTGCCGGGTCGTCGTTCAGGCGATCGATCAGATCGGTCAGTGCTGCTTGAGTGGTGTCGGCAGGCAGGTCATAGGCTTGGGATAGGAAGCCGACCTCTTCACAGTCTTTACGCTTGTGCGAGACATAAACCTGAGAGGCAGGATCGCTGCCGACCAGGATCACCGCGAGGCCGGGCGTGCGCAGGCCTTGCTGGCGACGCTCGGCGACTCGTTGGGCGATCTGCTGGCGCAGGCTGGCGGCGATCGATTTGCCGTCGATTAGTTGTGCAGTCATTGCGCGTGATTAACCATCGAGAGGGGAAAAAAAGAGAGCGCATTCTCGCATGTCATGAGGTGAGGGCAAAGGCGCTTGGTCTGCAAATTCCCCTAACTCCTTTAATTAAATGAATTTTTTTCAAAAAGGATTTGACGACCTTCAGGGGGCTCTATACTATTCGTCGCACTTGTCGGGCACAGCCTAGCACTGGTTAAGAAGGTCGAGCGGAGTTACGGTTTCGCAAGACTGAAAAGCACTTAGTTTGTAGTCCTTCAAGGGTACAGATTAACAAGGCGCCCGTAGCTCAGCTGGATAGAGCATCCGCCTTCTAAGCGGATGGTCGCAGGTTCGAGTCCTGCCGGGTGCGCCATTAGGCAGCATTGGCACAAGTAGCGCGATATGGTGGGCGTAGCTCAGTTGGTAGAGCACGGGATTGTGACTCCCGTTGTCGTGGGTTCGATCCCCATCGTCCACCCCATATTTCGAAAGGCGCCAGATTAATAATCTGGCGCCTTTGCTTTAACAGCTTCAACCCGCGGATGTGGTGGAATTGGTAGACACACTGGATTTAGGTTCCAGCGCCGCGAGGCGTAAGAGTTCGAGTCTCTTCATCCGCACCAAATAAAGCTTCACTCATGCCGCTTGGCGTGATTGAGGTTCAACAAAGAAGTTGTTTGGCTTCTTTGTCACGCAATATGGTGGGCGTAGCTCAGTTGGTAGAGCACGGGATTGTGACTCCCGTTGTCGTGGGTTCGATCCCCATCGTCCACCCCATATTCAGAAAGGCGCCAGATTTAACAGTCTGGCGCCTTTTTTGTTTCAGTGGATTGAGTGTCGACGGCTGCAGGTTGTGGGCCGCAGGGGCAGGTCGCTTCGTCGTATTTATGTTTCTCGATGATGCCCGATTTGCCCGCCGATCCCCTCGCGGGGTTGGCTGTCAGGGACGGATTGCCGATTCCTTCTATATATAGGAAGGTGGGTGCAGAGCCCTGGCTTGATTGGTTGTATTTGCTAACAGGGCGAGGCACAACCGTTTGTCCCCGCCTATAAATTGCCTGCTGTTTTTTTACCCGTTTTCAGTAGGGTGACTTCTTGAGTTTGACCCACTAGAATGCATGCCCTTGATTCTGGGGTCGGAAACGGCCGGCTAACGTCTGTGCAACGAGGAATATCCATGCAAGTTTCTGTTGAAAATACTTCTGCTCTTGAGCGCCGCATGAGCATCACCGTGCCGGCTGAGCGCATCGAGACTCAGGTCAACAAGCGTCTGCAGCAGACTGCCCAAAAGGCCAAGATCGCTGGCTTCCGTCCAGGCAAAGTGCCAATGAGCGTGATCCGTCAGCGTTTCGGGGCTGATGCGCGTCAAGAAGCCGTGGGCGACGTGATCCAGTCTTCCTTCTACGAAGCTGTCGTCGAGCAGAAGCTGAACCCGGCTGGTTCGCCTTCGATCGAACCTAAAACCCTGGAAGCGGGCAAGGACCTGGAATACGTTGCTGTATTCGAAGTGTTCCCTGAGTTCACCGTTGCCGGCTTCGAAGGCATCACCGTCGAGCGCCTGAGCGCCGAAGTGGCTGACGCCGATCTGGACAAGATGCTGGAAGTCCTGCGCAAGCAGAACACCCGTTTTGAAGTGGCCAATCGCGCTGCCCAGAACGAAGACCAGCTGAATATCGATTTCGTCGGCAAGGTCGACGGTGAAGTGTTCGCAGGCGGTTCTGCCAAAGGTACTCAGCTGGTGCTGGGCTCCGGCCGCATGATCCCTGGTTTCGAAGAGGGTCTGGTTGGCGCTAAAGCCGGCGAAGAGCGCGTTCTGAACCTGACCTTCCCAGAGGACTACCAGAACCTCGACCTGGCAGGCAAAACTGCTGAGTTCACCGTGACCGTGAACACCGTTTCCGAGCCTAAACTGCCAGAGCTGACCGAAGAGTTCTTCGCTCAATTCGGCATCAAGGAAACCGGTCTGGAAGGCTTCCGCACCGAAGTTCGCAAGAACATGGAGCGCGAACTGCGTCAGGCGATCAAATCCAAGGTCAAGAATCAGGTGATGGACGGTCTGCTGGCCACCAACCCGATCGAAGTGCCTAAGGCTCTGCTGTCCAACGAAGTCGACCGTCTGCGCGTGCAGGCTGTTCAGCAGTTCGGTGGCAACATCAAGCCTGACCAACTGCCGGCCGAGCTGTTCGAAGAGCAAGCCAAGCGCCGCGTAGTGCTGGGTCTGATCGTGGCTGAAGTGGTCAAGCAATTCGACCTCAAGCCTGACGAAGCCCGCGTTCGCGAGATGATTCAGGAAATGGCTTCGGCCTACCAAGAGCCTGAGCAGGTTGTGTCCTGGTACTACAAGAACGACCAGCAACTGAACGAAGTCCGTTCGGTTGTGCTGGAAGAGCAAGTTGTGGATACTGTTCTGCAGAAAGCTAGCGTGACCGACAAATCGGTCTCTTACGAAGAAGCGGTCAAGCCGGTAGAAGCTCCAAAAGCCGACTGATTGGTTTTGCGGTAAGAAGTACACACCATAAGCCAGCCTTCGTGCTGGCTTATGCGTATTCAAGACATAACTATTTGGGAGTGACTGCGAGACATGTCCCGCAATTCTTATTATCAGAGCTCTGACATCCAGGCCGCAGGCGGTCTGGTCCCGATGGTTATCGAGCAGTCTGCCCGTGGCGAACGTGCCTATGACATCTACTCGCGCCTGTTGAAGGAACGAGTGATCTTCCTGGTGGGTCCGGTAGAAGACTACATGGCCAACCTGGTTGCGGCGCAACTGCTGTTCCTTGAAGCGGAAAACCCGGACAAGGACATCCATCTTTACATCAACTCACCAGGCGGTTCGGTGACTGCGGGCATGTCGATCTACGACACCATGCAGTTCATCAAGCCAGACGTTTCCACCACCTGCATCGGTCAGGCCTGCAGCATGGGTGCCTTCCTGCTTGCCGGTGGTGCTGCCGGCAAGCGTTTCTGCCTGCCGAACTCGCGCATGATGATTCACCAGCCGTTGGGCGGCTTCCAGGGTCAGGCGTCGGATATCGACATCCATGCCAAGGAAATCCTCCACATTCGTTCGCGTCTGAACCAGCTGTTGGCTCATCACACCGGTCAGAGCCTCGAAACCATCGAGCGCGATACCGAACGCGACAACTTCATGAGCGCTGAGCGTGCGGCTGAATATGGCCTGATCGACTCCGTGATCGACAAGCGTAAAATGCCCGCCTAAGCAGCCCAAATGTAGGTGGTCGGGGTAACTGACCGCCTGCGGGCTTGAAAAAGCCTGCAATTGCCTTCATCTTGTGTTGCAAGCCTATCGGATTTGGATCGATCGAATGACTGACACCCGCAACGGCGAGGACAACGGCAAACTGCTCTATTGCTCCTTCTGTGGCAAAAGCCAGCATGAAGTACGCAAATTGATTGCCGGCCCCTCGGTCTTTATCTGCGACGAGTGCGTCGACCTGTGCAATGACATCATCCGTGAGGAGGTGCAGGAAGCCCAGGCCGAAAGCAGCGCGCATAAATTGCCTTCGCCTAAAGAAATCAGCGGCATCCTTGATCAGTACGTGATTGGTCAGGAACGTGCGAAAAAGGTTCTGGCCGTAGCGGTGTACAACCACTACAAGCGTCTGAACCAGCGCGACAAAAAGAATGACGACGTCGAACTCGGCAAAAGCAACATCTTGCTGATCGGCCCGACAGGCTCGGGTAAAACCCTGCTTGCCGAAACTCTGGCCCGCTTGCTGAACGTTCCGTTCACCATCGCCGACGCAACCACCCTCACCGAGGCGGGTTATGTGGGTGAAGATGTCGAGAACATCATTCAGAAGCTGCTGCAGAAGTGCGATTACGACGTAGAAAAGGCTCAGATGGGCATTGTCTACATCGATGAGATCGACAAGATCTCGCGCAAGTCTGACAACCCGTCGATCACCCGGGACGTTTCCGGTGAAGGCGTGCAGCAGGCCCTGCTCAAGTTGATCGAAGGTACGGTCGCTTCCGTTCCGCCTCAAGGTGGTCGCAAGCATCCGCAGCAGGAATTCCTTCAGGTCGACACCCGTAACATCCTGTTCATCTGCGGTGGTGCATTCTCCGGTCTGGAAAAGGTTATTCAAAACCGTTCCACCCGTGGCGGCATCGGCTTCAACGCAGAAGTGCGCAGCAAGGAAGAAGGCAAGAAAGTTGGTGAGTCCCTGCGTGAAGTCGAGCCTGACGATCTGGTCAAGTTCGGTCTGATCCCGGAATTCGTCGGTCGTCTGCCGGTACTTGCCACGCTGGACGAGCTTGATGAGGCTGCGCTGATGCAGATTCTCACCGAGCCGAAAAATGCTCTGACCAAGCAGTATGCCAAGCTGTTCGAGATGGAAGGCGTGGACCTGGAATTCCGGGCCGACGCGCTGAAATCGGTCGCCAAACGTGCCCTGGAACGCAAAACCGGTGCCCGTGGCCTGCGCTCGATTCTCGAAGGTGTATTGCTCGACACTATGTATGAAATCCCCTCGCAGTCCGAGGTGAGTAAAGTAGTGATCGACGAAAGCGTTATAGAAGGCAAGTCCAAGCCGCTGTATCTCTATGAGAACAGTGAGCCGACTGCCAAGGCAGCGCCAGACGCTTAAGCGTCACACTGCTGGAATAAAGAAGGGGCCTTCGGGCCCCTTTGCTATTGTGGGAGACGGGGCAGCTAACCTGATTTTCTGGATGCGCCGGGATAAGCGCAGGCGCTACCGTAAGCCCTGATTTTTTAAGTGATTCTTTTATCCGCTTGTTTTTTTTGAAAACAGCCCCCATCTTGGTTTCAAGCTTACTTCCATCTGTTTACGGCCTTATGGCCGCCGTAGAGGCGAAATCATGAAGACGACCATCGAATTGCCTCTCTTGCCATTGCGTGATGTCGTGGTTTATCCGCACATGGTTATCCCGCTGTTCGTGGGGCGCGAGAAATCCATCGAAGCTCTCGAGGCAGCGATGACGGGCGACAAGCAGATCCTTCTGCTGGCTCAGCGGAATCCTGCTGATGACGATCCCGGTGAAGAAGCACTTTATCGCGTAGGCACCATTGCTACCGTTCTGCAGCTGCTCAAGCTGCCTGACGGCACCGTCAAGGTTCTTGTCGAAGGTGAGCAGCGGGGCGCCGTGGAGCGCTTCAGCGAAGTCGACGGCCACTGCCGTGCCGAAGTCTCGCTGATCGACGAAACCGAAGCGCCTGAGCGCGAATCGGAAGTGTTTGTCCGCAGCCTGCTGGCTCAGTTCGAACAATATGTGCAGCTGGGCAAGAAAGTCCCCGCTGAAGTCCTGTCGTCGCTCAACAGCATCGACGAGCCGGGCCGCCTGGTCGACACCATGGCCGCACACATGGCCCTGAAGATCGAGCAGAAGCAGGAAATCCTCGAAATCATCGATTTGTCGGCCCGGGTCGAGCACGTTCTGGCGTTGCTGGATGCCGAGATCGATCTGCTGCAGGTCGAAAAACGCATTCGCGGCCGCGTTAAGAAGCAAATGGAGCGCAGCCAGCGTGAGTACTACCTGAATGAGCAGATGAAGGCCATTCAGAAAGAACTGGGCGACAGCGACGAAGGCCACAACGAAATCGAAGAGCTGAAGAAGCGCATCGATGCCGCCGGTCTGCCGAAAGACGCGTTGGCCAAGGCTCAGGCCGAGCTGAACAAGCTGAAGCAAATGTCGCCAATGTCCGCGGAAGCGACCGTGGTGCGTTCGTACATCGACTGGCTGGTTCAAGTGCCATGGAAAGCCCAGAGCAAAGTGCGCCTGGACCTGGCCCGGGCCGAAGACATTCTCGACGCCGACCACTACGGTCTGGAAGAAGTCAAAGAGCGGATCCTCGAATACCTTGCCGTGCAGAAGCGCGTGAAGAAGATTCGTGGTCCGGTATTGTGCCTGGTCGGTCCTCCAGGGGTAGGTAAAACCTCTCTGGCTGAGTCGATTGCGCATGCCACCAACCGCAAGTTCGTCCGCATGGCCCTCGGTGGCGTGCGTGATGAGGCGGAAATTCGTGGTCATCGCCGGACTTATATCGGTTCGATGCCAGGAAGATTGATTCAAAAGATGACAAAGGTGGGCGTCCGCAACCCGCTGTTCCTGCTCGATGAAATCGACAAAATGGGCAGCGACATGCGTGGCGATCCGGCGTCGGCGTTGCTGGAAGTGCTCGACCCCGAGCAGAACCACAACTTCAACGATCACTATCTGGAAGTCGACTACGACTTGTCCGATGTGATGTTCCTGTGCACCTCCAACTCGATGAATATTCCACCGGCGCTGCTGGACCGGATGGAAGTGATTCGTCTGCCGGGTTACACCGAAGACGAGAAGATCAACATCGCCGTCAAATACCTTTCGCCCAAGCAGATTGCTGCCAACGGCCTGAAGAAAGGCGAGCTGGAATTCGACGCCGAAGCGATCCGCGACATCATTCGCTACTACACCCGCGAAGCCGGTGTACGTGGGCTGGAGCGCCAGATTGCCAAGGTTTGCCGCAAGGCGGTCAAAGAGCATGCTCTGGAAAAACGCTTCTCGGTGAAGGTAACTGCCGAGATGCTGGAACACTTCCTGGGCGTGCGTAAATTCCGTTACGGCCTGGCTGAACAGCAGGATCAGATCGGTCAGGTCACCGGCCTGGCGTGGACCCAGGTGGGCGGCGAATTGCTGACCATCGAAGCCGCAGTCGTGCCGGGTAAAGGCCAATTGATCAAGACCGGTTCTCTGGGTGACGTGATGGTCGAATCGATCACCGCAGCCCTGACCGTTGTCCGCAGCCGCGCGAAGAGCCTGGGGATTCCCCTGGACTTCCACGAGAAGCGCGACACGCATATCCACATGCCTGAAGGGGCGACCCCGAAAGACGGCCCTAGCGCCGGTGTAGGCATGTGCACGGCCCTGGTGTCGGCATTGACTGGCATTCCTGTAAGAGCGGACGTCGCCATGACTGGCGAAATCACCTTGCGTGGTCAGGTGCTGGCGATCGGTGGTTTGAAGGAAAAACTGCTGGCTGCTCACCGTGGCGGAATCAAGACGGTGATCATTCCTGAAGAGAACGTACGCGATCTGAAGGAAATTCCTGACAACATCAAGCAAGATCTACAGATTAAACCCGTTAAATGGATTGACGAGGTCCTGCAAATTGCGCTGCAATACGCGCCGGAACCCTTACCGGATGTGGTTCCGGAGATCGTTGCAAAGGATGACAAACGCGAGTCTGACTCTAAGGAAAGAATTAGCACGCATTAGTACGCATTTGCCTGGGGGGCTTCCTTGACAGTTTTTTAGAGCCCTTGTTATAAAGCGGCTCTTAAGTGTCTGTAGGCCATTCAGCACTCGTTTTTTTGCTTTCACCAAAAAACTTAGAATCAAACTCAAATAGATATAAGGGGACTTAGAGTGAACAAGTCGGAACTGATTGATGCTATCGCTGCATCCGCTGATATCCCGAAAGCTGCTGCTGGCCGTGCGCTGGACGCTGTAATCGAATCCGTCACTGGCGCTCTCAAGGCTGGTGATTCTGTTGTTCTGGTTGGTTTCGGTACTTTCTCCGTGACTGATCGTCCAGCTCGCATCGGTCGTAACCCACAGACCGGTAAGACGCTGGAAATCGCAGCAGCCAAAAAACCAGGTTTCAAAGCCGGTAAAGCACTGAAAGAAGCTGTCAACTAAGTTCGATTCAGGTTTTTGCCTATCCGGGTCGGGGTCATTCCTGACTTGGCAGCGGAGCGGTAGTTCAGTCGGTTAGAATACCGGCCTGTCACGCCGGGGGTCGCGGGTTCGAGTCCCGTCCGCTCCGCCAGTTACGAGAAGGCGCATCCTCGGATGCGCCTTTCTTCTATCCGGATTCTACCCACGCTCCACGGTTGCCTAATTTTGAAGTTCAACCGTTTCTGGGGGACGCATGCTGCAGAATATCAGGGACAATTCACAAGGCTGGATTGCCAAGACCATTATCGGGGTCATCGTTGCACTGATGGCTTTGACCGGTTTCGACGCCATTTTTCGGGCCACGACGCACAAAAATGAAGCGGCCAAGGTTAACGGCGAAGAAATCAGCCAGAACGAGCTGAGCCAGGCGGTCGATATGCAACGCCGTCAGCTCATGCAACAGCTGGGCAAGGATTTCGATGCTTCCTTGCTCGACGAAAAAATGCTGCGCGAGGCGGCCCTCAAAGGCCTGATCGATCGCAAGCTGCTGCTGCAAGGCGCAGAAAAATCGAAATTCGCTTTCTCCGAAGCCGCTTTGGATCAGGTGATCCTGCAAACGCCTGAGTTCCAGGTGAACGGCAAGTTCAGCCCCGAGCGTTTCGACCAGGTGATCCGTCAACTGGGCTACAGCCGTCTGCAATTCCGTCAGATGCTGGCTCAGGAAATGCTGATCGGTCAGCTGCGCGCTGGCCTGGCCGGTAGCGGTTTCGTCACCGATGCACAGGTGTTGGCCTTCGCCCGTCTGGAAAAACAGACCCGCGATTTCGCCACCGTGAACATCAAGGCAGACCCGGCGGCAGTGAAACTGACCGACGATGAGGTCAAGGCCTACTACGACGAACACGCCAAGGAGTTCATGTCGCCGGATCAGGTGGTCATCGATTACCTTGAATTGAAAAAGGCATCCTTCTTCGATCAGGTCAGCGTCAAGGACGAAGACTTGCAAGCGGCGTATCAGAAAGAAACCGCGAACCTGTCCGAGCAACGCCGGGCTGCGCACATTCTGATCGAAGTGAACGACAAGGTGACCGAGGCGCAAGCCAAGGCCAAGATCGAAGAAGTTCAGGCGCGCCTGGCCAAAGGCGAGAGTTTCGAGGCGCTGGCCAAGGAGTTCTCCCAGGATCCAGGTTCGGCGAACAACGGCGGTGACCTCGGTTTTGCCGGTCCGGGCGTCTACGATCCAGCGTTTGAAAAAGCCCTGTATTCGTTGGCCAAGGATCAGGTCTCAGAGCCGGTTCGCACTGACTTCGGTTTCCACCTGATCAAGCTGTTGGGTGTCGAAGCGCCTGAAGTGCCAACGTTCGCCAGCCTGAAAGACAAGCTGACCCGCGAGTTGAAAACCCAGCAGGTCGAGCAGCGTTTCGTCGAAGCGACCAAGCAATTGGAAGACTCCTCGTTCGAGTCCTCTGATCTGGCCCAGCCGGCACAAGACCTGAAGCTGACCGTCCACACGTCCGCGCCATTCGGCCGTGAAGGTGGCGAAGGCGTTGCGGCCAATCGTGCCGTGGTGACCGCTGCATTCAGTCCTGAAGTGCTGGATGAGGGTGCCAACAGCACCGCCATCGAGCTGGACCCGGAAACCGTGATCGTGCTGCGCGCCAAGGAGCACCGCAAGCCTGAGCAACTGCCGCTGGAAAGCGTGGCTGCCAGCATCCGCGTGCAATTGACCAAGGAGCACGCCAGTGCCGCCGCCAAGACCAAGGCCGATCAACTGATCGCCAGCTTGCGTGATGGCAAGACTGCACTGGACAAGGCGATCGATGGTCAGAACTGGAAAGTCACCGCAACCGCGACTCGCGCTCAGGAAGGGGTCGACCCAGCCGTGCTGCAAGCGTTGTTCCGCATGCCCAAGCCAGTCTCCAAGGACAAGCCGACCTTCAGCAGCGTGACCCTGGCCGATGGTAGCCTGGTGGTCGTGCGTCTGAACGGCGTGAATGAAGGCGCTGCGCCGACCGAAGAAGAGAAGGCTCAATACCGTCGCTTCCTCGCCTCGCGCATTGGCCAGCAAGACTTCGCGGCCTACCGCAAGCTGCTGGAGCGTGAGGCTGAGATCAAGCGTTTCTGATGCCTGACTGAGTTTTGCGCGACACAAAGGACCCCAGCCGAAAGGTTGGGGTTTTTTGTGGGTGACACGAAAAGGTCGCAGCCTGCGGCAGCTCCTACAGAGGAACCCGACCCCTGTAGGAGCTGCCGCAGGCTTCGATCTTTGATTTTTGCTCCGTCGGGACTTTCTCCTGATATCACGGTCAATGAGTCTGTAGCCGTTTTTAGACACAATCGATACTCCGCTAAGCATCGATCTGTTGCACAATACGCCCCGAACCGTTTTCCTCAGGATGTTCAATGTTTAAATCAATTCCCATGCGTGTTGTCGGGCTGGCCTTGGTGCTGGCCGCCGCTGCCGGTTGTTCGTCGAAGAAAGCCGCCGTTTATGAGCATGAGAACTTCGACGACTCCGGGACGTTTTCGCGCAGCTACCCGGTGACCGATGCGCAGACCTGCGAGGCCGCCCGTCGGGCATTGCTCAGCCAGGGTTACATCATCACCAGCAGCGATCCGAAACTGATCAGTGGGCACAAGAGCTTCCAGCAGACCGGCGAAACCCATATGGAGATCAGTTTCAATGTGGTCTGTGCCGATGACGGCAGCGAGGGGCACCATGCGACCGTGTTCGCCAATGCCCTGCAGGACCGTTATGCGCTGAAAAAGACCAACAACTCCGCCAGCCTCGGCGTCGGCGTGTTGGGCTCGGTATCGATGCCGATCGGCTCGTCTGACGACTCGATGGTCAAGGTCGCCAGTGAAACTGTGTCCTCGGCCAAGTTCTACGAGCGTTTCTTTACTCTGGTCGAGTTGTTCCTTCCGCCGGAAGCGAAGAAGGCAGCGCACATCGTCGAGAAACCGAAAACAGATCTGGGTGTGCCTGAACCCAAGGCTGCGCCGGCTCAGTTGGCGCCGACTCCAGCCCCGGCGGCAGAACCTGCTCCAGCGCCGGCAGCCACACCGACGCCTGCACCTGCCGAAACCGCTCCAGCCGCTTCGGAGCCTGTTGTGCCGCCTGCTGAAACAGCGCCGATTACCCCGACCAAGAGCACCGAGCCGACGTCGTCCACGGAAACGGTCACTCCAGTAGCGGACTCGAGCACGCTGCCGCCGCCGACCGAGCCGATTTCGGCGATGCCTGTCTCCGGCCAGTAATGGGCTTGCTTGTTATGGGGGCGGGTCAGACGATACCGCTCCCGTAACGTCTTTCAAGACTGATCCACATCAAGTCGGGCTGTATTCCCACAGCCCGTATCGAAAAATCCAGTGATAAATTCCTGACCACCTGCTACGTTTTATTCAGTAGCGACGTAGTGTCGTGCCCGCGTCATTTTTCTTTCATGCGGGCACTTTATGCTCAAAGCGTTGGTCATTTATTCAAGCGATTTTTTCAACAAGCGATGGGGGTTTAATAATGGACGATTATCAAGAAGAACTGCTCGAGTATCAGGCCTTTGAACTGGACCCGCTGGAGCCGGCCGAAGACGCTACCGAACTGTAATTGCGATGACTGCGGCGAAACTCGCCGGGCGTCTGGCCGTTCCAGCGTTTGAAGGCGCGCTGAAAGGCTTCGGCTGAGGCAAACCCCAGAAGATAAGCGATTTCGCCGAACGCCAGTTCAGTGTCGCGGATGTAGGTCATGGCCAGGTCGCGGCGTGTATCGTTGAGAATTGCACGAAATTGCGTGCCTTCCTCGGCGAGTTTGCGGCGCAAGGTCCAGGTTGGCAGCTTCAGGCGTGCCGC
Source organism: Pseudomonas sp. P1_A1 (assembly GCF_056406935.1). Taxonomy (NCBI): domain Bacteria; kingdom Pseudomonadati; phylum Pseudomonadota; class Gammaproteobacteria; order Pseudomonadales; family Pseudomonadaceae; genus Pseudomonas; species Pseudomonas sp. P1_A1. The sequence goes on along the minus strand of NZ_JBFTZE010000001.1, from coordinate 431,270 downwards.
CACTTCTTCCAGGTCGGGTTCCCGGCCACCATTGAGCAACGGGCCCAGCAACTGAGTGATGCGTTCACGCAGGCTGCGGGTGCGTGTCAGTTGCTCAAGTTCCCGTTCACACAGTTGCAGCAGGTGCCGCCAGGTGCTCGGGCAGTGCTCCGGGTTGCGCTGGGCGAGGCTGTCCAGGCTCAGGCGCAGTTGATTCTGTTCGGCGCCAAACTGAATCGGACAGTCGCCGAGTACGGCATAGGCTTCACGGTAATCCGGCGCGTCAAATTCGATCTCGATTCGTTCGGCGCGCAGCGGGGCAGGGCTCACGCTGGACAATTGCTGCAACCAGCCAGCGATGATCGAATCCACCACGAAGCGGTTGTAGGCGTTATAGGGGCTGATCGAATAGAACCGCAGCCAGGCGCCTTGGGCGTCTTCGTGAAAGCTCGACTGGCCTCGATAGTTGGAGCCGTACAGCGCTTCGAAACGAATCAGGCAGCGCGCCGCTTCGCGCACGGTGGGGGCCTGGGCGGCGGTGACGCCAGCGAGGCCAACCTGGCTCAGGCGACTGAGCTGGCCCATGCGCAAGCCCAGCGCCGGGTCGTCGGTCAGTTGAATGGCGCCGTGGCCCAGGCGCATGTAACGCGGGATTGAGAGGCGGGCGCCGGCTTCGGCCAGTCGCGCGGCGTCGAGGCCGTATTGTTCCAGCAACGGTTGTGGGTCCAGGCCATGACTGCGCACGGCATCGGCCAGGCTATGGACGAAGCCCACCGACAGATCCCCGAGGCGCATCGGCTGCGGTTTCATCGCTTACAACCAGAGGTTCAGCAATTGCGCGCCGCGGGCATCGCCGTCGGCGAAATGCTGCCCGTTGCTGCTGAGGAAGCTTTGACCGGCGCTGCTCTTGTCCCAGAACTGACCGCGCAGGAACACGCTCATGCCGGCGATGCTCTGGCTGGCCGGTGGTTGGGCGATCAGCGTCAGCCGCTGCCAGGCCTGACCTTCACTGAGTTCGCCGGCCTTGAGGCTGACAGAACTCGGTGTGGGCAGGCCTTTATAACCGCGCCACGGTTGATCCCAGGACCCACGCCCGACGACGAACGCCGGGACCGCCACCAGTTGCGCGCCTTGGTTGTCGAGTTTGCGGTAGTTGTCGGGGTACCAGCTGTCACTGCCGATCAGCACGCCGAGGCGTCCTGCCGGGGTGTCGACGACGTTGACCGGATGATCGGAATTGCCTTGGAGCGTGCCGCGTCCAGCGAACGTCGAGTGCACTTGTCGCTGGGGTTGGCCGATTGGCACGCYGTCGCGACCGAACACCACGCTGCTGTTGTACAGCGCGCCGTGACCGATGTGCAGGGTGCCGTCGCTGACGCTTGGCTCGGGCAGCACGATGGAACCGGCCACCAGGGTCACGTGGAATTCTTTCGCCAGGCCACCGAACAGTGCCTGGTAATCCTTGGCCATGCGTTTGGCTTTCATCCGCAAGTGCGCGTCGTCGAGACGGTTGCTGCCTTCGGCACTGATCAGGGCGCGAATGAACTGCAGCGGGTTGCTCACCGCCAGCCAGTTCATGGCCTCCTTGAGGGTGCTGGCCTGGTACAGCTCGTCTTTCTCGCTGCTGACCATCAGCCAGGTGCCGACATGTTCGGGCAGCACAACAATGGTTTTTTCATTCAGCAGGCCCTGGTCCTGGGCTTTCTGCAAGTAGGCCGCGAGCTTGCGGTGCAGGCGTTCGGGGCTTTGATAGTCGGTGGGGAACAGCTCGGGCTGGATGCCCAGCAGATTGCCATGATTGGCGGGCGTGCCCTGATCGACCGCAAGATTGATGCGCAGGTCCGACAGGTAATGACCCACCGGACGGTCCGCGGCCCACATCGCGTAGGTCGTCAGAACGGCGATCAACGCCATGGAGAGGGTCAGGTACAGAAGTTTGCGCATGGAAAACAGTCAGCGGCCGTGTGCAGGGTTCGCGACTAGGGTAGGGCCCATGCCTGCGCTTGCCAAGGGGCGTTGCGCATTTGGATCAATAAGTTGTCAGTTACGGTCATTGAGTGACAGCAGTGCGACTCTTAGTCTGTCGAACATGACCGACGGGGGCCGAAGAGCTCCTGCAATTTTTCCGTGATCGCTCGTTGTGGAGTTACCGATGGCCGCCGCTCATTACCCGCACCTGTTGGCCCCGCTGGACCTGGGTTTTACCACGTTGCGCAACCGCACCCTGATGGGCTCGATGCACACCGGTCTCGAGGAAAAGCCCGGCGGTTTCGAGCGCATGGCCGCGTACTTCGCCGAACGTGCCCGTGGCGGCGTAGGTCTGATGGTCACCGGCGGTATCGGCCCGAACGATGAGGGCGGGGTTTACTCGGGCGCGGCCAAGCTGACCACCGAGGAAGAAGCGCTCAAACACCGGGTCGTCACCCGCGCGGTGCACGAGGCGGGCGGCAAGATCTGCATGCAGATCCTGCATGCCGGGCGTTATGCCTACAGTCCGAAACAGGTGGCGCCGAGCGCGATCCAGGCGCCGATCAACCCGTTCAAGCCTAAAGAGCTGGACGAGGAAGGCATCGAGAAGCAGATCAGCGATTTCGTTACCTGCTCGACCCTGGCGCAAAAAGCCGAGTACGACGGCGTCGAAATCATGGGTTCCGAAGGTTATTTCATTAACCAGTTCCTCGCGGCCCACACCAACCATCGCACTGACCGCTGGGGCGGCGCCTACGAAAACCGCATGCGCCTGCCAGTGGAAATCGTCCGTCGGGTGCGCGAAGCGGTCGGCCCGAACTTCATCATCATCTTCCGCCTGTCGATGCTCGACCTGGTGGAAGGCGGCAGCACCTGGGAAGAAATCGTGCAATTGGCCAAGGCCATCGAGCAGGCGGGCGCGACCATCATCAACACCGGCATCGGCTGGCACGAAGCGCGGATTCCGACCATTGCCACCAAAGTGCCCCGTGCGGCGTTCAGCAAGGTCACCGCGAAACTGCGTGGTTCGGTGAGCATTCCGCTGATCACCACCAACCGCATCAACACCCCGGAAGTCGCCGAGCAGATCCTGGCCGAAGGCGATGCCGACATGGTGTCGATGGCGCGGCCGTTCCTCGCCGACCCGGACTTCGTCAACAAGGCGGCGGCCGGCCGTGGCGATGAAATCAATACCTGCATTGGTTGCAACCAGGCTTGCCTGGATCACACGTTCGGCGGCAAGTTGACCAGTTGTCTGGTGAACCCGCGGGCCTGCCATGAAACCGAACTCAATTACCTGCCGGTGCAGCAGATCAAGAAAATCGCCGTGGTTGGCGCCGGTCCTGCGGGGCTGTCCGCCGCCACCGTGGCCGCCGAACGCGGTCATCAGGTGACGCTGTTCGATTCGGCCAGCGAAATCGGCGGCCAGTTCAACATCGCCAAGCGCGTGCCGGGCAAGGAAGAGTTCTTCGAAACCCTGCGCTACTTCAACCGCAAGTTGCAGACCAGCAACGTCGAGCTGTGCCTGAACACCCGTGTGGACGCGGCGCAGCTGGTCGAGGGCGGTTACGACGAAATCATCCTGGCCACCGGCATCGCGCCACGGGTGCCGGCGATTCCGGGTGTCGAGCACGCCAAGGTGCTGAGCTACCTGGACGTGATCCTCGAGCGTAAACCGGTGGGCAAACGCGTCGCGGTAATCGGCGCTGGCGGTATCGGTTTCGACGTGTCGGAATTCCTCGTGCACGAAGGCGTGGCCACCAGTCAGGACCGCGAAGCGTTCTGGAAGGAGTGGGGCATCGATACGCACCTTGAAGCGCGTGGCGGTGTCGCGGGCATCAAGGCTGCGCCGCATGCGCCGGCCCGCGAAGTGTTCCTGCTGCAACGCAAGACCTCCAAGGTCGGCGACGGCCTGGGCAAGACCACTGGCTGGATTCACCGAACCGGTCTGAAGAACAAAAAGGTGCAAATGCTCAACAGCGTGGAGTACCTGAAGATCGACGACGAAGGCCTGCACATCCGCATCGGCGAAAGCGGCGAGCCGCAGGTGCTGCCGGTGGACAACATCGTGATCTGCGCCGGGCAGGATCCATTGCGCGAGTTGCACGACGGTCTGGTTGCGGCCGGGCAGAACGTGCACTTGATCGGCGGCGCGGACGTGGCGGCGGAGCTGGATGCCAAGCGTGCGATCAACCAGGGTTCGCGGTTGGCGGCTGAGTTGTAATCAACACAAAGTCTGTGGCGAGGGAGCTTGCTCCCGCTGGAGGCCGAAGGACTCCCTCTATCAGCGATGATGTGGTATCAGGTTAATCAACGTCGCTGATTCTGTGGCTGCTGCGCCGCCGAACGGGAGCAAGCTCCCTCGCCACAAGTCTGCTGCTAAGATACCGGCTCTTTACCCAGAGCCGGCATCAATGCTTTCCCCTCCAACAGACTGGCTCCCCCAAGCCCCCCTCGAACCCCTTCACCTCGACTGGCTCACCACCGCCGGCATCGACGTCGCCATCCTGCGTCTGGACCAGATCGACCCGCTGATCAGTGGCAACAAGTGGTTCAAACTCATCGAACACCTGAAAGCCGCCGACCAGAACGGCGCCCAAGGCATCATCAGCCTGGGCGGTGCTCACTCCAACCATCTCCACGCATTGGCCGCCGCGGGCAAGCGCTTCGGTTTCACCACGGTCGGTTTGCTGCGCGGGCATCCGCAAGACACCCCGACCGTAAAGGACTTGCAGGCGTTCGGCATGCAGTTGCACTGGCTGGGTTATGGCGGTTATCGAGCGCGGCATGAGCCGGGTTTCTGGCAGCCGTGGCAGGCACAGTATCCCGAGCTGCAACCGGTGCCGGAAGGTGGTGGCGGCTTGCGTGGGGCGAAGGGCTGCATGCAGCTGGTGGCACAGGCCCGCGAGCAACTGAGTGGTCTGGGCTGGAGCCATTACGACGGCTGGTGGCTGGCCTGCGGAACGGGCACGACCCTGGCCGGTCTGGTGCTGGCCGAGGCGGGTGAACACCCGGTGTATGGCGCGCTGGCGGTGCCCGATGATCATGGCGTGGCGCAGCAGGTCGAGATGATTGGGCAGGAAGCCGGTTGGGTCGATCCCTTGTATGAGCTACTGGACGCCAGCCGTGGCGGTTTTGCCAAAGTCGATCCGCAGCTGCTTGCATTCATCGAGCAGGCCGAACAGGCCAGCGGCATTCTTTTCGAGCCGCTGTACACCGGCAAAGCGCTCATGGCTCTCAAGCAACAGGTCGAAGCTGGTAAATTTCCCCAAGGCACGCGCCTGATCTTCATCCACACCGGCGGCTTGCAGGGCCGCCGGGGTTTCGAGCAAAGCGGTCGCGATTAACCGCGTTTGGGCATCATCCGCAGCAAGGTGTTATCGCGCACCACATAGTGGTGGTAAATCCCGGCCACCGCGTGCAACCCGATCAGCCAATAACCGATGGTGGCGCCGAGCTCATGCCAGCCCTGGAACTGCTTGGCCAGCGGTTTGTTTTCCTCGATCAGCAACGGCAGGTCAACGCCATAGAACATCACCCGATGCCCCTCGGCGCTGGTAATCAGCCAACCCAGAACCGGCATGGTGATCATGAAAATATACAGTGCCCAGTGCATCAGCCTGGCAACCACGGTTTGCCAGTGGGGCGAGGCCGGGAAGATCTGCGGCGCTGGCCCCAGGCTGCGGGCGAACAGCCGCAACCAGACCAGCACGAACACGGTCAGGCCGAGCATGAAGTGCGCTTCCTTGATCAGCGTTCGGCCGCCACTGCCTTTGGGAAAGATCCCGCGAAATTCGATACAGGCGTAGACCAGTATTAACAGAACCAGCATCAACCAGTGCAGCGCGATCGATACGGTGCTGTAGCGTGATTCGGAATTCTTCCAGGGCATACGGTGTTTCCTCACAAGTCTGGTCTGAAGTCACCGTTCTTGTTCGACGGCGTGCGTTAACTGTAATCCTGTTTCGCAGGATTTGCCCGAGGCAAATGGGCCGTTCAATGCTCTAAATCAAGTGATCGGCCACAAAAAAGCGCCAGCTCCATCAAAGGAACCGGCGTTTTTTTAGGAGGCGAGAGGTGCAATCAGTTGGTTTGCGGCATTTCGCCGTTGGCCAGGCGCTTGTTGATGTCGGCGATCACCTCGGGCAAATCGGTGATGGTGTCGATCATGTAGTGCGGTCGCGAGCCTTCGAACAGGGCATGAATGCGCTTGCGTTCGCTGGCCAGTTTGTCGCGGCTCATGGCGCGATAGCCTTCGTAGTCCAGACCCAGCGCGTTGCCGGAACAGATCAACGCCACGGTCCACGTGCCGGCGCGGCGACCTTCGAGAATGCCCGGCACCGTGTCGTCGATCTTCACACAGGCCGCGACGTCATCGATGCCCAGCGCAATCACATTGGCCAGGGCCTGAGCGGGCCATGGGCGGCCGTTGGGCACTTCGTCGGTGGCGACCACGTGACCGGCGACATAGCCGTTGGTGGCGGCCAGTTCCACCACTTTGTCCATGACCTGTTTCGGGTAACCGGAGCACGAGCCGATCTTGATCCCTTGCTGACGCAGGTTGGTGATGGTGTCCAGGGCGCCCGGAATCAGCGCCGAATGTTCGGCGATTTTTTCGATCTGCAGCGGCATGAAGCGTTGGTAGATGGAGGTGCCGGTTATTGGGGAGGGGCTGGTCAATCGGCACATGATCGGTTGTATGGAACGGCGGCGGGATTTGCGCTTGATACAGGCGTTTTTTGGGCTGGCGCCCGTCGGGTAGAGCGCGGCGCGGCTATCGCGGGCAAGCCAGGCTCCCACAGGTTTTGCGTCGTATACAAGGTAGGCGGCCAGCCTAAATTCCTGTGGGAGCGACCCGGTAAAATCACGGCAGGAGGTCCGAGCGGTTGATCAGCCAATCGAGCAGTAGATGCGCATCGCGGCGTGGTTCGGGAGCGGGCCGGGAAGGCTGGAGGTGGCCCATGCCGGCACACAGCACCGGCCGGTCCGGGTCGCTGTCGAGAAAACTGACCAACACTTCGGTGCCGGCCATGGGCAGCCTGGACGGATCGATCCGACCGTCCGGTGCTGTGAGGGCGACCGGTAGCCAGAGCCCAACGGACTCATCCGCCTCGAACGCCGGTTTCGGCCACAAGCAGACCTGTATTCGGCCTTGCTCATCGAGTGCAGCCGGTTGCCCGACGGGGCCCAGCACCCGGGCGGTCTGATAGCCCGGGATGCTCGGCTTGACCTGTTTGAGCGCCGGCCTGAATACCGTTGACCAGGGAATGGCGGTGAAACGATTGCTGTAGCGCCGGGCAATGCCGGGTTCATCCTCGGCGAGAATCGACGGCTGCAGCCCCTGGTGCTGGATGTCGGTCAGCAGCCACTGATCGTTGAAACTCGAGAGCGGGTGCTGCGCCACTTGCACGATTCGTCCGCTGCGCAGCTCGTTCAAGGTGCTTTGGCCGTGGATCTGCCGGTACTGGCAACGCAGGCGTTCCAGCAAGCGGCGGCCCAGCTGTTCGCGATGAAGCTGTTCGGGCGCGGGTCTTGCCGTAACCGGGCCCGTTCCGGCAAGCGGATGGTTGGCCGCGCCGTCGCCAATCACCTGCGCGCCGCGGTTTCTGGCATCCCATTGTGCCGGGGCGGGGGCCGGGTCATGGCGCTGGAACAATTCGCTGATCGCCGGCAAGAGCGGGTCGTTGAATACGTCGGCATGGAACGGCATCAGCAGCGGTTCCTGCGGGAAACTCAGGCTGTCATCGGCCAGGACCAGCACGTGCCCGTCGTGCTGATGTTCGAAGTGGAAGTGGATGCCTTCTTCTTCACACAGCCGCTGCATGAAGGCCAGATCGCTCTCATCGTACTGAATGCAAAAGGGCCGCAGCGGGTAGTGGCCGCAGGTCAGGTCGAAGCGATAGCTATGCTCGGGCAGCTGATGCTTCTCCAGCAACTGACGCATGATCGCCGGCACGCTGAGACGATGAAATACCCGACGCGAGCTTTGCAACTGAAGTCGTTGCAGATGGGGCACCAGCACCAGTGAGTAGCCGACCCGATACGGGCCGCGATGTTCGCGGCTGACGCTGTGGATCACGCCGTGAATGCCCTGATCAGCCGACAGCCTCAGGAACGCCGGTTGTTGCAGCAACCGATCCAGGTTCATCGCCGGTGCGAGGCCGATCACCTCGATGTCGAATCGATAGGGCTGGTTGAGGCCCTCGCGGCCATTGAATTGCAACACCTGCAAACTCAGACCGCCGTCGAGGAGTGTCAGGGTGTAGGGGCTTTCCTTGTCGTTGTGCATCGAGCGCGCTTCTGCCATGGGAATGGGCGCAGAGGGTACGAAACCACAGCCCTGAAGCGTCACCGCAAATCGACTTTTCAGAATCGCCCTACAAACATTGGTGAAGATGTCGACCCGTCATGGGCTGAATATCTTGGAATTTTTGGTCGATTGGCATCTTTAGGCCGTATAAACTTGCGCTACGCGTCGGCCAATAGATGTCTCGGCGCCACAGATCAAGAGAGTGAGTAATGGGCGCACAGTGGAAGGTTAAACACAAAGAAGCGGCAGCCAACGCCAAGGGTAAGATCTTCGGCAAACTGGTGAAGGAAATCACCATTGCTGCGCGCAACGGTGCCGATACCGCCACCAACGCACACCTGCGTCTGGTGGTCGAACAGGCGAAAAAAGCCTCGATGCCTCGCGAAACCCTGGAACGCGCGATCAAGAAAGGCTCCGGCCAGCTCGGTGAAACCGTGCAATACCATCGCGTGACGTATGAAGGGTTCGCACCGCATCAGGTGCCGCTGATCGTTGAATGCGTGACTGACAACATCAACCGCACCGTCGCTGAAATCCGCGTCGCGTTCCGCAAGGGCCAGTTGGGCGCTTCCGGTTCGGTGGCTTGGGACTTCAACCACGTCGGCATGATCGAGGCGTCCCCGGACAGCCCTGACGCCGATCCGGAAATGGCCGCGATCGAAGCCGGCGCCCAGGATTTCGAGCCGGGCGAAGACGGCGCGACGCTGTTCCTGACCGATCCTGCGGACCTGGACGCGGTACAGAAAGCGCTGCCGGAGCAAGGCTTCACCGTGTTGTCGGCCAAGTTGGGTTACCAGCCGAAGAACCCGGTGAGCGGCTTGAGCGACGAGCAGATGGCAGAAGTCGAAGCGTTCCTCGAAGGCCTCGATAACCACGATGACGTGCAGGACATGTTTGTCGGGTTGGCGGGTTAAACAGTAAAAGATCGCAGGCTTCGCCAGCGCCCACAGGCGCGTAGGAGCTGCCGAAGGCTGCGATCTTTTTTTCAATACGCCGCAATAATTTCCTGCAACACGCGGCCAACCTCACTGAACCCCGGCCGCGCCAACACATCCGGTTGACAGCAGCGCTGCTGTAAATCCTCTAACGCGACCCGCTGTTCAGCGCTCAACCCCGAGTCGATCCGCTCCAGCAACTCCCCCAGCAAGATCCCGAACGCCCGTACCTCGATCCGTTGCAGCGCACGGCTTTCAAGGCTGTCTGAGGTGGCATGGAAAGATGCCGCGCCAAAATCCCCCAACAGACAATCGCCATGCTCGTTCCACAGAATGTTGTGGCCATAGAGGTCGCCGTGGGTGATGCCTTGGCGGTGCAGGTGTTCGGCCACCGAGGCGATGCCACTGGCGATGCGCATTGCCACGCCGGCGCTGAACCGGGTGTCGTCGGCATAGATGTCGCGGGAGCAGGACGCCAGGCTCGGCAGGCTGGCCAGGTTGCGGTAGCTCGGGTCGATCAGCTGCATCACCAGCCCGGCTTGCGCCTGTGGGTGCCCGACGATCCGCCCTTCGACCCGGATCAGGTTGGGGTGGATACCGGCAGTGATGCAGGCGTTCATTTCGTGCAACGGCGAGCCGTCGCTGGTCATTTCGCCTTTATAGAGTTTTACCGCAACCTGTTTCGTCTGTTCCCACAACGCCTGATGAATGACCCCCGACGCGCCTTCGCCCAGCTTCTTCTCCAGGCTCAGCTCGGACCAGGGAATGCTCGCCGTGGCTTCAAGTGCCGCCGCATCGGCTTCGGTTTCCAATGGGTTACCGGCGTACGCCAGCCAGGTCAGGCCCGGAAGGGTCAGCAGCCATTCGGGAAGCTCGGTGAGCTGGTTGGCGGCAATGCGGATCAGCTCAAGTCGATGACAGTGGCTCAGGCTCTCGGGCAAACGCTGTAACCGGTTGCCGGCGAGCATGAGTTTTTGCAGGTGCGGGCGCTCGCCCAGTTCGGTTGGCAGATCCGTGATGCGGTTGTCGGTCAGGATCAGCCAGCGCAACAGCGGCGGCAGGGCGGCGGCCGGCACGTGTTCGATGGCGTTGGCCTTGAAACCGATCATCGTCAGGGCCGTACACTGGCCGAGGCAGGCGGGCAGTTCGGTGAACTGATTGTCCGAGCAGAACAGCACGCGCAAACGGGTCAGGCGGTGCAGATCGTCCGGCAGGCTGCGCAAGGCGTTGCCGCTGAGGTTGAGCACTTCCAGCGAGTCCGCCAGGTCGAAGATTTCCCGGGGGAATTCGGTCAGGCCACAGACCAGGTCCAGGCGGGTGATACCCGACAATTGGCCGGCGCGCAGTTGTGCGAGGGTGTGCATAGGCAGGTTCGCTATTGATCTGAAGGAAGGCGCTAGGGCCTTGGAAATGGGCGACATGATAGCGGGAAAGTGGTGGTGGCTGTCAGGCGAGTTCCCTGACCTCCAGCAACTGCCCCAGCCGGCTGCGCGTACGCGCCAGATCGATGGCATCGCCGTCCAGGCATTCGCGTAATGACTGGTAGCCGAGCAGAATCAGGTGTTTGTCCTGGTCGTACAAGACGTCGATCAGGTTGATAAAGCGTTGCTGGGAGGCGATTGAACAGTCGGCGAGGCTGGGCAGTTTGTCGATGATCCAGCGGTCGAAGCGCCGGCACAGTTCCAGGTAGTCCATGACGGCGGTGGGGTGTTCACACAGGTCGGCGAAAGTGAAGCCGATGGTTCGCCCTTCGCAGTATCGGGCTTGAAGGTGTCGTGTCCCGACGGGAAGCCGAATGGGCGGTGCGTCGTGTTCGAGCAGGTGCAGCGCCTGACGCTGGGTTACCGTGGCCGGCCAGACGTACTGGCCCTGGGTAAACAGCTGCTGCGCATGGGTTCGCGCCTGACTGCGGTAATCATGGGGGCCGCCGACTTCCATCACCTGCATGCGCGTGTTGATCAGGTCGATCACTGGTTTGAAGCGGGTGTGGTAGAGCGGGTTGGGCAGTAAACCTTCCGGCGGGTAATTTGAGGTCACCAGCAGCAGAATCCCCCGGCGGAACAGCGCCTTGAACAACCGCGTGATGAGCATCGCATCGCCGATGTCATGCACGTGGAATTCATCGAAACACAGCACCTGGCAGTCTTGCAGCAGTTCGTCGAGGGTGGTTGCCAGCGCATCGGGCTGATCGCGATGGCTGAACATGCCCTGGTGCAATTGCGCAAAAAACTCATGGAAGTGCAGGCGCTGTTTGGCCGTGACGGGGATGGCCTGGAAAAAACCGTCGAGCAGCCAGCTCTTGCCGCGCCCGACCGCACCATGGAGGTAAAGCCCGGGGAGTGGCGCCGATGGCCCCGGCAGCGCCGACGCGTGTTGCGCCATGCAGTCGATCACGCGCAACTGGCTGTGGCTGAGGGTGTAGCCCTGAACATGGGCCTTGTGGCGGAAGTAGTCGTGGATCACTCGACCTTGCGCGCTGCCACTGGTCGGTGCCGCCAATACCTTGCCGAAAAAACGGCGCAGCGCTGGCCAGCGTGGTGTGAGTCGCGCACGGTTGGGCGGTCGAACGGCCACTGTGATGTCACCCCGTAATCTTTTGGCCGGCTTCCCCTGAGCCGCGGCGGCGTATTTTAACCAAATGGGGAATAACCCGACCACTCTGGCAACTGTGGAGGGGCCGCAAAAAGATCGCAGCCTGCGGCAGCTCCTTGGATCGATGCTCACCGAAATATCGCGGATGAACACCAGGCCCTGTAGGAGCTGCCGCAGGCTGCGATCTTTTGATCTTCGAGGTTAGCGCTCGATACTGCGATTCCACCGGTCATTCCACGCCGGGCGCTGTTCGTTGACCTGATCCCAATCGATGGCAATCGCCGTTTCCAGATAGTGTTTCATTGCCTCGACCTGACCGCGGGTCTTGTCGGTGGTTGGCGTATTCGGATTCGACGGAATCTGATCGCCATCTTCAAGCGCCGCAGCCTGTGCTTCAGGTGTCAGCAAGAAGGCGGCGAGCTTCTGCGCCAGTTCCGGCTGGGTGTTGTTGGCGATGGCGCATTCGGCCACGTTGAGCACCACCGAGCCTTCCTTTGGCTGCGCATATTCCACCGGCATGCCCTTGAGTTTCAGCGCGGTGACCTGGGTCGGGGTCAGCGGGAACAGCGCCGCTTCGTCGGTCTGGAGCATTTCGGAGATTTTCGCCGAACTCGGAATGTACTCCAGCACGTTGCGCCCGACGGTGTTCGGCCAGGCCTTGAACCCCGGTTCGACGTTGGTTTCGCTGCCGCCCTGAATCCGGTTGAACATCAGGAAACCGTGCAGGCCGAAGGTCGAGGAGGCCATCGACTGGAACACAACCTTGTCCTTGTATCGAGGATCGGCCATGTCCATCCAGGAGGTCGGCGGGTTCCAGCCTTTTTCCTTGAACAGCCGCGTGTTGTACGCCAACCCGGTAACGCCGAGGCTGACCGCCACCGCTTGATCCTTGATGCGGCCCTTGGGCGGAATCTGCGCCAGGGTCGGGCTGTCTTCGAGTTTGTCGCACAAGCCCATGGCAATGGCGCGGTACATGATGCCGTCGTCGAGGAACATCACGTGCAATTGCGGGTTGCCTTTGCTGGCCTGGACCTTGGCCAGAATATCGGCCGAGGTCCCCGGCACGATCACCACTTTGACGTTATTGGCTTTCTCGAAAGCCGGCAGCACCTTGTCGGCGTAGAGCCGCTCCATGGTCCCGCCGTTCATGCCCAGGTATAGCGTCGGCTCGGCCTGGGCCTGGGTGACCGTGAGCAGGGCGCTCATGCAGGACAAACCGAGCAGTGCAGTGCGTTTGAGGTTATTCATTGGCGCGACCTTCCTCTATCAAGCTACGGAGATGGAGTGAAACCGGGTGATGGAAAACGCATCCAGCGACGTCTTTGACGCGCCGCTACAGATGATCTCGGTGAGCGCCTGGCCCACCGCAGGCCCGATCTGAAAGCCCGCGCCGGCAAAGCCGAATGCGTGCAACAGACCGGGTTGCGTGCTGCTGTGACCGATCACCGGTTGGCGATCGGGCAGATACCCTTCGGTGCCGCTCCAGGTACGAATTGCCTGGGCGCCTTCAAGAAACGGGTAGAGCTCGACGGCCTGACGCAGGATCTCGATCACCGCGCTCTGACCAGGCCGGGCGCGGGCACCATCAAGGGCAAAGCCCTGACCGCCGCCCAATACACAATTGCCCCGCGTGACCTGGCGGGCATAGATGCCGCCGCCCTCGACGCCGGTGCTGGCATTCATCACCAGCGGCAAGGGCTCGGTGACCAGCATCGCCGGGTGCCCGGCATGCATCGGCACCGCTTCACCGAATTGCGCGGCAAGGTTGCCGGCCCAGGCGCCGGCGCAGTTCAGCAGCCAGGGGGCGCGCAGTTCGAGGCCGGATTGAGTGCTGACGCGAAAGCGCTGACCATCGTGGTCCACCGCCGTGACTGCGCATTGCTCATGCACCTGCGCGCCATGCCGACGTGCCGCTTGGGCAAACGCCGGCGACACCAGGCGCGGGTTGGCGTGGCCATCGTCCGGGCACAGCGAAGCACCGACCGCGACGTCTCCGACCCACGGAAAACGTGCGCGCAACTCATCGCGATCAAACATCTGCAAATCGAGGCCGAACCCCTGGCTGCTGGCGGCGTAATCCTGCAACGCTCGTAAATCGTTGAGACTGCGGGCGAGTTTCAAGTGACCGCTGCGCTGGTACTCGCCGTCGATGCCGATCAGTTGTGGCAGCTGTCCCCAGATCTCGTGAGCCCGTTGCGACAACGGCAATTGCGACAGCGGCCGGCCCTGACGACGCACACCGCCATAGTTCACGCCGCTGGAATGCGAACCGCAAAAATCCCGTTCCAGCAGCGCCACGCGTCGGCCAGCCTTGCTCAGAAACAGGGCGGCGGAGGCCCCGACAATGCCACCGCCGATGATGACTGCCTCGACCTCGATCATGGCTCGACCTCCAGTCCGAACGGCAAGGGTTTGATCGGTGCCTGAGCCCGCAACCGACCGATGTCGGCTACTGAACGCTGACTTTGGCAGGCAATGATTTCCGCGGCGGCGGCCCCGCACATCCGGCCCTGACAGCGACCCATGCCGACCCGGCAATGGGCCTTGACCCGGTTGATCTCCCAGTGACCTTCGCGCACCACCTGGCGGATGTCGCCGGCGCGTACTTCTTCGCAGCGACAGATCATCAGGTCATCCTCAGCGTCGGCGGCCCAGCTTTCGGGGAAGGCAAAGGCACGCTCAAGACCTTGGCGGAATCTGCCAATTTCTTTCAGCGACTGTTCCAGCTGGGTGGCACGTTGTGGCGGGAGCAGGTAACCGCTGTCTTCAAGCAAGGCCAGGGCTGCCCGTTCACCGGCCATTTCCGCCGCGTCGGCACCCATGATGCCGGCGCCGTCACCCGCCAGGTACACCTCGGCGACGCTGCTGCGCCCGGCGCTGTCGCGCTGTGGCAGCCAGGCGCGGTTGAGCGGGTTCCAGGTGAATTCGCAGCCCAGCAGGTCGGCGAGTTGGGTTTCGCTGCGCAGGCCATGGCCGAAGGCGACGGCGTCGCAGTCGATCCGATGTTGGCCTTTTGCGTTGCGCCAGTTCAGCGATTGCACACGCTGTTGGCCATCGATGCCTGACAGGCTGGCGCCCTGATGCACCGGGATGCCCTGGGCGGTCAGCCAGCTGCGGTAATAGAGGCCTTTGGCGAGGGTAGCCGGTTGCGACAACAGACCGGGCAGGGCGCGGGCCTGAGCGCTGAACGGCGAACTGTCGAGCACCGCGACCACGTTGGCGCCGGCCTTGGCGTATTGATAGGCCACCAGGTACAGCAACGGTCCGCTGCCAGCGAACACCACGCGTTCACCAATGGCACAGCCCTGAAACTTCAAGGCGATCTGCGCCGCGCCGAGGCTGTACACCCCCGGCAACGTCCAGCCCGGCACCGGCAGAATGCGGTCGGTGGCGCCCGTGGCGACAATCACCCGGGAGAACGCCACGCGCGCAGCGTGACCCGCGTGCAAGGTGTCGAGAGCGTTGGCCTCGGCGTTCCACACCAGCGTGTCGGGGCGGTAATCGAGTTGTTCGCGCAGTGCGTCGATGGTTTGATGCAGCGCCTTGGCCTTGGGGGCTTCGAAGCCATACAACTTGACGGGCGAGCGCTTGAAGTTCGCCGGTTGCCGCCGATAAATCTGCCCGCCACCGCGTGCGGCTTCGTCCAGCAGAACCGGGCGCACGCCATGCGCCACCAGCGTCTGTGCCGCACGAATCCCGGCGGGGCCGGCGCCGATGATCACCACAGCGTTCATACCGAGCGCCCCGGTTCGCGGCTGACCTGCTGGCCGGCCTCAAGCAGCGTCGAGCAGGCCCGCACCCGGCGGCCATCGCCCAGGCGTACCCAGCAGTCCTGGCAGGCGCCCATCAGGCAGAAGCCGGCGCGGGGTTCGGCGCTGAAGTCGCTGCCGCGCAGGTGTTCGCTGCAGGTCAGCACGGCGGTCAGCAGGGTGTCGCCGAGCAAGCCGCTGGCAGGCAAGCCGTCGAGGGTAAAGTCCAGGGCCGGGCGGTCGCCTTCGGCCAGTCGTTTCAGCAGAGCCATGGCGCCCTCATTGTTTACCCACCAGAACCCGATCCAGGCCGTAGACCCGATCGAGCAGAATCATCGTCAGCGCGGTCAGCGCGATCACCAGGGCCGACACCGCCGCCATCATCGGATCGATGGATTCGGTGGCGTACACGTACATGCGCACCGGCAACGTCTGAGTAGCCGGCGAGGTGACGAAGATCGACAACGTGACCTCGTCAAAACTGTTGATGAACGCCAGCAGCCAGCCACCGGCGACCCCCGGCAGAATCATCGGCAAGGTGATTTGCCGGAACAGCGTGAAGCGCCCGGCGCCCAAGGATTGCGCGGCGTGTTCGGCGCTGCGGTCCAGGCCGATGGCCGACGCCAATACCAGCCGCAACACATACGGCGTGATTACCAGCACATGGGCGAAGATCAGCCAGGCGAAGCTGCCGTTGACGCCCATCAGCGCGAACAGGCGCAGCAACGCCACCCCCAGCACCAGGTGTGGAATGATGATCGGCGACAGGAACAGGGCGTTGAAGAAGTCCCGTCCGGGGAACTCGAAGCGGGTGATCGCCAGCGCCGCCGGCACCGCAATCAGCGTCGCCAGACTGGCCGCGCTGAAGCCCAGGATCAGGCTGTTGTAGAACGCATCGACAAAGTCCGCGCGTTCGAACACGGCGCGGAACCAGCGCAGGGAGAAATCCGTGGTCGGCAGGCTCAGGGTGTTTTCCGGGGTGAAGGCGACAAGGCACACCACCACCAGCGGCGCGAGCATGAACAGCACCACCAGGGCATGGAACAGCAGGGCGAAAGGACCGTTTCTGGACATGACGAATTATCCCAATGACTTCTTGTAGCGGCCTTCGATCATCCGGTTCCACGACAGCATGATCAGCAGGTTGAGCAACAGCAGGGCTACGGCAATCGCGGCGCCCATCGGCCAGTTCAGCTCCGACAGGTACTGGTCGTAGATCAGCGTGGCGACCATCTTCAGCCGGCGTCCGCCCAGCAGGCCGGGAATGGCGAAGGAACTGGCCGCGAGGCCGAACACGATCAAGGTGCCGGAGAGCACGCCGGGCATGACCTGCGGCAACACTACTTTGCGTATCACCGTGAAGTGGCTGGCGCCCAGTGACAGCGCGGCCTGTTCGGCGGCCGGGTCGAGTTTTTGCAGCGAGGTCCAGACCGGAATGATCATGAACGGCAGCATCACGTGGACCAGCGCGATCACCACTGCGAACGGCGTGTAGAGCAGCTTCATCGGCGAGCCACCGAAGGCTTGCAAGGTCTGGTTGACCAGCCCGTCGGCGCCCAGCAACAGGCTCCAGCCGAACGCCCGCACCACCACCGAAATCAGCAGCGGCGTGAGGATCAGAATCAGGAAAATCGAACGCCACGGTGCGCCCATGCGACTGAGGATGTAGGCCTCGGGCACGCCGATCAGCACGCAGAGCAGGGTGGTCAGGGCGCTGATCCACATCGTGCGCAGAAAGATCTCGTAGAAGTACGGATCGCCCAGCAGGCTGCTGTAATGGGCGAAGGTGTAGGCGTCGCTGTTGATCCCCGCGCTGTAGTCGAAGACGTTCAACGACAACACCAGCGTCAGCAGCAGCGGGATCGCCAGCAGGCCGACGTACAACGCCAGGGCCGGCGCCGACAACACATACCCTTGGCGTCCCTGGCGGATGGCGGCGAGCGTATTCATGCCGACACCTCGTCGACACTCAGCACCCGCAGCAGTGCCGCGTCCCAGTCGAGGCCGACCGCCGTGCCTTCGGCCAGTGGCGCCGAGCCGTCGTTGCGACGCACCACGCAGAGTTCGCCCAGGGTTGTCGTTACGCCGTACAACCATTGGCTGCCGAGGAAGAAGCGGCTGGCGATCTTGCCTTGCAGACGACCATGGCCTTTTTCCCGCAGATCGATTTTCTCCGGGCGCAGGCTTAACGTCAGTTCGCTGTTGCCGGTGTTGCACACCTGAACCACACCGGCGCCATCTCGCTCACCGGGCAGCAGATTGGCTTTGCCGACGAACCCGGAAATGAACTCGGTGCGCGGGTGTTCGTAGAGGGTGTAGGGCGCGTCGATCTGAGTGATGCGCCCGGCCTGCATCACCACTACCCGATCACTGATCGACAGCGCTTCAGACTGGTCGTGGGTGACCATCAGCGTGGTGATCCCGACTTCGCGCTGGATGCGGCGGATTTCGAACTGCATCTCTTCGCGCAAATTGGCGTCGAGGTTGGACAGCGGTTCGTCGAGCAGCAACACCGGCGGTTCGATCACCAACGCCCGGGCCAGTGCCACACGCTGGCGCTGGCCGCCGGAAAGCTCCCGTGGATAACGCTCGGCGTGCTGGTGCAGGCGAACCAGTTTCAGCACCCGGTCCACCCGTTGCTGCAACTCACCGTTGGGCACTTTGCGCATGCGCAGGCCGAAGGCGACGTTGTCTTGCACGGTCATGTGCGGGAACAGCGCGTAACTCTGGAACACCACGCCCAGGCCACGGCTGGCGGGTTTGGCGTGGGTGATGTCGCGACCGTCCAGCACAATGCGTCCGCTGCTGACTTCGACGAAGCCGGCGATCATTTGCAGGGTGGTGGTTTTGCCGCAGCCGGAGGGGCCGAGCAGTGAGACGAACTCGCCTTTTTCCACCGACAGATTGGTGGCGACGACTGCGTCGATCTCGCCATATCGTTTGCCGAGGTTTTCAAGCTGCACAAAAGCCATGACTGCGCTCCACCTGAGATTGTTATGCGTCGCCAACGGCGCGCTTTTTTGTATGGGCAGATACGAAAAGATGTTGCGGGGTGCGTTGGCGCTCGACGTGTGTCGGCTGCCGTTGTTGTTCGAATCGCCCCTGTATGGACGCAGAGTAGGACGAAGAATAGGATGGGCTCAATAACCTATTTCACTGAAGCGATGACTATTTTCAGTTTTATTCAGTGAGTAAATTTATTGATGAGAAATCAAATGTCAGATTCCACTGATCGGAATGAAAACAAAAATGAAGTCGGTGTCGGTGCGGTCTCAAGACTGTTTGCGGTGCTGCGCAGCCTGGGTGACACCGTCGAGGGCGGCGAACGCGTGACGCAACTGGCGCAGCGCATCGGCTTGTCGCAACCGACTACCCACCGCTTGCTGCGCAGCTTGATGGACGAGGGCA
The DNA here is from genome assembly GCF_056406935.1 of Pseudomonas sp. P1_A1. Classification (NCBI taxonomy): domain Bacteria; kingdom Pseudomonadati; phylum Pseudomonadota; class Gammaproteobacteria; order Pseudomonadales; family Pseudomonadaceae; genus Pseudomonas; species Pseudomonas sp. P1_A1. Next base: position 412,329 of record NZ_JBFTZE010000001.1, on the reverse strand, counting down.
TGGTCGAGCAGGACGCCCGCAGCAAACGCTATCGCCTGAGCCTGGAGTTTTTTGCCTTGGCGGCCCGCGCCGGCAATACCAACAACCTGCGCGAACTGGCGCGGCCGGCATTGCTGCGGTTATCGGCATCGCTGGGCGATTCGCTGTTTTTGCTGGCGCGCAGTGGCTTTGATGCGATCTGTCTGGACCGCAGTGAAGGGCCGTTTCCGATCCGCACATTTACCGGTGACATCGGCGGGCGGGTGGCGCTCGGCGTGGGTCAGGGCAGCCTGGCGATTCTGGCATTCCTGCCGCAAGAGGAACGCGACACGGTGATTCACTACAACTTGCCGCGGCTCAAGGATTTTCACCTGTATGACGAGGTGTTCCTGCGCTCGGAAGTCGAGAATGTGCGCGCGCTGGGGTACGCCGGGCGCAACACCGGCGTGTTGCAGGGCATGGCCGGCGTGGCCGTGCCGATCCTCGATCGCGACGGCCGGGCAGTGGCGGCGTTGAGCGTGGCCACGATCAGTGATCGCCTGGGGCCGGATCGTTTGCCGACCGTGGTGGAAATGCTCAAGCGCGAAGCGGCGTTGATCGGGCCGCGGATCAACCCGTTCGACCCGCTGTTGCGCAGGCCTTCGCAGGTGTTTGGGCAGGGGTGACCACAACCCGGATCAGAACTTCAGTGTCTGCTTGAGCATCTGCGCCGCCGGTGTGTCACTCGGGCTGACCAGCGCGTAGTTGTACCCGGCATCCGACCAATACTCGGCCTGCAGATCGCCGTCGCTGCGGCTGCCGCGGGGCAGGAGGAAGTTTTTCGGTCCCGGCGGACGGACGTAAAAGCTGACTTTGTGGCCGCCATGATCTTCGTAAACCACCATCGCTGCCGGCCCTTGCTCGGTACTGAGCAAACGGCCGCTGACCGGTTTGTAGCCTGCCCCCGCCAAGTTCGGCAGGCGATGGGCCTGGCTGAAATAGCGGTCGAGCCAGCCTTGCATATCGCCATCGTCGCTGACTTGGTAATCCGCCGGCAGGATGCCTTGCTGGGCAATCAGTCGGTAGGCCTGCATCGCATCGGCCATCGGCAGTGGGGGGCTGACCAGAGTCATCTCCCGCGCGTGCCAACCGCCCAATCCGCCGACGCTGACCGCAATCAACAACACCGCGGCACTGGCCAGATGACGGCGCGACTGGCGTTTGAGGCGCTGGCGAATCAGCGCCGGGTCAAGTTGCGGGTTGGCCGGTTGCTGCAAGGCGCCGCTCAGGGCTGCGCGCAATTGCTGGGCGTCCTGCTGCCAGGCGCGTACTTGCGCGGCGACTTTGGCATTGCTGGCCAGATAAGTGTCCACCTGATGTCGGTCGGCATCGCTGAGTTGGTGATCGACGTAGGCGTGCAGGTCACGCTCGCTGGGCGGCATGCTGATCATTTGAGTCTCCGCAGGGAAGGGCGGGTGATTTCGCCGTCGCTGAGCTGGCGCAAGGCCTGACGAGCGCGGGACAGGCGCGACATCACGGTGCCGATGGGGACGTCGAGAATCTCGGCGACCTCCTTGTAACTCAAGCCTTCCACCGACACCCAGAGCAGCAGTGCGCGCTGTTCGGTGCTGAGCTGATCGAAGGCTTGCAGGGTCGACTGGGCGATTACCGTGCGTTCTACCGAAGGCTGCGCATCGTCGCGCCCGGTAAAGAATTCGAGCATCCGCGCATACCGCCGGGAGCGGCGGTGGGCGTCGAGAAACTGCCGATAAAGAATCGAAAACAGCCAGGCCCGCAGGTCGCCCTCCGGACGTTTAGCGCTCCAATTCGACAGCGCTCGTTCCAGGCTTGTCTGCACCAGATCATCGGCACTGCTGGGGTTGCGCGTCAGCGACACGGCGAAGCGCCGCAGCCTGGGAATGATTTCACGCAATTGTCCGTCGATGTTGTTCATGGAGAAGGCGTGTTCTCTGGCTGTGATGAATGGCACTGACAAGAAGGACGCCGGCCACCGTGGTTTATTCCTTCGTCGGGGAAAACCATTACTTATTTGTGTAGGAGATTTCTGATGGGTTTGTAATCCATGTAATGGCATCGAACTTCGCGGCTCAACCCATGCAGCAAGCTCAGGCAGTCAGCCCAGCCTCTCACCAGACTGCGCAGAACCACCTGTGCTTGAACGTAAATATTGAGCCTGAAGAGAATTTTTTAACATGCAAGAGTGCAAAATTTCCCTTGAGTCGGCATCGATGTGTTCGCTGCTTCCGGACAACAACACCCATGACGTGTGGCCGCGGTTCGGTCGTGGGCCGACGGTTGAGCCTGAGTATCTTCTGATCCATCACGCTATCGAGGCGCAAGCCGCCGCCAGACCTCAGGGCATTGCCGCCCATTGTGAGGGCGAAACCATCACCTATGGTGAACTGAACCGGCAGGCCAACCGACTGGCCACGCTGTTGCGTCAGCAGGGCGTCGCCCCGGGTGATCACGTGGCCTTGTTTGTGGAACGTTCGATCCCGATGCTGGTGGGAATGTTGGCCGCATTGAAAGTGGGTGCTGCCTACATCCCTCAGCACGTAGGGATTACTCCCACCGCGCAATTGCGCCACATCATGGACGTGGCCTCGACGCGGGTGGTGCTGACACTGTCGAGCCTCGAATCGCGAATTCCCCTGACGTCGCAGCAACACTGCATTTGCCTCGATGAGTTCATGGAGGTTGCGTCAACACCCGCTGATGACCCGAATGTGGCCTGTTCGCTGTCATCGACCCCGGATCGATTGTGCTTCGTGCTGTTTACTTCCGGCACCACCGGCCTGCCCAATGGGGTTCGGGTGACCCACCGCAATGTGTGCAATATTTTGCTGACAGCTCCTGGCAATCTCGGCATGCGGCCTGGGCTCAAGGTCGGACAGATACTTAACATTGCCTTTGACATGGCGGCCTGGGAAATACTCGGGTGTCTGGCGCATGGCGCGACCTTGATGATCCGTGGCAAGGACATCGCCCAGACGGCCGAACAATGCGATGTGCTGATCGCTACACCTTCGATACTCGGCACACTCGATCCATTGCGTTGTCAGCAAGTCAAGGTCGTGGCCCTTGCCGGGGAGCCTTGCCCTCAGCCCCTGGCTGATCGCTGGTCCTCGTTCTGCACTTTTTACAATGCCTGCGGCCCGACCGAAACCACCATCGTCAACACCCTGCAGCATTACAGGGGCGCAGGTGCGCTGACGATTGGCAAACCCACGCCCAACAACACGGTGTACGTCCTGGACGAGGCGGGCCAGCTGTGCGAGACGGGTGAGCAAGGCGAGATGTGGGCCGGTGGCGACTGTGTGACAGCCGGTTATTTGGGCAACCCGACATTGACCGCCGAACGCTATCGGCCTGACCCGTTTCTGGGGCAAGGCCGGATGATGTTCCGCACACGGGACCTGGGGCGCTGGACCGCGAGCGGCGAACTTGAACACCTGGGGCGCGTCGATGATCAGGTCAAGGTCAGAGGGTTTCGGGTGGAGCTCGACTCTGTTTCTGCGGCTCTGGAGTCATCTGATCGCTGCGAGCGGGCGGTCACGTTGAAACTCGACAGTCGCCATCTGGTGGCCTTCGTCTACCCCGTTACCACGGACATCGATGATGCAAGACGGCGCTGTGAAGAGCGGCTTGCCTATTATTGCGTTCCTTCGCTGATCCTCGCCGTGGAGCACATTCCGCTGACCTCACGCGGCAAGGTGGACAAACGCTTGTTGCTGGAGTGGGCGATGACACATCGGGCCGACCTTGCCGCGGCGACCGGGCAAGGGGTGAGCGCATGAAGGGGGTAAATCCGGATACCGCGCTGCCCGCCAAATACCCGCTGTGGCGGCGATTGGGAACGTTGCCGATATTTTCTCATTACAACCGCCTGGTAGCCCTGGTGCTTGCGCTCAATAGCGCGGCGCTGGTGCATGGGATGACTGCCGGGCAGTGGTGGACATCTTCAGGGATCGTCCTTGAAGCGTTGTCGGGTTTGGTGGTGGCGAATCTATCGATGGCGATTTTGATTCGCCAGCAATACATCATCAATCTGTTGTTCTGGCTGGCAACCCGGGCGCCCACTTGCTGGCCGCTTGCGATTCGCCGCTCACTGGCCAAGGTTTATCATTTCGGCGGTTTGCACAGCGGCGGCGCGTTGGCGGCTATTGGCTGGTTCGCGGTGTTGAGTGGCTCCCTGGCCTGGCATTGGACTGAAAGCTTGGGCGGCGTTTCTCTGGCGCTGCTCGGGGTGAGCGCCGGGTTGCTGGGGATCTTGCTGCTGGTGGCCGTCATGGCTCACCCGCGGATTCGCGGGCGTTTTCACAACGGCTTCGAGCGAATGCACCGCTTTGGTGGGTGGACCGCACTTGCCCTGTTCTGGGTATGGAGCGTTCTGTTTACCCGGGACCAGAACCCGCAGGCCTCCGTGAGCGAGGCGCTGTCGACGTCGGTGGCATTCTGGATGTTGATTGTGCTGACGTTCAGCATCGCCTTGCCATGGTTTCGTCTGCGCAAAGTGCCGGTGCAACTGATCAGGCCTTCTTCTCATGCGGTAATAGCCCGTTTTGGCCATGTCACGCCGTTTGCCGGCTCCTCCAACGCCATCAGTCTCAACCCGCTGATGGAGTGGCATTCCTTTGCCAATATTCCCGCACCGGGTGAAGCGGGTTTTCGCCTGATCATTTCCCGGGCAGGTGACTGGACCGGCGAGTTCATCGAGCAAATGCCGACGCATGTCTGGGTCAAAGGCATTACCACCGCTGGCGTGGCGCACATCGAAACCCTGTTCAAATCGGTGGTGTACATCGCCACGGGCAGCGGCATCGGCCCGGTGTTGCCCCATTTGTTGGCCAGGCAAGTACCGATACGGCTGGTCTGGTCGACCCGCAGCCCGCGAAAAACCTACGGTGACGAACTGGTGGAAGAGATCCTGCGGGCCAATCCTGATGCCTTGATCTGGGACACCGATGTGCTCGGCAAGCCAGACCTTGTGCAACTGGCTTATGACGCGGTTCGCTCGTTCGGTGCCGAGGCGGTGATCTGCATTTCGAACCAGACGCTCACCCAGCGAGTGGTTGAGGAAATGGAAGGGCGAGGCATTCCGGCGTATGGCGCAATCTGGGATTCCTGAAGTGTGCCAAGAGCGTTTTTCATTCAAACATTTCACATCTATTTAATGAGATCACCATGCACACATTGATCGAACGTCATGATCGAGTCGTATTGATTCGTCTTAATCGCCCGCATGCCAGGAATGCTTTGAGTTCGGCCCTGATGCGCGAACTGCTGGACACCTTGCAACGGCTGGACCGCGACCCCGGAGTCGGCTGTTTCGTGATCACCGGGACAGCGGATTTTTTTGCGGCTGGCGCCGACATCAAGGAGATGTACGGAAAATCTTACCTGGACATGGTCCATGAGGATTATTTCGCCGATTGGGAAGCCTTTGCCGCGTTGCGTACGCCCAAGCTGGCCGCTGTTGCCGGTTATGCATACGGTGGCGGCTGTGAGTTGGCCATGATGTGCGATCTGATCTTTGCTGCGGATAACGCTCGTTTTGGCCAACCGGAAATCAGATTGGGGGTGATGCCTGGAATGGGCGGGACCCAACGTCTCACGCGCCTGATCGGCAAGTCGAAGGCCATGGACATGATTTTGACCGGACGCTCGATGTCGGCCGAAGAGGCCGAGCGGGCAGGATTGGTGTCGCGGGTCATCGTTGCCAGCGATCTGCTGGAGCAATCCTTGGCCGCAGCGCAGACCATTGCCGGTTTCGCCAAAACCGCCACACTCGCTGCGCGCGAGTCAGTGGACCGGGCACTGGAGTCAGGGTTGCGTGAAGGCCTTCTTTTCGAGCGAAGAGTGTTTCATGGCTTGTTTGCCACGGGGGGGCAACAGGAAGGTATGCAGGCTTTTTTGCAGAAGCGTGAGCCGAGTTTTAACCCGGTTTGACCAACCTTGAGGATTCGTCGCTAGCGGTGCTTTGAAAGAAACTACAGTTCAGGGGGAATAATCCTACGTGACGTTCGTCTCATAGCTCTTTCCCCCTGTGGCCTACGGCCCCGGAGACTTTCATGGTTGATCGCTCATCTACAACAGGGCCGTCTCGGCCGCCCCTGAGCACCGCGAGCCTGACGTTGCGCCTGACCGGCATCGCCGTGGTGGTCGCCGCGCTGGCCGGGGCTTTTGCCTACGTCAACGGCACACTCGACCCACAGCGCCTGACGCCGAAAGCGTTGATCAATGTGCTGGAGAAAAACAACGGCGTGCACCCGGGGTTCCGTCGCAACCACGCCAAAGGGGTGTGCGTGATCGGGCATTTCGAGAGCAGCGGCCAGGTGCGCGAGTATTCCAGCGCCCAAGTGTTCAATGAAGCGCGGACCCCGGTGGTCGGGCGTTTCGCGCTGCCTGCCGGCAACCCTTACGCACCGGACAACAGCGTGCCGATCCGCAGCCTGGCGTTGCGCTTTACCCAGGCCAACGGTCAGCAGTGGCGCACCGGGATGAACAGCATGCCGGTGTTCCCGGTGGGCACGCCCGAGGCGTTCTATCAGCTGCAACAGGCGCAGTCACCGGACCCGGCCACCGGCAAACCGAATCCTGCGGTGGTGCCGACATTCTTCGGTTCTCACCCGGAAGCCGCGCCGTTTCTGGCCTGGATCAAGACCGCCAAACCTTCTGCCAGTTATGCGACCGAGACGTATAACAGCGTCAATGCGTTTTACCTGGTGAACGCAGCGGGGCAGCGGCAAGCGGTGCGTTGGAGCATGACCCCGGTTGCTCAGGATGCGGCGGGCGCGACGGCACCGGAGGGCGCTGACTTTCTGGAGAAGGATCTGGTTCAGCGTTTGTCCGCCGGACCGCTGCGTTGGCAGTTGAACATCACCCTGGCGAACCCCGGGGACCCGGTCAACGACGCGAGCAAGACCTGGCCCGGTGACCGAAAAGTACTGAACGCCGGCACTCTGGTGCTCGAAAGCACCCAGCCACAACTCAATGGCGAGTGCCGTGACATCAACTACGACCCACTGGTATTGCCCAGCGGTATCGAAGGCTCCGACGACCCGCTGCTCGCCACTCGTTCAGCGGGCTATGCCAATTCCTATTTGCGTCGCACCAGCGAAGTGAATCAGTTGCCCAACGCCAAGCAGGAGTCTCATCAATGAGCGCTCAACCGAACCATTTCGCTCCCCTGGCGCGGCTGCTGCATTGGCTGATGGCGCTGATGATCATCGCGATGCTGTTCATCGGCGCCGGCATGGTGGCCTCGGTGTCCGAGCGCCATGAGTGGCTGATCCACCTGCACAAACCGTTGGGCATCGCCATTCTGCTGTTGGTGGTCGTGCGTCTGGCCGTACGTTTTTCGACCCGGCAACCACCGCTGCCGGCGGACCTGCCGGGTTGGCAAGTGCTCGCGGCGAAGGCTTCGCATGTCTTGCTGTACGCCTTGATGCTGATTTTGCCGTTGCTGGGCTGGGCGATGATTTCGGCGGCTGGCGATCCGGTGATGCTCAGCAGCTCGTTGCAACTGCCGTCGATCCTGCCGGCGAATGCGCAGTTGTTTGCGTTCTTGCGCCAGGCACATAGGTATCTGGCGTATCTACTGTTCCTGACCGTGCTGCTGCACCTGGCAGCGGCGTTGTTTCACGGTTGGGTGCGCCGCGATGAGGTGCTGGACAGCATGTTGCGGGGCAGGGATCGGTAGCAGTTGGTAAGAGGAAGATGTACGCAATAGGCGTTGGAGCTGCCGCAGGCTGCGATCTTTTGATTTTGGGGCACCTTCGATTTCTAAGATCAAAAGATCGCAGCCTGCGGCAGCTCCTACCGGTCAGTGTGAAGCCATCTCTATCGGCTGGTCTTTGGTGGCCAGCGTCAGCCACCAATAGATCAACGCTACGGCGTTGATGCCCGCACCCAGCCAGCACACCGCAATCCAGCCACCCCAGGCATACATCGCCGTCGAACCGATAGAGCCCAAGGCGCTGCCGATCGAATAGAACAGCATGTAGCCGGCGGTGAGTCGGCTTTGCGCTTCGGGGCGCACGCTGTAGATCATGCTCTGGCTGGTGACATGAACGGCCTGCAAACCCAGATCCAGCGTAATCACCCCGAGCAGCAGCGCCCACAGCGAGGATTGAGTGAGGGCGATGGGCAGCCATGAGGCGAGCATCAGCAACAACGACAGTCCGCTGGTCCATTGACCCAGGCCACGATCGGCCAGATGCCCGGCGCGAGCAGCGGCCAGTGCGCCGGCAGCCCCGGCCAGCCCGAACAGTCCGATTTCGGTGTGGGACAGTGAAAGCGGCGGGGTGCTCAACGGCAATACCAAAGGGGTCCACAGCACCATGGCGCTGGCGAACGTCAGCAGGGCAAGGGTGGCCCGTTGACGCAACACCGGTTCTTCCTTGAACAACGTGAAGACTGAGCCGATCAACGCGCCGTAAGCGCTATCCGGTCGCGCGTCTTCGTGCCTGGGCAGCACACGAAACAACAGCAGCGCCATCACCAGGGTCAACCCGGCGGACAGCAGATAAATCGAACGCCAACCAGCCAGGTCGGCCATGCCGCCGGCCACCGTTCGTGCCAACAGAATGCCGACGACAATGCCGCTGGTGATCACGCCTACCACACGTCCACGTTGCGCCGGGATGGCCAGCGTCGCGGCGTAGGCCACCAGGACTTGCGTCACGACCGCCAGTAATCCGGTCAGCGCCATGCCGAGCAACAGCCAGGTGCTGCTCGGCGCTAACGCGATCATCAACAATGCCAGTGCCGAGAGCAGGGTTTGCAAGACGATCAATCGGCGACGGTTGAGCAGATCCCCCAGAGGGACCAGCAACAACAGGCCCACGCCATAACCGATCTGGGTGAGGGTGATGACGATACCGATGGTTGCCGGGTCCATGGCGAAGGCTTCGGCCATGGCATCGAGCAATGGTTGTGCGTAATACACATCGCCGACGGCCAGGCCGCAGGCGACGGCAAACAGCAGCACCACGGCGCCGCTTAACGGGTGGTCAGGTTTCATCACAGGCTTCCTTGTGTGGTTTCAATATAAAACCAGTTGTACGGTAAGGAGTCTGGTTTTATATTGCAACCACATTGATGCCGGCGGACGTGGTCATGGTTAAACGTACAAGCATGGAAGGCGCCGAATGCCCGGTCGCCCGTTCACTGAATGCGATTGGGGATTGGTGGTCGCTATTGATCGTGCGCGATGCGTTCGATGGCCTGCGACGCTTCGGTGAGTTCCAGCGCAATCTGGGCATGGCCAAGAACATTCTCTCGGCACGCCTGCGCACATTGGTGGCCCACGGAATTTTCGATCTGGTGCCGGCGTCGGATGGCAGCGCGTATCAGGAATATGTGCTGACGGAGAAGGGCCAAGGCTTGTTCCCGTTAATCATCGGGTTGCGGCAGTGGGGCGAGGCGTTTTTCTATGAGGCGGGGGAGGCGCATTCGCAGGTTGTCGATCGTGAGAACGGTCGACCGTTGCGGCCGCTGGAATTGCGCGCCGAGGATGGGCGGCTGTTGGGGCCCCAGGATTGTGTGCGGATCCCGGCTGAGTAAAAAGATCGCAGCCTTGTAGGATCTGCCGAAGGCTGCGATCTTTTGATCTTGAATAATCAACGCAGAGTATCGACCATGTCGGCGATGGTCGTCAGCACATCCTTGCCCAACTGCTTCGAACGCTTACCAGACCAGCCAGTCAGCGCATTTGGCGCGTCGTTGTTGTCCTTGAAGGGCATTTCAATGGTAAAGGACAGGCAATCGAACTTCTGACCGACGCTGTTGCAGGCCAAGGTCATGTTGGCTTTGCCAGGCTCGTCGCGGGTGTAGCCGTGTTTGGTCTGGAAGTCCTTGGTCAGGTGCTTCAGATGGCTGCGGAAGCGCTCTTCGAGTTTTTCGATCCGCGGTGTATAACCGGGGTTGCCTTCGCAACCGGCGGTGAACACGTAGGGAATTTCTTCATCGCCATGGATGTCGAGGAACAGGTCGACGCCATATTTTTCCATTTGCTGCTGAACGAACAGCACTTCCGGGCTGATTTCCTGGCTGGCGTTCTGCCAGGCGCGATTCAGGTCCTGGCCCATGGCATTGGTGCGCAAATGACCGTGGAAGGCGCCGTCCGGGTTCATGTTGGGCACCAGGTACAGGTCGGCGCTGGCCAGGAGCTTATTCAGCACCGGGTCGTCGTGTTTCTCCAGACGCTCGATCACGCCTTCCATGAACCATTCGGCCATGTGTTCGCCGGGGTGTTGCTGGGCGATGATCCAGACCTTGCGCTGGCCTTCGGCGCCAGTCCCTTTGCGCAGCAGCTGGATGTCACGACCTTCAACGCTCTTGCCGGTGGCCAACAGTTCGGTGCCGGCCTTGGTCAGTGCCTGTTCGATCAGCCAGTCGTGACGGCCACGGCTGTAGGGTTCGAAATAGGCGAACCAGGCATGGGTGGCAGTGGCTTCAAGGCTGAAACGCAGGCAGTCGCCTTCGAAGATGGTCGGCACCCGAAACCAGTTCACGTGGTCGTAGGACGCCACCGCCTGATAACCATCCCAGGCCTTGTTGTATGAGGACTTGCTGGCGTTGTTCAGACGAAACCAATGCTCCTGACCCACATGCAGGCCGCTGGCCTTGAAGTGGAACCACTGGAAATGCTGGCTGCGAGTGTCTGGCCTGATGGCCAGCAACGCTTGCAGAGGATTGCTGATGTCCAGCACATCAATGTTGCCGCTGTCGAAGTTAGCGCTGATGTCGAAAGAAGATTTAGCCCCGGCCATAATCAATTCCTGAATACGATTTTTATGGCTGCTACTTTACACGCAAGAGGGGGAGAAACCGGGGGAAATTACGGGGGTGTAAAAGGGGGGCGTCCTCCTTGACGCCGATGCAGCTTAGAGACTGCGCAATTGATTCTCAAGTGCTATTTTTCGTTAGTTTGGCCCAGTGTTGCCGGGCTTCTCTTGGCAGTAGATATTCTTTTGATATCATCCGCGCCAATCGAATTTTGCAGCACCTACAGACTTCATTAGCCTGAAGCCAAAGCCAGCCTGACTGGCAAAAAAAAGACCCGGCAAAAAGCCGGGTCAAAAACCGTGATTAGCCTGATGAGGAGACAGTCCAGGAGTCCGACCTAAGGTCTCTTGGGCTATCGACTGATCTCGCGATCAGCTGATGCAATAATAATCATTATCATTTGCAAGTCAAATGTTTCTACCTGTGCGATTGGAAAATTTTTCCTGTCCTCCTCCAATACGCTCCCGCCTCAATTGTTCTGATTGCCCTCCAGGGCCCGGTCGACCATCGCCTTGGCCATGTCGATCATGTGCACCGTCGAAAACGCCAGATCCCGGCTTGTGCCCTGCAGCTGGTTGGCTGACTCATGCGCGGTGGCGACAGCACATCGCAGCAAATCCGAAGCATGAACCAGCGCTTCTTCGCTGCTGATGCTACGGTTCACATCAAAGAAACGTTCTTCGCTGGCTACTTCTGACACAGCTGGTTTCAAGTAATAGTCCAGTGCCCGCTGCGCCGCGGCAGAGCCTTTTGGCGAGGTGAGGCTGGTGTCGATTTGCATATCGGGCAAGGTATTGCTGGGGATGGTCATGACGATGGCGAGCTCCGTGAGAGATTCAAATCCGTGAGCCCAGCTTAGTACGTACTGTATTTGTGTCTTTAATTTAAATACTACAATTTGTGTTTTGATGGTCGGAGTACCCCACGTATCGTGCCGCACATGGATAAATGGATTGAATTGGTCAAGGCCAAAATGAGTGAACTCAAAGTCACTCAAGAAATACTCGCCGAGCGCATCGGGATGTCCCAGGGTGGCGTCGGCCACTGGCTCAATAAACGTCGTCAGCCCGGCATCGGAGAGATGAATCGCGTCTTGCGGGCGCTCGGCATGGACTATCTGGAAGTGGCGATGGTGATCAGGGAGCCGCTGCCCTCAGAGGATGAGGAGATCTCCCTGGCGCAAAAGTACAACCCGTACTTTCGCTACCCGGTCAGTGACTGGCGAGAAACCGGGGTGGTGCGCGACGGCGAGCTGTCGACCTACGGCACCTCGCTGGCTGTCAGCAAGCCACGCTTCGAGCTGTCCGATTACCATGCACAGGGCGCGGCGTTCTGGCTGGTGGTGGTCGGCGATGCGATGACGGCACCGACGGGGCCGAGCATTGCCGAGGGCATGCTGATTCTGGTCGACCCGGCGATCGTGCCGGAGCCTGGCAAACTGGTGATCGCCCAATGGCCCGGCAGCGCCGAGGCGGTCTTTCGCAAGCTGATCGAAGAGGGCGGGCAGCGTTATCTGGTCCCGCTCAATCCGACATATCCGAAAGCCCTTTACACCGAAGAATGCCGAATCATCGGCGTGGTGGTTCAGGCAACTGCCAAATTCTAATCGGATCGGTCCTCGCAACGCGTAGGACCGATCTTCATTTCACGCTTGTTCCAACTCCACCAAGGCACTGCCTTCGCTGACCATTTCGCCTTCCTGGCAATACAGCGTCTTGATCACCCCGGCGTGGGGCGCGCGAATGCTGTGCTCCATTTTCATCGCTTCCAGCACCACCAGTTGCGCCCCGGCTTCGACCGTTTGCCCGGCCTCCACCAACACCCGCACGATGCTGCCGTTCATGGGTGCGGTAAGCCCGCCTTGATGGCTGTGACTGGCTTCGACGGCGCCGATCGGGTCATACGACTCGATGCGGCGCAGCTCGCCGTCCCATTGCAGATACAGCGCATCGCCACGGCGGATGGCCCGGTGCTGGCGGCGCAAACCGTGGTGTTCGGTCAGCAGGTATTCACCCGTGAGCCGTGCGGTATGCATGTCGGCATTGCCCAGGGTCAGCGCACGGTCTTGCCCTTCGCAACTCAAGTGCAAGGTGATTTCTGTTGGCAGCCCGGCACGGAAACCATTGTTGAAGGCCCACGGCGAACTCGGATCATCGGCGCGCAAAACAGCCGGCTGACTTTGCGCAAACGCCTGGGCCGCCGCTTGCCAGAACTCATCACTGAGTGGCGAAGGTGCTGGCAGCAGTTGCTCCTGATAACGCGGAATGAACCCGGTATCCAGTTCGGCGGCGGCAAACGCCGGGTGGCCGACGATCCGGTGCAGGAAGTTGATGTTGGTCTTCAGCCCGCCAATGGCAAACTCCTCGAGCATGCTCAGCAATCGCAGCCGCGCCTGTTCACGGTCTTCGCCCCAGGCAATCAGTTTGCCAAGCATCGGGTCGTAGAACGGCGAAATCTCGTCGCCTTCTTCGACGCCACTGTCCACACGACGCCCCGGCCCTTCGGCGGACTCGCGGTACAACGCCAGACGCCCGGTGGCCGGCAAAAAATCGTTGCCCGGGTCTTCGGCATACAACCGTACTTCGATCGCATGGCCGATCAGCGGCACCTGATCCTGTGTCATCGGCAGCGTTTCGCCACGGGCTACACGAATCTGCCAGGCCACCAGGTCGAGGCCGGTAATGGCCTCGGTCACCGGGTGTTCGACTTGCAGCCGCGTGTTCATCTCCATGAAGAAGAACTCACCGCGCGCATCCAGCAAAAACTCCACGGTGCCGGCGCCCACATAGCCGATCGCTTGAGCCGAACGTACGGCGGCTTCGCCCATGGCCCGACGCAATTGCGGGGTCAGGCCTGGAGCGGGTGCTTCTTCGACGACTTTCTGATGCCGACGCTGAATCGAGCAGTCACGCTCGTTGAGGTACAGACAGTTGCCGTGCTGGTCGGCGAATACCTGGATTTCCACATGACGTGGCTTGAGCAGGTATTTCTCGACCAACATCCGCGAATCGCCGAACGACGATTGTGCTTCACGCTGCGCCGAGGCCAGGGCTTCGGCCAGTTGGCTGAMGTCCTCGACCACTTTCATGCCTTTGCCGCCGCCGCCCGCCGTAGCCTTGAGCAACACCGGATAACCAATGCGTTCGCAGGCGTCGCGGAAGGTGTCGAGGTCCTGGGCTTCGCCGTGATAGCCGGGCACCAGCGGTACACCGGCGGTTTCCATCAAGGCTTTGGCGGCGGACTTGCTGCCCATGGCGTCGATGGCCGAGGCGGGCGGGCCGAGGAAGATCAGGCCCGCCGCCTCGATCGCCCGGGCGAACCCGGCGTTTTCCGAGAGAAAACCATAACCTGGATGAATCGCCTGAGCACCGCTGGCTTTCGCGGCGGCGATCAGTTTGTCGATTTGCAGGTAACTGTCGGCGGCTTTGCTGCCGCCCAGGTCGACGCGGATATCCGCTTCGCGGCTGTGCCGGGCGTCACGGTCGGTGGCGCTGTGCACGGCCACGGTGGTCAGGCCCAGAGCCTTGGCGGTGCGCATCACCCGGCAGGCGATTTCGCCACGGTTGGCCACCAGCAGGGTGGTGAGAACAGGTGCGCTCATCAACGCGGCTCCTTGAGAGTGGTTTCGGCTTGCCAGGTGGGCGAGCGTTTTTGCAGGAAGGCGCGCAAGCCTTCCTGGCCTTCGGGGCTGACGCGGATTCGGGCGATGGCGTTCTCGGTGTAGCGCCGCAGCGCCGGGGTCAGCGCGCCGTTGCCGACTTCGCGCAGCAGATCCTTGCTGGCGCGCATGGCTGCCGGGCTATTGAGCAGCAAATTGTCGATCCACTGATCGACTTTCTGCTCCAGCTCAGCCATCGGATAGCTCTCCGACAACAAGCCGATTTCCCGCGCCCGTTGCCCGCCGAAACGTTCGGCAGTCAAGGCATAACGCCGCGCCGCGCGCTCGCCGATGGCTTGCACCACGAACGGGCTGATCACTGCCGGTGCCAGGCCGATGCGCACTTCCGACAGGCAGAACTGTGCATCATCGGCGCCAATCGCCATGTCGCAGCAACTGATCAGGCCCAGCGCGCCGCCGAATGCCGCACCTTGCACCACGGCCAGTGTCGGGACTTTCAGTTTGGCGAGGTTGTACATCAGCTCCGCCAGTTCCCGGGCGTCATCAAGGTTGGTGTGGTAATCGAGTTCGGCCGATTGCTGCATCCAGGCCAGATCGGCCCCGGCGCTGAAATGCTTGCCGCGCCCACGGATCAGCAGAAAACGCAGGCTGGCATCGCCCGATACTTTGTCCAGCGCGAGGATCAGTTCGCGGATCATTTCGGCGTTGAACGCGTTGTTCTTTTCTTCTCGGCTGAGCCACAGGGTGGCAAAACCACGGGGATCGGTCTGCAGCTCGAGGGTGTTGAAGTCGCTCATGGTTTTCTCCAGATCACATCCGGAACACGCCGAAGCGGCTCGGTTCGATGGGTGCGTTCAGCGACGCCGACAAGGCCAGGGCCAACACGTCGCGGGTCTGCGCCGGGTCAATGACACCGTCGTCCCATAGCCGGGCGCTGGAGTAGTAGGGGTGACCCTGTTCTTCGTACTGATCGAGGATCGGTTGCTTGATCTCGGCTTCCTGCTCGGCGCTGAAACGATGCCCGCTGCGCTCGGTTTGCTCGCGCTTGACCTGCACCAGCACACCCGCCGCCTGTTCGGCGCCCATCACGCCGATTCGCGCGTTCGGCCACATCCACAGGAAGCGTGGATCGTAGGCCCGGCCACACATGCCGTAGTTACCGGCCCCGAAGCTGCCGCCGATGATCACGGTGAATTTCGGCACCTTGGCACACGCCACGGCGGTCACCAATTTCGCGCCGTGCTTGGCGATGCCGCCGGCCTCGTATTTCTGGCCGACCATGAACCCGGTGATGTTCTGCAGGAACAGCAACGGAATGCCGCGCTGGCAGGCCAGTTCGATAAAGTGCGCGCCTTTCTGTGCGGCTTCGGCGAAGAGGATGCCGTTGTTGGCGAGGATCGCAATCGGGTAGCCGTGCAGGTGGGCGAAGCCGCACACCAACGTCGTCCCGAACAGCGCCTTGAACTCATCGAACACCGAGCCGTCCACCAGTCGTGAGATCACTTCGCGCACATCGAACGGTTGCTTGGCGTCGGCCGAGACCACACCGTACAACTCGTCGCTGCTATATAGCGGCGCGATCGGCGCACGTTGTTGCAGTTCGCCGAGCTTGCGCCAGTTGAGGTTGGCCACGCTGCGCCGGGCCAATGCCAGGGCATGTTCATCACTTTCGGCGTAGTGGTCGGCGACCCCGGAAATCTTGCAGTGCACATCGGCCCCGCCGAGGTCTTCGGCGCTGACCACTTCACCAGTCGCGGCTTTCACCAGCGGTGGGCCGGCGAGGAAAATCGTGGCCTGCTGACGCACCATGATCGCCTCGTCGGCCATCGCCGGAACGTAGGCGCCCCCGGCGGTGCAAGAGCCCATGACCACCGCAATCTGCGGAATGCCCATGGCGCTCATGTTGGCCTGGTTGAAGAAGATCCGCCCGAAGTGTTCGCGGTCCGGGAACACTTCATCCTGACGCGGCAGGTTGGCGCCCCCGGAGTCCACCAGATAAATGCACGGCAGGCGATTCTGCTGGGCGATGGTTTGCGCACGCAGGTGTTTTTTCACCGTCAGCGGGTAGTACGAGCCACCTTTCWCGGTGGCATCGTTGGCGACGATCATGCATTCGACGCCTTCCACCCGGCCGATCCCGGCAATCACGCCAGCGGCGGGAACGTCTTCGCCRTACACCGCGTAGGCCGCCAGTTGGCTGATCTCGAGAAACGGCGAACCCGGATCGAGCAGGCGATTGATCCGCTCACGGGGCAGCAGTTTGCCCCGCGAGGTGTGACGTTCTTGCGCCTTCGGGCCACCACCTTGCTGCACTTGCGCGAGCAGGGTGTGCAGGGCGTCGACCTGTTTGAGCATCGCCGCGCTGTTAGCCGCGAACTCTGCCGAACGGGGGTTGAGCTGGGTATGCAGGATAGCCATGGACAGCTCCGTTTAGCGGGTTTCGTTGAACAGTTCGCGACCGATCAGCATGCGACGGATCTCACTGGTGCCGGCGCCGATTTCATACAGCTTGGCGTCACGCAGCAGACGACCGGCCGGGAATTCGTTGATGTAGCCGTTACCGCCGAGAATCTGGATCGCGTCGAGGGCCATTTGCGTGGCGCGCTCGGCACTGTAGAGGATCACCCCGGCAGCGTCCTTGCGAGTGGTTTCGCCACGTTCGCAGGCCTGGGCCACGGCATACAGGTAAGCGCGGCTGGCATTGAGTTGGGTGTACATGTCGGCGACTTTGCCCTGGATCAGCTGGAATTCGCCGATGCTCTGGCCGAACTGTTTGCGGTCGTGGATGTACGGCACGATCAGGTCCATGCAGGCCTGCATGATCCCGGTCGGGCCACCGGAAAGCACCACGCGCTCGTAGTCGAGGCCGCTCATCAGCACTTTCACGCCGCCATTGAGTACGCCGAGGATGTTTTCTTCCGGCACTTCGACGTCATCGAAGAACAGCTCGCAGGTGTTCGAGCCACGCATGCCGAGCTTGTCGAATTTGTTGCTGCGGCTGAAACCTTTCCAGTCACGCTCGACGATGAACGCGGTGATGCCATGCGGGCCTTTTTCCAGGTCGGTCTTGGCGTAGATCACGTAGGTGTTGGCGTCCGGGCCGTTGGTGATCCAGGTTTTGCTGCCGTTGAGGACGTAGTGGTCACCGCGCTTATCGGCGCGCAGCTTCATCGAGACCACGTCGGAACCGGCGTTCGGCTCGCTCATGGCCAGCGCGCCGATGTGCTCGCCGCTGATCAGTTTCGGCAGGTATTTGCTTTTCTGTTCGTGAGTGCCGTTGCGGTTGATCTGGTTGACACAGAGGTTGGAGTGCGCGCCGTAGGACAGGGCGACCGACGCCGAACCGCGGCTGATTTCTTCCATGGCGACCACGTGTGCCAGATAACCCAGGCCGGCGCCGCCGTACTCTTCCGGCACGGTGATGCCCAGCAGGCCCATGTCGCCGAATTTGCGCCACAGGTCGGCCGGGAACAGGTTGTCGATGTCGATCTGAGCGGCGCGCGGGGCGATCTCTTTGGCGACGAAGGACTGAACCTGATCGCGCAGCATGTCGATGGTTTCACCGAGGGCAAAGTTCAGGGATGGGTAGCTCATGGGGCACCTTTTGGCTTTTTTGTAGGGTGGGGAGGGCAGTGATTCGGCTCTCACCTTTACGTTAACGTAAGCCTGTGACGAATGGCTGTCAATCACCCTTTACGTTAACGTCAACTTGAGCGAGAGTAGAGCCAGTTCTGAAAGACCAGCGTCGCCTTATGTGGCTTGCCACACAAGCCTCGCTCCTACAATAAAGACAATAGGGGTCGTCATGGATCAACCCAGTGCAAACCCGCAGCGCAGCTATACCCGTGGTTCCCAGGACAAAGCCTTGCTGGCGATGACCATCGGCCAGGCATTTGATAACACCGTCACGCAACAACCGAACGGGGAGGCGCTGGTCGTGCGCCACCAACAGCTGCGTTACACCTGGCAGCAGCTGTCGGATGCTGTTGATCTGCACGCCAGAGCATTCCTGGCGTTGGGTTTRCAGACCGGTGACCGGCTCGGCATCTGGGCTCCGAACTGTGCCCAGTGGTGCATCAGCCAGTTCGCCAGTGCGAAAATCGGCGTGATCCTGGTCAACATCAACCCGGCTTACCGCAGTTCCGAACTCGAATACGTGTTGAAGCAATCCGGTTGCCAATGGCTGGTCTGCGCCGGGGCCTTCAAAACCTCCGACTATCACGGCATGCTGCAAGGGTTGGTGCCGGAATTGGCGGAGCAATCCATCGGCCGCTTGCAGAGCGAACGCCTGCCGGAACTGCGTGGGGTCATCAGCCTGGATGCGCAGCCACCCTCGGGTTTCCTGCCGTGGTCGCAATTGGCCGATCTGGCGGCCAGTGTGTCGATCGAGCAATTGCACGAACGCCAGGACAGCCTGCATTTCGATCAGGCGGTGAACATCCAGTACACCTCCGGCACCACCGGTTTTCCCAAGGGCGCGACCCTCAGCCACTACAACATTCTCAACAACGGTTACATGGTCGGCGAAAGCCTCGGCCTGACCGCCGATGATCGGCTGGTGATTCCGGTGCCGCTGTATCACTGCTTCGGCATGGTCATGGGCAACCTCGGCTGCGTCACCCATGGCAGCACCATGATTTACCCCAACGATGCCTTCGATCCGTTGCTGACCCTGACCACCGTCGCCGAAGAAAAAGCCACCGCGCTTTATGGCGTGCCGACCATGTTCATCGCCATGCTCGATCAGCCCAAGCGCGCCGAATTTGATTTGTCGAGCCTGCGCACCGGGATCATGGCTGGGGCGACGTGTCCGATCGAGGTGATGCGTCGGGTTATCAGTGAAATGCACATGAGCGAAGTGCAGATTGCCTACGGCATGACGGAAACCAGCCCCGTGTCTTTGCAGACCGGTCCGGCAGACGACCTGGAATTGCGCGTCACCACGGTCGGCCGCACCCAGCCGCAACTGGAAAGCAAGATCATCGACGAGGCGGGCAATCTGGTGCCACGCGGCACCATTGGCGAGCTGTGCACTCGGGGTTACAGCGTAATGCTCGGCTACTGGAATAACCCGCAAGGCACCGCCGAGGCTATCGATGAAGCAGGCTGGATGCACACCGGCGACCTGGCGAGCATGAACGACGAAGGCTACGTGTGCATCGCCGGGCGTAACAAGGACATGATCATTCGCGGCGGTGAGAATATTTACCCAAGGGAACTGGAAGAGTTCTTCTTCACCCACCCGGCGGTTGCCGATGTGCAGGTGATCGGCATTCCTTGCCCCCGCTATGGTGAAGAGATCGTCGCCTGGATCAAGTTCCACCCGGGTCACAGCGCCACCGAGCAGGAGCTGCAGGCCTGGTGCAAGGAGCGTATTGCGCACTTCAAGACGCCGCGTTACTTCAAGTTCGTCGAGGAGTTTCCGATGACCGTGACCGGCAAGATCCAGAAGTTTCGGATGCGCGAGATCAGCATCGAAGAGCTCAAAGCGATGCGTTGAAAATCAAAAGAGGAAAAAACCGGAAGACAGGAAAGCACAAAGGGGAGCCGAAGCTCCCCTTTAATTTTGTCGTTACGTGCTCTTTTTTTATTATTGAGGGGCGGTCTGTTGTTGTTTTTGGCAACCGTGGCCCTTTACCGCTGTTTTTGTCGATCCCCATCCGGGATCAAGAGCAAACGTATTTTTTTGAGCGCTGATCTACTTTTTCGCCAAGCGATCCAACCAGTTCGGGAGCTACCTGAAGGTAGTTTTATTGTTCTCTGCCCGGTTGCGGGTTACTCCGAAAAGCACCCTGAAAAGCACATCTTCTCCAAAAAAATCTGTTAGCTGCGTCTCTGCCGTGTTGTTCTTGTTATGTCAGAGTCGTTACGTCTTATTTTTATTGGTTTGCAGCTTTTTATTCTTGTTATGCCATAGAGATAGCAGAAGCCGTGCCAACTTTAGAAAGTCCTTTAAAATCAATGATTTGATTTTTTGTGAGATTTTTCATCCGTGTCAAACCTGACAATTTGTTTCCGTGTTACTCGTTTCCGCCCCACGTGCCAGAGCACGCGGTAACACCCGGACACATCCACACTGTCACTGTGCGCTGCGGGCCTTGGCCACGCGAGAACCGGTAGGGCGCCCCAGCACCGCGCAAATCTGCTGGCCGGCGCGAATCAAGGCGTCCAGGTCGATGCCGGTCTCGATGCCCAGGCCGTTGAGCAGGTAAACCACGTCTTCGGTCGCGACGTTACCGCTGGCGCCCTTGGCGTACGGGCAGCCACCGAGACCGGCGATGGAGCTGTCGAACACCGCAATGCCTTCCAGCAGGCTGGCATAGATATTGGCCATGGCCTGGCCATAGGTGTCGTGGAAGTGCCCGGCCAGTTTTTCCCGCGGCACGTCGGCCGAAACCACTTCGAACATCTTGCGGGTCGCGCCGGCGGTGCCGGTGCCGATGGTGTCTCCCAGCGACACTTCGTAGCAGCCCATGGCATAGAGCTCGCGAGCGACCCGGGCGACTTGCTCAGGCGCAACGTCACCTTCATAAGGGCAGCCAAGCACACAGGACACATAACCGCGCACGCTGACCCCATGTTGCTTGGCGGCGTCCATGATCGGTACGAAGCGCTCGAGGCTCTCGCTGATCGAGCAATTGATGTTGCGCTGGGAAAACGATTCGGACGCTGCGGCGAACACGGCGACCTCCTTGACCCCGGCGGCTATGGCGTCTTCAAAGCCCCGGAGGTTGGGGGCGAGGGCGCCATAGGTCACCCCCGGCTTGCGCCGGATCTGTGCGAAGACCTCGGCGGAACCGGCCATTTGCGGCACCCATTTGGGCGAGACGAAACTGCCGACTTCTATATAGCCGAGGCCAGCGGCGGTGAGCGCATCGACCAGTTGCACCTTGTCCGCGACGCTGATGGGTTGGGCTTCGTTTTGCAGACCGTCGCGGGGGCCGACTTCGACCAGGCGTACGTGGGTTGGGAGAGGCATGGGAATTGACCTGTGCTGATTGTCTGAATGCTGAGAGAACCCTGTGGGAGCGGGCTCGTGTAGATCTACTGGACTGATTCCTGGCTCTTGATCGTTTGCTCCAGCGCCTGGGTGCAGCGCTCTTCGGCCGTGTCGAGTTCCAGCTTCATCTGTTCGATGTCCAGCAGTTGCTGCTCGAGTTGTTCCCGACGCTCGGCAATTTTCGCCAGCATGCTGTGCAATTGCTTGGTGTTACCGCTGGAGGGGTCATAGAGCTCGATCAGCTCGCGGCATTCGGCCAGGGAAAAACCAATGCGCTTGCCCCGCAGGATCAGCTTCAGACTGACCTTGTCACGGGGCGAATAAATGCGTTCCTGACCGCGACGCTCGGGGCTGAGCAGGCCTTGCTCTTCATAGAAGCGAATGGCCCGGGTGGTGATGTCGAGCTCGCGGGCGAGGTCGGAAATGCTATAGGTCTGGCTGCTCATGGAAGCGCTCGAAAAAGGTCATGGCGCTAAGCTAATGGCAGGTTGACGTTTACGTCAAGGGGCATGGATCTTCGTTGGTATCACCGGCGTCTTCGCGGGCTTGCCCGCGAAGAACAATGACACGGTAACGTCCTACACCGTATCCAGCTTCTTCTCGTGCGCCGTGACCTGCTGGCACAACTCGATCATCTGCTCGCGCATCCAGCGGTTGGCCGGGTCCTGGTCGGTGCTTTCGTGCCAGTAGAGATGGGTTTCCACCGGCGGAACTTCTTTGACCGGCAGGTTCACCGAGTACAAATCATGGCGACGGGCGAAGCGTTCCGGCACGGTCATGACCATGTCGGTCTGCTGCAACACTTGGGACGCCATCAGGTAATGCTGAGAGCGCAGGGCGATCTTGCGCTGGATGCCCATTTTGCCCAGGGCCAGGTCGACATAGCCCAGGCCGCTGCGGCGGCTGGAGATATGGATGTGGGTCAGGGACAGGTAATCGTCGAGGGTGAATTTCTCTTTGCCCGCCAGCGGATGGCCCTTGCGCATGGCGCACACATAACGGTCTTCCATCAACTTGACGTGGCGCACCTGCGGGTCGGTGTTGAGCGGCGCATCCACCGCGAAATCCAGGCGCCCGGCCGCCAGTTCCTTGGTGGTTTCGCGGCGTTTGGACAGGAAACTTTCGATGATCACCGTCGGCGCCAGGCGGCGCAGGCGCTGGAACAATGGCGGCAGGATCACCGCTTCGGTGAGGTCGGTCATGCTGATGCGGTAGGTCTTGACCGCCTGCAACGGGTTGAAGATGCGGCTTTCCTGTACCGACACCCGCAGCAGGGAGAGGGCGTTACGCACGGGGCCGATGATGTTCTGCGCCATCGGTGTGGGCACCATGCCCTGGGCGGTACGTACGAAAAGCGGGTCGTTGAAGGTTTCGCGCAGGCGGGCCAGGGCGTTCGACACCGCCGGTTGAGTAATGCCGACAATCTGCCCGGCGCGGGTCAGGTTGGCTTCGGTGTAGATCGCGTCGAAGACGATGAAAAGGTTGAGGTCGACCTTGCTCAGATTCATGCGCTGCACTCTTTTTTATAGGGGCATTTTTTTATAGGGGCATCTGTTTTTAGCGGCGTCTTGATCGGACCCGAGGGCCTTGGCAATCAGCCGATCATATATCGGTGATGAATGTTAATACACGCCGAGAATAGGTTAGGTAAATTTTCGTAGCTGTTCTAGCATCGATTGCATGACCTGAACAACTCCTCTGAACCCCAGATAAAAAGGTAGAGCTGCCATGGATTTCGCTTATTCGCCCAAGGTCCAGGAACTGCGTGAGCGCGTGACTGCGTTCATGGACACCTACGTTTACCCCGCCGAAGCGGTGTTCGAACGCCAGGTCGCCGAGGGCGATCGCTGGCAGCCGACAGCAATCATGGAAGAGCTCAAACTCAAGGCCAAGGCTGAAGGCCTGTGGAATTTGTTTCTGCCTGAGTCCGAACTGGGTGCCGGCCTGACCAACCTCGAATACGCGCCATTGGCGGAAATCATGGGCCGCTCATTGCTGGGCCCCGAGCCGTTCAACTGCTCGGCGCCCGACACCGGCAACATGGAAGTGCTGGTGCGTTACGCCAACGAAGAGCAGAAACAACGCTGGCTCGAACCCCTGCTGCGCGGCGAGATCCGCTCGGCGTTCGCCATGACCGAACCGGACGTGGCCTCGTCCGATGCCACCAACATGGCCGCCCGTGCCGTGCGTGACGGCGACGAGTGGGTGATCAATGGCAAGAAATGGTGGACTTCAGGGGCCTGCGACCCGCGCTGCAAGATCCTGATCTTCATGGGCCTGAGCAACCCGGATGCGCCGCGCCATGCGCAGCACTCGATGATTCTGGTGCCGGTGGATACGCCTGGCGTGAAGATTGTGCGCCCGCTGCCGGTGTTCGGTTACGACGACGCACCTCACGGCCACGCCGAAGTGCTGTTCGAAAACGTCCGGGTGCCGTATGAAAACGTCCTGCTGGGCGAAGGACGCGGCTTCGAAATCGCCCAGGGCCGTCTCGGCCCGGGCCGGATTCACCACTGCATGCGTTCGATCGGCATGGCTGAACGTGCGCTGGAGCTGATGTGCAAACGGGCGGTCAACCGCACTGCGTTCGGCAAACCGCTGGCGCGTCTGGGCGGCAACATCGACAAAATCGCCGACTCGCGGATGGAGATCGACATGGCGCGACTGCTGACGTTGAAAGCGGCGTACATGATGGACACCGTCGGCAACAAAGTGGCGAAGAGCGAGATCGCGCAGATCAAAGTGGTTGCCCCGAACGTGGCGTTGCGGGTGATCGACCGGGCGATCCAGATCCATGGCGGGGCAGGGGTGTCCAACGATTTCCCGCTGGCCTACATGTATGCCATGCAACGCACCTTGCGCCTGGCCGACGGTCCGGACGAAGTGCACCGCGCGGCGATCGGCAAGTTCGAGATCGGCAAGTACGTGCCTAAAGAAATGATGCGTAGCGGTCATTAAAAGCAAAAGATCGCAGCCTTCGGCGACTCTACAGGAAGTACGCCGAAACAATGTAGGAGCTGCCGCAGGCTGCGATCTTTTCAATACACCCAAACCTCAACCCGCCGATTCTTGATCCGCCCTTCATCCCCGCTGTTGGCCGCCACCGGCATCTCGGCGCCAAAACCGCGAATCTCGCGAAACACCACGCCGCTTTTCACCAGTTCTCGCCGCACCGCCATGGCCCGCAGTTTCGACAGCAGGTCGGCCCGCGCGGGGTCGCTCTTGGCATCGCCAAACCCTACCAGCGTCACCTGCCGATTGGTTTTGTCGTGCTGCCTTATATAGTCGAGCACCCGCGACAGGTCCTGGCGGGCCTTGTTGTCCAGCGTCGCGCTGCCTTCTTCGAAACGAAAATTCACCGTCAGTCGCTGGGCATGCCGACTGAGTGCCTGATAACCCTCGGGCATCAGCGCATTCGGCGTGACGGCCATGGCCTGAACGGTTTGCGCGATAAAACCATTGGCCGCGACAATCGCCTGGCCATTGCTGCTCTGGGCGAACTTCACCAGCGCCTTGGCCCAGGGATTTTTCCCGTTCGGCGGCAGGTAAAAGAACAGCCGACGGGACAGCGGGTAATCTTCCGTCGCGATCAGGCTATTGAGCGGCAGCATGGCCTGGGAGTCTCCATCGACAATGGCCACGGCTTTGGCCTGGCGCACATAAGGCAAACCGATGAAGCCGATGGCTTGCGGGTCCAGACTGACCGCGTCGGACAATTGCTCACTGGATTCGAAGCGTTTCGCGTTGCCGCTCAGCATTTTCCCACGCGGGCTGAGGACCAACTCCTTGAACGTGTCGTAGGTGCCCGATTGGTCATCCCGCGCGTAGAGATGAATCGTCCCACCGGTGCCGCCGAGTTCTTCCCAGGTTTTCGTTTCGCCGCTGAAGATTCGCGCTAGTTGCTCGGTGTTGAGCTGCTTCAGCGGATTGTGCGGATGAAGGATGATGGCCAGCCCGTCGATGGCGATGACTTGTTCGGCAACCGGGCTTTTCAGGTCGCCCAGCGGTTCGAGATCCAGCCGTTCGCTGTCCTTGATCGACCGTGACGAGGCCGCGAGATCGGCGGAGGCGATTTTCAGGGCTTTGAACCCGGTGCTGGAACCGTGGGCCGCGACTTCCACCTCGACCCGACGGCCCTGAGCGGTTTCTCCGACGATGCGTTGTTCGTTGGCCTTGTCCGGGGCTTCGCGGTGCACCTTGAGCAGGCCCTGTTCATGCATCAACCCCTCGACCAGCGCCGGCCCCAACGCCGCGCCAATGGTGTTGGAACCCTGGATGCGCAGCGCCGGGCCATGTTCGGGCATCGGCAGATCGCCGGCCGACACCGTCAACGGCAGCACGGCGCCGAGCAGCAGCAGGAACAACACACGCAGGGTCATGCCGGCACCTTATAAGCCAAAGAAAGTGCCGGGAGAATAAGTCAGTAAGGTTTCTGAACGATGACAGATCAAAAGATCGCAGCCTTCGGCAGCTCCTACAGGATGTACG
This sequence comes from Pseudomonas sp. P1_A1, assembly GCF_056406935.1. NCBI lineage: Bacteria > Pseudomonadati > Pseudomonadota > Gammaproteobacteria > Pseudomonadales > Pseudomonadaceae > Pseudomonas > Pseudomonas sp. P1_A1. The sequence continues at coordinate 386,452 of NZ_JBFTZE010000001.1, read as the reverse complement.
CCGAACCCATGTAGGCGCTGCCGAAGGCTGCGATCTTTTGCTCTTAGCTCAACTCAAGCCAGATTGGCGCGTGATCGGAAGGCTTTTCCATTGCGCGCAGTTCGTAATCCACGCCTGCGTCTTTAACCCGCGGCAACAACCCGTTGGAGGCCATGATCAGGTCAATCCGCAGCCCGCGCTTGGGCTCATCTTCAAAACCGCGGCTGCGGTAGTCGAACCAGCTGAAACGGTCGGCAATGTCCGGGTTCAGGTGACGGAAACTGTCCACCAGACCCCAGTTCTTCAGGCGGGCCATCCATTCGCGTTCTTCGGGCAGGAAGCTGCATTTGCCGGTTTTCAGCCAGCGTTTCATGTTGTCCGGGCCAATGCCGATGTCGCAGTCTTCCGGGGAAATGTTCACATCGCCCATCACCACGATTGGCTGGTCGTTGCTGAACTGGCTTTCCAGCAACTGCTGCAAATCGCCGTAGAAACGTTCCTTGGCCGGGAACTTGGTGGGGTGATCGCGGCTTTCGCCTTGTGGGAAATAGCCGTTCATGATGGTCACCGGCACGCCATTGGCATCGGCGAACGTGCCCCAGATAAAGCGCCGTTGAGCGTCTTCTTCATCAGTGGCGAAACCTTTGTGCAGCGCGATCGGCTCCTGGCGCGAGAGCAGGGCCACGCCGTAGTGACTCTTCTGGCCGTGGAAATACACGTGATACCCCAGCGCCTGCACCTCGGCCAGGGGAAACTGGTCGTCGTGGACCTTGGTTTCCTGCAACCCGATCACGTCCGGTTGATGCTTTTCGATCAGCGCCGCCAGCTGATGCGGGCGAGCGCGCAGCCCGTTGATGTTGAAGGAGACGATCTTCATGGTCGGCAGTCCTGGCAAAAGTGCGATGCTAGCTGACATGTAGGACTGGGGCCAGCCTTGGGGTGAGGGGATTCGTTGTGTTCTGTCAGAGATGCGTTGGCGCGGGCACGCCCAGTCGATGAAGATCCTGGCTTGGTCTATACCTGTCTGGGGAACTGTGAAGCCACCCCAAGGCTCGTACCAAGAAGAGCGCGGCCATCTGAGCTGTGCCCCAGGGAGATCCGCCGTTATGCCCGAAACCTCGACCGCCATCGCCGATATTCACATGCTCGACAGCGGCTATTCCCGCGAAGCGCGTTCCCTGTTGTACCAGGCGTACCGGCACGAGCCGACGTTCGGCTACCTGTTCGAAGCCGAACGCCCCGGTTATGAACAGCGGGTCCGGGCGACGGTGCGCGAACTGATCAAACAACACTTTCTGCAGGATTTACCGGCCATCGGCCTGCTGGTGAATGACCGCTTGATCGGTATCGCCCTGATCGCGCCGCCGCAACGCCGCCTGGGCATCACCGAAAGCTGGGCCTGGCGCCTGCGGATGGTGCTCAGCACCGGGTTTCGCTGTACCCGACGCTACCTCGATTACCACGCCGCTGTGATGGCGTGCGTGCCGTCCGATTCGGTGCACATCCTGCCGTTGCTGGGAGTTCACCCGCAATTCCAGGGCAAGCACTTTGGCGAACAATTGCTGCAAGCGGTGCACAACTGGTGCGCAGTCGATGAGCATTCTCAGGGCGTGATCCTCGACACCGGGAATCCTCGCTATCTGGAGTTCTATAAGCGTCAGGGCTATGAGGAAATCGGCGAAGTGGCCGTAGGACCGATTCGTGAGCACGTGTTTTTCCACGCCAACCCGCAGGTGTTACAAACGGCAACAGCGTAATCGCCGAACTTATGGGACAAGTCCGGCTCTATCAGGCTCCCAAGCTCGTGATAGCATCCGCGCCTATGAATGTTCCAGGAAGAATCACCAGCGGCCTGTTGATGCTGTTATCCAGCTGCGCGGCGCTGGCGCAAAGTGAATTGGATGTGCGGATCAAACCGTCCAACGATGAACTGAAGGCCAATATAGAGGGCTATATCGGTAGCCTCGGCGATCGCGATGAAGAAGCCTTGCTGCGCTTCAGTCGCGGTGCCGAAGAACAGGCGCGCAAGGCCGCCCAGGCCTTGGGGTATTACCAGCCGCAAATCGACAGCGACGTAAAGGGCGGCAAGACACCGCGCCTGGTGCTGAACATCGATCCCGGCGAGCCGATCCATCTGCGCAACGTCACGGTGCGTATCGAGGGGCCTGCGGCCGACCTCAAATCCTTTCGTGTACCGAAAAGCGACCTGTTGAAACCAGGCGCGGTGCTTAACCATGGCCGTTACGAAGACGCCAAGCGGATGATCCAGAACCAGGCCTCGCGCTTCGGCTTTTTCAGTGGGCGCTTCACTCGCCAGAAGCTGTTGGTGGATCCACGTGCGGGTGTCGCCGACATCGAATTGATCTACGACAGCGGGCCGCGTTATACGCTGGGCAAGGTCAGTTTTGAAGGTGATACACCGTTCGACGAAGACCTGTTGCAACGCATGGTGCCGTTCAAGGCCGGTACGCCCTATGACTCCGAACTGATCGCCGAACTCAATCAGGCGCTGCAATCGAGCGGTTATTTCGAAGGCGTGCGCGTCGACGCGGCGCCCACCGCGTCCAAGGACGACGTGATCCCGGTGGCGGTCAAGCTCGACACCCGCAAGCCTCGGACCATGGGCTTGGGTCTGGGGTTTTCCACCGACGTCGGCCCGCGAATCAAGGCCAACTGGACCCGGCACTGGGTCAACCCGCAAGGCGACAGCTATGGCTGGGAAGCCGAACTGTCGGCACCGCGGCAGAACGTCGGGGTGTTTTACGACATTCCCCTGGACCCACCGCTGACCGACAAACTGCGCTGGGCCGCTGGCTATCAATATGAAGATATCGCTGGCACCGACTCCCGCAGCAAATTGCTGACCCTCGGCCCCGAATGGCACAGCAAGTTGCCCAGCGGCTGGCAGCGGGTGGTGTCGCTCAAGTGGCAACGCGAGGAATACACACTCGGTGACGACTCGGGGCTCAGCACCTTGCTGATGCCCGGCGTGAGCTATTCGTACCTGAAAAGCGACAACCGCATCGACCCGCACAACGGCTATCGCCTGCAATTCGAAACCAAGGTGGCCAAGGAAGGATTGGGTTCGGACACCAACCTGGTGTATGGCACGGCACTGGTCAAAGGCCTGACCACGGTCTTCGATAAACACCGCTTCCTCGGTCGGGTGCAGGTCGGCGGCAGCGCCACCAACGGTTACAAATCCGTGCCGCCGTCTCTGCGCTTCTTCGCCGGTGGCGATCAGAGCGTGCGCGGTTACGACTACCAGAGCCTGTCCCCGGAGAACTCCGAGGGCGACCGTATTGGTGGCCGTTACATGGTGGCCGGCAGCGTCGAGTATCAATACTCCATCGTCGAAAAGTGGCGGGTCGCAACCTTCATCGACCAGGGCAACTCCTTCAACACCCTTGAATTGCCGAACCTCAAGACCGGCGTCGGTATTGGCGTGCGCTGGGTTTCGCCGGTAGGGCCGATTCGCCTCGACCTGGCCCACGCGATGGACGACGACGGCGGCATTCGACTGCACTTTTCCATGGGGCCTGAGCTGTGAAGCGTGGTTTGAAAATAACGCTGCTGGCGATCCCGGCGCTGCTGATGCTGGTCGTGCTGGCCTTGATTACCGTGCTGGGTACGGCGACGGGCAGTCGCTGGGCGCTCGGGTTTGTGCCGGGTTTGACCGTGGAGAATTTCCAGGGCCGTTTGGGTGGACAGTGGAGCGCCGACCATCTGCTGTGGCAGCAGGACAACAGCCGGGTTGAGCTGAACCAGGCGATTTTCGCCTGGTCGCCGCTGTGCCTGACGCGCATGACGCTGTGCATCGAGCAATTGCAGGTCGAGCAGGTCAGCCTGCAATTCCCGCCGGACGCGGAAGAGCAAAGCAGCGGGCCGATCAGTCTTCCGGATTTGAAATTGCCGCTGGCCATCGAGTTGGGTGACATCAAGGTCGGCCGTTTGCTGTTCAATGGCAGCGAAGAGCTCAAAGGCCTGCAACTGGCGGCGCACTGGACCGAAAAGGGTCTGCAGATCGACTCGGTGCACTTGCAGCGTGATGAGCTGAGCCTGAACCTGTCCGGCCTGTTGCAACCGAGCGGCAACTGGCCGCTGACCGCCGAAGGCAAACTGACCCTGCCGGCGCCGGGCACCGAACCCTGGGCACTGGTTTTGAAGGTCGACGGCGATCTGCTGAAAACCCTGAAGCTGAAAGCCGACAGCAGCGGTTACCTGAACGGGCAGTTGATTGGCGAATTGCAGCCGCTGATGGAAAACCTGCCGGCAAAAGTGCGCATCACCGCTGACGGCTTCAAGGCCAGCGCCGAGCTGCCGGACACCCTGCAACTCAATCAACTGGAACTCACCGGCGACGGCGACCTGAAAAACGGCTACCAGTTGCTCGGCAAAGCCACGTTGCCCGCAGAGCTTGGCCCGGTCGCGTTGTTGCTGCAAGGCAAGGTCGACGCCAAGGGCGCGCAAATCGCGGGGCTCGACCTGACCGCCAATGACAAACAAAGCCTCAAGCTCACCGGGCAACTGGATTGGAGCAAAGGCCTCAGTGCCGAAGCGAAAATCGACTGGCTGGACTTCCCCTGGCACCGCCTCTATCCGCTGATCGACGAGCCGCAAGTGGCACTGCGCAGCTTCAACGGTGAAGTTTCCTACACCGACGGCAACTACATCGGTAACTTCAAGGCCGCACTGGATGGCCCGGCCGGGGCGTTCAGCCTGAACAGCCCGTTCAGCGGCGACCTGAGCCAAATCCATCTGCCGCAATTCAAGCTCGAAGCCGGGCAGGGCAAGGCCGAAGGGCACCTGAACCTGAAGTTTGCCGACGGCATCGCCTGGGATACCGCGCTGGACCTCTCGGCGATCAACCCGGCGTACTGGCTCGCGGAGTTGCCGGGTACGTTGGCGGGTCCGTTACGCAGCAAAGGCGAGATGAAGAATGAAAGGCTCAGCCTGACCGCTGACTTGGACCTGAAAGGCAAGCTGCGCGGGCAACCGGCCGTATTGCAAGCCAAAGCCGAGGGTGGCGGCGAGCAATGGAACCTCAGCGCGTTACAGATTCGCCTCGGTGACAACAGCATCACCGGCCAAGGCAGTCTGCAACAGAAGCTCGCCGGCCGGATCGACATCAAGATGCCACGTCTGGCCCAGCTCTGGCCGCAACTGCGCGGTCAGCTCAATGGTCGGGTCAATGTCGCCGGCACGCTCAAGGCACCGCAAGGCAAACTCGCCCTGCAAGGCACACAACTGGTCTTCGAAGACAACCGCCTGCAAAGCCTCAATCTCGACGCCACCCTCGACAGCGCCCAACGGGCCAGGATCGACCTCAAGGGCAGCGGCATTCAGACCGGCGACACGTCACTGGGCACCTTGACCGCCAGCGGCCAGGGCGACATCAAAAACCAGAAGCTGACCCTCGACCTGCAAGGACCGAAACTGAAACTGGCGCTCGGTCTCGACGGCACGCTGGATAAAGGTAACTGGCGCGGGCGTCTGGCCAGTGGCGATATCCAGGCCGGTGGTCAGGACTGGAAGCTGCAAAACCCGGCGAAGCTTGAGCGACTGTCGGACGGCAAAATCAACTTCGGCGCCCATTGCTGGATGTCCGGCCCGGCCAGCCTGTGCGGCGAAGACCAGCGCTTGATGCCGGAGCCGAAGCTGCGTTACCACCTCAAGCAGTTCCCGATCGACAGCCTGGCGCAATGGCTGCCGAAGGATTTCGCCTGGCAGGGCCGGCTCAACGCCGACCTGCAACTGGACTTGCCGGCCAGCGGCCCGAACGGCCAGATCAGTGTCGATGCCAGCGGCGGCACATTGCGCATGAAGGAAAAGGATCAGTGGCTGGATTTCCCCTACCAGACCCTGAAACTCACCAGCAAACTCACGCCAAAACGCATCGACACCGACCTCAACTTCGTCGGTGGCAAGCTCGGTGAACTGATGCTGCAGGCGCAGATCAACCCGTTGCCGAAGAACAAACCGCTGACCGGCTCATTCCGCCTCAATGGCCTGGATTTGTCGGTGGCGCGGCCGTTTGTGCCGATGGTCGAGAAACTCACCGGGCATTTGAACGGCAGCGGCACGCTGTCCGGCGGGTTGCTGGCGCCGCAGGTCAACGGCAACCTTGAGCTGCGCGACGGTGAAATCTCCGGGCCGGAACTGCCGATGGCGCTCCAGGCCCTGCAACTTCAAGCGGTGATTGCCGGTGAAACCGTACAGCTGAACGGCGGCTGGAAAAGCGGCAAGGCCGGGCAGGGCAGCCTCAATGGCAACATCGCCTGGGGCCAGGCACTGGTGGTGGATCTGGCGCTCAAGGGCTCGCAGTTGCCGGTCACCGTCGAACCCTACGCCGCGCTGGAAGTGGCACCGGACCTGAAGATCTCCATGAAGGACGACAAACTGGCGATCGTCGGCAAGGTGCTGGTGCCCAAGGGCGAAATCACCGTGCGCGAGCTGCCGCCGTCGACGGTCAAGGTCTCCAATGACACGGTGATCGTCGGTCAGCAGACCGAAGAGGGCAAACCGCCGATGGCCATGGCGATGGACATCGATGTGGTGGTGGGGGAGGACAAGCTGAGCTTTGCCGGCTTCGGCCTGACCGCCAACCTGCAAGGTCACGTGCACATCGGCGACAACATGGACACACGCGGCGAGCTCTGGCTCAACGACGGGCGTTATCGCGCCTACGGCCAGCGGCTGACGGTGCGCCGGGCGCGCCTGTTGTTTGCCGGTCCCATCGATCAGCCGTACCTGGACATCGAGGCGATTCGCCAGACCGACGACGTGATCGCCGGCATTCGCTTGAGCGGCAGTGCCGAACAGCCGACCACGCAGATCTTTTCCGAGCCGGCGATGAGCCAGGAGCAGGCGTTGTCCTATCTGGTGCTGGGGCGTCCGCTGAGCACCACCGGTGAAGACAACAACATGCTCGCCCAGGCCGCCCTTGGCTTGGGTCTGATGGGCAGCTCCGGGGTCACCAGCGGGTTGGCCAAGGATTTGGGCATTCAGGACTTCCAGCTCGATACCCAAGGCAGCGGCAATACCACCAGTGTGGTAGCCAGCGGCAACATCTCCGAGAAGCTCAGCCTTCGTTACGGCGTCGGCGTATTCGAGCCGGCCAACACCATCGCCTTGCGTTACAAACTGAGCAAAAAAGTCTACCTCGAAGCCGCCAGCGGCGTGGCCAGTTCGCTGGACATCTTCTACAAGCGGGATTTCTAAACTCTCCAAGATCAAAAGATCGCAGCCTTCGGCAGCTCCTACAGAAGTGTTCTCACCGTATTTAAGGGTGTACGCGATTCCGTAGGAGCTGCCGAAGGCTGCGATCTTTTTGCTTTCAGTCCCACCATTTATCAGTCAAATACAAAGCATCCTAACTATTACGTTGACATTGGCTGCCTAAGCAGTAATATCTCGACATACATTCACTGCCTAGGCAGCTAATTGGTGGTCAGATGAAACATTTCTCCTCATACGATTTCCACAATTGCCATCTCGGCCTTTTGCTAGGACGCGCCGCGCTGCTCAAGGACCGGATCATCGACACGCATATGGAACCCCACGGCATCACCGCCGCGCAGTTCAAAGTGTTGATCATCATGGCCCAGTTCGGCGTCGATACCCCGGCCGAGCTGTGCCGTCACCTGTCGCTGGATAGCGGTTCGATGACCCGTATGCTCGATCGTCTGGAACAGAAAGGTTTCCTTGCCCGCCAACGCTCCGAAGCAGACCGCCGTCAGGTGCAACTGGTGTTGACCGAACAAGGCCAACAATTGACTGACCAGCTACCGCAGATCGGCGCCGATGCCATGAACGAACTGGCCGGCGCCATCACCCCGGAAGAATTGAAAACCCTGGAACAGATCCTGAAGAAAATTCTGGTAGCGGCGGGTGACTCGATCACCTTGCTGCGGGTAGGTGGCGATGAACAGTAAGCGTCTGCGTACCGGACTGAGCCTGGTGCTGTTGGCCATGAGCGTCGCCGGTTGCGCCAGTTACAGCGGCCTGACCACCGAAGGCGTCAGCCTCGATGCGAAGAACCTCAAGGCCGGCCAGTCGCTCAACGGCGTGACCCTTTCGCCTGCCGCATGGCCGAAAAGCGACTGGTGGAAAAGCCTCGGCGACCCGCAGCTCGACGGCCTGATCCGCGAAGCCCTGCACGACAGCCCGGACATGCAAATCGCCGACGCCCGCGCTCACCAGGCCAGCGCTGCCGCGTATGCCGCCGATGCTGCGCGGATGCCGACCCTTGATGCCAGCGCGGGTGTCAGCCGTTCGCGTCTGGCTCGCGATAAAGACCCGAGCGGGCAGGGTGGAACGTATTCCACCGTGCGTAATCTCGGTGCCAGCTTCAATTACACCTTCGACCTCTGGGGCGGGCAACGCGATGCCTGGGAAGCCGCATTGGGCCAGGCCCGCGCCGCCGAAGTCGATCAGCAGGCCGCGCAACTGACCTTGTCTGCCGACGTCGCCCGCGCCTACAGCGATCTGGGGCAGGCGCACATCATCCATGACCTGGCCAGCGAAGACCTCAAACGCACCAAACAAATGCTCGACCTCAGCCAGCGTCGCCTGAGCTCGGGGATCGACAGTCAGTACCAGTTCCAGCAAACCGAAAGCCTTGAAGCCAGCGCTGAAGCCAGCCTGATCGATGCCGAGAAACGCCTGCAAAGCGCAAAAATCGCCTTGGCGGTACTGCTGGGCAAAGGCCCGGATCGCGGCAACGAAATCGCCCGGCCGAAAGTCCTTCAGGCCAGCGCCGTGGCGTTGCCATCGGTGTTGCCAGCGGAATTGCTCGGTCGTCGCCCGGACCTGGTGGCGGCACGCTGGCGGGTTGAGGCTGCGAGCAAAAATATCGCGGCGAGCAAGACCCGTTTCTACCCCAACCTCAACCTGAGCGCGGCGGCCGGTGTCGAGTCGTTGCTGGGGGATGCGATGTTCGGTTCCGCCAGTCGTTTCTTCAACATCGCGCCGACGATCTCGGTGCCGATTTTCGACGGCGGCCGCCTGCGTGCCGACCTCGATTCCCGCGACGCCGATTACGACCTCGCGGTGGCGCAGTACAACAAAAGCCTGGTGAAAGCTTTAGGCGATGTCAGCGACACCATCAACCAGTTGCACGATATCGGCCGGCAAATCGGTGCCCAGCAACACGCCACCGACATCGCCCAGGATTCTTACAACACCGTGGTCCAGCGCTACGGTTCCGGCATCGGCAACTACCTCGACGTGCTCAGCATCGAGCAGCAATTGCTCCAGGCCCAGCGTCAGCTGGCCAACCTGAATGCCGAGCAGATCGACCTGTCGATCCAACTGATGCAAGCGCTGGGTGGCGGATTTCAGGGCGAAACCCTGACCGCCGCCAACGCATCCCCAGCCACGCAGCACAACTAATTCAAGGTACTTGTCATGGCCACTGCAGATACAACCCCTGACGACACTCAAGGCACGAGCAACCCGCGCAAGCGCAAAGTGATGCTGGTGGTCCTGACGATCATGGTGATCCTCGCCGGAGCCGGCGTCTGGGGTTATCACCAATTCTTCGGTCGCTGGAGTGAAAGCACCGACGACGCCTACGTGAACGGCAACGTGGTGGAAATCACGCCGCTGGTCACCGGCACCGTGGTCAGCATCGGCGCTGACGATGGCGATTTGGTCCACGAAGGCCAGGTGCTGGTCAACTTCGACCCGAACGACGCCGAAGTCGGTCTGCAAAATGCCCAGGCCAACCTGGCCCGCACCGTGCGCCAGGTGCGCGGGTTGTACAGCAACGTCGACGGCATGAAAGCCCAGGTCAATGCGCAGCAGGCTGAAGTGCAAAAGGCTCAGGACAACTTCAATCGTCGGAAAAATCTCGCCGCCGGCGGGGCGATTTCCCAGGAAGAACTGTCCCACGCCCGTGATGACCTGACCTCGGCGCAGAACGCCCTGGCCAACGCCCAACAACAGCTCAAGACCACCAGCGCGCTGGTCGATGACACTGTGGTGTCGTCGCACCCGGATGTGATGGCGGCTGCTGCGCAAGTGCGTCAGGCGTACCTGAACAATGCCCGCAGCACCTTGATCGCACCCGTCACCGGTTATGTCGCCAAACGTACCGTGCAACTCGGTCAGCGTGTCCAGCCGGGCACCGCGCTGATGGCGGTGATCCCGCTGGATCAGCTGTGGATCGACGCGAACTTCAAGGAAACCCAACTGCGTGACATGCGCATCGGTCAGCCGGTGGACATTGAAGCCGATCTCTACGGTAGCAACGTCAAATACAGCGGCACCATCGACAGCCTCGGCGCCGGGACCGGCAGCGCGTTTGCCTTGCTGCCGGCGCAGAACGCCACCGGTAACTGGATCAAGATCGTGCAGCGGGTGCCGGTGCGGATTCACATCAATGCCGAAGAGCTGGCCAAACACCCATTGCGGGTCGGCCTGTCGACTCAGGTCGAGGTGAACCTGCGCGACCAGAGCGGTCCGGTACTGGCGCAACAGCCACCGCAAAAGGCTTCGTTCAGCACCAATGTGTATGACCGTCAGTTGGTCGAGGCCGACGCGATGATTACCCAATTGATCCACGATAACAGCGCCGCGGTCAGCAAAACCGCACATCGCTGATTCGCCTATCCGTCAGCTGCGCCTGTAACGGGCGCAGCGCCAGCCCGGCTCCAAAAAATTCAGCTCCAAAGGATTCGCGATGAGCCATAACGCCTCTTTCTCGCCGCCCAGCCTGGTGCTCAGCACCATCGGCCTGTCGCTGGCGACGTTCATGCAAGTGCTCGACACCACCATCGCCAACGTGGCCTTGCCGACGATTTCCGGTAACCTGGGCGTGAGTTCGGAGCAGGGCACCTGGGTGATCACCTCGTTTGCCGTGAGCAATGCCATCGCGCTGCCGCTGACCGGTTGGCTCAGCCGACGCTTTGGTGAAGTGAAACTGTTTTTGTGGGCGACGATGCTGTTCGTGCTGGCGTCGTTTCTGTGCGGTATCTCGACCTCGATGCCGGAGCTGATCGGCTTTCGGGTACTGCAAGGCCTGGTGGCCGGACCGTTGTACCCGATGACCCAGACGCTGTTGATCGCGGTCTATCCGCCCGCGAGGCGCGGCATGGCCCTGGCGTTGCTGGCGATGGTCACGGTGGTGGCGCCGATTGCAGGTCCCATTCTCGGTGGCTGGATTACCGACAGCTACAGCTGGCCGTGGATCTTCTTCATCAACGTGCCGATCGGGATCTTCGCCGTGATGGTGGTGCGCCAGCAACTCAAGGCGCGTCCGGTGGAGACCAGTTACCAGCCGATGGATTACGTGGGTCTGATCACCTTGATCATTGGCGTTGGCGCGTTGCAGGTGATTCTCGACAAGGGCAATGACCTGGACTGGTTCGAGTCGAACTTCATCATCATCGGTGCCGCTATTTCGGTAATTGCGCTGGCGGTGTTCGTGATCTGGGAAATGACCGACAAACACCCGGTGGTCAATCTGCGGCTGTTCGCCTATCGCAACTTCCGCATCGGCACCATCGTGCTGGTGGGCGGTTACGCCGGGTTCTTCGGCATCAACCTGATCCTGCCGCAATGGCTGCAAACCCAGATGGGCTACACCGCCACCTGGGCTGGCCTGGCGGTGGCGCCGATCGGTATTCTGCCGGTGGTGCTGTCGCCGTTTGTCGGCAAGTACGCGCACAGGTTCGACCTGCGGCTACTGGCCGGTGGCGCGTTCCTCTGCATCGGTTTGAGTTGCTTCATGCGCGCCGGGTTTACCAACGAAGTGGACTTCCAGCACATCGCCCTGGTGCAGCTCTTCATGGGTATTGGCGTGGCGCTGTTCTTCATGCCGACCCTGAGCATTTTGATGTCGGACCTGCCGCCGAGCCAGATTGCCGACGGCGCGGGGCTGGCGACCTTCCTGCGGACCCTGGGTGGTAGTTTTGCGGCATCGCTGACCACCTGGATCTGGATTCGCCGGGCCGATCAGCACCATGCTTACTTGAGTGAAAGCATCACCACCTATGAGCCGGCGACCCGGGAGGCATTGAACACGCTGGGCGGGGCGGGTAACCCGGCCTACGCGCAACTGGATCATGTGCTGACCAGCCAGGCGTACATGCTCTCCACCGTGGATTACTTCACGTTGCTGGGGTGGGCGTTCATGGGCTTGATTCTGCTGGTGTGGCTGGCGAAACCGCCGTTTGCGGCGAAGGCGGGGCCGGCTGCTTCCGGCCACTGAGGCAGGAAGATCGGTCCCACGCAGAGCGTGGGAACGATCAGGCTGAAGGTGCTGCCAATTGCGGCGGCGGGGTGAAATCAAACGGCGCCAACGCAAACCCTTGCTCATCCACCTGCAACGCCCAGCCTTGACGGTCCCAATCCCCCAGCACAATACGTTTGGCCGCCTGCTCGCCAATCTGCAACTTGTGGATGGCGGGGCGATGGGTGTGGCCGTGGATCAAGGTTTTCACACCATATTGCTGCATGACCCGCGGCACTTCTTCCGGCGTGACATCGACGATGTCATTGGCCTTCATCCGCGTCTGCGCACGGCTTTCGCTGCGCAACTTGCGCGCCAGTTTATGCCGGGTGCCCAAAGGCAGATGGCGCAGGATGAACAGGGTGATCGGGTTACGCAGGTAGCGCCGCAGCTTCATATAACCTGCGTCGCGGGTGCAAAGGCTGTCGCCGTGCATCAACAGCACCGGCTCGCCGTAAAACTGCACGACACTCGGATCTTTGAGCAAGGTACAGCCGGCCGCTTTGCAGAAGGCCTTGCCGAGCATGAAGTCGCGATTGCCGTGCATCAGGAAAATGGCCGTGCCGCTGTCGCTGAGATCGCGCAGGGCCTGGCAGATGGAACGCTGGAAGGCTGTCATGGCATCGTCGCCAATCCACGCCTCGAAAAAGTCGCCCAGAATGTACAACGCACTCGCCGAGCGGGCGCGTCCAGCGAGCAAATCCAGAAACGCCCGGGTAATGTCCGGGCGCTCCTCTTCCAGATGCAAGTCTGAAATCAGCAGTATCACTCAATGATCTCGGCTTTCTCGATGATCACGTCGTCTGCAGGTACGTCCTGGTGACCGGCCTTGGAGGTGGTGGCCACGCCTTTGATCTTGTCGACGACGTCGGTGCCTTCGACTACTTCGCCGAATACCGCGTAGCCCCAGCCCTGAACGGTCTTGGCGCTGTGGTTCAGGAAGCTGTTGTCAGCCACGTTGATGAAGAATTGCGCGGAAGCCGAATGCGGCTCCATGGTGCGGGCCATGGCAACGCTGTACTTCTTGTTCGGCAGGCCGTTGTCGGCTTCGTTCTGGATGCTTGGGCGCTTGTCTTTCTTTTCTTTCATGCCTGGCTCGAAACCGCCGCCCTGGATCATGAAGTTGCCGATGACGCGGTGGAAAACGGTGTTTTCGTAGTGACCGGCCTTGACGTACTCGATGAAGTTGGCAACGGTCAGCGGTGCCTTTTCAGCGTTCAGTTTCAGGACGATGTCGCCGAAGTTGGTAGACAGTTTGACTTGGGTCATGATGGGTACTCATTCTAAGAATTCGTGGGTTTCGGGGCGTTCAGGCCCTCAACCAGTCCGGCCAGTGTCGGCCAAGGCAGGCGGTTTAGCGTGCCGGACGCGAATTTCGAGGCTGTTTTTCATCGCCGGCCGATTAAATGCAACCGATTGCCGGCCTGCTCTGTCAGCCACTTGACAGCATCGGCTATGATAAGCCCCTTTGATTTATAACAGCCGCTTTGATTTGGCCAACTGGCCGCGCACTTGTACGTTCAAGGATCCTATGAGCAAGCCCACTGTCGACCCTACCTCGAATTCCAAGACCGGCCCTGCCGTGCCGGTCAATTTCCTGCGCCCGATCATCCAGGCGGACCTGGACTCGGGTAAGCACACGCAGATCGTTACCCGTTTCCCGCCTGAGCCCAACGGTTACCTGCACATCGGTCACGCCAAGTCGATCTGTGTGAACTTCGGCCTGGCCCAGGAATTCGGCGGCGTCACGCACCTGCGTTTCGACGACACCAACCCGGCCAAGGAAGACCAGGAATACATCGACGCGATCGAAAGCGACGTCAAATGGCTGGGCTTCGAATGGTCCGGTGAAGTGCGCTATGCCTCGCAGTATTTCGACCAGTTGCACGACTGGGCGGTAGAGCTGATCAAGGCCGGCAAGGCCTATGTCGACGACCTGACCCCTGAACAGGCCAAGGAATACCGTGGCAGCCTGACCGAGCCGGGCAAGAACAGCCCGTTCCGCGATCGCTCGGTTGAGGAAAACCTCGACCTGTTCGCCCGCATGAAAGCCGGCGAGTTCAAGGACGGCGCACGTGTGCTGCGGGCCAAGATCGACATGGCATCGCCAAACATGAACCTGCGCGACCCGATCATGTATCGCATCCGTCACGCGCATCACCACCAGACCGGTGACAAGTGGTGCATCTACCCCAACTATGACTTCACCCACGGTCAGTCGGACGCCATCGAAGGCATCACCCACTCGATCTGCACCCTGGAGTTCGAAAGCCATCGTCCGCTGTACGAATGGTTCCTGGAAAACCTGCCGGTGCCGGCCAACCCGCGCCAGTACGAGTTCAGCCGCCTGAACCTGAACTACACCATCACCAGCAAGCGCAAGCTCAAGCAGCTTGTGGACGAGAAACACGTCAATGGCTGGGACGATCCGCGCATGTCCACGCTGTCGGGCTTCCGCCGCCGTGGCTACACGCCGAAATCGATCCGCAACTTCTGCGAAATGATCGGCACCAACCGTTCCGACGGCGTGGTGGATTTCGGCATGCTCGAATTCAGCATCCGTGACGACCTCGACCACAGCGCCCCACGCGCCATGTGCGTGCTGCGTCCGCTGAAAGTCGTGATCACCAACTACCCGGAAGGTCAGGTCGAAAACCTCGAACTGGCGTGCCACCCGAAAGAAGACATGGGCGTGCGCGTCCTGCCGTTCGCCCGTGAGCTCTATATCGACCGTGAAGACTTCATGGAAGAGCCGCCAAAAGGCTACAAGCGCCTGGAGCCGAACGGCGAAGTGCGTCTGCGCGGCAGCTACGTGATCCGTGCCGACGAAGCGATCAAGGACGCCGATGGCAACATCGTCGAGCTGCGTTGCTCGTACGATCCGCAAACCCTGGGCAAGAACCCCGAAGGCCGCAAGGTCAAAGGCGTGATCCACTGGGTGCCGGCTGCGGCCAGCGTCGAGTGCGAAGTGCGTCTGTACGATCGTCTGTTCCGTTCTCCGAACCCGGAGAAGGCCGAAGACAGCGCCAGTTTCCTGGACAACATCAACCCTGACTCACTGCAAGTCCTCACCGGTTGTCGTGCTGAACCCTCGTTGGGCAACGCACAGCCGGAAGACCGTTTCCAGTTCGAGCGCGAAGGTTACTTCGTCGCGGATATCAAGGACTCGAAACCGGGCGCTCCGGTATTCAACCGTACCGTGACCCTGCGTGATTCGTGGGGCCAGTGATCAAGTCTTAAGGAACCGTCGTGCTTACGATCTACAACACGCTCACCAAGAGCAAAGAAGTCTTCAAGCCGCTGGATGGCAACAAGGTGCGCATGTACGTCTGCGGGATGACCGTATATGACTACTGCCACCTGGGCCACGGCCGCAGCATGGTCGCGTTCGACCTGGTGACCCGCTGGTTGCGGTTCAGCGGTTACGACCTGACCTACGTGCGCAACATCACCGACATCGACGACAAGATCATCAATCGCGCCCGTGAAAACGGCGAGTCGTTCGAAGCGCTGACCGAGCGCATGATCGCGGCGATGCACGAAGACGAGTCGCGCCTGAACATCCTCAAGCCCGACATGGAACCGCGTGCCACCGGCCACATCGCTGGCATGCACGCGATGATCCAGACCCTGATCGACAAGGGCTACGCCTACGCACCGGGCAATGGCGACGTGTACTACCGCGTCGCCAAGTTCATGGGCTACGGCAAGCTGTCGCGCAAGAAGATCGAAGACCTGCGTATCGGCGCGCGGATCGAAGTCGACGAGTCGAAACAGGACCCGCTGGACTTCGTGCTGTGGAAAGGCGCCAAGCCGGGCGAGCCGAGCTGGCCATCGCCGTGGGGTGACGGTCGTCCGGGCTGGCACATCGAGTGCTCGGTGATGTCCACCTGCTGCCTGGGCGAGACCTTCGATATTCATGGCGGCGGCAGCGACCTGGAGTTCCCGCACCACGAAAACGAAATCGCCCAGAGCGAAGCGGCCACCGGCAAGACCTACGCCAACGCGTGGATGCATTGCGGCATGATTCGCATCAATGGCGAGAAGATGTCCAAGTCCTTGAACAACTTCTTCACCATTCGCGACGTGCTCGACAAGTACCACCCGGAAGTCGTGCGTTACCTGCTGGTGTCGAGCCACTACCGCAGCGCGATCAACTATTCGGAAGACAACCTCAAGGACGCCAAGGGCGCCCTCGAGCGTTTCTACCATGCGTTGAAAGGCCTGCCGAGCGTGGCACCTGCTGGCGGCGAAGCCTTTGTCGAGCGTTTCACCCAGGTGATGAACGACGACTTCGGCACGCCGGAAGCCTGTGCGGTGCTGTTCGAGATGGTCCGCGAGATCAACCGTCTGCGCGAGAGCGATCTGGATGCGGCGGCCGGTCTGGCGGCGCGCTTGAAGGAACTGGCCAGCGTGCTGGGCGTGTTGCAGCTTGAAGCCGATGACTTCCTGCAGGCCGGTGCCGAAGGGCGGGTCGATGCGGCTGAGGTTGATGCACTGATCCAGGCGCGCCTGACTGCCCGTGCCAACAAGGACTGGGCCGAATCCGACCGCATCCGCGACCAGCTCACCGCCATGGGCGTGGTGCTGGAAGACGGCAAGGGCGGGACGACTTGGCGTCTGGCTGACTGATCACTGCGTTTGCTACAAACAAAACCCGCCTTGTGCGGGTTTTTGTTGGTTTGGTTGAAAATCAAAAGATCGCAGCCTTCGGCAGCTCCTACAGGATATCGGCGTACACCCTGTAGGAGCTGCCGAAGGTTGCGATCTTTTGATCTTGGGCTTTTTACCCCTCCAACTGACGTAACCGCTTGTAAAGGGTATTGCGGCTCACCCCCAGCCGCCGCGCCAGGTGCGAAATATTTCCCCCTGCCGCCTGCAACTGCCGATTCAATGCCTCGGAATCATTCAAATCAACGGCTATCGGCTCCGGCGTATCCACCGGCTCCATCTCCAGATCGACAAAAAAATCATCCGGTAAATGCTCCAGCCGCACGGGTTGCTCTTCGGCCATGGCCAACGCCACCTGCATCACGCTGCTGACCTGACGCAAATTCCCCGGCCACGGATGACGGCTGAACAGTTCCAGCACCTCGGGGCTCAACCCGGCCCATTGCGACGGTTCACGGTGTTGTTCCCACAAGCGCTTGAACAGCGCCTGCTTGTCGCTGCGTTCCCTGAGCGGTGGCAGTTCCAGGGTCAAACCGCCGATGCGGTAATACAAATCCTCACGAAACCGCCCCAACTGCACCTGCTCGCGCAACGAACGGTTGGTCGCCGAGATGATCCGGATGTCCACCGGGAACAATTCGCTGCTACCCACCGGTTGCACACAACGCTCCTGCAATACCCGCAGCAGCCGGGCCTGGGTCGGCAACGGCATATCGCCGATTTCATCGAGGAACAGGGTGCCTTTGTCGGCCTTGCGGATCAGCCCGATGCTGCCTTTCTGGTTGGCGCCAGTGAACGCCCCTTTCTCATAGCCAAACAGCTCGGACTCCACCAGTTCGGCGGGGATCGCTGCACAGTTGATGGCAATGAACGGTTGTTTGCTGCGTGAGCTGGCGTGGTGCAGGGCTTTGACGAAGACTTCCTTGCCGACCCCGGTTTCCCCATGGATCAACAATGGAATGTCCTTTTCCAGCAAGCGCTCGGCCTGGCGCACGGCTTTTTCCACGCGGCTGTCGCCAAAGTGCAGGGTGTTGAGGCTGATCGCGGCGGGCGCTGCCAGGGCGGGCTCAGTGCACTTTATTTCAGGGCTTTTCGTTTCAGTGCTCTTTTTTTCTGCAAACAGCCGCGCCTGAATCGACGCCTGTTTCGGTCGTTTCAGCACGCACTGGAAACGGTTGCTTCCCGAGGCTTGCAGGGAAAACGGCAGGCCGTCCGGCTGATTCAGCAGTTCCATCAACGAGACTTTGAACAGGCTTTCGACGCTGACCCGCGACAGGCTGATGCCCAGCAGATTGTCGGCCCGGCGGTTGGCCGACAGTACCTGACCGGTTTCATCGAAGATCAGCATCCCGGCCCATTGGCTGTCGAGGTTGTTCAACCCGGTGTTGAAGGTCAGTTGGAAATGCTGGCCGTGGAACAGGTTGAGGATCAGCCGGTTCTCCACGGTCTGGCTCATCATCTTGACCATGCCCAGGGTGTGGGAGGGCGGCAGGTAGCTGTCGCTGGACACATCCAGTACCGCGATCACCTTGCGCTCGGCATCGAAAATCGGCGCGGCGGAACCGGTCATGAAGCGGTTGGCCTTGAGAAAATGTTCATCATGCTCGATGTGCACGGCCTGCTCGCAGGCCAACGCGGTGCCGATCGCATTGGTGCCGCTGCAATGCTCCATCCAGCTGGCGCCGACGCTGAAACCGCGAGTCAGGCTCGGCTCGATGAAACGCTGGGTGCCCCAGGACGTCAGCACCTGGCCCTGATTGTCGGCGAGCATGATCAGGCAATTGGAGTTGCTGAGGATGTTTTCGTAATACGGCAGGACTTCCTGATGGGTGGTCTGCACCAGGGAATGCTGGCTCTCCAGCAATTGGGCGATGCCGTCTGCCGGCAGTTGGTCGAACGCCGGAGCACTCTGATGATTAAGCCCGAACGCGCGGCAGCGGGACCAGGAGTCCTGGATGATGGCGTCGTGGGAGAGCTTTGAGACAGGTACGGCCATGGCGGTCGATCTCTGAGCAAGCTTTTATTGTTTTTATGTGTTTTGCATCACGTTCAGCACTGCCGCGATATCGCGTCGAAAACAATACCTACCGGGGACCGCGTACATCACCAGATGAATGCGAGTGATTGCGTCCATCACATGAGGGTCACGCAAAAACATCCATAGAGTGTTGTTCACATTTGTTCATTGTCAATCGTTGAACTGTTCAATTGTTCAGTCGCGGTTGTTCATTTCTGTTCAGCAATGAACGCGGTTTTTCTTTCACTTCAAGGATTTTCAAGCCGGATCAACGGCTTGCAATTTCTGGCACGAATGTCGCTGTAGTGCTCCGGTCGCTTGACTCAAAAAATAAAAAAAGGCCGAGCCATGTCACTAATCCTGGAACACGTCAGCCGCACCATCGAAGGCCAGACCTGGATCGACGATGCGTGCCTTAATTTCGAACCCGGATCGTTCAACGTTTTGCTCGGTCGCACGTTGTCCGGCAAAACCAGCCTCATGCGCCTGATGGCCGGTCTGGACAAGCCTGACAGCGGCCGCATCCTGATGAACGGCGTCGACGTCACGCAGCGCCCAGTGCGTTTGCGCAACGTGTCGATGGTCTATCAGCAGTTCATCAATTACCCGACCATGACGGTGTTCGAGAACATCGCCTCGCCGCTGCGTCAGGGCGGCGTTGCCAATGAGCTGATCCAGAGCAAAGTGCTGGAAACCGCGAAGATGCTGCGCATCGAGAAGTTCCTCCAGCGCCACCCGCTGGAACTCTCCGGTGGCCAGCAACAACGCACGGCCATGGCCCGGGCGCTGGTCAAGGACGCCGAGCTGATTCTGTTCGACGAGCCGTTGGTCAACCTCGACTACAAGCTGCGCGAAGAGCTGCGCCAGGAAATGCGCGAGCTGTTCAAGGCGCGCAATACCATCGCGATTTACGCCACCACCGAACCCAACGAAGCCCTGGCGTTGGGCGGCACCACGACGATTCTTCACGAAGGTCGGGTGATTCAGAGCGGCAAGTCCTCCGAGGTCTATCACCAGCCGCAAACCGTGCTGGCGGCGGAATTGTTC
The DNA here is from genome assembly GCF_056406935.1 of Pseudomonas sp. P1_A1. Lineage (NCBI taxonomy): Bacteria > Pseudomonadati > Pseudomonadota > Gammaproteobacteria > Pseudomonadales > Pseudomonadaceae > Pseudomonas > Pseudomonas sp. P1_A1. The sequence goes on along the minus strand of NZ_JBFTZE010000001.1, from coordinate 366,503 downwards.
TCCGAGCCACCGATCAACCTGATGCCGGGGCGCATTGCCGGCAACGAAGTCAGTTTCGCCAATTTTGTGCACTTCCCGTTGAACGTCGATCTGCGTCCGGTGGGCGAGGGCGAGTTCCGTTTTGGCGTGCGCCCCAGTCATATCTCACTGGTGCCGAGCAACGACGACGATCTGGAACTGGCGGTGACCGTCGAGGTGGCCGAGATCAGCGGTTCGGAAACCTTCCTGCACGTGCGCAACGAGTATTTCCTGTTGGTGCTGCACCTGCCGGGGGTGCACGAATACGACGTCGATGCGCCGATCCGCATCTATATACCGACCCATAAACTGTTTGTGTTCGATATGCAGGGGCGGCTGGTCCAGGCGCCCGGTCGCCGCATTGCGAGGGTTGCCTGATGGCCGAAATCCGATTGCAGAACCTTGCCCACAGCTATACCCACACGCCGGCCGGCCCCGAGGATTACGCGATCCGCGAAATGGATCACGTCTGGGAGCAGGGCGGCGCTTATGCGCTGCTCGGCCCTTCGGGGTGCGGCAAGTCGACCTTGCTCAACATCATTTCCGGGTTGCTCAGCCCGTCCCAGGGCCAGGTGTTGTTCGACAGCAAAGTGGTCAACGAACTGACCCCGGAAAAGCGCAATATCGCCCAGGTTTTCCAGTTTCCGGTGGTCTACGACACCATGACGGTGTTCGACAACCTGGCCTTCCCGCTGCGCAATCAAGGCATGGTGGAAGCGAAAATTTACAGCAAGGTGCATGAAATCGCCGAAGTCCTCGACCTTCAGGCATTGCTGCATAAGAAGGCGCGCAACCTTACCGCCGATGAAAAGCAGAAAGTCTCCATGGGCCGTGGGCTGGTGCGCGATGACGTGTCGGCGATCCTCTTCGATGAGCCGCTGACGGTGATCGACCCGCACCTGAAGTGGAAGCTGCGGCGCAAGCTCAAGCAGATCCACGAGCAGTTCAACATCACCATGGTCTACGTCACCCACGATCAGCTCGAAGCCTCGACCTTCGCCGACAAGATCGCAGTGATGTATGGCGGGCAGATCGTGCAGTTCGGTACGCCACGGGAATTGTTCGAGCGGCCAAGCCACACCTTTGTCGGCTATTTCATCGGCAGCCCGGGGATGAACCTGATCGAGGTTCAACCACAACCTGGCGGTGTCGGTTTTGCCGGTACCCACTTGCCGTTGTCCGACGCGATGCAGAAACGCATCGCCGAGTCCGAATGGAAAACCCTGAAGGTCGGCATCCGTCCGGAGTTCGTTCATGTGTGGGAAGAATCCTTTGATGAAGCGATGCAGGCTCAGGTCGTACACGTCGAAGACCTGGGCACCTACAAGATCATGACCCTGAACCTCGACGGCGTACCGCTGAAAGTACGCCTGGCCGAAGACAAACCAGTGCCCGATGGCACGGCGTACATCAGTTTTCCGGCCCAGTGGTTGATGGTCTATGCCGATGATTACCTGTTGGAGGTGCTGCCATGAACAAGGTGCAGAACAACAAGGCCTGGTGGCTGGTGTTGCCGGTGTTCCTGCTGGTGGCATTCAGTGCGGTGATCCCGATGATGACCGTGGTCAACTACTCGGTGCAGGACATCTTCGACCAGTCCAGCCGCTACTTCGTCGGCGCCGACTGGTACAAGCAGGTACTGCTCGATCCACGCCTGCATGCGTCTTTGCTGCGTCAGTTCATCTATTCCGGCTGCGTGTTGTTGATCGAAATCCCGTTGGGCATCGCCATCGCCCTGACCATGCCGATCAAGGGCCGCTGGTCGTCGCTGGTGCTGATCATTCTGGCGATTCCATTGCTGATTCCATGGAACGTGGTCGGCACCATCTGGCAGATTTTCGGCCGGGCCGACATCGGCTTGCTCGGGTCCAGCCTCAACGGCATGGGCATCAGCTACAACTATGCGGCCAACACCATGGACGCCTGGGTCACGGTATTGGTGATGGACGTCTGGCACTGGACATCGCTGGTGGCGCTGTTGTGTTTCTCCGGGCTGCGGGCGATTCCGGACGTGTACTACCAGGCGGCGCGGATCGATCGGGCGTCGGCCTGGGCGGTGTTCCGGCACATCCAGTTGCCCAAGCTCAAGAGCGTGCTGCTGATCGCGGTGATGCTGCGGTTCATGGACAGTTTCATGATCTACACCGAACCGTTCGTGCTGACCGGTGGCGGTCCGGGCAATGCCACGACCTTCCTGAGTCAGACCTTGACCCAGATGGCCGTAGGGCAATTCGACCTCGGTCCGGCGGCGGCTTTCTCGCTGGTGTACTTCCTGATCATCCTGTTGGTGTCGTGGCTGTTCTACACCGCCATGACTCACTCTGACGCCAATCGGTGAGGCCTGCCATGAGCAAGAGAAAGCTGATTCCACTGCTGGTCTACATCCTGTTCCTGCTGGTGCCGATCTACTGGCTGTTGAACATGTCCTTCAAGAGCAACACCGAAATCCTCGGCGGCCTGACGCTGTTTCCCCAGGATTTCACCTTCGCCAACTACAAGGTGATCTTCACCGACCCGAGCTGGTACACCGGCTACCTCAACTCGGCGTACTACGTCAGCATGAACACGATCATTTCCCTGACCGTGGCGTTGCCGGCGGCCTATGCGTTTTCGCGTTATCGCTTCCTCGGCGACAAGCACCTGTTCTTCTGGCTGCTGACCAACCGCATGGCACCGCCAGCGGTGTTCCTGCTGCCGTTCTTCCAGCTGTATTCCTCGATCGGGTTGTTCGACACGCACATCGCGGTGGCGTTGGCTCACTGTCTGTTTAACGTGCCGCTGGCGGTGTGGATTCTTGAGGGCTTCATGTCTGGTGTCCCCAAGGAAATCGACGAAACGGCCTACATCGACGGCTACAGCTTTCCCAAGTTCTTCGTGAAGATTTTCGTCCCGCTGATCGGTTCCGGGATCGGTGTCACGGCGTTTTTCTGCTTCATGTTTTCCTGGGTCGAACTGTTGCTGGCGCGAACCCTGACGTCGGTGAACGCCAAACCCATCGCCGCGGTGATGACCCGTACGGTCTCGGCGTCGGGCATCGACTGGGGCGTGCTGGCAGCGGCGGGGGTGTTGACCATCCTGCCGGGCATGCTGGTGATCTGGTTTGTTCGCAACCACGTGGCCAAGGGCTTTGCCCTGGGCCGGGTATGAGGAACTGATGATGGAATGGATGAGCTGGACTGGCCCCACGGCGGCGTTCTTCGGCGTCATTGCCTTGATCCTGGTGGGCATGACGACCTGGGAGTTGCGTTCGCCAAGCATTCTTCGAAAAGGTTTTCTGCCGATTACCACCACCCGTGGCGATCGGCTGTTTATCGGTCTTCTCGGCAGCGCCTACCTGCATTTGCTGGTAATCGGCGTCACCGACTGGAGCATCTGGATAGCGTTCGCGTTGTCCCTGGTGTGGCTGTTGGCTGTGATGCGTTGGGGCTAGTCGAATCGCTCGGCAATCGCGCTCCAAAACCTAAACAGGAGGTCTCTATGTTCGACAAAAACAATAAGCTGCGACATAGCATTTCATTGGCAGCCATGCTGGCACTCAGCGGTTTGAGCGCATCGGCCTGGGCTGATGCCTACGAAGACGCTGCGAAAAAGTGGATCGGCAGCGAATTCAAACCGTCCACCCTGACGGCCGATCAGCAACTCGCGGAATTGAAGTGGTTCATCAAGGTTGCCGAGCCGTTTCGCGGGATGGACATCAAGGTTGTCTCGGAAACCCTGACCACCCATGAGTACGAGTCCAAGGTGCTGGCCAAGGCCTTCACCGAGATCACCGGGATCAAAGTTACCCACGACCTGCTGCAAGAAGGCGATGTGGTGGAAAAGCTGCAGACCGTGATGCAGTCGGACAAGAGCATCTATGACGGCTGGGTCAACGATTCGGACCTGATCGGTACCCATTTCCGTTACGGCAAGACAGAAGCCATTACCGACCTGATGGCCAATGAAGGTAAAAACTTCACCTCGCCAACCCTCGACATCAAGGACTTCATCGGCACCTCCTTTACCACCGCGCCCGATGGCAAGCTCTATCAATTGCCCGATCAACAGTTCGCCAACCTCTACTGGTTCCGCGCCGACTGGTTCGAGCGCCCGGAGCTGAAAGCCAAGTTCAAGGAAAAGTATGGCTATGAACTGGGCGTGCCGGTGAACTGGTCTGCCTATGAAGACATCGCCAAGTTCTTCAGCGAAGACGTCAAGGAAATCGACGGTAAGCGGGTCTACGGGCACATGGACTACGGCAAAAAAGACCCGTCCCTGGGCTGGCGCTTTACCGATGCCTGGTTCTCCATGGCCGGCGGCGGTGACAAGGGCTTGCCCAACGGTTTGCCGGTGGATGAGTGGGGCATTCGTGTCGAAGACTGTCATCCAGTCGGCTCCAGCGTGACCCGCGGAGGCGACACCAACGGCCCGGCAGCGGTTTTTGCCACCACCAAATACGTCGACTGGCTGAAGAAATATGCGCCACCGGAAGCGGCGGGCATGACCTTCTCCGAATCCGGCCCGGTGCCGTCCCAAGGCAATATTGCCCAGCAGATTTTCTGGTACACCGCGTTCACCGCCGACATGACCAAACCGGGGCTGCCGGTGGTGAATGCCGACGGTACGCCGAAGTGGCGCATGGCGCCGTCGCCGAGAGGGCCGTACTGGGAAGAGGGCATGAAGCTGGGGTATCAGGACGTGGGTTCCTGGACGTTCATGAAGTCCACGCCTGAGAAACAGAAGCTCGCGGCCTGGCTGTACGCGCAGTTCGTGACCTCGAAAACCGTGTCGCTGAAGAAAACCATCGTCGGCCTGACACCGATCCGCGAGTCGGACATCAACTCTCAAGCCATGACCGACCTCGCGCCGAAGCTCGGTGGCCTGGTCGAGTTCTATCGCAGCCCGGCGCGGGTGCAATGGACCCCGACCGGCACCAACGTGCCGGACTATCCGCGTCTGGCGCAGTTGTGGTGGAGCCACATCGCCGAAGCCGCCAGCGGCGAGAAAACCCCGCAACAGGCGCTCGATGGTCTGGCCAAGGATCAGGACGCGATCATGACCCGTCTGGAACGCTCCAAGGCCCAGGCCACTTGCGCGCCGAAAATGAACGCCGAACGCGATGCGCAATACTGGTTCGACCAACCGGGCGCACCGAAGCCGAAACTGGCCAACGAGAAGCCCAAGGGTGAAACCGTGAGCTACAACGAACTGCTGAAATCGTGGGCGGATGCGCGTAAGTAATCGTCTGTCATGTGAAATGCCAACGGCACCGTAAGGTGCCGTTTTACTGTGTGCCTGATGGACCGCATTCGCGAGCAAGCGACCCAGCGGAGCAAGCTCCTTTGCCACAGATACCTTCCAGGCTACATAACGGATATGTAATTTGCGCGCCACCGTCATGAAAGGTTCGGATTGTTACCTTGACCTCGTTAGTTAATTAAACGAGGAATCAAACATGAAATTTGCGGAACTGAGTGCGTTTGCAGCGGCGTTGGTGATGTCTTCTCTGGTCATGGCTGAAGGCGGCGGCGACAGAGCCTTTGAAAAAATGATGGCGGCCAATGACCGCTCGGTGGAGCTGTTTGTCGCCAAAGAACAGGCACGTGATCCCGTCGTCGTGAATGAGAAGAAGGACGACAAGACCAAAGACTTGTAAGCGGGCAACTGACATCGGATCCCCCTGTAGGAGCTGCCGAAGGCTGCGATCTTTTGATCTTGAAAAGCAAAATCAAAAGATCGCAGCCTTCGGCATCTCCTACAGAGCGCACACCATTCCAATGTAGGCGCCAGTCGCATTTGGCGGCTTCGATTGACGTGTCGGAACAATCCACAGCACTATCCAGCCATGAATACCCAATATCGAATGACTATGATGTGCTCCTCTATGACCGCTTCCGGCGGGCCATAGGTCATACGTGTTTGTCATTTGACGTGTACCCAAAGCCCCGCCAGAGATGGACGGGGCTTTTTCATGCCCTGTCCGTACATGGCTCATGGAGAGAGATATGTTCGAGATTAGAAGATCCACCCCAAGCGACGCCCAGGTTGCATTTGATATCCGTCGGTTAGCTATTCGACATCAATGCATCGGTGCCTACAGCGAACAGCAAATGCTCGACTGGACCAAAGGCTCGGCCGAAGACGGCTACGACACACTGATGGAGAAGCACTTCTATCTGGGCTGCGTTGAGTGCGAGCCTGTGGCGACCGGCATGCTCGATCTGGAGCACCGTGAAATCGGCGCAATCTTCATTCGCCCGGATTTCATGCGGCGCGGGCTGGGCAAGCGTGTTTTGTGTTTTCTTGAAGATCGGGCGCGGGATTTGGGGCTGACCGAGGTGTGTCTTGATGCGACGTTGAATGCCGCCGATTTCTATAGACGCTGCGGATACATCGGGGAGGGGAGTGCGATTTACCAATCACCTTCAGGTCTGCAACTGGCCTGCGTGCCGATGGTAAAAAAACTCTAATGGCCCAAAAACAAAAACGGCACCCGAAGGTGCCGTTTCTGTTTTCTACCGAGTATCGCTTAAGCGATCAACCCGTCAACCCCGACTGTTGAACCAGGTTCAGCAGTGGTTGTGGGTACAGGCCGAGGAAGAACGCCAGTACGGCGATCGCCAGCAGCATCACGCCGCCTGCACGTTGTTCCCAGTGCAGTTGCGCGTCGTGGCGACGCAGGTTCGGTTCCATCAGGTACAGGGTGACCATCACACGCAGGTAGTAGAAGACGCCGATGGCGCTGCCCAGTACCAGGGAGCCGACCAGCCACCATTGGTGCGACTCGACGCCGGTGGCGATGATGTAGAACTTGCCGATGAAGCCCGCGGTCAGCGGAATACCGGCCAGGGACAGCATCATCACGGTCAGGACGGCGGTCAGGTACGGACGGCGCCAGAACAGGCCGCGGTATTCGTACAGGGCATCCGCGTCACGGCCGCTGTACGGCGAGGACATCAGGGTGATCACACCGAACGCGCCGAGGCTGGTGATCACGTAGGTGACCAGGTATACGCCGATGGCTTCCACGGCCAGGCCCTTGCTCGCCACCAGGGCGATCAGCAGGTAACCGAAGTGCGCGATGGACGAGTAACCCAGCAGACGCTTGAGGTTGCTCTGGGTCAGTGCCAGCAGGTTACCGAACAGGATCGACGCGATGGCGATGATGGTCAGCACGTTGCTCAGCACGCCACTGCTCGCCGCTGGCGAGATCTGGAACAGACGCACCATCACCGCGAACACCGCCACTTTGGAAGCCGTGGCCAGGAACGCCGCCACCGGTGCCGGAGCCCCTTCGTAAACGTCCGGGGTCCAGAGGTGGAACGGTACCAGCGACAGTTTGAACGCCAGGCCGATCAGCATCATGCCCAGGCCCAGTTGCGCGATCGGGCTAGGCAGGCCGGTGGCCGCCAGGGCCTGACCGATGCCGTTGAAGCTCAGGCTTCCGGCTTCGGCGTAGAGCAGGGCCATGCCGAACAACAGGAACGCGGAACCGGCGGCCGACAGCACCATGTACTTGATGCCGGCTTCCAGCGAACGCTTGTTGAAGAAGGCGTAAGCCACCAGACCGTAGACCGGTACCGAAAGCAGTTCCAGACCGACGAATAAACCGGCCAGGTGCTGCGCGCTGACCAACACCAGGCCACCGGCGGCGGACATCAGGATCAGCAGGTAAAGTTCTTCACGGTTGCCCGGGTAGCCCGTACCGCCATCGCCCAGGTAGGCGTGGGCGAGGGTCACACAGGCGAGGGTGGCGACCAGGATCAGCGCCATGTACAGGCAAGCGAAGGTGTCGATCTGCAGCAATGGGGTCACGGCCAATGGCGCGACTTTCAGGGCTGGCAGGATCGACAGCAAGGCCAGGTTAAGACCTGCCACCGACAGCAGGAAGGTTTGCGAGTGGTTGCGGCGCCACGCGATAGCCAGCATCACCACGATGATCGTGGCGCTGGTGATCAACAACGGCGCAAGCGCGATAAAGTGTTGAGTCGTGAATTCCATAGCGCTCTTACCGGGCCGAAGCGAGTTGAGTGAAGGCGGAGCCGAGCCACTGCTGCACGCCATGCATCGTCGCGGCAGAGGTATCGAGGAACGGTTGCGGGTACACGCCGATGTAAAGCAGCAGTGCCGCAAGCCCAACCACCATGATCAGTTCGCGACCGTCCATGCCATGCAGCACCGCGTCGGATTTCGACGGGCCGAAGAAGGCACGGTGGACCATGATCAGCGAGTAGACCGAACCGAACACCAGGCCGGAGGTGGCGATCACGGTGACCCATGGCGCGCTGGCGAAGGTGCCGATCAGGATCAGGAACTCACCGACGAAGTTACCGGTCGCCGGCAGGCCCAGCGACGCCGCCGCGAAGAACAGGCTGAGGGCTGGCAGGTAGGCAATCTTCGACCACAGGCCACCCATCTCGCGCATATCGCGGGTGTGGGTGCGCTCGTACAGCTGACCGGAGAGGATAAAGAGTGCCGCGGCCGACAGACCGTGAGCCAGCATCTGCATCACTGCGCCTTGCAGCGCCAGTTGGCTGCCGGAGTAGATGCCGATCAACACGAAGCCCATGTGGGAAACGGACGAGAAGGCAATCAGACGCTTGATGTCGGTTTGCGCGAAGGCCAGGAACGCACCGTAGAAGATCCCGATCAGACCCAGGGTCATGGCGAACGGCGCGAACTCGGCCGAGGCATTCGGGAACAGCGGCAGGGCGAAACGCAGCAGGCCGTACGCAGCAGTCTTCAGCAAGATACCGGCCAGGTCCACGGAACCCGCGGTCGGTGCCTGGGCGTGAGCGTCAGGCAACCAGGAGTGGAACGGTACGACGGGCAGCTTGACCGCGAAGGCGATGAAGAAGCCGAGCATCAGGATGTACTCGGTGGTCTGCGACATCTTGGTTTTCAACAGATCGGCGTAGTTGAAGGTAATCACGCCGGTGTCGTTGAAGTTGACCAGTACCAGGCCCAGGATCGCCACCAACATGATCAGGCCGGAAGCCTGAGTGAAGATGAAGAACTTGGTCGCCGCGTAGATCCGGGTTTTCTTGCCGTCCGAAGAACTGTGACCCCAGAGCGCGATGAGGAAGTACATCGGCACCAGCATCATTTCCCAGAAGAAGAAGAACATGAACAGGTCGAGGGCGAGGAACACGCCAACGACACCGCCCAGGATCCACATCAGGTTCAGGTGGAAGAAGCCCACATGACGCTGAATCTCTTTCCAGGAGCAGAGTACCGAGAGGACACCCAGCAGGCCGGTCAGCAGGATCATCAACAGCGACAGGCCGTCGAGGGCCAGGTGCACGTTGATGCCGAAGCGCTGGATCCAGACGTGTTTGAACTCAAGCGCCCAGGTCGGATCGGCACCAGGCTTTGGTGCAAATGAATAGTCACCGTTGGCCCACAGCCAGAGGCCGAGGGAGAGCAGCAGGGACATGGTGATCAGCGCAATCCAGCGGGGGAGGGTGGCGCCGAAGCGCTCACCCATCCAGCACAGCAGGCCGCCGATGAAGGGGATCAGGATTAGCCATGGCAGAATCATGACGGGCTCGTTTCCTTTCGCAAGTTCGCAAGGTTCATAGTCAGACCGCTACCAGCACGACGGCGCCGATTACCAGCACGGCACCAGCAGCCATCGAGGCGGCATACCAACGCAGTTGACCGGTCTCGGTGCGGCTCAGGGCGGTGTGACCGCCTTTGGCCATACGCGGGATCAGACCGATGGTCTGGTCGAGCGGGTCTTTGCGCAGAATGTGGCTGATCGCAAGGTATGGCTTGACGAACAGTTTGTCGTAGATCCAGTCGAAGCCCCAGGCAGCGAACCACCAGGCCGAAAGGAAGCGGCCGATGCCGCTGTTGGCGATGGCCGTGACGAAGCGACGCTTGCCGAGGAACAGCAGCGCGGCCAGCAGGATACCGGACAGGGCGATGGCGCCCGAAGCGATTTCCAGGCTGTGCTTGGCTTCGCCGCCGGCATGGCCGACGCTTTCCGGCAGTACACCGTGCAGCGGTGGAACGATCATCGCGCCGACGAACGTCGACAGTACGATCAGCACCGACAGCGGCAGCCAGTGAGCAATGCCGTGACCGGCATGGGCTTCGGTCTTCGCTTCACCGTGGAACGTGATGAAGATCAGGCGGAAGGTGTACAGCGAGGTCATGAAGGCACCGACCAGACCGGCATACAGCAGGCCTTCGTTACCGCTGGCAAACGCTTCCCAGAGGATTTCATCCTTGGAGTAGAAGCCCGCGGTCACCAGAGGCAAGGCCGCCAGGGCCGCGCCGCCGACGATGAAGCTGGCGTAGGCCAGTGGCAGTTTCTTCCACAGGCCGCCCATCTTGAAGATGTTCTGTTCGTGGTGGCAGGCAACGATCACCGCACCGGATGCAAGGAACAGCAGCGCCTTGAAGAAGGCGTGGGTCATCAGGTGGAAGATCGCGCCATCCCATGCACCCACGCCCAGGGCCAGGAACATGTAGCCGATCTGGCTCATGGTCGAGTAGGCGAGGATACGTTTGATGTCGGTCTGAACCAGTGCGGCAAAACCTGCCAGCACCAGCGTCACGCCACCCACGACACCTACCAGGTGCAGGATATCCGGCGCCAGTGCAAACAGGCCGTGGGTACGGGCGATCAGGTAGACACCGGCGGTTACCATGGTCGCGGCGTGGATCAGTGCCGAAACCGGCGTAGGGCCGGCCATCGCATCCGCCAGCCAGGTTTGCAGCGGCAGTTGCGCGGATTTACCGACAGCGCCGCCCAGCAGCATCAGGGTCGCCAGAACGATCCAGAAGTCACCGGCCTTGAAGTGCTCAGGCGCCTTGACCAGCAGTTCCTGGATATTCAGCGTGCCCAACTGTTGGAACAGGATGAACAGGCCGATGGCCATGAACACGTCGCCGACACGGGTCACGATGAAGGCTTTGAGTGCCGCGTTACCGTTGTTGCGGTTGCTGTAGTAGAAACCGATCAACAGGTACGAGCACAGGCCCACGCCTTCCCAGCCGAAGTACACGAACAGCAGGTTATCGGCCAGGACCAGGAACAGCATGCTGGCGATAAACAGGTTGGTGTAGGCGAAGAAGCGCGAGTAACCGGCTTCACCACGCATGTACCAGGACGCGAACAGGTGGATCAGGAAGCCCACGCCCACCACCACGCCGAGCATGGTCACGGACAGGCCGTCCAGGTAGAGGGTGAAGGTCGGCGTAAAGCCTTCCACCGCCATCCATTGCCACAGCACCTGGCTGTAGTGACCACCTTGCGGTGGCGCAACGTTGAATTGCCAGATCACATAGGCCGCGACGATCGCCGACAAGCCGATGGAACCGACGCCGATCAGCGCCGAGAGGTTTTCCGAGAGGCGTCCCCGGGAGAACGCCAGCAGCACAAAACCGATCAGGGGGAACAGGAAAGTCAGATAGAGAAGGTTCATCCGCGCATCTCGCTGGCAGCGTCGATATCGAGAGTGTGGAAGCGGCGATACAGCTGCAACAGAATCGCCAGGCCGATACTGGCCTCGGCGGCTGCCAGGCTGATCACCAGGATGAACATGATCTGTCCATCCGGCTGCGCCCAGCGGCTACCGGCAACGATGAACGCCAGTGCGGAGGCATTCATCATGACCTCCAGGCTCATCAGCACGAAGAGAATGTTGCGCCGGACCATCAGGCCGACCAGACCGAGGCAGAACAGGATGCCGGCGACCGCCAGACCATGCTCCAAAGGGATAGCAGGCATCGTCATTGCTCCTTGGCTTCGTTGCGGCCCAAGTGGAACGCCGTGACGGCTGCGGCGAGCAGCAGCATCGAGGCGAGTTCGACCACCAGCAGATAAGGACCGAACAGGCTGATGCCCACGGCCTTGGCGTCTACGGTGGTGTGGCCGAGGGCCTGGCCGCTGGAGTGGCTGAACAGCACATACAGCAGTTCAGCCAGCAGCAGGGCGCCGAGTACGACCGGGCCCAGCCAGATACCGGGCTTGAGCCAGACGCGCTCTTGCTGAACCGAGGCCGGGCCCAGGTTCAGCATCATCACCACGAACACGAACAGCACCATGATGGCGCCGGCGTAGGCGATCACTTCCAGTACACCGGCAAACGGTGCGCCAAGGGCGAAGAACGTCATGGCCACGGCGATCAGCGAAATGATCAGGTAGAGCAGGGCGTGCACGGGGTTGGTGTTGGTGATCACGCGAAGCGTGGACACAACAGCGATACCCGATGCGAAATAGAAAGCGAATTCCATCGTTCTTCCTTAAGGCAGCAAGCTCTTCACGTTGATCGGCTCGGCTTCATTCTGCGCGGCGCCTTTTGGCTTACCGGCAATCGCCATACCTGCAACACGATAGAAGTTGTAGTCAGGGTTTTTACCGGGACCGGAGATCAGCAGATCTTCTTTCTCGTAAACCAGGTCCTGCCGCTTGAACTCGGCCATTTCGAAATCCGGTGTCAGCTGGATCGCGGTGGTCGGGCAGGCTTCCTCGCAGAGGCCACAGAAAATGCAGCGCGAGAAGTTGATGCGGAAGAAGTCCGGGTACCAGCGACCGTCTTCGGTTTCAGCTTTCTGCAGCGAGATGCAACCCACCGGGCACGCCACGGCGCACAGGTTGCAGGCTACACAACGCTCTTCGCCGTCGGGGTCGCGGGTCAGGACGATACGGCCACGGAAACGCGGCGGCAGGTACACGGGTTCTTCCGGGTACTGCAGCGTGTCGCGCTTGCGGAAGGCGTGGCCGAAGATCATCACCAGGCTGCGAAGCTGGGTGAAGAAGCCATGCACGATGTCAAAAATGTACTTCATGATTCTCTATCCTCACTGAGCCGCGACGGCGGGCGTGTTGAGCAACACGATCGCAGCGGTCACCAGCATGTTGACGAGGGTCAGCGGCAGGCAGAACTTCCAGCTGAAGTCCATCACTTGGTCATACCGTGGGCGCGGAATCGAGGCGCGCAGCAGGATGAAGAACATGATGAAGAACGCGGTTTTCAGTGCGAACCAGATGAACGGGATCTGCGGCAGAATATCGAACGGACCGTGCCAGCCACCGAAGAACAAAGTCACCAGCAGCGCCGAAATCAACACGATGCCGATGTACTCACCCACGAAGAACATGCCCCATTTCATGCCGGCGTATTCAATGTGGTAACCGTCGGCCAGTTCCTGTTCCGCTTCCGGCTGGTCGAACGGGTGACGGTGAGTCACGGCGACGCCAGCGATGAAGAAGGTCAGGAAACCGAAGATCTGCGGAATGATGAACCACATGTTCTGCGCTTGGTATTCAACGATGTCGCGCATGTTGAACGAGCCAACCTGGATCACGATGCCCATCAGCGACAGGCCCATGAACACTTCGTACGACACGGTTTGTGCCGAGGCCCGCAAGCTGCCCAGCAGGGCGAACTTGTTGTTGCTCGACCAGCCGGCGAACAGCACCGCGTAAACCGACAGACCCGCCATGGCGAAGAAGAACAGGATGCCGATGTTGATATCCGCCACGCCCCAGGTCGGGGTGATCGGGATGATCGCGAAGGCAATCAGCAAGGCGCTCATGGCCACGACCGGTGCCAGGGTGAAGATCACTTTGTCGGCGAACGGCGGGGTCCAGTCTTCCTTGAAGAACATCTTGATCATGTCGGCCGCAATCTGGAACGCGCCGAACGGGCCAACGCGGTTCGGACCGTAACGGTCCTGCCAGAGGGCGAGCAAACGACGCTCGACCCAGCTCAGCAGCGCGCCGCAAACCACTACGGCGAGCAGAATCACGATGGCCTTGAGGACCGCGATGATTACGTCGATCACTTCAGGAGTGAACAAGGTCATAGCGCTGCCTCCTGCAGACCGTCAACGGATTTGCCAAAGATGGCTGGTGGAATGCCGGCGATACCTGCAGGCAATGCGACCAGACCGGCACCCAGCTCTTCGTTGATGCGCAGCGGCAGACGCAAAGTCTGGCCAGCAACGTTCAAGCTCAGCAGGGCGCCGTCATTGACGCCCAGGCGATCGGCTTCGGACTTGGCCAGCGACACGTAGGCGGCCGGGATGCGCTCCTGTACCGGTGCGGCTTTGGAAGAGTTTTCTTCGCTGCCGAACAGGTGGAAGAACGGTACGACCTGCCAGGTGCCTGGCGCCGGGTTGAACGCACGCGGAACACTGGCGAACCAGTTCAGCGAATCACCGGTGCTTTCGATCAGGCGAGTGCCCGGGTCGCCAGCGCGCAGGTGACCACCGACTTCGTCCTGGAACTTGTTCCAGGCTTGTGGTGAGTTCCAGCCCGGAGACCAGGCGAATGGCACTTGCTGGCGCGGTTCGGCGGAGCCCGAGTAACCTTCCATCGAGAACGAGAACGCGGTGTCGTTATCCTGGGAAGTACGCGGTTCGTGCACGCTGATGTCGGCGCGCATGGCGGTACGACCGGAGTAACGCAGCGGTTCGCGCGCCAGTTTCAGGCCTTTGATCCGGAATGCGGCGGACGGTGCGGCATCGACGATACGCGCCAGTTGCGGCGTGCTTGCAGCAACGGCAGCGGTGACGTGGTCCAGTTGGGTCCAGTCGATCGGCTGGTTCAGCAGGGTCGAACGCAGGGCATGCAGCCAGCGCCAGCCTTCGTGAACCAGAATGCTCGCGTCGAGGTAAGTCGGGTCGAAGACCTGGAAGAAGCGCTGGGCGCGGCCTTCCTGGCTGACCAGGGTACCGTCGCCTTCAGCGAAGCTGGCCGCTGGCAGTACCAGGTGCGCGCGATCGCTGGTGGCGGTCTTTTGATGGTCCGCCACGATCACCACTTTCGCGGCGCTCAGGGCAGCATCGACACGGGCTTTGTCGGTGCGGGTGTACAGATCGTTTTCCAGCACGACGATGGCGTCGGCCTTACCGTCGATTACAGCTTGCAGTGCTTCGTCGACCGAGTTGCCGCCGAGCATGGCCAGGCCGAGGCTGTTGGCTTCCGGCACGATCAGGCTGATGGAACCGTTCTTCTCGCGCAGCTTCAGGGCTTTGGCGATGTTTGCCGCCGCTTCGATCAGCGCCTTGGAACCCAGCGAGGTACCGGCAATGATCAGCGGACGCTTGGCGGCGAGCAGGGCGTCGGCAATGCGCTTGGCCAATGCCAGAGCTTCGGCGTCCAGACCTTCAACGGCCGGTGCGCTGGCGTCGAGGGCGTGAGCCACGGCGAAACCGATGCGGGCCAGGTCGTCCGGTGCGGCGTGAACGCATTCTTCAGCGATGTCGTCGAGCTTGGTTTCAGCCAGGCTGGCGATGAACAGCGGGTTCAGCTCGTGCTGGCCGATGTTCTTCACAGCTGCGTCGAGCCATGGCTGAACGCGCATGGCGTCGGCCATGGCTTCGGCCTTGCCCTTGACCGATTGACGCAGGGCCAGGGCCATGCGCGCAGCGGTTTGGGTCAGGTCTTCGCCGAGGACGAAAATCGCATCGTGGTCTTCGATGTCGCGCATGTTCGGGATCGGCAGCGGGCTGTCTTTGAGCACCTGCATGACCAGACGAATGCGTTCCAGCTCCGAGGCTTCGATACCGGAGTAGAAGTGCTCGGCGCCGACCAGTTCAAGCAACGCGTAGTTGCTTTCGAGGCTGGCGCGCGGCGAACCGATACCGACGATGTTGCGACCGCGCAGCAGGTCGGCGGCTTTATCCAGTGCTTCGTCCAGGCTCAGTTTCGCGCCGTTGGCCAGCAGTGGCTGACGTGGACGATCCTTGCGGTTGACATAGCCATAGCCGAAACGGCCACGGTCGCACAGGAAGTACTGGTTCACCGAACCGTTGAAGCGGTTTTCGATGCGGCGCAGTTCGCCGTAACGCTCGCCCGGGGAGATGTTGCAACCGCTGGAGCAGCCATGGCAGATGCTCGGCGAGAACTGCATGTCCCACTTGCGGTTGTAGCGCTCGGAGTGAGTCTTGTCGGTGAACACACCGGTCGGGCAGACCTCGGTCAGGTTGCCGGAGAACTCGCTTTCCAGGGTGCCGTCTTCAACGCGACCGAAGTACACGTTGTCGTGGGCGCCGAACACACCGAGATCGGTGCCGCCAGCGTAGTCTTTATAGAAGCGCACGCAGCGATAGCAGGCGATGCAGCGGTTCATTTCGTGGGAAATGAACGGGCCCAGTTGCTGGTTCTGGTGGGTACGCTTGGTGAAGCGATAACGGCGCTCGTTGTGGCCGGTCATCACCGTCATGTCTTGCAGATGGCAGTGACCGCCTTCCTCACAGACCGGGCAGTCGTGAGGGTGGTTGGTCATCAGCCATTCGACGACGCTGGCGCGAAACACTTTCGCTTCTTCGTCGTCGATGGAGATCCAGCTGCCGTCGGTGGCGGGGGTCATGCAGGACATGACGATCCGACCACGCTTGTCGTTCTCGTCGGTGTACTGCTTGACCGCGCACTGGCGGCAAGCGCCAACGCTGCCAAGGGCTGGGTGCCAGCAGAAATAAGGGATATCGAGGCCTAGCGACAGACATGCCTGTAACAGGTTGTCTGCCCCATCGACTTCGAGCTCTTTGCCGTCTACGTGGATAGTGGCCATGGTTCAAAGTTCTTCGTTGGCCCGGTGTCAGCGGGCGTGGCTAATGGAATCTTGTTATCCGTCCAAATCCAAACAGCCTCGAAAGGCGTCATCGGACGAAAGGCGAACGGCACGGACCGTTCGCCTTTTTTAAAGCGTTAAGCGCCGACTACGATCGGCTTTGCCAGAGGCGGGACGACGGCGCGGGTAGGCGCGATGCCGGCTTCGAACTCTGGACGGAAGTATTTGATGGCACTGCCCAACGGCTCCACGGCACCCGGTGCGTGAGCACAGAAGGTCTTGCCTGGGCCGAGGAAACCGACCAGACCCAGCAGGGTCTCGATATCGCCGGCTTGCCCTTCACCGTTCTCGATCGCGCGCAGCAGCTTGACGCTCCACGGCAGACCGTCACGGCACGGGGTGCAGAAACCGCACGATTCACGGGCAAAGAACTCTTCCATGTTGCGCAGCAGGGACACCATGTTGACGCTGTCGTCCACCGCCATGGCCAGGCCGGTACCCATACGGGTGCCCACTTTGGCGATGCCGCCGGCGTACATTTGTGCGTCCAGGTGTTCCGGCAACAGGAAGCCGGTACCGGCGCCGCCTGGCTGCCAGCACTTGAGCTTGTAACCGTCGCGCATGCCACCGGCGTAGTCTTCGAACAGCTCGCGACCGGTGACGCCGAACGGCAATTCCCACAGGCCCGGGTTCTTGACCTTGCCGGAGAAGCCCATGAGCTTGGTGCCCATGTCTTCGCTGCCTTCGCGGGCCAACGATTTGTACCAGTCCACGCCGTCGGCAATGATCGCCGGCACGTTGCACAGGGTTTCGACGTTGTTCACGCAAGTCGGCTTGCCCCACACGCCCACGGCGGCAGGGAAGGGCGGCTTGGAGCGCGGGTTGGCGCGGCGGCCTTCGAGGGAGTTGATCAGTGCGGTTTCTTCACCGCAGATGTAACGCCCGGCGCCGGTGTGGACGAACAGCTCGAAATCGAAGCCGCTGCCCAGGATGTTCTTGCCCAGCAGGCCTGCTGCCTTGGCTTCTTCCACGGCACGGTTGAGGTGCTTGGCGGCGGTGGTGTATTCGCCACGCAGGAAGATGTAGCCACGGTAGGTTTTCAGCGCGCGAGCACTGATCAGCATGCCTTCGATCAGCAGATGGGGCAGTTGCTCCATCAGCATGCGGTCTTTCCAGGTGTTCGGCTCCATTTCATCCGCGTTGCACAACAGGTAGCGGATGTTGATGGATTCGTCCTTGGGCATCAGGCCCCACTTCACGCCCGTGGGGAAGCCTGCACCGCCGCGACCCTTGAGGCCGGAGTCTTTCACGGTCTGGACGATGTCGTCCTGGGCCATGTCGGCGAAGGCCTTGCGCGCAGCGGCGTAACCGTTCTTGGCCTGGTACTCGTCGAGCCATACGGCTTCGCCGTCGTCACGCAGACGCCAGGTGAGCGGGTGAGTCTCGGCCGAACGCTTGATGCGGTTGGCAGGACCAAAGGAAGTCAGGGTCATACGTAGCCCTCGAGCAATTTGGCAACGCCGGCAGGCTGCACATCACCGAATGTGTCGTCGTCGATCATCAACGCCGGCGCCTTGTCGCAGTTGCCGAGGCAGCAGACCGGCAGCAGGGTGAAACGACCGTCGGCGGTGGTCTGACCCAGGCCGATGCCCAGCTTGCTCTGGATTTCGCTGACCACCGATTCATGGCCGCCGATGTAGCAGACCATGCTGTCGCAGACGCGAATGATGTGACGGCCGACTGGCTGACGGAAGATCTGGCTATAGAACGTCGCCACCCCTTCAACGTCGCTTGCCGGGATGCCGAGGATTTCGCCGATGGCGTAGAGCGCGCCATCAGGCACCCAGCCACGTTCCTTCTGGACGATCTTCAGGGCTTCGATCGACGCCGCGCGCGGGTCTTCGTAGTGATGCAGCTCGTGCTCGATGGCCGAGCGCTCGGTTTCGCTCAAGGCGAAACGGTCTGTCTGGATAAGCGGGCTGTTCATGCTTAGCGGTCCACGTCGGCCATAACGAAATCGATACTACCCAGGTACGCGATCAAGTCCGCGACCATGCTGCCTTTGATCACCGAAGGGATCTGCTGCAAGTGCGGGAAGCTTGGGGTACGAATCCGGGTGCGGTAGCTCATGGTGCCGCCATCGCTCGTCAGGTAATAACTGTTGATGCCCTTGGTCGCTTCGATCATCTGGAAGGATTCGTTGGCCGGCATGACCGGGCCCCACGAAACTTGCAGGAAGTGCGTGATCAGGGTCTCGATGTGCTGCAGCGTGCGCTCTTTGGGCGGCGGCGTGGTCAGCGGGTGATCCGCCTTGTACGGGCCTTCCGGCATGTTGCGCAGGCACTGCTCGATGATCTTGATGCTCTGGCGCATTTCTTCGACGCGAACGATGCAACGGTCGTAGGCATCGCCATTGGCCGCCAGCGGAACTTCGAATTCGAAGTTTTCGTAGCCGGAGTAGGGGCGAGCTTTACGCAGGTCGAAATTGCAACCGGTCGAACGCAGGCCGGCACCGGTGACGCCCCATTCCAGGGCTTCCTTGGTGTTGTAGGCGGCGACGCCGATGGTCCGGCCACGCAGGATGCTGTTGTCCAGTGCGGCTTTCTGGTATTCGTCCAGACGCTTGGGCATCCACTCGACGAAATCCTTGACCAGTTTTTCCCAGCCGCGCGGCAGGTCGTGGGCGACGCCACCGATGCGGTACCAGGCCGGGTGCAGGCGGAAACCGGTAATGGCTTCGATCACCGTGTACGCCTTCTGGCGGTCGGTGAAGGTGAAGAACACCGGAGTCATGGCGCCGACGTCCTGGATGTAAGTGCCCAGGAACAGCAGGTGGCTGGTGATCCGGAAGAACTCGGCCATCATGATGCGGATGACGTCGACCTTCTCGGGCACCTTGATGCCGGCCAGCTTCTCGACCGAGAGCACGTACGGCAGGTTGTTCATCACGCCGCCGAGGTAGTCGATACGGTCGGTGTACGGAATGAAACTGTGCCAGGACTGACGCTCGGCCATCTTCTCGGCACCACGGTGGTGGTAGCCGACGTCTGGCACGCAGTCGACGATCTCTTCACCGTCCAGCTGCAGAATGATACGGAACGCACCGTGGGCCGACGGGTGGTTCGGACCCAGGTTGAGGAACATGTAGTCCTCGTTCGGGCCGGAACGCTTCATGCCCCAGTCTTCAGGCTTGAAGCGCGCGGCTTCTTCCTCAAGCTGTTGCTTGGCCAGGGTCAGGCTGAACGGATCGAACTCGGTGGCGCGGGCCGGGAAGTCCTTGCGCAGCGGATGACCTTCCCAGGTCGGCGGCATCATGATGCGGCTCAGGTGCGGGTGGCCGGCAAAGTGAATGCCGTACATGTCCCACACTTCACGCTCGTACCAGTTGGCGTTCGGCCAGATGCTGGTGACGGTCGGCAGGTTGAGGTCGCTCTCGGACAAGGCGACCTTGATCATTACGTCACTATTACGTTCGATCGACATCAAGTGATAGAACACAGTGAAATCGACGCCGTTTGGCAGCCCTTGACGCTTGGTACGCAGACGCTCGTCCACACCGTGCAGGTCATAGAGCATGACGTACGGCTTGGGCAGGTTGCGCAGGAAAGTCAGGACTTCGACGAGTTTGGCACGGGCAACCCAAAGCACCGGCATGCCGGTGCGGGTAGGCTGGGCGGTGAACGCCTCCGGGCCAAAACGGTTGTTCAGTTCGACGACCACATCCTGGTCGTCTGCCTTATAAGGCGGGATGTACAGAGCACTGCCTGCAGTCATGGTTATTTATCGCTTTCGGTCAACGTAAAGAATGAAGCCAGGTTCTCGTTCTATAAAAGAAGCAGATCTGGATCAGACTTCGTCGGGGCTGCGCAGGTTGGTTACCTGAATACGCTGTTCGCGGCGCTGTTCCTTTTGCGAAGGCATCTCGGCGCGGTAAACGCCTTGATCGCCAACGACCCAGGAAAGTGGGCGACGCTCCTGGCCAATCGACTCCTGCAACAGCATCAAGCCTTGCAGAAAAGCTTCAGGGCGGGGTGGGCAGCCAGGCACGTAGACGTCCACGGGCAGGAACTTGTCCACCCCTTGAACGACGGAGTAGATGTCGTACATGCCACCGGAGTTGGCGCACGAACCCATGGAAATGACCCATTTAGGTTCGAGCATCTGCTCGTAGAGACGCTGAATGATCGGCGCCATCTTGATGAAGCAGGTACCGGCGATAACCATGAAATCCGCCTGACGCGGCGATGCCCGGATTACCTCGGCGCCAAAGCGCGCGATGTCGTGGGGCGCCGTGAAGGCGGTGGTCATTTCCACGTAGCAGCACGAAAGACCGAAGTTATACGGCCACAGGGAGTTCTTGCGCCCCCAGTTGATCGTGCCGTTGAGCACGTCTTCGAGCTTGCCCATGAAAATGTTTTTGTGGACTTGATCTTCTAACGGATCGGAAACGGTTTCCCGTTGGCCAATCGGATACTGCTCGTTAGGAGCATCGGGGTCGATCCTGGTGAGATTGTATTGCATTGCCAAAGCCTCATTGTTTCAGCTTCGCTTGCCGCTTAAGACGAGCTGCCGGAGCCCAGTCAAGGGCGCCCACTCGAAATAGGTAGACAAGACCTGCCAACAGAATTGCTATGAAAACGAGAGCTTCGACGAATCCGGTCCAGCCGCTTTCGCGGACGGACACAGACCAGGCAAAGAGAAAGAGGGCTTCGATATCGAAGATCACGAAGAGCATCGCGACCAGATAGAATTTGGCTGAGAGCCGCAAGCGGGCGCCACCTGTAGGTAGCATGCCGGACTCGAACGGTTCGTTTTTGCTGCGGCCCCAGGCTTTTGACCCGAGGAGGCTGGAGACGCCGAGCATGAAGGCGCAAAGGCCGCCGACACCCAGAAGGAAAATGGCAAAGCCCCAGTTGTGGGCCATGAGTCCGGTCGCTTCGGGCATGCTGGTAATCCTTAACAGAGAGCAAAGGTCTCTGAGCTTGATAAAGAAATAAGGCAGTGACGATATGTCGCAGCAATCAATCCCGCTGATTTTATGGCTAAACACCCTGCAAGTAAAATTCCTATAGCGAAATTATTTATTGGAATAAGGACATGGCGCACCTCCAAAGCCCTGCAGCCCATGCGGTTAGGGCATTAGCGGGGGTTTTGTCAAATATGTTTTGTAGGGAATGTAACGAACATAGTTGGCGCTAAATGATAATCAATGTTATTTGACGTGGTTTTCAAACTGTTTAGCGGGTAGCGGTTCGGGAAGTTGTCTTATATGCGCGTTACTGCAAGTAGCGCGCGGGGTGGTTTTACCTTGTTTTCCTGATCGTGAAACTGCTCTGGATCAAGGTTTTTGCGCAGGTTGCCGCCGTTCCCCTTGTAGGGTTTTGTGGTGTTCAAGAAATCGCAGGCAAAAAAACGCCCCGAACCAGTCGGGGCGTCAGATGAGCGGCTTTGCGGTTAGCTTTTTATTCGGTCCGCAAGGGCCGTTTGTTTAAGCGAAGCAGATCAGTGGAACTGTTCTTCTTCGGTCGAACCGGTCAGTGCGGTTACCGAAGACGTGCCACCCTGGATCACGGTGGTCATGTCGTCGAAGTAACCGGTGCCCACTTCCTGCTGGTGAGCCACGAAGGTGTAGCCCTTGGCGGCGTCAGCGAACTCTTGCTCTTGCAGCTTCACGTAGGCAGTCATGTCGTTGCGGGCGTAGTCGTGCGCCAGGTTGAACATGCTGTGCCACATGTTGTGAATGCCGGCCAGGGTGATGAACTGGTGCTTGTAGCCCATGGCGGACAGTTCGCGCTGGAACTTGGCGATGGTCGCGTCGTCCAGGTTTTTCTTCCAGTTGAAGGAAGGCGAGCAGTTGTACGACAGCAGTTGGTCCGGGTATTCCTTTTTGATCGCTTCGGCGAAGCGACGGGCTTCGTCCAGATCCGGCTTGGCGGTTTCGCACCAGATCAGGTCGGCGTACGGCGCGTAGGCCAGGCCGCGAGCGATGGCCTGGTCGAGACCGGCGCGAACCTTGTAGAAGCCTTCCTGGGTACGGGTGCCGGTCACGAATGGCTGGTCGTACGGGTCGCAGTCAGACGTCAGCAGGTCAGCAGCGTTGGCGTCGGTACGGGCCAGGATAATGGTCGGTACACCGGCGACGTCGGCTGCCAGACGAGCAGCGGTCAGCTTCTGCACGGCTTCCTGGGTCGGAACCAGTACCTTGCCGCCCATGTGGCCGCATTTTTTCACGGAGGCTAGTTGGTCTTCGAAGTGAACGCCGGCGGCGCCTGCTTCGATCATGCTTTTCATCAGCTCGTAAGCGTTCAGCACGCCACCGAAACCGGCTTCAGCGTCAGCCACGATCGGGGCGAAGTAGTCGATGTAACCTTCATCGCCCGGGTTCTTGCCGGCTTTCCACTGGATCTGGTCAGCACGACGGAAGGAGTTGTTGATGCGCTTGACCACGGTTGGAACCGAATCCACCGGGTACAGCGACTGGTCCGGGTACATCGATTCGGCGGAGTTGTTGTCCGCAGCCACTTGCCAGCCCGACAGGTAGATCGCCTGGATGCCGGCCTTGACTTGCTGTACCGCCTGGCCACCGGTCAGGGCGCCCATGCAGTTAACGAAATCTTTCTCAGGACGGAAAGATGGCTTGGCGCCCTGGGTCACCAGGTTCCAGAGCTTCTCGGCGCCCATTTTTGCAAAGGTGTGCTCAGGTTGAACCGAGCCACGCAGACGGACGACGTCAGCAGCGGAGTAATTGCGCTTCACGCCTTTCCAGCGTGGGTTTTCAGCCCAGTCTTTTTCGAGGGCTGCAATTTGCTGTTCGCGTGTCAGTGCCATGGAGATAAACCTCGTCGCGTCTTTAATCGAAAATGGTTCTGGGTGAACAATTCCTGCGTGCCAAATACGCTCATTCAGTTGGGGGCGTACATGGTTGCTCGCTGACCAGAAGCTTAGGCGGTCAAGTCGGGTTCGGCGGGGATGGCGACGGGATGAACGATGGGCTCGAGGGGGAGGTGAGCAGGTAAGGGCGAACTGGCGAGCGCATTCGGGCGTCGTGGGCCTTGGTGCGAACTTCAGTGTGGAGCCGGGTTACCTAATTACGCTTCCGTCCCTCGGGACAACTTCGTTCCAGTCGGCAACCTCGTCAAACACACCTTGTGGGCGGTACAGACACGAATCGGCTCGCGGGGTAGGGTGCGAACAGCGACTCGAAAGCCCTTGCCAGGGCCTCTGATTAGCGGGAGCGAGGCCATCATGCCTTTGCTTTTTTGGCTCGTCAAACGTTTTGTAGTGCTTTTTTTCAAGCACTACATCTTTAGTCTAATACGACTAATCAGTCAGTTTTTGGTGCTTTAGTCCAAGGTGTCGACTTTCACCCGCAAAGTCATGTCATCCCGGCCCTGAGTCGAGTAGCTGCGGGTCAGGCCCTGTTTGTCGGCCTGAGTCTGACGATTCACGCCGGCCAGGGTGATCCACTCGCCCAGTCGACCGCTGACAGTTGTGTCGGTACTTTGCACGTTCACTACATCGGGACGTTCCTGGCTCATCCGGTCACGGTTGGTACTGATAGCCAGGTGAACGATGTCGCCGGTGACGCTGGCGGTGACGTAGAAACCCTGGGTGACATTGCGGTATTCGGTCTGGCTGCGCAGGTCGCCGTAGCTGTCGGTCTGGGTGCTGGTGAGCGGTACGCTTTGGCCGACCTGGATCAGCGCCGGTGCGCCTTCGCTGGCCTGAACCTGCTGGATACCGCCTTCACGGCTGTCGGTGCTGCGATTGATGATGCGGGTCTGATTCGGTGCGGCGCCATTCACCGAGTAACCCTGATCGCCCTGAAAGTTGTTTTCATTGGTGTCGACGGTGATCAGCAAGCGTTTGGGGGCGGTGTCGAGTTGCGCGAGGAAGGCCTTGAGTTCGTCGATCTTGCCGGGTTCGGCATTGACGATCAGTTGGTTGCCATAGGCGCTGACCTTGCCATCGTTGCCGATGAAATTCTGCGCTACTGGCAGCAGGTCGGCGCTGGTGCGGTAATTCAGGGGCACGATCTCGGTGGCGGCCATGACCGAAAAACTGCAGGTCAGCAGCAGCGTGGTGAGCAGGGTGCGTAGGGACATGTCCATTTCTCCGCAAATCAAAGGTTTGATATTGCCAGTTTGTCGGCCCGGCGTGGTGCGAGTTGAATCACAGACAGCAAAACGCCCCGGCATCCGAGAATGGCGGGGCGTTTTGTGGATTTCTTGATATGTATTTGTGGTGAGGGGGCAAACCCCCTCACCACAGGGAATCAAGTCGAGTGACGCACCATGTCCACATGCGGAATCCCGGCTTCCAGGAATTCCTCACTGACCATGCTGAAACCCAGGCGCTCATAGAACGCCGTGGCCTGCACTTGCGCGCTCAGCATCTGCTGCTTCAGCCCGCGCTTCTCGGCTTCACCGATCACCGCTTGCATCAGCGCATCGCCAACCTTCATGCCGCGCCAGTCTTTGAGCACCGATACCCGACCGATGTGGCCATCGGGCAGCAGGCGGGCGGTGCCGATCGGAAAGTCGCCTTCGAAGGCCAGGAAATGCACCGCCGTGGCGTCATCGGCATCCCATTCCAATTCAGGTGGAACGGATTGCTCGGCGACGAATACCGCTTCACGAATGCGCCGGATCTCAGCGTTGTCCTTTTGCCAGTCTGCGACACGTACGTGAATCTTATTCATCGGCAAACCCCAGGCTGCCCTGCTTGACCAGTTCACACAGCAGGCCACGGCCGTCTTCGTCGCTCAGCCATGGGCCGAGGTTATCGACATGCAGGGCGTCGGCGGCGCAGATCATTTTCAGCAGCTCGCGCAGCTTGCCCGGCAGGTAACGGCTCTGGCCGCTGGCGAACAGCAGCAGGTCGTCGTCGACTTCCGACCAGGCCAGACGCGCACTCGGGTTGCGGATCAGCACGGCGCCTTCTTCGAGCGCGCTGAGGAAGTCTTGCTCTTCGACTTCTTCCGGGCCGACCACCAGTTCCGGGTAGCGCGGCTCGGTCATGAACTGGCCGAACCAGGTCAGCAGCAGGCGCTCGTCGCTCATGTGCTCGGCCAGCAGGCTTTTGAGGCGATCGAGGGCATCGTGCTGGATCTGATGAGGATCGACCGCCGGCAGGGCGTCGGCGTCGGTGTAGCGCTCTTCGTCCGTCAGGAACTGGCTGAGGAAGTCGGTGAAGTGGGTCAACACTTCAGCGGCGCTCGGGGCGCGGAAGCCGACCGAGTAGGTCATGCAATCATCGACAGCCACGCCAGAATGAGCCAGGCGCGGTGGCAGGTAGAGCATGTCGCCCGGTTCCAGCACCCACTCATCGGTGGCTTCGAAATCGGCGAGGATGCGCAGGTCGGCGTGTTGCAGCAGCGGGCTCTCGGAATCGCACATCTGGCCGATTTTCCAGTTGCGCTTGCCGTGGCCTTGCAGCAGGAATACGTCGTAGTTATCGAAGTGCGGACCGACGCTACCGCCCGGGGCAGCGAAGCTGATCATCACGTCGTCGACGCGCCAGCTCGGCAGGAAGCGGAAGTTTTCCAGCAGTTCGGCAACTTCCGGCACGAATTGGTCGACGGCTTGCACCAGCAGGGTCCATTCGCGTTCCGGCAGTTTGCTGAATTCGTCTTCGGCGAACGGGCCGCGGCGCAATTCCCAAGGGCGCTCGCCGTGCTCGATCACCAGGCGCGATTCGACTTCTTCTTCCAGCGCCAGGCCGGCCAGTTCGTCGGCGTCGATCGGGCTTTCGAAATCAGGAATCGCCTGACGGATCAGCAGCGGTTTTTTCTGCCAGTAGTCGCGCAGGAATTCCCGTGCCGTGATGCCGCCCAGAAGTTGAAGAGGAATATCAGGATTCATGTGTAACCTATTGAAAAAATGCACTTTTCAGACGGGAATAAAAACGCCCGGCGGCGCCGGGCGTCTCAAACGGGTAGAGCGGTCGATCAGATGCGTTTGGCTTGTGCCACAGCGTTGCCGATGTAGTTGGCCGGGGTGAGCAGTTTCAGCTCAGCCTTGGCGGCGGCTGGCATGTCCAGGCCGTCGATGAAAGTTTGCAGTGCTTCAGGGCTGATGCCCTTGCCGCGCGTCAGCTCTTTGAGCTTCTCGTACGGGTTTTCGATGTTGTAGCGACGCATCACCGTCTGGATCGGCTCGGCCAATACTTCCCAGCAAGCGTCCAGGTCAGCGGCAATCTTTTGCTCGTTGAGCTCCAGTTTGCTGATGCCTTTGAGGCTGGCTTCGTACGCGATCACGCTGTGGGCGAAGCCGACACCGAGGTTGCGCAGTACGGTGGAGTCGGTCAGGTCGCGCTGCCAGCGGGAGATTGGCAGTTTGCTCGCCAGGTGCTGGAACAGTGCGTTGGCGATGCCCAGGTTGCCTTCGGAGTTTTCGAAGTCGATCGGGTTGACCTTGTGCGGCATGGTCGACGAACCGATTTCGCCAGCGATGGTGCGCTGTTTGAAATAACCCAGGGAGATGTAGCCCCAGATGTCGCGGTCGAAGTCGATCAGGATGGTGTTGAAGCGCGCGATCGCGTCGAACAGCTCGGCGATGTAGTCGTGCGGTTCGATCTGCGTGGTGTACGGGTTGAAGCCCAGGCCCAGCTCGTCTTCGATGAAGGCGCGGGCGTTGGCTTCCCAGTCGATCTCAGGGTAGGCCGACAGGTGAGCGTTGTAGTTGCCGACGGCGCCGTTGATCTTGCCCAGCAGCGGAACGGCGGCGACTTGAGCGATTTGACGCTCCAGGCGGTAAACCACGTTCGCCAGCTCTTTGCCCAGGGTGGTCGGCGATGCCGGTTGACCGTGGGTGCGCGACAGCATAGGTACGTCTGCGAAGCGGATGGCCAGTTCGCGGATGGCGTTGGCGGTCTGGCGCATCAGCGGCAGCATCACGTCATCACGGCCTTCGCGCAGCATCAGGGCGTGGGACAGGTTGTTGATGTCCTCGCTGGTGCAGGCAAAGTGGATGAATTCGCTGACCTTGGCCAGTTCCGGCAGCTTGGCCGCCTGCTCTTTGAGCAGGTACTCAATGGCTTTGACGTCGTGGTTGGTGGTGCGCTCGATCTCTTTGACGCGCTCGGCGTGCTCCAGAGAGAAGTTTTCCGCCAGGGTGTTCAACACCGCGTTGGCTTCGGCGGAGAACGCCGGCACTTCGCTGATGGCAGGGTGAGCGGCCAGGCGCTGGAGCCAGCGCACTTCAACCAGAACGCGAGCACGGATCAGACCGTATTCGCTGAAAATTGGGCGCAGGGCCTGGGTTTTGCCGGCGTAGCGGCCGTCAACAGGGGAAACCGCAGTGAGCGAAGAGAGCTGCATGGGGTGTTCTCGGACAGTCGGGCAACGAAATGGGGCGCGTATCATACATGAAAAATATCCGCCGGTCCGTTGCCAACTGACCGGCGTATTACGCGTTACTGACTACAAAACGGTATTGCAGGCGCGGTTCAGCTGCTGCGCATCAGCGGGTAAAGCTCTTTAAGCAACTTGCGTCGGCTGATCACCAGCTGCCAGCGATGACCGCCCAACTGCCGCCACAGGCGTGCCGAACGAATCCCGGCCAGCAACAGTGCGCGGATTTTCGAGGCATTGCTCGGTTGCTGCAGGTTGCGCATGTCGCCATGCACCTGAATCCGTTGGCGCAAGGTGCTCAGGGTGTCCTGGTACAGCGCACCGCAAGCGGCGATCACGTTTTCGTGGGCCGGGCCGAAGTGTTCGACCTGGGACTGAATCTGCGGCAGGCGTTTGCCGATCACGTCCAGCATGTCATTGCGCTTGGCCAATTGGCGCTCCAGCCCCAGCATCGCCAGGGCATAGCGCAGCGGTTCGCGCTGAAGGGTGCTGGGGTCGCGTTCCAGGGCGCCGATCAATGCGCGATAGCCTTCGCGCAAATTGATGTCGTCGCCGCCGTACACTTCCAGAGTGTCCTTGGGGTCGCGAATCAACAGGCTGCCAAGCATGCAGGTCAGGCCGGCTTCGTTGGTCTGGCCGGTCTTGGCGATCTTGTCGACCAGCACGGCGGCGAGAAACACGCCGCCCAGGGCCGTCAGTTGTTCCTGAGTCGGGCTCATGAACACTGACCCTTGCTGGTCCAGGGCTCGGCGACTTCGATCACGCCGCCGCCGAGGCAGATTTCACCGTCGTAGAACACCACGGATTGGCCCGGGGTGACCGCGCGTTGCGGGTCATCAAAGGTGGCGCGGTAGCCGGTGGCGGTCTTTTCCAGCGTGCAAGGCTGGTCGCTCTGGCGATAACGCACTTTGGCGGTCAGCTTGCGCGGCTCGGTCAAATCGATCGGGTTGACCCAATAGATGTCCGAGGCGAGCAGGGCGCGGGAGAACAGCCGCGGGTGGTCATTGCCCTGGCCAACGATCAACTCGTTGTGTTCCAGGTCCTTGATCAGCACGTACCACGGCTCTTCACCGGCGTCTTTCAGACCGCCGATGCCCAGGCCCTGGCGCTGGCCGATGGTGTGGTACATCAAGCCATGGTGACGGCCAATGACTTCACCTTCGGTGGTCTTGATCTCGCCGGGCTGGGCCGGCAGGTATTGCTTGAGGAAATCGCTGAAGCGGCGTTCGCCGATAAAGCAGATCCCGGTGGAGTCCTTTTTCTTCGCGGTGGCCAGGTCGTGTTTCTCGGCAATCGCGCGGACTTCGGGTTTTTCCAGCTCGCCGACCGGGAACAGCGTCTTGGCGATCTGTTCGCCGCCGACGGCGTGCAGGAAGTAGCTCTGGTCCTTGTTCGGATCCAGGCCCTTGAGCAATTCGGTGCGACCATCGATGTCGCGGCGACGCACGTAGTGGCCGGTGGCGATCAGGTCGGCGCCGAGCATCATGGCGTAGTCGAGGAACGCCTTGAACTTGATTTCGCGGTTGCACAGGATGTCCGGGTTCGGCGTGCGGCCGGCCTTGTATTCGGCCAGGAAGTGCTCGAACACATTGTCCCAGTACTCGGCGGCGAAGTTGGCGGTGTGCAGCTTGATGCCAATCTTGTCGCACACGGCTTGCGCGTCCGCCAGGTCATCCATGGCGGTGCAGTATTCCGTTCCATCGTCTTCTTCCCAGTTCTTCATGAACAGGCCTTCCACCTCATAGCCCTGCTCGATCAGCAGGAGAGCGGAAACGGAAGAGTCCACGCCGCCGGACATACCGACAATGACGCGCTTCTTTTGTGTGGCAGAAGGGGCTGGATCACGCATAGGGATTTAATGAGTGTCTTGAAAAAGGACGCGATTCTAGCAGGCTCAAGCCTGCAAGGCTAAAGAGAAGGGCGGATCAGCTCGAGGCTGAAGTGTTTGCCGTCCAGATAATCATCGATGCAGCGGATGATCAGCTCACTGCGCCAGTTTGCGCGCTGTTGCAGCAGTTCGTCACGCGTCAGCCATTTCGCGCCGACAATACCGTCGTCCAATTGATAATCGGGGTGGTGTTTCAGCGCTTTGGCGGTGAAGCAGACGCGTTGATAGGTCACGCCATTGCTCGGGGCGGTGTAGAGATAAATGCCTATGACGCCGGTCGGCTCGACGTCCCAGCCGGTTTCTTCGAGGGTTTCGCGTACGGCGGCCTCGATCAGGGTTTCGTCCGGGTCCAGATGACCGGCGGGCTGATTGAGCACCGTTCGTCCGTGTTTGGACTCTTCGACCATCAGGAAGCGACCATTGTCTTCGACGATGGTGGCGACGGTGATGTGGGGTAGCCAATCCATGAAATGTCCTCAATATTGAATTTGAAGCGCTTTCCCTGTGGGGGCAGTGTTCACATTTAAATGCTGTCAACGCTGAAAACACAAACCCCGGCACATGGCCGGGGTTTGTGATGTTCCCTTACAACCTTAAACCAGCGCAGCAATCGCGGCGTTGAAGGTTGCGCTCGGGCGCATGGCCTTGCTGATCAGCTCGGCATTGGCGTGGTAGTAACCGCCGATGTCCACTGGCTTGCCCTGAACGGCGTTGAGCTCGGCGACGATGGTTGCTTCGTTCGCGGTCAGGGTTTTGGCCAGTTCGCCAAACTGCGCTTGCAGTGCAGCGTCTTCGGTCTGGGCGGCCAGGGCTTGAGCCCAGTACAGCGCCAGGTAGAAGTGGCTGCCGCGGTTGTCGATGTTGCCGACTTTACGCGATGGCGACTTGTTGTTGTCCAGGAACTGGCCAGTGGCCTGATCCAGGGTCTTGGCCAGTACCAGCGCTTTAGGGTTGTTGTACGTCACACCCAGATGCTCAAGGGAGGCGGCCAGGGCCAGGAACTCGCCCAGGGAATCCCAGCGCAGGAAGTTTTCTTCCAGCAGCTGTTGAACGTGCTTCGGTGCCGAACCGCCAGCGCCGGTTTCGAACAGGCCGCCGCCATTCATCAGCGGGACGATCGACAGCATCTTGGCGCTGGTGCCCAGTTCCATGATCGGGAACAGGTCGGTCAGGTAGTCGCGCAATACGTTGCCGGTCACCGAAATGGTGTCGAGGCCGGAGCGAGTGCGCTCAAGGGTGAACTTCATCGCGTCGACTGGGGACATGATGCGGATGTCCAGGCCTGCGGTGTCGTGATCCTTCAGGTAAGCCTGAACTTTCTCGATCACTACGCCGTCGTGGGCGCGCATTGGGTCCAGCCAGAAAATCGCTGGAGTGCTGCTTGCGCGAGCACGGTTGACAGCCAGTTTGACCCAGTCCTGGATCGGCGCGTCTTTGGTCTGGCACATACGGAAGATGTCGCCGGCTTCAACCGACTGTTCCAGCAGCAGGGTGCCTTTGCTGTCGGTGACACGAACAACGCCGTTGGCCTTGATCTGGAACGTCTTGTCGTGCGAGCCGTACTCTTCGGCTTTTTTCGCCATCAGGCCAACGTTTGGCACGCTGCCCATGGTGGTCGGATCGAAGGCGCCGTTTGCCTTGCAGTCTTCGATCACCGCCTGGTAGATGGTGGCGTAGCAGCGATCCGGGATCACTGCCTTGGTGTCGTGCAGCTGGCCGTCGGTGCCCCACATCTTGCCGGAGTCACGGATCATCGCCGGCATCGAGGCGTCGACGATGACGTCGCTCGGCACGTGCAGGTTGGTGATGCCTTTGTCGGAGTTGACCATGGCCAACGATGGACGAACGGCATAAACGGCCTGGATGTCCGCTTCGATCTGCGCTTGTTGCTCGGCAGGCAAGGCCTTGATGCGAGCGTACAGGTCGCCGATGCCGTTGTTCAGGTTGAAGCCGATCTGCGCCAGCACGTCTGCGTGCTTGGCCAGTGCGTCTTTATAGAACTCGGCAACGATCTGGCCGAACATGATCGGGTCGGAGACCTTCATCATGGTGGCTTTGAGGTGAACCGACAGCAGCACGCCTTTTGCCTTGGCGTCTTCGATCTCGGCTGCGATGAAGCTGCGCAGCGCGTTTTTGCTCATGACCGCGCAATCGAGGATCTCACCGGCTTGTACGGTGGTTTTTTCTTTCAGGACGGTGGTGGTGCCGTCCTGAGCGATCAGTTCGATTTTAACGGCGTCAGCGGCGTCGATCAGGGCAGCTTTTTCGCTGCCGTAGAAATCGCCGGTGCTCATGTGGGCTACGTGGGACTTGGAGTCCTTGGCCCAGGCGCCCATTTTGTGCGGGTGCTTGCGCGCATAGTTCTTGACCGACAGCGGTGCGCGACGATCGGAGTTGCCTTCGCGCAGAACCGGGTTTACGGCGCTGCCCTTGATCTTGTCGTAGCGGGCCTTGGCTTCTTTGTCGGCGTCGCTGGTCACGGTTTCCGGGTAGTCCGGCAGTGCATAGCCCTGGGCTTGCAGCTCTTTGATCGCGGCCTGCAGTTGCGGAACCGAAGCGCTGATGTTCGGCAGCTTGATGATGTTGGCTTCAGGTGTAACGGCCAGGTCGCCCAGTTCGGCGAGGTGGTCGGCTACCGCTTTGTCACCCAATTGCTCGGGGAAGCTGGCCAGGATGCGCCCTGCAAGAGAGATATCGCGGGTTTCAACGGCGATATCAGCGGAGGCGGTGAAGGCCTCTACGATAGGCAACAGTGAATAGGTGGCGAGGGCTGGGGCTTCGTCGGTGAAGGTATAGATGATCTTCGAGCGGGTGGGCATATTCGGATTAACTCTCTCTTCTTTGCTAAAGCGTGCACAGAAACTCGAGGGGCGCCGGGTAAGCGCGTTCGTTCAAAGTCATCCATGAGCCGAATGTCGAGGTTTCTTTGCGGTGATGTTGGGTGCATCGGTCGAGCGTCAAGCGGGTGGACTGCGGTAACAATCCTGCTTTTTCGGGCCCAGAGTCTCGGCTACATTTCCAGTGGCAGAGAGGTCGGCCGTCGTGACTCTGTGGTCAGCGGCGGCATTATACATAGGTAGCTGGCAATCTGCCGATGGTTCATATGCAACGATTCTCGTCCATTGGTCTAAAGGTCGCAGGCAGGTGTGGGGAGTAGCCTTGTATGGCGTGCTTGAGTTTGGCGCTTTTCCCTTTACTTTCAGGCTTGTACGTCACGAACTGTGCAGCTTCGCGGCAGATGGACGGAACATAGGGTTTGCGCGCCGATTCAACTGGGGTACGCTCGGACGAAGCCAGATGTTCAATCCAAACAATGGAGTTCAGCATGGGATACAAGAAGATTCAGGTTCCAGCCGTCGGCGAAAAAATTACCGTCAACGCGGACCATTCTCTCAATGTTCCTAACAACCCGATCATTCCCTTCATTGAAGGTGATGGTATTGGTGTTGATATCAGCCCGGTCATGATCAAGGTTGTCGATGCTGCTGTTAAGAAGGCTTACGGCGGCGAGCGCAAAATTTCCTGGATGGAAGTCTACGCCGGGGAGAAAGCGACTCAGGTTTACGATCAGGACACCTGGCTGCCTCAGGAAACCCTGGATGCGGTCAAGGATTACGTGGTTTCCATCAAGGGCCCTCTGACCACGCCGGTCGGCGGTGGCATCCGTTCCCTGAACGTGGCGCTGCGTCAGCAACTCGACCTGTATGTGTGCCTGCGTCCGGTGCGCTGGTTCGAAGGCGTGCCGAGCCCGGTCAAGAAGCCAGGCGACGTCGACATGACCATCTTCCGCGAAAACTCGGAAGACATTTATGCCGGTATCGAATGGAAGGCCGGTTCGCCGGAAGCGACCAAGGTCATCAAGTTCCTTAAAGAAGAAATGGGCGTCACCAAGATCCGTTTCGACCAGAATTGCGGTATCGGCGTCAAGCCGGTTTCCCTGGAAGGCACCAAGCGTCTGGCGCGCAAGGCTCTGCAGTATGTGGTCGACAATGACCGCGACTCGCTGACTATCGTGCACAAAGGCAACATCATGAAGTTCACCGAAGGTGCCTTCAAGGAATGGGCCTACGAAGTGGCTGCCGAAGAGTTCGGCGCGACCCTGCTCGACGGCGGTCCGTGGATGCAGTTCAAGAACCCGAAAACCGGCAAGAACGTCATCGTCAAGGACGCCATCGCCGACGCCATGCTCCAGCAGATCCTGCTGCGCCCGGCCGAGTACGATGTGATCGCCACCCTGAACCTCAACGGTGACTACCTCTCCGATGCCCTGGCGGCGGAAGTGGGTGGTATCGGTATTGCGCCGGGTGCGAACCTGTCCGACACCGTGGCCATGTTCGAAGCCACCCACGGTACCGCGCCGAAGTACGCCGGCAAGGATCAGGTCAACCCGGGCTCGCTCATCCTGTCCGCAGAGATGATGCTGCGTCACATGGGTTGGACCGAAGCGGCCGACTTGATCATCAAGGGCACCAATGGCGCGATTTCCGCTAAAACCGTGACCTATGACTTCGAACGCCTGATGGATGGCGCGAAGCTGGTATCGTCTTCCGGGTTTGGCGATGCGCTCATCTCGCATATGTAAGCGGCACATGTAAGCGAATCGGCACAAAAAAACCGCCTTCGGGCGGTTTTTTATGACTGGATGGCAAGTTGTGTCAGCTCGACACTGTTTCTGGCTTGATGGCAGGTGCGGTCTGTCCGTTCGGGGAGGTCGCAGATGTGATCTTTACGGCATGCAACCCTTTGGGGCCCTGAACGATCTCGAAACTAACGATTTGCCCGGCCTTGAGGGTCTTGTAGCCATCCATCTCGATGGCCGAATAGTGGGCAAAGAAATCGATTTCTTTTCCGTCCTCGTCACGACCTTCCCTGGCGTCGGTATTAATGAAACCGAACCCCTTGGCATTGTTGAACCATTTCACCTTACCGACAGCCATACCCATATCCCTCTGCAACAGACTCCATCACTGGAGTATCATCCAGTTCATCCGCAGTCTAATCTTGTAAATAGATTGACTCCGCGGACCTTTTTTACCCACTGTGGGCTCTATTGGTTGTAACACCGTTTTCCCGATAGTCAAGGTGACCGGGTAGTCGGAGTTGAAATCGTCGATGGGCGCCCCCACCACTGTATTTGCACAACTGACGAACCTTTCTTTCCATGCATGCAATCAGCCAGATTCGACTAACATTCAATCAGGATCGCCCTGATTTACACGACGACGATTCCGCAGGCATTGCTGTTCAGGAGGCTAAGCCTGCTTTACAGGCGCCGCCTATGTACAAGGTGGTTTTGTTCAACGATGACTACACACCGATGGATTTCGTCGTCGAAGTGCTCGAGGTGTTTTTTAACCTGAATCGCGAGCTGGCGACCAAGGTCATGCTGGCCGTTCATACAGAAGGGCGGGCAGTATGTGGAGTGTTTACCCGCGACATCGCGGAGACCAAGGCCATGCAGGTCAACCAGTACGCCAGGGAAAGCCAGCATCCGCTACTCTGTGAAATCGAGAAGGACGGTTAATCGCCGACCACTTGGGTATGAGGTGAAGCTATGTTAAACCGCGAGCTCGAAGTCACCCTCAATCTAGCCTTCAAGGAGGCTCGTTCGAAGCGTCATGAATTCATGACCGTCGAACACCTGCTGCTGGCCCTATTGGATAATGAGGCTGCCGCTACCGTTTTGCGTGCCTGCGGCGCAAACCTCGACAAACTCAAGCATGACCTGCAGGAGTTCATCGACTCCACCACGCCATTGATCCCCTTGCATGACGAGGATCGTGAAACCCAGCCAACCCTGGGCTTCCAGCGTGTACTGCAACGTGCTGTCTTTCACGTACAGAGCTCGGGCAAACGCGAAGTGACTGGCGCCAACGTGCTGGTCGCGATCTTCAGTGAGCAAGAGAGTCAGGCAGTGTTTCTGCTGAAACAGCAGAGCGTTGCGCGTATCGATGTCGTCAACTACATCGCCCACGGCATCTCCAAAGTGCCAGGGCATGGCGATCACTCTGAAGGTGAACAAGATATGCAGGACGACGAGGGCGGTGAGTCTTCTTCTTCAGGCAATCCTCTGGATGCTTATGCCAGCAACCTCAACGAACTCGCGCGCCAGGGTCGTATCGATCCTTTGGTAGGCCGTGAGCTCGAAGTCGAGCGCGTCGCGCAGATCCTGGCGCGTCGTCGCAAAAACAATCCGCTGCTGGTGGGCGAGGCGGGCGTGGGTAAAACCGCGATTGCCGAAGGCCTGGCCAAACGCATTGTCGACAACCAGGTGCCGGACCTGCTGGCCAACAGCGTGGTGTATTCCCTCGACCTGGGGGCCTTGCTGGCCGGAACCAAATACCGCGGCGATTTCGAGAAGCGCTTCAAGGCGTTGCTCAATGAACTGAAAAAACGTCCGCAGGCGATCCTGTTCATCGACGAGATCCACACCATCATCGGTGCGGGCGCTGCGTCCGGTGGCGTCATGGACGCTTCGAACCTGCTCAAGCCATTGTTGTCGTCGGGCGATATCCGCTGCATCGGTTCGACCACGTTCCAGGAATTCCGCGGGATCTTCGAGAAGGACCGTGCCTTGGCCCGGCGCTTCCAGAAGGTCGATGTGTCGGAGCCTTCGGTGGAAGACACCATTGGTATCCTGCGTGGCCTGAAAGGGCGTTTCGAGCTCCATCACAATATCGAATACAGTGATGAAGCCCTGCGCGCCGCTGCCGAACTGGCCTCGCGTTACATCAATGACCGGCACATGCCGGACAAGGCTATCGACGTCATCGACGAGGCGGGCGCTTATCAGCGTCTGCAGCCGATCGAGAAGCGCGTGAAACGCATCGAAGTGCCTCAGGTCGAGGATATCGTTGCGAAAATCGCGCGAATTCCGCCAAAACACGTCACCAGCTCCGACAAAGAGCTGCTGCGTAACCTTGAGCGTGACCTGAAGCTCACGGTATTCGGCCAGGATGCGGCGATCGACTCACTGTCGACCGCGATCAAGCTGTCCCGTGCCGGCCTCAAGTCGCCTGACAAGCCCGTCGGTTCGTTCCTGTTCGCAGGCCCGACCGGCGTCGGTAAAACCGAAGCTGCGCGGCAGCTGGCCAAGGCGTTGGGGGTCGAGCTGGTTCGCTTCGACATGTCCGAGTACATGGAGCGCCACACCGTATCGCGTCTGATCGGTGCGCCTCCAGGCTATGTCGGCTTTGACCAGGGCGGTCTGCTGACCGAAGCCATCACCAAGCAGCCTCACTGCGTGTTGTTGCTCGATGAAATCGAGAAGGCGCATCCGGAAGTCTTCAACCTGCTGTTGCAGGTCATGGACCACGGTACGCTGACCGATAACAACGGGCGCAAGGCAGATTTCCGTAACGTGATCGTCATCATGACGACCAACGCCGGTGCCGAGACTGCAGCGCGTGCCTCGATCGGTTTCACCTATCAGGACCACTCGTCCGATGCGATGGAAGTGATCAAGAAGAGCTTTACGCCGGAGTTCCGCAACCGTCTGGACACCATTATCCAGTTTGGTCGCCTCAGCCATGAGGTCATCAAAAGCGTGGTGGACAAGTTCCTTACCGAGCTTCAGGCGCAGCTGGAAGACAAGCGTGTGCTGCTGGAAGTCACCGACGCTGCTCGCAGCTGGCTGGCGGCCGGTGGTTACGACGTGACCATGGGCGCTCGACCAATGGCGCGCTTGATTCAGGACAAGATCAAGCGTCCGCTGGCGGAGGAGATTCTCTTTGGCGAACTGGCCGAACATGGCGGTGTGGTGCACATCGACATCAAGGACGGCGAGCTGACCTTCGAGTTCGAGACCACGGCTGAAATGGCCTGACGTTAACCGCAACAAAGCAAAAGGCGCCGAAAGGCGCCTTTTTGCTGTCTGCCATGATCGTTCCCACGCTCCGCGTCCCTTCAAAAGCCGAACGCAGAGCGTCCGTTGAGGCATTCCCACGCAGAGCGTGGGAACGATCCGCATTGCGCACAAACAAAAACGCCCGGCATAGCCGGGCGTTTTGTATTGACTTGATTAGCGAGCGCGGTAGGTGATGCGCCCTTTGCTCAAGTCATAGGGCGTCAGCTCGACGCGCACTTTGTCGCCGGTAAGAATACGAATGTAGTTCTTGCGCATCTTGCCGGAGATATGCGCGGTTACGACGTGCCCATTTTCCAACTCCACACGAAACATGGTGTTGGGCAGGGTGTCGACGACAGTGCCTTCCATTTCGAAGCTGTCTTCTTTCGACATGCAGTAAAGCCCTCGGTGTCCAATGAATGGCCCGGTGCAACTGCGCCAGGCAAAAGCGGCGTGCATTGTGCCCGAAAAGTGGGGTTTAAGCCAAGGGGTTCTAGTTCAGGATGACCCAACGTTGATTAATCAGCAGTTCGATAGGGCGATATTGGGTCTTGTAGCTCATTTTTTTGCAGTTTTTGATCCAGTAGCCGAGATAGACCGCTTCCAGCCCCAGGCGCCCGGCTTCGGCAATCTGCCAGAGAATCGCGTAACGCCCCAGGCTGCGACGCTCCTCGCCAGGCTCGTAGAAGGTGTACACCGCTGACAGGCCATTGGGCAGCAAGTCGGTGACGGCCACCGCCACCAGTCGGCCTTCGAGACGAAATTCGTAGAAGCGGGAGAACGGCAGGTCACGCACCAGGAAGGTCGAGAACTGGTCGCGACTCGGCGGATACATATCGCCGTCGGCGTGGCGCTGTTCGATGTAGCGCTGATAGAGGTCGAAATACTCCTCGCTGAACTTTGGTCGGGCCGGGCGTACCTGCAAGTCGGCATTGCGTTTGAGAATGCGTTTCTGCTGACGGTTGGGGGTAAATTGCGCCACAGGAATGCGCGCCGGTACGCACGCATTGCAATTCTGGCAATGGGGCCGGTAGAGATGATCGCCACTGCGACGAAAGCCCATTTCCGACAGATCTGCGTAGACATGCACATCCATGGGCTGACTGGGGTCGAGGAACAGCGTAGTGGCCTGCTCCTCGGGCAGATAACTGCAAGAGTGGGGCTGAGTGGCATAGAACTTCAAACGCGCCAACTCGGTCATGATCAACCCTCGGGATAAACTTTTGATAAGGGGACGTTCTCAATTCGTCTCCCCGCATTAAGTGTAAGCCACACGGGCCAATGTCGCTCAGCAAACCCAGGTGGCACGACTGGGTTGATCCAGGTGCCGGGCAAGGTAGCCGGCAAACTCGGTGCGGGGAATCGCTCGGGCGCCCAGGCTGTGCAGATGATCGGTAGGCATCTGGCAATCGATCAGCACAAAACCTGAGTCTTTCAGATGTCGCACCAGCGTGGCAAAGCCATATTTGGAGGCGTTGTCGGCACGGCTGAACATCGACTCACCGAAAAACAGCTGTCCCATGGCCAGGCCGTAGAGCCCGCCGACCAGCACGCCATCGTCCCAGACCTCCACCGAATGGGCGTAGCCGCGCCTGTGCAGTTCGACGTAGGCGTCCTGCATCGCTTGGGTGATCCAGGTGCCATCGGCGTACTCGCGCGGCGCGG
Organism: Pseudomonas sp. P1_A1; assembly: GCF_056406935.1. Classification (NCBI taxonomy): domain Bacteria; kingdom Pseudomonadati; phylum Pseudomonadota; class Gammaproteobacteria; order Pseudomonadales; family Pseudomonadaceae; genus Pseudomonas; species Pseudomonas sp. P1_A1. Next base: position 327,222 of record NZ_JBFTZE010000001.1, on the reverse strand, counting down.
CGCAGTTGCTGATGACTGCGGCAAAATCCCGATCGAAGGTCACTTGATAGCGTTGTTGGCGCAGCAGTTTATTCAGGCTGCGGGAGACATGCAGTTCGTCGGGAAACAGCACCGTGCGCGGATCCGGCGACCACCAGAGAATCGGTTGGCCTTCCGAGAACCACGGAAAGCAGCCATGGCGATACGCCTGAATCAGGCGGTCGGCGGACAAATCGCCGCCCGCGGCCAGAAGTCCGTTGGGGTCGCGCATGGCTTTTTCCAGCGGCGGAAAAGTCAGGGTATTGCGTTGTAACCAAGTCAGCATGGCATCCGGGCTTGCAGAAAGGGAGGGCGGTGGCGGGCCGATAAACCCGCCAGATAGAAGGTTAACCGTCAAACGCCGGGAATGTCATCGAGATACTTCTCGGCATCCAGCGCAGCCATGCAACCGGCTCCGGCGGAGGTCACCGCCTGGCGGTAAACGTGGTCGGCCACGTCACCGGCGGCGAACACGCCCTGGATGGCGGTGGCGGTGGCGTCGCCTTCGCTGCCGCCCTTGACCAGCAGGTAGCCGTTGCGCATCTGCAGCTGGCCCTGGAACAGGTCGGTGTTGGGTTTGTGGCCGATGGCGATGAACACGCCGGCCAGCGACAGTTCAGCGGTTTCACCGGTATGGCTGTGACGCAGGCGGGCGCCGGTCACGCCGCTGGCGTCACCGAGTATTTCGTCCAGGTTCTGGTTCCAGTGCAGGCGGATATTGCCGTTGGCGGCCTTTTCGAAGAGCTTGTCCTGCAGGATCTTCTCCGAGCGCAGTTTGTCGCGACGGTGAATCAGATGAACCTCCTTGGCGATGTTCGACAGGTACAGGGCTTCTTCGACCGCGGTGTTGCCGCCGCCGACCACCGCGACCACCTGGTTGCGATAGAAGAAACCATCGCAGGTGGCGCAGGCCGAAACCCCTTTGCCGGCAAAGGCTTCTTCCGATGGCAGCCCCAGGTATTGGGCCGAAGCGCCGGTGGCGATAATCAGCGCATCGCAGGTGTAGGTGCCGCTGTCGCCGATGAGCTCGAACGGGCGCTGTTGCAACTTGGCGGTATGGATGTGGTCGTAAACGATCTTGGTGTCGAAGCGTTCGGCGTGTTTCTGCATGCGTTCCATCAGCACCGGGCCGGTCAGGCCTTCGACGTCGCCGGGCCAGTTGTCGACTTCGACGGTGGTGGTCAGCTGGCCACCGGCCTGTATGCCGGTAATGACAACGGGTTTGAGGTTGGCGCGAGCGGCATAAACGGCTGCGCTGTAACCGGCAGGGCCGGAACCCAGAATGATCAGGCGGGAATGCTTCGCTTCACTCATAAAAACACCTCATAAGCCTTTGTCACAAAAGAGAATGCATGCTCAAATTGGACGGCGCGTATTGTGCTGTTGGCTATGCTGGAGCCAAGGGCCTCAAGCATGGCATTGGGCGAACAAACCCGTACAATGCCCGCTTGTAACAGTGTTTGTATCAAAAAAGCGCTGCGTGCCGTATTTCGAAAACCCGGGGCACAGTGTTAAAAGTAGTCCCGGTTGGGGCTGTTAACTTTTTTACCTGCCTGGATTGGGCAGTTTTTATAGTCATTCAACAGATGGACGCGCCAAAGGCGCAGGAAAAGAAGCGTTTTGAAGAAATCCACCGCAGCACCTAAAACAGTCGTTCCGCTCTGGCGCCAGCAATTGCACTACCGGCTCAAGGAAGGTGCATTGATCGCCATCGGTGCCTTGTGCCTGTTCCTGATGATGGCCTTGTTGACCTATGGCAAGGACGATCCGGGCTGGAGCCATAACAGCAAGATCGACGATGTACAGAACTTCGGCGGGCCTGCCGGCTCTTATAGCGCCGACATCCTGTTCATGGTCCTGGGTTACTTCGCCTACATTTTCCCGCTATTGCTGGCGATCAAGGCCTATCAGATCTTCCGCCAGCGCCATGAGCCATGGCAGTGGAGCGGCTGGCTGTTTTCCTGGCGCCTGATCGGCCTGGTGTTTCTGGTGCTGTCGGGCGCGGCGCTGGCCCATATCCATTTCCATGCGGCGACCGGCCTGCCGGCCGGCGCGGGCGGCGCTTTGGGTGAAAGCCTCGGCGATCTGGCGAAGAATGCGCTGAACATTCAGGGCAGCACGCTGCTGTTCATTGCCCTGTTCCTGTTCGGCCTGACGGTATTCACCGACCTGTCGTGGTTCAAGGTGATGGACGTCACCGGCAAGATCACCCTCGATTTGTTCGAATTGTTTCAGGGCGCGGCCAATCGCTGGTGGGCAGCCCGTACCGAACGCAAGCAACTGGTCGCCCAGCTACGTGAAGTCGACGATCGCGTGCATGACGTGGTTGCGCCGACGGTCACCGACAAACGTGAGCAGGCCAAGGTCAAGGAACGCCTGATCGAGCGCGAGCAGGCCCTGAGCAAGCACATGTTCGAGCGCGAAAAGCAGGTGCCGCCGGTGATTGCTCCCGCGCCGCCCAAACCGGCCGCTCCGAGCAAGCGCGTGGAAAAAGAGAAACAGGCGCCGTTGTTCGTCGACAGTGCCGTGGAAGGCACCTTGCCGCCGATTTCGATTCTCGACCCGGCGGAAAAGAAACAACTCAATTATTCGCCTGAATCCCTGGCGGCCGTCGGCCACTTGCTGGAGATCAAGCTCAAGGAATTTGGCGTCGAAGTCTCGGTGGATTCGATCCACCCGGGCCCGGTCATTACCCGTTACGAAATCCAGCCTGCCGCCGGGGTGAAAGTCAGCCGCATTGCCAACCTGGCGAAAGACCTGGCCCGTTCCCTGGCCGTGACCAGTGTGCGCGTGGTGGAAGTGATTCCGGGCAAGACCACGGTCGGTATCGAGATCCCTAACGAAGACCGGCAGATCGTGCGGTTCTCCGAAGTCTTGTCGACCCCCGAGTACGATAACTTCAAGTCCCCGGTCACCCTGGCCCTGGGTCATGACATCGGCGGCAAGCCGGTCATCACTGATCTGGCGAAAATGCCCCACTTGCTGGTGGCCGGTACGACCGGTTCCGGTAAGTCGGTGGGTGTGAACGCGATGATCCTGTCGATTCTGTTCAAGTCGGGCCCTGAAGACGCCAAGCTGATCATGATCGACCCGAAAATGCTTGAGCTGTCGATCTACGAAGGCATCCCGCACCTGCTGTGCCCGGTGGTCACCGACATGAAGGACGCCGCCAACGCCTTGCGCTGGAGCGTCGCCGAAATGGAACGGCGCTACAAACTGATGGCGAAGATGGGCGTGCGTAACCTGTCGGGCTTCAACGCCAAGGTCAAGGAAGCCCAGGACGCTGGCGAGCCGTTGAGCGATCCGCTGTACAAGCGCGAAAGCATCCACGACGAGGCACCTCTGCTGCAGAAGCTGCCGACCATCGTCGTGGTGGTCGACGAATTCGCCGACATGATGATGATCGTCGGCAAGAAGGTTGAAGAGCTGATCGCGCGTATCGCGCAGAAGGCGCGTGCGGCGGGTATCCACTTGATCCTCGCGACCCAGCGTCCGTCGGTGGATGTGATCACCGGTCTGATCAAGGCGAACATCCCGACCCGTATGGCGTTCCAGGTATCGAGCAAGATCGATTCGCGGACCATCATCGACCAGGGCGGCGCCGAACAACTTCTGGGCCACGGTGATATGTTGTACATGCCGCCGGGCACCAGCCTGCCGATTCGTGTTCACGGCGCATTCGTGTCCGATGACGAGGTGCACCGGGTGGTTGAAGCCTGGAAACTGCGCGGCGCGCCGGAATACAACGATGACATCCTCGCCGGTGTCGAAGAGGCTGGTAGCGGCTTTGAAAACGGCGGCGGTGGCGGTGAAGATGATGCCGAAACCGACGCGCTCTACGACGAAGCGGTGCAGTTCGTCCTGGAAAGCCGTCGCGCGTCCATCTCCGCGGTTCAGCGCAAGCTGAAAATCGGCTACAACCGCGCGGCGCGCATGATCGAAGCCATGGAAATGGCCGGAGTCGTGACGTCCATGAACACCAACGGTTCGCGTGAAGTCCTGGCCCCTGGCCCGGTGCGCGACTGATCCGGTATTGAAAGGGGCGGCGTCTTGAGGCGCCGCCCGCACTCCCACGAATGTTTATGAGGACTCCCATGCGTCTTATCCGCATGCTGTTGCTGCCGGTACTGGCTCTGACCACGCTCTCGGCCCACGCCGACGACAAGGACGTGGCGCGTCTGACTCAACTGCTGGAAAAATCCCAGACCCTGACCGCGCGTTTCTCCCAGCTGACCCTCGATGGCAGCGGTACCCAGTTACAAGAAACTGCGGGTGAAATGTCCTTGCAGCGCCCAGGCCTGTTCTACTGGCACACCAACGCGCCGGCCGAGCAAACCATGGTCTCGGACGGTAAGAAAGTGACCCTCTGGGACCCGGATCTGGAACAGGCCACCATCAAGACCCTCGATCAGCGTCTGACCCAGACCCCGGCGTTGCTGCTGTCCGGTGACGTGTCCAAGATCAGCCAGAGCTTCGACATCAGCGCCAAGGAAGCCGGCGGCGTGATCGACTTCACCCTGAAGCCGAAAACCAAGGACACCCTGTTCGACAGCCTGCGCCTGTCGTTCCGCAATGGTCTGGTCAATGATATGCAGATGATCGACAGCGTCGGCCAGCGCACCAATATCCTGTTCACCGGTGTGAAGGCCAACGAGCCGATCCCGGCCTCCAAGTTCAAGTTCGACATCCCTAAAGGTGCGGACGTGATCCAGGAGTAAGACGCAGGACCTGTGGGAGCGGGCTTGTGGTGTTTAGTGCTTTGACTGATCGGCATCAGGACCCAGTGAGGTTTCATAAGTAGTGATGGACCTGTTTCGCAGCGCCCCGATTGCTCAGCCCCTGGCCGCTCGTTTGCGTGCGGCCAATCTGGACGAGTACGTCGGTCAGGAACACGTGCTCGCTCGCGGCAAGCCTTTGCGCGAAGCCCTGGAGCAGGGTGCCCTGCACTCGATGATTTTCTGGGGGCCGCCGGGCGTGGGGAAAACCACTCTGGCGCGGCTGCTGGCGGAAGTCTCGGATGCGCACTTCGAAACGGTTTCGGCGGTGCTGGCCGGGGTCAAGGAGATTCGTCAGGCGGTGGAAATCGCCAAGCAGCAGGCCGGGCAGTACGGTAAACGCACCATCCTGTTCGTCGACGAAGTGCATCGCTTCAACAAATCCCAACAGGATGCGTTCCTGCCGTACGTTGAAGACGGCACGCTGATTTTCATCGGTGCCACCACGGAAAACCCCTCGTTCGAACTCAATAACGCGCTGCTGTCCCGGGCGCGCGTCTATGTGCTCAAAAGCCTCGACGAAGCCGCCCTGCGCAAACTGGTGCATCGCGCGCTGACCGAAGAGCGCGGGTTGGGCAAGCGGCAACTGACCCTCAGCGACGAGGGCTTCCAGATGCTGCTGTCCGCCGCCGATGGCGATGGCCGGCGTCTGCTCAACCTGCTGGAAAATGCCTCGGACCTGGCCGAAGACCACAGCGAAATCGGCGTCGACCTGCTGCAAAGCCTGCTCGGCGACACCCGTCGGCGCTTCGACAAGGGCGGCGAAGCCTTCTACGACCAGATATCGGCACTGCATAAGTCGGTACGCGGTTCCAACCCCGACGGCGCGTTGTACTGGTTCGCGCGAATGATCGACGGCGGTTGCGACCCCCTGTACCTGGCCCGACGCGTAGTGCGCATGGCCAGCGAAGACATCGGCAACGCCGACCCCCGCGCCCTGAGCCTGTGCCTGGCGGCGTGGGAAGTGCAGGAGCGCCTCGGCAGCCCTGAAGGCGAATTGGCGGTGGCCCAGGCCATTACCTATCTGGCCTGCGCGCCGAAAAGCAACGCGGTGTACATGGGCTTCAAGGCCGCGATGCGCAGCGCCACCGAGCACGGTTCGCTGGAAGTGCCGCTGCACCTGCGCAATGCGCCGACCAAGTTGATGAAGCAATTGGGCTACGGCGATGAATATCGTTACGCCCACGATGAACCGGATGCCTACGCCGCTGGCGAAGATTACTTCCCGGACGAGTTGGAGCCACAACGGTTCTATCAACCCGTGCCCCGCGGCCTGGAGCTGAAGATCGGCGAAAAGCTCAACCACCTCGCGCAGCTTGACCGTCTAAGCCCCCGACAGCGGAGAAAATAGTGATTCCCTTGATTGTTGCGGTTTCTGTCGGTGGTGTCGCCGGCACGCTGTTGCGCTTCGCCACCGGTAACTGGATCAACGCGAATTGGCCGCGGCACTTCTATACCGCGACGCTGGCCGTTAATATCGTGGGCTGTTTGCTGATCGGCGTTCTATACGGCCTGTTTTTGATTCGCCCGGAGGTATCGTTTGCGGTACGCGCCGGGCTGATCGTCGGCTTCCTCGGGGGGCTGACGACTTTTTCATCCTTTTCACTGGATACGGTGCGCCTGCTGGAAACCGGGCAAGTGCCGCTGGCCCTGGGCTATGCGGCCATCAGCGTATTCGGCGGGCTGCTCGCCACCTGGGCTGGCCTGTCCCTGACCAAACTTTGATAACGAGAAACCGACATGCTCGATTCCAAACTGTTACGTAGCAACCTTCAGGACGTAGCGGACCGCCTGGCATCCCGTGGCTTTGCCCTGGATGTTGCGCGCATCGAAGCGCTGGAAGAACAGCGCAAGACCGTCCAGACCCGCACCGAAGCTCTGCAGGCTGAACGTAACGCGCGCTCCAAATCCATCGGCCAGGCCAAGCAGCGCGGCGAAGACATCGCGCCGCTGATGGCGGATGTCGAGCGCATGGCGGGCGAGTTGAGCGCCGGTAAAGTCGAGCTGGACGCGATCCAGACCGAGCTGGATTCGATCCTGCTGGGCATCCCGAACCTGCCGCACGAATCGGTGCCGGTCGGCGATGACGAAGAAGGCAACGTTGAAGTGCGCCGTTGGGGCACGCCAAAGACTTTCGACTTCCCGGTTCAGGATCACGTGGCCCTGGGTGAGAAGTTCGGCTGGCTGGACTTCGAAACCGCCGCCAAGCTGTCCGGCGCCCGTTTCGCCCTGCTGCGCGGCCCGATTGCTCGCCTGCACCGTGCGCTGGCGCAGTTCATGATCAACCTGCACATCAATGAACACGGTTACGAAGAGGCCTACACGCCTTATCTGGTACAAGCGCCGGCCCTGCAGGGCACCGGTCAGTTGCCGAAATTCGAAGAAGACCTGTTCAAGATCAGCCGCGACGGCGAAGCCGATCTGTACCTGATCCCGACCGCTGAAGTGTCGCTGACCAACATCGTGGCCGGCGAAATCGTCGACTCGAAATTGCTGCCGATCAAGTTCGTGGCGCACACGCCGTGCTTCCGCAGCGAGGCTGGTGCTTCGGGGCGCGACACTCGCGGGATGATCCGTCAGCACCAGTTCGACAAGGTCGAGATGGTCCAGATCGTTGAGCCGTCGACCTCGATGCAAGCGCTGGAAAACCTGACCGCCAACGCCGAGAAAGTCCTGCAACTGCTGGAACTGCCATACCGCACCCTGGCGCTGTGCACCGGCGACATGGGCTTCAGCGCGGTCAAGACCTACGACCTGGAAGTGTGGATTCCGAGCCAGGACAAGTACCGCGAGATTTCGTCGTGCTCCAACTGTGGCGACTTCCAGGCGCGCCGTATGCAAGCGCGTTTCCGCAACCCGGAAACCGGCAAGCCTGAGCTGGTGCACACCCTGAACGGTTCCGGCCTGGCGGTCGGTCGTACCCTGGTGGCGGTACTCGAGAACTATCAGCAGGCCGACGGTTCGATCCGTGTGCCTGAAGTGCTCAAGCCGTACATGGGTGGCCTTGAGGTCATCGGCTAAATGGACTATCTGCCGCTGTTCCATAACCTTCGCGGCAGTCGTGTGTTGCTCGTCGGCGGGGGGGAGATTGCCTTGCGCAAATCCCGCCTGCTGGCCGAAGCTGGTGCGCTGCTGCGGGTGGTCGCACCTGAAATCGAACCGCAGTTGCGTGAGCTGGTAGCCGGCAGCGGTGGCGAGTGCCTGTTGCGTGGCTACGTCGAGGCTGATCTGGATGGTTGCGGGCTGATCATCGCCGCCACCGACGATGAACCGCTGAACGCGCAAGTCTCCGCCGATGCCCATCGGCGTTGCGTGCCGGTCAACGTGGTGGACGCGCCGGCCCTGTGCAGCGTGATCTTCCCGGCGATCGTCGACCGTTCGCCGCTGATCATTGCCGTGTCCAGTGGCGGCGATGCGCCGGTGCTGGCGCGGTTGATTCGCGCCAAGCTGGAAACCTGGATTCCTTCCACCTACGGTCAACTGGCCGGTCTGGCGGCGCGTTTCCGCAATCAGGTCAAAGGCCTGTTTCCGGACGTGCAGCAGCGTCGGGCGTTCTGGGAGGATGTGTTCCAAGGGCCGATTGCCGACCGGCAACTGGCTGGGCAGGGCGCCGAGGCCGAGCGCTTGATGCTGGCCAAAATCAATGGCGAGGCGCCTGTCGCCACCGGCGAAGTTTATCTGGTGGGCGCCGGGCCGGGTGATCCCGACCTGTTGACCTTCCGCGCCTTGCGCCTGATGCAGCAAGCCGACGTGGTGCTGTATGACCGTCTGGTGGCGCCGGCGATTCTGGATTTGTGCCGTCGCGATGCCGAGCGGGTCTACGTCGGCAAGCGCCGCGCCGATCACGCCGTGCCTCAGGAACAGATTAACCAGCATCTGGTAGATCTGGCCAAGGCCGGCAAGCGCGTGGTGCGCTTGAAGGGCGGCGATCCGTTCATTTTCGGGCGTGGTGGCGAAGAGATCGAAGAACTGGCGGCCCATGGCATCCCGTTCCAGGTCGTACCGGGCATTACCGCCGCCAGCGGCTGCGCGGCGTATGCCGGGATTCCGCTGACTCACCGCGATTACGCGCAGTCAGTGCGGTTTGTCACCGGGCACCTGAAGGACGGTTCCACCGATTTGCCGTGGGCCGACCTGGTCGCGCCGGCGCAAACCCTGGTGTTTTACATGGGGCTGGTGGGCTTGCCGATCATCTGCGAGCAGTTGATCAAGCACGGTCGCGCGGCCGATACCCCGGCGGCGTTGATCCAGCAGGGCACCACGGTCAATCAGCGGGTATTTACCGGCACTCTGGCCGACCTGCCACGGCTGGTGGCGGAGCATGAAGTGCATGCGCCGACACTGGTGATCGTCGGGGAAGTGGTGCAACTGCGCGAGAAACTGGCGTGGTTCGAAGGGGCTCAGGCGCAGGTCTGACCTGTGGCGAGGGGGCTTGCCCCCGTTGTGATCGTTCCCACGCTCCGCGTGGGAATGCCGCCAGGGACGCTCCGCGTTCCGTTTCGGATGTGACGCAGAGCGTCACGGGATGCATTCCCACGCGGAGCGTGGGAACAATCAACCTCAGGCCTTGCGCCAAACCCCTTTCCCGCTCAACCGCCCCCGATCATGCGCCACAGTGAAATCCTGCGCCGGCCCTTTAGGCACGATCCCGGTCGGATTGATGGTCTTGTGGCTGCCATAGTAGTGGTTCTTGATGTGGGTGAAATCCACCGTCTCGGCAATCCCGGGCCACTGATAAATCTCCCGTAGCCAGTTCGACAGGTTCGGATAATCGGCAATCCGCCGCAGATTGCATTTGAAGTGGCCGTGATACACCGCATCAAAACGAATCAGGGTGGTGAACAACCGGATATCCGCTTCAGTCAGGTATTCACCCGTCAGGTAACGATTCGCGCCCAGTAGCTGTTCCAGCTGATCCAGCTCCGCAAACAACTCATCGAACGCTTCTTCGTAAGCCTGCTGCGAGGTGGCAAACCCGGCGCGATAGACGCCATTGTTCACCGCCGGATAAATCCGCTCGTTCAGGGCGTCGATTTCGTTGCGCAGCGGTGCCGGGTAGAAATCCAGGTCATTGCCGGTCAAGTCATCGAACGCGCTGTTGAACATGCGGATGATCTCCGCCGATTCATTGTTGACGATGCGGTTGGTCTGTTTGTCCCACAGCACCGGCACGGTGACGCGGCCGGTGTAGTCGGCGGTATCGGCGGTGTAGCGCTGATGCATGAAATTGAAATGATCGAGCTTGTCGCCGGTCGATCCGAGGTTTTTATCGAAGGTCCAGYCGTTTTCCAGCATCAACCAGCTGACCACCGACACGTCGATCAGGCTTTCCAGGCCTTTGAGTTTGCGCAGGATCAGCGTGCGGTGGGCCCACGGACAGGCGAGGGACACATAGAGGTGATAGCGATCGGCCTCGGCGGCAAAACCACCGACGCCACTCGGGCCTGGCTTGCCATCGGCGGTCAGCCAGTTGCGACGCTGCGCCTGTTCACGTTGGAACGCGCCATCCTTGCTGCTTTGGTACCACTGATCCTGCCAGCGACCTTCGACTAACAAACCCATGTGCCTGACTCCTCAACCTATAAGCGTTGGAGAGGAGTCTATGCGCATAGGTTCGAACAAAAAGCGCAAAGGTTGGACTGTTATGATCGATTAAATCGATCGGTCCCGGGCGTCCCAATATTGCTGGGCGGTTTCGAAGGCTTGTTCGCGGGGCTGACCGAGGCCGCGCAAGGCCAGGGCCATGGTCGAAATCAGCGCCATTTGCGGGTAGCTGTCGACCACGTCGCCACGCCACACGGCTTTCAAGTGCTCCGGGTCCAGGCTCGCCGGTTTGACATGGCGCTGACTCGACAGCTGCGGCCATTCTTCATCCCAGCTTTCGCCGCCGGTGGTGCCATACAGGTGACTGTCGGCGTCCGGGTTGATCTCAATCTCGCCGCCATCGCCCTTGACGACGATTGCCGTGTCCCCGAGCAGACCGCTGGCATCGCGATGCACCGCCTGGTAGCCGGGGTGGAAAATGCTTTGCAGGCCACAACGGGCGCCCAGCGGGTTGAGAATCCGCGCCAGGGAATGGATCGGCGAGCGCAGGCCCAAGGTGTTGCGCAGGTCGATCATCCGCTGAAGCTGGGGTGCCCAGTCCACCAATGGCATGAACGCCAGACCGCCCTGATCGAGTGCCGCGCCGACCTGCTGCCAGTTGCGGCACAACGGTATATTCAGCGTCTGGAGTAGTTGTTCGCTGTACAGCCGTCCCGCCGTGTGCGCGCCGCCGCCGTGCATGAAGATGCGCACGCCGTTCTGCGCCAGGCACTTGGCCGCCAGCAGATACCACGGCAAATGCCGCTTCTTGCCCGCGTAAGTCGGCCAGTCCAGATCGACCGCCAGTGCCGGTGGATTCAGGCGTTCACGCAAGGCTTCGGTGAACCCGGCCATTTCCTCGGCGCTCTCCTCCTTGTGCCGCAACAGCATCAGGAACGCACCGAGCTGGGTGTCCTCGACCTTGTCGTCGAGCACCATGCCCATGGCTTGGCGGGCTTCTTCGCGAGTCAAATCACGGGCGCCGCGTTTGCCTTTGCCAAGGATCCGCACGAATTGGGCGAACGGGTGCTCGGCGGGCGTTTCGAGGGTCAGCGCTGGATAGTCGGTCATAAGCAATTCGTCGGTTTGGGCAGGCCCGCCAGTTTCGCGGCGAGTTTGGCAGGGGTGCCTTTGAACAGTCGGTTCAGGTGCAGGCTGTTGCCCTTGTCGGGGCCGAGCTTCAATGCGGTGTACTTGATCAGCGGGCGGGTCGCCGGGGACAGCTGGAATTCGTCGTAGAAACTGCGCAGCAGTTCGAGGATTTCCCAATGTTCCGGGCTCAACTCAATGTCTTCGGCGGCGGCGAGGGCGGTGGCCACCTCGGTAGACCAGTCGCTCAGTTCGACCAGGAAACCGTCCTTGTCCAGTTCAATGGCGCGGGTGCCAACGGTCAGGGATTTCATAGCCAACTGTTGACCTTGTCGTAGTGAATCGACAGCTCGACGAAGGCCGGGTAATCGATAGCCTTGGCCCAGTCCGGGACTTGCAGAGCCCGGGCCTGTACATCTTCGGCCAGTACGAACAGTTTCAGTTGGCGGGCGTGCAGCGCGCTGAAAGGCGCGGTGCCTGGCTGTAAGGCATAGGCCGCGTCGCCACTCAGCAGCAGCGCATCGTTGGCGCCGATCACGCGCAGACAACTGGTCAGGCGCTCGTCGCCGAAAGGGGAATGAGACAACACATGCAAAGTCGACATCAGAGGGTGATCACCTGGTCGTAACGGTCAATAAGGGCGGTGATGTCCTGGGCGCTCAGTACCCGGGCTTCTGCAAGTGACAGGCCTTCAGTGGCCAGGCCACGGGCCGCGGCGCTTTCAGCGCAGACGAACAGGTCGTCGACACCAAACATCGGCAAGGCTTGCAGGTTGGCGCTCAGGTCTTTTTGTTGCAGGGCTTTGGCATCCTGTTTCGCGGCGAGCTGGAACACGCCGTCATCCAGAAACAGCAGCCCGATCGGCAGATCGAAGGCGCCGCCGGCCAATACAATGTCCAGTGCTTCCCGCGCATTCGGCCCGGACCACGGCGCCTGACGGCTGATAATCAGCAAGGATTTAGCCATCTCACGCGCCTCCGAAACAGATCAGGCGGTCAGCGTCCTGCACCGCGTCATGCAACTGGCCAAGGCCGGACAATTCCCACGGCGCTCTCACGGCGACCGCTTCACGCTGATAGCGCTGAGCTTCTTCCTCGTTCAGCACGCCACGACGCAGGGCGGCGGCGATGCAGACCACGCCATCGAGTTGATGCTCGCTGACAAAGTTGCGCCATTGCTTGGGCAAGTCCTGCTCATCCTGAGGCGTGACCACACTGCCGGACGCGTTGTAGACGCCATCCTGATAGAAAAACAGCCGGACAATCTCATGCCCGCCGGCCAGCGCGGCCTGGGCGAACAGCAAGGCACGGCGCGAGGAGGGCGCATGGGCGGCGGAAAACAGCGCTATGGCGAATTTCATGACGGACTCGATCAGCAAAACTGCGGCCATGATAAAGCTTTATCGGCAGGGCGGCGAAGGGCTTTGGGTAGGTGAGATCGCGACGACTATTTGGTCAGCCCATACAACTCGCAATACTCAAGCCAGTTCATGCCGGCCATCTCTGCAACTTCCTTGTGCACTTCCATGCGTTGGGCCTGATATTCCTCGGGCGTGGCGGTGGTCAGTTGCAGCGTCAGCTCCCAGGCAAACAAACCCAGGCGCTCGGCCTCGGCTTCGAACGCTTCATGCAAGCGTTCATCGCGGTACTGCGCCATCGTCTCGCCTTTGGCCTGTGCGAGCAGGGGATTGAGATTGTCGAGCTCAAGACGCAGCTCAGGGCGTTCATCGAGGAATTTCCTCAGCGCCTGTTCGTGTTGCTGTTCGGTTGCCGCCATGGTCACTCCTTGAGAGGGATTACGAAGACTGCTTATTGCTCGCCTTGGCAGCCGCGGCCAGACACTCGAGGGCAAACTGCTCGGTGTAGGTCATCTGGATCGGCGTGGTTTCGCCTTTGACGGTTCTTTCGCCGTCGAGAATGTAACGAATCCGCTTGTCGGTGACGCCAATTCGCTTGGCGATCCAGGCCGGCGTCTGGCCGATCTGGCTGATCAGCTTGTCGGCGTAGTCGGTGGACGGTTTGTAGAACTCGGCATTGGGTATCATGGCTTTCCTGAAAAAATGGGCGATGCGACGCTATCGGCGCGACAGGGTGCGCGAATCGTTGCGCGGTGTCGCGGTATAAATGAAGTAAAGCAGAACGATACGCCGCGCCGCGGTGGTACAGTCCGCTTTTTCCTGATGAGCGAACGCAATGCGAATTCTGATGGTGGCGCTGGCCGCAACCTTGCTGGCGGGCTGCGCCGGATCGGCGATGAACGACGCCCGCACCAAAACCCCGTACAAAACCCTGACCTCGGACAAACCGGAAAAAGTCGTCGCCCAGTGCGTGCAGTTTGCCTGGCAGGACGAGGCGGTGTTCGGCGTCGATGCCGGCGCGTATTTGCAGCCGGGCAAGAAGGGCGGCTCGACGGTCTACACCCGTTCGGCCGAGTCTTTCGTGGACGTGACCAGCGATGCTTCAGGCACGGCCTTGAGCTACTACGCCCAGCATGATGATTTTGTCGCCAAGCGCCGTTTGGCGGCGTTGGCGACCTGTTTGTAAGCAAGATCAAAAGATCGCAGCCTTCGGCGGCGCCCACAGGCGCGTAGGAGCTGCCGAAGGCTGCGATCTTTTTAAGGCCCCCCCCCGAAAACCGAAGCTTACAAATCGATCAAACGCTTCTGGAAAAAGAAGCGCTTGTGGCCCGGCGGGTAATCGGCAATCTGCCCCAGCTCGCTGTAGCCGTGTTTCTTGTAAAACTCCGGCGCCTGGAAGTCGAAGGTGTCCAGCCAGATCCCGATGCACGCCTTCTCCCGCGCCAGGTCTTCGGCCATCTGCATCAGCTTCGAGCCCAGCCCTTGTCCCCGTGCCTGCTCTGGCACCGACAACAACTCAATGAAAAACCACCGGTAAAACACCCGGCCATAAAGACCGCCGAGAATCTCGTCATTGTCATCGCGTACCAGCAAGGCAATCTGTTCTGAAACCGTGGCCCCGGCCTTCGATGCGTTGTAGGCACGTAGCGGTGTGAGGATCGCCTCGCGTTCTTCCAGGGTGGCGTTTTCCGACAGTTCAATTCGAAGGGGCATGGGCTATATCCTTATGGCGAAAAGGGAGCCTATCGTGATCGCCGTTCGTTTGGAACTCCCGGGCGCGCCGGGAGGTCTAGCGCTCAATAGCGACATTTCAAAATGCACCCGTGAGGACAGCCCGTGGATATCTTTGAAGCCTTGCGCGAAAGCCATGATCGCCAGCGTAGCTATGCCGTCGCCCTGATCAAGACCCACGGCGACACCCCGGAACGGCTGGAGGCTTACAAACAGCTCAAAGCCGAACTGCAGGCCCACGCAACGGCCGAAGAACGCCATTTCTACATCCCGTTGATGGCATTCGACAATGGCATCGACCTGAGTCGCCACGCCATTTCCGAACACCATGAAATGGACGAGATGATGGAGGAACTGGACGAGACTGAGATGTCCAGCGCCGCTTGGTTGATCACTGCAAAAAAGCTCTCGGAAAAGGTCCATCACCACCTGAAAGAGGAAGAGCAGAAGTTCTTTCAAATGGCCGGCAAACTGCTCGACGACAAGCAAAAGGAGTCACTCGCCGGGCAATACCAGAAAGAATATAAGGCGCAGTTGCCCTGAACTTAAGCACGCAATCATTTGTTGCTTTGGCGTGTAGGCCAAGTGGATTTCAAGTAACGCCAACCCTCTGAATCAACATGTGGATTGGACAGCGCAGTAAAAAAGAGGCCCGGCAACCATGCCGGGCTTTTCTGTTTTCGCCTAACATGGACGTCTTCTGACGAAAATAGGGATGGATTGTCATGTCGAACACAGCCGAGCGGGTCAACATCATCGAGTCCCAGGTGCTGTCCCACGACTGGTATCTGCTGAAGAAAATCACGTTCGATTACTTGCGCAACAACGGCGACTGGCAGCGCCAGACCCGCGAGGTTTATGACCGTGGCAACGGCGCGGCGATCCTGCTGTTCAACCGCGAGAAGAAAACCGTCGTGCTGACCCGCCAGTTCCGGTTGCCGGTGTTCGTCAACGGCCATGATGGCTTGTTGATTGAAGTCGCGGCGGGGCTGCTGGAAGGTGCCGCGCCTGAAGAGCGCATTCGCGCTGAAGCCGAAGAAGAAACCGGCTATCGCGTCCACCATGTGCAGAAGGTGTTCGAGTCCTACATGAGCCCCGGTTCGGTCACGGAGAAACTGCATTTCTTTATTGCCGAATACGACGCGTCTTCGAAAGTCAGCGACGGCGGTGGGCTGGAAGAAGAAACCGAGGAACTGGAAGTGTTGGAGTGGCCATTCGACCACGCACTCGAGGCGTTTTATCGCGGGGAAATCTGCGATGCCAAGACCATCATGCTGCTGCAGTATGCGGCGATGAAGAATATCTTCGCAGCGGTTTGAGATCGCCCATGGCAGTGCCTGGATCGAGAGAGCGTTCAGGCACAACGGCCGAGCGTTTCGGCACAGTAATCAGCCTTTGCTCTCTCTAGAATCGTGCTTCACGCCAAGACACCGATGAGGTCACGATGAACATCCGAGTTATCCTATCCGCATTGTCCATGGGCGTCGTCCTCACCGGGCACGCTGCCGACTTCTCGCTGACCAGCCAGGATATTGCTGAAAATCGCCCGCTGACCAGTCGCGAGGTGTTCCAGGGCTTCGGTTGCGAAGGGGGAAATACGTCTCCGCAACTGTCCTGGTCCAACGCCCCGGCGGGGACTAAAAGTTACGCGATCACGGTCTACGACCCTGATGCGCCGACCGGCAGCGGCTGGTGGCATTGGACGGTGGTCAACTTACCGGCTTCCACCAGCAGTTTGCCAAGAGGGGTCGGTTCGAACCTGCCTGCCGGCGCAGTACAAGGGCGAACCGATTATGGCCAGTCGGGATTTGGCGGAGCGTGCCCTCCTGTAGGGGATAAGCCCCATCGCTATCAATTCACTGTATGGGCGTTGAAAGTCGATAAGCTGCCACTAGACAACCAGGCCAGCGGAGCCTTGGTGGGCTATATGCTCAATGCCAACGCCTTGGCCAAAGCGACCATCACTTCAACTTACGGACGTTAAGAACAATGCGCCCTTGTGACGGCATCCAGCACCGGGAAAACATTATCGATGCGTGTGTCATACGGGCGCGGCAGCCTCATACCTTGCAACGGGTGCCGATCTTCGCAACCACCTTGTGTCGAGTGCGACAGGGGGAAAAGCTGCTGCAATGGGATGACCGAGAGATGCGCGCAGGGCCGCAACATCTGATTCTGATGCCGGCCGGGCGCGAGCTTGGTATCTCGAACTTCCCCGGTCTTCACGGTCACTACATCGCTGATGTCGTGACCTTTCCCGGTTCGACACTGCGCAACTTCAGCAACCGATATGGCCGCCAGATCATGAGTGGTCAGCGTGCCCCGACCACAGATCTGTGTGTTCCTCTGGACAGGCACACGACGCAGGCATGGGATCAGTTATTGGCCGCCATCAATGCGAACGCGCCGGATGCATTACGCACCCACTATGGGGAAGCGGTTCTGCTCAGCCTGGGCCTCAATGGCCAGGCCGGACCACTGCTGATGGATCGCAATGATCCGCTGTGCGAACGTGTGCAGCAGTTGCTGATGGGCAGCCCTGAGAGCGACTGGACGGTTGCGAGCGTCGCACAACACCTGAACCTTGGTGAGTCGACGTTGCGTCGCCAACTGGCCAATGAGGGGAGCAGCTTCAGGAATATTCTGGAAAGCGTTCGTCTGGCGACCGCGCTGCAATGGTTGCAAACCACTTCCCGGCCCATCGGTGAAATTGCCGGTGCCAGCGGCTACGCCTCGGCCTCACGTTTTGCCGTGCGCTTTCGCTCACACTATGGCCTGTCGCCACGGGAATTGCGGGCGGCGATTTAAGCGCCTTGAAAGGGTGGGCGCGCGCGATCAGATTCCACCAAAAAAACGGCCTTGATCAGGCCGTTTTTTGTAGGCGTTGAACAATGGGATCACGGCATTTCCGGCAACTCCTGCGGTCGCAAATCAAACACCAGCACCTCGGCATCCGCGCCATTGCTCAAGGTCAGCACCTGTTCTTCGCGAACCCGTACGCCGTCGCCTTCCTGCAACGGCAGGCCGTTCAGCTCGACACTGCCCCGCGCCACATGCACATAAGCGTAGCGATCGGCTGCCAGTTCCAGGGTGGCGCTTTCCTTGCCGTCAATCAGGCCGGCATACACCCGCGCATCCTGCCGGACTTTCAGCGAACCGTTGGCCCCGTCCGGGGAGATGATCAACTGCAAGCGGCCGCGTTTTTTCTGGGTGCTGAAATGCTCTTGCTGATAACGCGGTTTGGCGCCGCTGACGTCAGGCACGATCCAGATTTGCAGGAAGTGCACCGGGCGTGTCGATGAGTGGTTGTATTCACTGTGCGCCACGCCACTGCCGGCGCTCATCAGTTGCACATCGCCAGGGCGGATCACCGAACCGGTGCCTAAAGTGTCCTTGTGTTCCAGCGCGCCTTCGAGCACGTAGGAGAAGATCTCCATGTCGCGGTGAGGGTGCTGGCCAAAGCCCTTGCCGGCGGCCACGCGGTCGTCGTTGATCACCAACAGGTCGGAAAAGCCCTGTTCCCGTGGGTTGCGGTAGTTGGCAAAGGAAAAGGTATGGAACGACTTCAACCAACCGTGATTGGCCGCACCGCGATCCGAAGCTTTGCGAAGGGTCAGCATGATGAAATCTCCTGTCAGGACGTGAATTCGTCCGAGTGAGGAGAAGATTAATGTTTACCTTAAAGTGCAGTAAGTAGATGGAAATTGAAATACTGTCTCGCTCAGGTTGACAGTTGTGTGAACGGGTTCATGTATGCTTGTTGTTACATGTGGCCATAATGTCGGGCGCCAGACCTGTGGGCGGCGCAATGGTATTGAACAGTTCTCTATTAGTGACCTTGAACCCATGAAAACCGTGGCAATGGTGTTGTTCCCAGACTTTCTCCTGCTCGACATGGCCGGCCCCATGGAAGTGTTTTCCATCGCCAATCGTTATCTGCAACCGGCGGACCGATACGAGCTGTTGACCATCGGCACCGAGCAGGGCGCATTGCGGGCCTCCAACGGCGTCAGTGTCCAGGCCGATCTGCACATCGATCAGGCGAGCGGGCACTATGATCTGTTGCTGGTGCCGGGCGGGCCGGGGGCCTACAACGAAAAGCATCCGCCGCTGCTCGAATGGCTTCAGGCTGCCATCAGCCGTGCGAACCGATACGGGTCGATCTGCACCGGCGCGTTCGTGCTCGGGCATGCCGGGTTGCTGGACGGCTTTCGCGTGACCACTCACTGGCATTACACCGAACGACTGATCAAAGGCTTCCCCAAGGCAACCGTCGAGACCGATCAGATTTTCGTGCAGGACCGCAACCTCATCACTTCCGGCGGTGTCACCGCCGGTATCGACCTGGCGCTGGCGGTGGTTGCCCAGGACCACAGCAAGAAAGTCGCCCAGGATGTCGCCAAAGTGCTGCTGGTGGTGATGAAACGCCAGGGCGGGCAGGCGCAGTTCAGTCCACTGATGGCGGCGGTGGCACCCCAGGAAACGCCGATCACCCGGGTGCAGAACCACGTGCTCGAACACCTCGACGAAGGGTTCAGCATCGAACGCATGGCCAGTCTGGTGAACATGAGTGCGCGGCACTTCGCCAGGGTTTTCACCCGGGAAGTGAACATGACGCCGATGGAGTTTCTGCAAAGCGCGCGCATCGATCACGCCAGGAATCTGTTGGAAACCAGCGAGCTGCCGCTCAAGACCGTGGCCTATAAAAGTGGCTTCGGCAGCGTGCGCCATATGCGCTTTCTGTTTAGTGAAAAGCTCGGCCTGACCCCCACCCAGTACCGCGAGCAGTTCAGTTAGCGCATTGTTGTCCGTCGTGCGCACCGCGATGGCGGTGATGCTCCTCCCGTGGCCGTTGTACGGTCATCCATGCCTGCCAAGATACCCGTGAACTCTTTTTCAAGGAGGTGCGGGAGCCTGGATAGGTGGTTGCGAGGGGCCTTGCAGTTCCTTGAACCGGGCCAGGTTTTCAGCGCATGAACGTGCATGAACAGCCTCATAAATATAAACAGTGACACGGTGCTGCGGTTCGGGCCCTACGCATTCCACCTGCATCAGCGGCTGATCCTGGACGGTGATCGGCCGCTGCGCATGGGGGGGCGAGCCCTGGAAATTTTGCAGGTGCTGGTCGAGCACGCCGGTGCGGTGGTCAGCAAAGAGGCGCTTATTGCCCACGTCTGGCCGACCTCGGTGGTCGAGGAAATCAACCTGCGCGTCCACATTGCCGCCCTGCGTCGAGCGCTCGGCGATGGGCCGAACGGGCAGCCCTATATCGTTAATATTCCCCAGCGCGGTTATAGCTTCATCGCCCCGGTGCAGCACGACCGGGCGGGCACGCCGGTGCTGGTCGAAACCGTGCACAAACCTCAACACAATCTGCCTGCGCGGCTGACGCCAGTGACCGGTCGCGACTCGATCGTTGGCAGCGTGGTCCGGCAGTTGCCGGTTCGACGCTTCATGACCCTGGTCGGCCCTGCTGGCATCGGCAAGACCACCGTAGCGTTGCGCGTGGCCGAGTTGCTGTTGCAGCACTATCGGGATGGTGTCTGGATGGTTGACCTGGCGGCCATCGATGACCCATCACAGCTTATCGATCATCTGTCGCGCACGCTGGAACTCGATGTCGGCGCAAAGGCGTTGGCGCAACGGCATGCCTTGGTGGTGCTCGACAACTGCGAACACCTGCTCGAACGTTGCAGGACAGTGGTGGACGATCTGTTGGCCTCGGCGCCTCGGTTGTCGATCCTCGCCACCAGTCGCGAACCGCTGCGAGCAACGGGGGAAACGCTGCTGCGGTTACCCGCCCTGACGGTGCCGCCAGCCTCGGCGATTTATAGCGTGGACGAGGCCATGGGGTATTCAGCGGTGCAGCTGTTGGTCAGCCGCGCCCGAGCCCGTCAGCAAGGGTTTGCCCTGCGCCAACAGGATCTCAATGCTGTGCGCGACATCTGTCGACGGCTGGATGGCTTGCCCCTGGCCATTGAGCTGGCGGCGGCGCAAATCGATGCACTGGCGCTGGTGGGGTTGCAAGCGCAACTGGGCAACTGTTTTCAGCTGTTGAGCCAAGGTCGACGCACCGCCGTGCCACGGCATCAGAATCTCAAAGCCGCACTGGACTGGAGCTATGAACGGCTGAGTCCGTTGGAACAGATCGTGTTGCAGCGGCTGGCGGTGTTCAAGATGGCGTTCACCCTGGACGCGGCGATTGGCGTGATCAGTGGCGCGATGTTGCTGCCCGCAAGCCTGGTCAACGTGGTGGAGAGTCTGGCGAATAAATCGTTGCTGTCGGTGGAGCAGGGCAACGGCGTGACGCGCTACCGTTTCCTCAATACCACGCGCACCTACGCCCTGGAGAAACTCGAACACAGCGGTTACTTGCGTGCCTTCGAACTGCGTTATGAGCGCTACACCAGTCCGGCTCACTGGACATCAGGCGGGCAGGTCGCGCTGCAACTCGTCGAGTAACCGCCGGACTTTGATCAGGTCCGGTGTGGCGAAGCCTTCGGTGAAACGCTGGTAAATCGGCGCCAGCAGTTCATGGGCTTGTCGGAAGTGGCCTTGACGTTGCCACAGCTGAGCCAGTGATGTGGCGCTGCGCAGTTCCCAGGCCAGCGCTCCCTGGGTTTTCGCCACGGCTAAAGCCTTGAGCAACACCGCCTCGGCCGCGTCAGCACTGCTCGGGCAATCCTCTGCCAGTAACGAGTCGGCCCGAGCCCGCAGAATCTCCGCCGTGCTCCAGCCCGCCGCGCCGTTTTCGGCCCGCTCCAGCAACGCATCATCGATGAAACGGCTGCCCAGAGTGACCATGATTTCCTTGACCAACCCGGTGTCCGGTCGCGGGGATGAAGGCGCATCAGTTCCGTCGATCACCTGCGCGTAATGTTTGGCCCAGGTGTAGAACAGCAACACCGAGTGTTTCTTCGCCTGCTCAAGCAGCAAGGCCAGGAGTTCGCGGGCGACCGGAGTGTCGCCGTTGTAGTGGGCGATCAGGCAACCGGACAGCGCCAGGGTGTAGCAGATGGACGTGCCATGATTGATCTGCATCGCGATGTCGAGCGCCTGTCGCGCGGTGCGCCAGGCTTTTTCCGGGAGCCCTTGCAGCCAGAGAATGCGCGCCAGAATCGTCAGGGCTGCCACGCTCTGGTCGTACTGCACGCCAAAGCCATGGGTGAAGCGGTTGAGCTGGCCGCTCTGGGCCAGGCGTTGAATGACCTGCTCGGCATTCTCCCGCGCCAGTGCCTGATCTCCGGCAAAATGCAGGGCCAGGACCCGCAAGCGGTGAGTGCTCAGGGATAACACCGCGTCGCCGTGCAGCCCCAAACGGTCAAATTCCCGGCTCTGCTCCAGGGCCATTTGGTATTGGCCACAACTGAGGTTGACCGCCATGTGCCCCGAGATTGCCCTTAGTTGACCGGCCATATCGTTATAGTCTTCGGCCAGTCGTTTGGCGCTGACGAACGCTTCGATGGTTTCGGCGGTACCGCCCTGGGTGTGGTAGCAGGAACTGCCGAGGGCAAGCTTGAGGTTCATGGTCAAACGCGGGCAGGGCTGGTGCGTCGCTTCGAGCAACGCCAGGGCTTTGCGCACGTACACCCCGTATTCCTTGAGCAACGACAGCTCTTGCCAGAGCGGTGCCGAGGTCGCGGCGAGACGGATGGCCAAGGCCTGCGGCCCTTGAGCGTTCAAGCCCCAATCCAGGACTGCACGAATGTCGTCCAGGCTGCGGGCGTAACGCTCGGTCCAGCGCTCGCTCTGGGTGTGTTCCCAATCACTCTGCGCCTGCTGCATCAAGGCCAGGCAGCATTCGGCGTGGCGCTCTCGGGTGTCCGCCAGCTCTTGGGCCTGGTCGAGTTTTTCCAGCGCATAGCCACGCGTGGTGTCGAGCAGACGGTAGAACACTTCTTCGTCGCCGACTTCCACGTTCAGCAATGACTTGGCCACCAATTGGGTAATCGAGGCAAACACTACGTCGGGCTCGATGTACTGGCCGACAATCACGGCAGCCGCCGATTCCAGGGTAAAAGCGCCCCGGAATATCCCCAGTCGGCGCAGGCACGTCTGCTCGCAGGCATTGAGCAGTTCGAAGCTCCAGTCCAGCGTGGCGCGCAGGGTCTGATGGCGGCCCATGGTGGTCGGGCAGCCTTGGGCGAGCAGGCGAAAGCTGTCTTGCAGTTGCGATAGCAAGCCGCTCAAACCCAGGTTGCCAACCTGCGCCGCTGCCAGTTCGATCGCCAACGGGATGCCGTCCAGACGTCGGCAGATTTCAATCGCCAGCGGCAGGTCGCCTTCGCTCAGTTCGAAGCTGTCGTGGCTGGCCATCGCCCGCTCGACAAACAATTGCAGCGCCGAAAACGTCAGGGCCTGAGCACGGTCGAGCACGGCGATGGGCGGCGGGCAGTCCAGTGATTCCAGGCGCTGCACGCATTCGCCTTCGGCCCGCAGGCTTTCGCGACTGGTGGCCAGAATGTGCACTTGGGGCGCCGCGCGCAGGATGCTTTCGCTGAGCAACGCAATGGCATCGATCAGGTGTTCGCAGTTGTCGATGACCAGCAGCATCTGCCGTTCGCGCAAGCATGTGGCGAGCCCGTTCATGGGGTCGGCGTCATGCAACGACAAGCCCAGCGCTGTCGCCAAGTGCGCGCCGATCATCAAAGGGCAGTTGATCGGTGCCAGGTCCACCAGGCGAATGCCGTCTCGATAGCGACCGATCAGTTGCTCGGCGACGCGCAGCGCCACGGTCGTCTTGCCGATCCCGCCGGGGCCCACGAGGGTGATGAAACGCTGCTGTGAGAGTTGCGCCAGCAGTCTGTCGACCAGCGCCTGACGGCCGATCAAGCGAGTCCGGCGCACCGGCAGGTTATGGCCGCCAGGTTCATTGGCGTCGTTTTTTTGGGGGGGGTCGATGGACTCCAGGGAAAACGGCGCGACAAAACTGTAGCCGCGCTGGGCGACGGTGACGATGTAACGCTGGCCGGCCTGACCGTCACCGAGGGCTTTGCGCAGTGCCGCCATGTGCACGCGCAGGTTGGTGTCTTCCACTACGCTTTTGGGCCAGACCCGCGCGATCAGTTGCTGCTTGCTCACCACCTGGCCTGCGTGCTCCAGCAACATCAACAGAATGTCCATGGCTTGCCTGCCCAGGCGCAGGGGCTGGTCGGCCTCCATCACCAGGCGTTGTCCGGGGTAGATCCGGTAGGGGCCGAAACGGATGGCCTGTTCGGGGGTAAGGGTCAACGGGTCACTCCTGCTTGCGTCCGTCTATCACGCGGTATCCGGGCATGTTCCTCAAGTTTTTTCGGCAACGCAACGCAGCGTCAGGTGCGCAGTAGAAAATTAACAACGTTTAACTCGTGCTGTGTCCGGTCTACGCTCAAAAATCCATTTCTTCAAGTAGCCGAAGGTCTCGGCCTTCTTTGCAACAGAAAGTGCAACAGAAAGTGCAACCAAAAGCGTGCCGCAAAAAGGACGAACACTTCTGGAGGAGCCGGAATGAGCAACGTGGTGGTGGTTTATCACAGTGGCTACGGGCACACCCGGGTCATGGCCGAAGCCGTGGGCCAGGGTGTGGAACGGCACCTGGGCAGCACCTGTCGGCTGATTCCGGTGGAGGAAGTGGACGAACACTGGGAACGCTTGCACCGTGCCGATGCAATCATCTTCGGCGCCCCGACCTACATGGGCAGTGCCTCGGCGGCCTTCAAGGGCTTCATGGAGGCCACCGCCTCGTTCTACCTGGCCCAGCCCTGGCGCGACAAACTCGCTGCCGGGTTCACCAACTCCGGTTGCCTGTGCGGCGATAAGCTCAACACCTTGCTGCAGATGGCGGTGTTCGCTGCCCAGCACTCGATGATCTGGGTCGGCCTCGACCTGCTGCCGGCGCGCAGCAGCCTCGGCGTGTTCGACGGGCAGTTGAACCGACTCGGCAGTTCGCTAGGGGCGATGGCCCAATCGAACGTCGAACAATCTCCTGAATTTGCACCTCCACTGGAAGACCGCCGTACCGCCGCACATTTGGGCGAGCGGGTGGCGCGCCTGGCCGAACGAATGGCTCATACCTCTTATTAACCGTCGTAAACCCCATGCATCAGGAGAATCAAAATGAGCACCTTCACCACCCGAGACGGCACCGAGATTTACTACAAGGACTGGGGCACCGGTCAGCCGATCGTCTTCAGCCACGGTTGGCCGTTGAACGCCGACAGTTGGGAGTCGCAGATGATCTTCCTGGCCTCCAAAGGCTACCGGGTCATCGCCCATGACCGCCGTGGTCACGGCCGTTCGAGCCAGCCATGGTTCGGCAATGACATGGACACCTACGCCGATGACCTGGCGCAGTTGATCGAGCATCTGGATCTGCAAAACGCCGTACTGTTCGGCTTCTCCACCGGCGGTGGCGAAGTGGCGCGCTACATCGGTCGCCATGGCACCGGTCGCGTGGCCAAGGCCGGGCTGATTTCTTCGGTGCCGCCGCTGATGCTCAAGACCGACACCAACCCTGGCGGCCTGCCAATGGAAGTGTTCGACGGTATTCGTCAGGCGTCGTTGGTCGACCGTTCGCAGTTGTACAAGGATCTGGCCAGCGGTCCGTTCTTCGGTTTCAACCGGCCGGGTGCCAAACCTTCGCAAGGCATGATCGACTGGTTCTGGCTGCAGGGCATGGCTTCCGGTCACAAGAACGCGTACGACTGCATCAAGGCGTTCTCTGAAACCGACTTCACCGAAGACCTGAAGAAGTTCGACGTGCCGACCCTCGTGGTGCATGGCGATGACGATCAGGTGGTGCCGATCGAAGCGGCGGGCATCGCCTCGGCGAAACTGGTCAAGGGCTCTACACTGAAGGTCTACCCGGGAGCTCCACACGGCCTGACCGATACCCACAAGGATCAACTCAACGAAGATCTGCTGGCGTTCATCAAGGGCTGATCAAAATCAAAGGCGCTGGCGCCTACAGGGACATGTGAGCACCTGTAGGCGCTGGCGAAGGCTGCGATCTTTTGCTGTTGAGCGAGGGAAGAACACCCACGGTCCGACAGCGCCAGGCAAATGGTGTAATGCCTTCGCTGCGAGTAAAGATATGAGAGAAATGTGCCTGATCGCAGAAGCCACATTCCAGGCTGATTTGCGTCAGGGTCAGGTCGGTGTTCCGGATCAACTGCTTGGCCCGGGCGATGCGTTGCTGTCGGATCCAGTCCTGCGGTGAAACACCGGTGGTGCACTTGAATGCACGGGAAAAATGACTGCGCGACAGGGCACAGGCCCGTGCCAGTTCGGTCACTTCCAGGGGGTCGCCGAGGTGGTCGAGGATCAGTCGCTTGACCAGAGTTTCACGCCAGGGGCTAAGGCCACCCGTGGGTTTTTTTTGCGTTTCAATGGCACACGCCTTGATCGCGTTTTGCTGAATGAGAGCCATGGCCAATGTCCGTGTCGATGGGCGCGCGCGGATGCACTGCACGGTGGGCCAGCACGTTCCCTTGTCTGAAAAACAAGTCTGCGCAGAAGGCTTCATTCTTGGTCGCGAGGGCTTTGGCTTGCGAGTTAAACGTTGTTAATTCCGCAGTCAGGCTTAAGGCTGAAAATGCGCCAACTGAGCACATCACTGCAATTCGGGGTGATGCACGGTCATGCAAGATTGACGACGTGTAGCGGCCTGGACTGGGCCGCTTTTTCTGGTTCGATCAAGGGTGATCTCATGAAGCAATCCCGCGTTTGCACGTTTGGCGGACTTGGCCTGGCATTGGCGCTGATGTCCGGCACCAGCCTGGCCCAGGCGCCGGCTCAGGTGAACACTCAGGTGCCCGGTTACTACCGGCTCGCGGTGGGCGACTACGAGGTGACGGCGTTGTTCGATGGCTACAACGACCTGTCGCCCAAACTGCTCGAGGGGCTGACCCAAGACCAGATCCGCGCGTTGCTGGCTCGTCGTTCGATTGAAACGCCGGGGGTGCAAACCGCGTTCAACGCGTTTCTGGTGAATACCGGCAAACAATTGATTCTGGTGGATACCGGAGCAGGGCAGTGCATCGGTGCCACGGCGGGCCAGTTGTCGGCGAACATGCAAGCCGCTGGTTATAAGCCGGAACAGGTCGATACCATCCTGCTCACCCACCTGCATCTGGATCATGTGTGCGGGTTGGTGGATGGGCAGCAAAAGCCCGTGTTCGCCAACGCAACGGTGTACGCGGCCAAGGCAGAAGCCGATTACTGGCTTGATCCCCAGGCCATGGCCAAGGCACCGGCCGGTGCCAGGGAATTCTTCAAGATCGCCCAGGACTCAACCGCGCCGTATATCGCGGCGGGCCGTTTCAAAACCTTTACTGCCGGGCAGTCGCCAGTGCCGGGCGTTGTCGATGCCGAGCTGGAGGCCGGGCACACACCGGGCAGCACCACCTATCGGTTCAACTCCCAGGGCCAGAGCATTCTGTTCATGGGTGATCTGGTGCATAACCTGGCGGTGCAGTTTGAGCATCCCGAGGTATCGATCCGTTTCGACGTCGACAATCAGCAGGCGATCAAGAGCCGCGCCAAGGTGTTCAGCGATGCGGCGGCCAGCAAGATCTGGGTCACGGCAGCGCATTTGCCGTTTCCGGGTGTCGGCCATATCACCGCGGTGGACAAGCATTTCCAGTGGGTACCGATCGAGTACGGGCCTTATAAACGAGCGGCGAAAGTGCCGATGATCGAGTAAAGTCCGACACACTTGCGCCTGGCTGAACACAAAGGGGAACCGTGCCCATGAACCGTAACGATCTGCGCCGTGTCGACATGAACCTGCTGGTGATTTTCGAAGCCCTGATGTTCGAAAAAAACCTGACCCGCGTCGCCGAAAAACTGTTCATGGGCCAACCGGCGGTGAGCGCCGCGCTGGGGCGGCTGCGTGATCTGTTCGACGATCCGTTGTTGCTGCGCAACGGTCGCGGCATGGAGCCGACGGCGCGGGCGCTGGCGATTCTCAAGGAGCTGCAACCAGCGATGGACACCATCTCGGGGGCGGTCAGCCGGGCCAAGGAATTCGACCCGGCCAGCAGCTGCGATGTGTTCCGCATCGGGCTGTCGGACGACGCCGAGTTCGGGCTGTTTCCGCCGTTGCTGCGACAATTGCAGGAAGAGGCACCGGGGATCGTGGTCGTGGTGCGCCGCGCCAACTATCTGTTGATGCCGGCGTTGCTGGCGTCGGGGGAAATCTCGGTGGGGGTGAGTTACACCACGGATCTGCCGGCCAATGCCAAACGCAAGAAGCTGCGGGACATCACCTGCAAAGTCCTGCGCGGCGATGACCGCCCGGGGCCGCTGACGCTGGACGAGTATTGTGCGCGGCCCCATGCGATGGTGTCGTTCTCCGGCGACCTGAGCGGCAACATCGACCTCGACCTGGCCAAGGTCGGCCGCACCCGCCGCGTGGTGCTCGGCGTGCCGCAATTCAGTGGTTTGCGCGCGTTGCTCGCTGGCACCGAGATGATCGCCACCGTGCCGGATTACGCCGCGTGTGCATTGGTGGAGGGGTGTGGGTTGCGAGCGGAAGATCCGCCGTTTCCCATCGACGCGGCGCAGCTGTCGATGGCCTGGAGCGGGGTGCATGACAACGATCCAGCGGAGCGCTGGCTCAGGTCGCGCATCAGTCAGTTCATGTCGGTGTCACTGAACACTCCGGCGGTGTAAACAGGCAGCACACGTGCTGCGAGCAAGCGCTTTTGCTCTTACCGTTCATCCGTTTTTTTCCTGACCTGTAATTTCTGATAGTAGCGCGATGTCGCCAACCGGTGTGTGATGAGTCAGTGCCCATGGGGCGACCTCAATCATGCACAGGGAGCGAATGATGAATAGCCCAGTTGCCGCAGCGCTCATAAACTCTCCGCCAGCCCCTGAACTCGAGCAAAACCCGGGTAACCCGCCACTTGACCCAGCGTTGGTCCGCAATAACCTGACGGTTGTCATCAACTACCCCATGCAGCCTGGGGAGAGCTTGCAAGTGATCTGGACGGCTGCGCCAGGAGCGCCGAGCGAGGCCTCATTCACGACCGTCTTCTTTCCGGTCGGCGGCACTGCGCCATGGAAAGTCCCACTGCCCAACTGGATAGTGGCCTATAGCTTGAACAACGTGGTGACGGTGACTTATGTCGTCATGAACGGCACCACACCGATCGCGACCTCATTGCCGCTGACGGTCACCATTCTGCCGCTTGCGCAGAGCGCTCTGCCCATCCCGCTGATCACCCAAGCGCCCAACAATGGCATAGGCAGCGTGCTGGACGTGGTGTTCTTGACGAATTTCACCCTGCGCATCAATGGCTGGCCGCTGATAACGGACGGGCAGTATTTCTGGATGAGCCTGAGTGGCATCAACGACGACGGCAGCGCTTTTTACATTGAATACTGGATAGCGCCCAACAGTGTGGTCACCCAGGCATTTCTGCAGTCCGGTTTTTATGCCGAGACGTTTTCGGCGTTGCCGCTCAAGAGACTCAAGCATGGCAGCACGTTGACACTGGATTTCAGGGCCGCGCTGGATAAAAAACTGAACAAGAATGCAGCACTGAAGTTTGCGCCGCGTCACTACACCATCAATAACGATGCCCAAATGCGACTGTTGGCTCCCTCTATCGTGGAAGCCAAAGGTAAGCCCCATCTGGACTCGCTGGCGGCCCGATACACCCTCACGGCTCGTCTCTCCTTTCCCGTAATAGCGGGCGCCAGGGTCCGTGTGCGCTGGATAGGTGCGCCGGGCACTTCGCCAGAGGGTTCAGTTGTCACCGCTTATGTCGATGCCGGTGCAACCGGTACTAAAGACGTGTCGCTGCCCAATTCGGTGGTCGCCTTTAACCTGGGCCAAACGGTGACGGTGATCTTTGACCTGATGGTCGGCAACGCTCCCGCCGCGAGTTCGCTGCCGCTGATGTTGAACGTGCTGCCTCTTGCGCAGAACGCATTGCCCCAGCCGATCATCAAGGAAGCATTGGGCAATGGCCATGGCAACGAGCTGGACGTGAGCTCTATCTCGGCGTTCACCCTGTTCATAGAGGGTTGGCCGCTGATCGCCGTCGGTCAGTACTTCTGGGTAAGCCTGATTGGAACATTGGCCGATGGCGGCGTTTTCAATGTCGAGTACGTGATTGCCCCTCACCCCCCCGTCGACCAGTCGTTTGTCACCCACGACTTCTTTTCGCAAATCTTTTCAACCACCCCGCTAAACCTGCTCATGGATGGCAGCACACTGACAGTGGAACTCAGGGTGGCACTGGATAAAAGCCTGAGCAAAAGTTCAGCAGTGAAGTTTCCAGCGAAACAGTACACCGTCAAAACGGGCGGACCGATACCGCAGGATCCGAAGATCCTGGCGGTGAAAGACTCTGCCGGCAATGACATAACCAATGGCGGGAACACCAACACCACCCAGGTGATGATCAGCGGCAGCGCGAGGGCAGACGAACAACTGGAGATACTTGACGGGCCAACCCCCATACGCACGATCCCGGTAGTTTCCGGCATCTGGGAGCTTACGGTCTCTGCGTTGACTGATGGCCCGCACGTATTCACCGCCCGGCCCTTGAATGGCAGTGGGGTATCTAATTCATGGACGATCAACGTTGAGGTAAGCCGGGAAGTGACGATCAAGGAAGCGCCAGATAACGCCAATTTGAACCCGGTTGACGCAATGACACATTTGACCGCTGTCTTGAATTACGCCAGTGAGTCTACCGACCTGGTCAGCGTGAACTGGACTGCCGAGCCAGGCACGCCGGCGGCGGGTTCGCGAACCACAATCCCTGTCGCGGTGGGCACCATGCCCATGGAAATTACGTTGCCCGTTCCATTGGTGGCTTTCAGCATCGGTAAGGCGGCGGATATCTCGTTCACCTACAGGCGTGGCTCATCGGATCCAGTCACTTCATTGCCCTGGCCGTTACATGTTCTGCCTATCCCGAAGGCCTCGCTCGTTTCCCCGGTGATTGCCGAAGCGAAAGGTACAACCGAGCTTGATCTGAAGGATGTCATTGCCGGAGGGACGCTGGCGTTTGGCATCTGGCTACATATCGCGATCGGACAACGATTGTCGTTGATGTTGATGGGCCGCAATGCCAGCGGCGCCGAGCACAATTTGCCCATTTGGACGGACACGCGTAACGCGGTTCATCGAGCATGGGTTACGTCTGGTGGCTACAGCACGACCATACCGGCCGTCTATTTGCTGGCGCTCAGGCCCGGGAGCACATTGTCTATCGTGTTCTCGGTGTGTACGGATCAGGTGCCTGGTTCGGCGGCCAGGACGGATTTCGAAGTGCGGGAATACACTATCAAGGACACTCGTTGACCAGAGGCGGGGCTGGAGGGTTTTGGTATTCGACGTGCAGTGTTTAAAGGTGTTTAGCGTTACTTCCTGAAAGCTACAGATCCTTGCGTGGTTGCCTACGACTGCGCCAGAATCCGCCGGCTTGTGCGCTTTGGGCCTGGTCTTTATCGTTTCCGTGTCGCTGCCAATCAGCGATCGGGTTTAGCGACTCGGACTATTCAAAGTGCATCAGTGCTCCAGACTTTATTGCCGACTTTTGACGCCTGCAATTACGTTATGGTGGCTGTATGCGGGAGACTCTCGGGTCTACCGGGTGCCTTTGACCGGTTCGCTAACCTGCATACAGTCGCCACCCTTACTTGTTTAGCGACAGGTTCTGGTGGTGCTATTTTCCAAAGGAGATTCACCATGTTCAAAGCCACACCCAACCCGCCAGCAACCGACGACGTTTCCCCCTACGATCCCCTGGATCCCAAAAAACTCAACGAAGCCGCCGAACGCGCCCTCGATCACTACCTAAAACCGTCCGACGCCAAGCCCCCGCGCAAACCGAGCACGATTTACACCATCGCCCCGGACATCAACATCGAAGAGCTACTGACCAATGCCTGCGAGTCCTTTGCCTCGACCAAGGTGATCGCCAGCGACTGCGCCGGGTTTCTGGAGGGGCCGCAGCGCAATACGATACTGGGCGTCGCGCAACTCATCATGTTCGGCGAGCTGGCGGTGAGTCGGGCGCTGGATAGTCTGGAGTTGAAGGCCAACCCGGCCACCTGACCGGATTCATCAGAAAACATCCCTGTGGCGAAGGGGGCAAACTCTCTCGCCACAATGGGGCTCCCTGCCCACGGTCCACCTACGGGGGGGCGTTGAGCCTAAGCTCTTCATACCGCAAAGAGAGCACGTACATTCAATTTTTCCCCACCCCTTGGCGGCACTATTCAATCCAATGATTGAACAGGGGTGAGTCATGAACGCTTCGCAAAGGGATGAACAGGCGCGGGATGTCGGGCTGCTGTTTCTGCGGGTCAGCGGTGGTCTGTTTCTGCTGTGGGTTCACGGCTTGCCCAAGCTGCTGGACTTCAGTGCGCAACTGCAACTGATCGAAGACCCGTTCCACCTCGGTGCCCACCTCACCCTCAGCCTGGCGATTTTCGCCGAAGTGCTGTGCCCGCTGCTGATTGTCGCCGGGGTGCTGGCGCGGCTGGCGTGCTTGCCTATTCTGTTTGTGCTGCTGGTGGCGCTGCTGGTCGTGCACCCGCAATGGAGTGTGGCCGAAGGGCAGTTCGGCTGGCTGTTGTTGATCATCTTCACCTCTGTGTTTATCGCCGGGCCTGGACGGCTGGCGCTCAATGTCCGTTTGCCCGGAGTGCTCCGTTATGTCTGAAGCCCAAACTCAAAAAGCGCCGGGGTCCGATGAGATCGTGACGCTGATCGTCAAGCACCGGGTCAAGGCCGGTTTCGAAGCAGCCTATGAAGCCTGGCTACGCAACATCGTCAGCGTAGCGGGGCGCACGGAGGGACATCTGGGCGTGGACGTGATCCGCGGCAAGAACGCTGGCCTGGACATGTTCACCTGCGTGCTGCGCTTTTGCTCCACCGAGGCCATGCAGCACTGGCTCGATTCGCCGCAACGTCAGTCGTTGATCGATGAAGCCGCGCCGATGCTGGCCGACGGCGACCAGACCGAGGTCAACCCGGTCAACGAATTCTGGTTCGCGCCGCTGGCCGATGCTGCTTCGCCGCCACCGCGCTGGAAGCAGGCCGTGGTGTCGTTGCTGGTGATTCTGCCGCACACCTTGCTGGTGCCGCTGCTCTGGGGGCCGCTGCTCAAACTCAACGCTTTTCTCTCCAACTACTTGGTCGCCACGTTCCTGATCACCCTGACCATCGTGGTGTCGGTGGTGTACGTGTGCATGCCGGCCGCGACTCGCTTGTTTGCGCCGTGGCTGACGGCCAGTCAGCCACGGGAGCACCTCGAATCCAACGCAAATTCGCCGCGCTGAGCTGGCGCTTTTTTGCTTCATTTCCCTGATGACGAAGGAACTGCGATGAACGCCGATCTGATTCTATTCAATGGCCAATTTCATACGGTAGACCGCGAAAAACCCCTCGCCAGCGCCGTGGCGATCAAGGACGGGCGCTTTGTCGCTGTCGGCAACGATGCAGAGGCGATGGCCCTGCGCGGCTCGGGCACCCAGGTAATCGACCTCAAGGGCCGCTGTGTCATCCCTGGCCTCAACGATTCGCACC
Source organism: Pseudomonas sp. P1_A1 (assembly GCF_056406935.1). Classification (NCBI taxonomy): domain Bacteria; kingdom Pseudomonadati; phylum Pseudomonadota; class Gammaproteobacteria; order Pseudomonadales; family Pseudomonadaceae; genus Pseudomonas; species Pseudomonas sp. P1_A1. Next base: position 294,134 of record NZ_JBFTZE010000001.1, on the reverse strand, counting down.
TGCACCTGATCCGTGGCGGTTTGAACTACAACCTCGAACTGCGCTGGGAAGGCGTGCCGTCCCTGGCTGATGCGTTGCGCATGCTCAAGGAGCAAGCCGACCGCACACCGACGCCGCAATGGGTACGGGTGGTCGGTGGCTGGAACGAATTCCAGTTTGCCGAGAAGCGCATGCCGACCCTGGAAGAGCTCAACCAGGCGGCACCAGACACCCCGGTGTTCGTGCTGCATTTGTACGACCGCGCCTTGCTCAACCGCGCTGCATTGCGAGTTGCCGGTTACACCCGCGACACGCCGAACCCGCCGGGTGGCGAAATCGTGCGTGATGCCAACGGCAACCCGACCGGCATGCTGGTCGCGCGGCCCAACGCGATGATCCTGTACTCGACCTTGGCCAAGGGGCCGAAGCTGCCGCTGGAATATCAGGTCAACTCGACCCGCCAGTTCATGCGTGAGCTCAACCGCCTCGGCCTGACCAGTGCGATCGATGCCGGCGGTGGTTTCCAGAATTACCCGGACGATTATCAGGTGATCGAGCAGTTGGCCAAGGACGAGCAACTGACCATCCGCATTGCCTACAACCTGTTCACCCAGAAGCCCAAAGAAGAGCTGACCGATTTCCAGAACTGGACCGGCAGCGTCAAGTTGCACCAGGGCGACGACTTCCTGCGGCACAACGGCGCCGGCGAGATGCTGGTGTTCTCGGCGGCGGACTTCGAGGACTTCCTCGAACCGCGTCCGGATCTGCCGCAGACCATGGAGCAGGAGCTGGAGCCGGTGGTCCGCCATCTAGTGGAACAGCGCTGGCCGTTCCGTTTGCACGCCACTTACAACGAATCCATCAGCCGCATGCTCGACGTGTTCGAGAAGGTCAATCGCGATATTCCCTTCAACGGTTTGCCATGGTTCTTCGACCACGCCGAAACCATCACCCCACAGAACATCGAGCGGGTGAGGGCGCTGGGCGGTGGCATTGCGATCCAGGACCGCATGGCGTTCCAGGGTGAATATTTTGTCGACCGCTACGGCAAGCAGGCCGCCGAATCTACGCCACCGATCAAGCGCATGTTGGCCGAGGGTGTACCGGTCGGCGCCGGCACCGATGCCACGCGAGTGTCCAGCTACAATCCATGGACTTCGCTGTACTGGATGGTCAGCGGCCGCACTGTCGGTGGCCTGGCGCTGTACGAGGAAGGCTTGCCACGGCAGACCGCGCTGGAACTGTTCACCCACGGCAGTGCCTGGTTCTCGTCCGAGCAGGGCAAGAAGGGCCAGATCAAGGTCGGACAACTGGCGGACGTCGCGGCGCTGAGCGCGGACTTCTTCAGCGTCGACGAAGAAGCGATCAAGTGGATCGAGTCGGTATTGACCGTGGTCGGCGGCAAGGTGGTGTACGCCGCCGGCGACTTCGAAAAACTCGGGCCTGTCAGCCTGCCGGTGCTGCCGGACTGGTCGCCGGTGGCGAAGGTGCCGGGGCACTGGCGGCCGAACGCGCCGATGCAGGCGCAGGTGCACCAGTGCAGCGGCCCGTGTGCCGTGCATACCCACAGCCATGAGAAGGCCCGTATGTCGAACGTGCCGGTGAGTGACTTCGCCGGCTTCTGGGGCGCCTTCGGCTGTTCCTGCTTCGCGTTCTGAGTCTTGCAACAAAAGCGTCGGCCATGTGTGGTCGACGCTTCACTCACCACCCTCCGAGGAGTTTCACATGAGCAACGTTCCTTACAAACGTCTGAACAAAGATGACGCCGTTGTGCTGCTGGTCGATCACCAGACCGGCCTGATCTCTCTGGTGCAGGATTTCTCGCCCAACGAATTCAAGAACAACGTGCTGGCCCTGGGCGACATCGCCAAGTTCTTCAACCTGCCGACCATCCTCACCACCAGTTTCGACGCAGGCCCGAACGGCCCGATCGTGCCTGAACTGCGCGAGCAATTCCCGGACGCGCCGTTCATTCAGCGTCCAGGCCAGATCAACGCCTGGGACAACGAAGACTTCGTCAAAGCCATCAAGGCCACCGGTCGCAAGCAACTGATCATCGCTGGCGTGGTGACTGACGTCTGCGTGGCGTTCCCAACCCTGTCGGCCATCGCCGAAGGTTTTGAAGTGTTCGTGGTAACCGACTCTTCCGGCACCTTCAACACCACCGTGCAACAAGCGGCGTGGGCACGCATGTCGGCGGCGGGTGCACACCTGCTGAACTGGTTCGCCGTGGCCTGCGAGCTGCAAGGCGACTGGCGCAACGACATGGAAGGCCTGGCCAACCTGCTGTCCCAGCGCCTGCCTAACTACCGCAACCTGATCAACAGCTACACCAAGTTCACTGCCAAGTAAGAAGATCAAAAGATCGCAGCCTGCGGCAGCTCCTACAATTGGAATGCGTTCCTCCTGTAGGCGCTGCCGCAGGCTGCGATCTTTTGCTTTTAGCGTTTTTGCAACCATCCCAAAAAACCACCTTTCCTGATCGGCACCGGTTTGGCCATCAACGCCAGCCGACTGTTCTGCTGGCGTACCGCCTGCAACTTGTTCAATGCCCGGCCCACTTCGCTGCGCTGTTCCATGCACTGTCGGGTCAGGTTCTTGTCCAGACGATAGATGATCGAAGATGTCAGCGCGGTGAACGTCGCCTGCGACGGCGTATCGGCCAGGATGCTCTGTTCGCCCATGACTTCGCTCGGCCCCATGCGACCGGCCTCGGTGAAACCATTGCCGTCCGGCACACTGGCGCTGACGACGCCAGTGGCGATCACGAACAGGCTGTCCGGCACTTCAGCCAGATCCAGCACCACCTCGCCGGCGGCGTATTGTTGCGCGACCATCGATTCGGCGAGGCGGTCGCGTTCCTCATGGCTCAGCGAGCGGAAAATCTTCACTTCATCGAGCAGTGCGCGGGCGCGGGTCGAGGGTTCGATCACACCGTCGGGGTGTCGTGAGATGCCTGCCGCTTCCAGATGGCGATGGGCAAGGTCGAACAGTTGATTGCGCACCTCGCTCTTTTTGCCCAGCTCGGCGATGAACCCGCTGGCCACGTATTCGGACATCTCTTCGCCAGCATCGACGAGCACCGCTTTTGGCGCGGGCGACAGCAACAGACTGCTGCTGCCTTGCAGCGTGCGGTCGAGGGCGTCGAGCACCCGGCGTGGGCGGATGTGGTTCGCCACCTTGATGCTGATCGACACCCCGTGCAGGTTGTTCGGGCGGCTGAGGTTGACGATCTTGGCCTTGGCCGCCACCGAGTTCGGCACCACGGCCATCGTGCCGGCGCTGCTCAACAGGTGCGTGGCGCGCCAGTTGATGTCCAGCACTTTGCCTTCGACGCCATCGATCATCACAAAGTCGTCCACCTGATAGGGTTTGGTGGTGTTGAGCACAATGCCGGAGAACACGTCGGCCAAGGTACTTTGCAACGCCAGACCGACCACGATGGCGAACACGCCGGAAGTCGCCAGCAAACCCTTGACCGGCAGATCCAGCACATAACCGGCGGCCGCGACGATGGAGGCCAGAAACACCAGCGCACCGATCACGTCCTGCAGCAAACGGCCGCTGTGACCTATGCGACGCATTAGCACCAGACCGAACACCTCGGTGAGCACCCGTGCGGCGTACAACCACCAGAGAATCCCCAGCGCCGTTGCGCCGAGTTGGGCCACCTGGTCATCGGTAAACGACGGTGCCTGCAACGGGCTGACGCCGACATTGATAATCAGCGCGCTGAACGCCAGAAACAGCACCAGCCGCACACCGACCTTTGGCGCGCGATGCTTGAGCGGGACGAGGTGCCAGAGCAGGGCGTCGAGCACCAGCAGCAGGGCGCTCCAAGGCAACAGGTGGGCAGAGAAAAGGCTCATGGATTGCACTCCAGCGGGYACAAAAAAACTCGCCACACCCTGAGGTGTGGCGAGAGGTTGGGCTTAGTTCAGATGCGTCTTGAGCTCAGCCGCGGCCTGACGTACCGCCGCTTTGACTTCCGGAATCCGGTTCAGCGGATTGAGCAGGCCAAAGTCATGAATCATCCCGTTGTAGCGCACCGAGGTCACCGGCACACCGGCCGCATCGAGGTGGCGGGCGTAGCCTTCGCCTTCGTCACGCAGCACGTCGAATTCGGCGGTCTGCACCAGTGCCGCAGGCAGGCCCTTGAGTTGTTCGGCGCTGGCATTCAGCGGCGAGGCATGGATCTGCGCACGCTCGGCCGGGTTGGTGGTGTAGTTGTCCCAGAACCACTGCATCATCCCTTTGGTGAGGAAGTGCCCTTCGGCGAATTGCTGGTACGAGCCGTCGTCGAACTGTGCGTTGGTCACCGGCCACATCAACAGCTGGAAGCGCAGGGCAGGGGTTTTCTGTTCCTTGGCCATCAGCGCCACGACTGCCGCCATGTTGCCGCCGACGCTGTTGCCGGCCACCGCCAGTCGCTTGCCATCGACACCGATCTCTTTGCCATGCTCGGCCACCCATTTGGTCGCGGTGTAGGCCTGGTTGATGGCGGTTGGGTATTGCGCTTCCGGCGACGGCGTGTAGTCGACGTATACCGCGACTGCGCCGGAGCCCACCACCAGGTCACGGATCAGGCGCTGGTGAGTCGGGAAGTCGCCCAATACCCAGCCGCCACCGTGGAAGAACATGAACACCGGCAACTCTCCCTTGACCTTGGCCGGACGCACCACTTTCAGGTTGATGGTCTGGCCGTCGACCTTGATCGCCTTGTCGCTGACTTCAACACCCGACAGATCAACCTTCACCGAAGCCTGGGCACCGGTCAGCACCGCGCGGGCGTCTTTCGGGCTCAGTTGTTCCAGCGGTTTGCCACCGCCGGCGGCGAGGGCATCGAGGAAGGCCTGGGTGTTGTGTTCGACACCGGGGCTGCCGGCGGCGAATGCGTTGCCGATGGACAGGGCGAGGACGGAAGTGGCGAGGGTTTTCTTGATGTTCATGTGCAAATCCTTTTTAAATCGTTTGAGTTTTTATGCCTTGGGATCGGGCTGCTGTGGCGCTGGGGTTCAGGCCTCAGCAACACCGTGAGCACAGATTAATGGGATGCCGGAAAGTGAAAAAGCGGCTATAAAGCGATTAACTGTCAACCAGAGAGTGACAATGAACCCGTTCGAAGACATGCGTATTTTTTGCCAGGTCATGGACTCCGGCAGCTTCACGGCGGCGGCCGATCAGTTGGGCCTGTCCAAGCAGTTCGTCAGCCGTCGGCTGATGCAACTCGAAGAGCGTCTCGGTGTGCGCCTGCTCAATCGCTCCACCCGACGGTTGGACGTCACCCCGCTGGGGCAGAGTTATTACGAATCGGCCCTGCGCCTGCTCAGTGAAGTCGAGCAAGTGGAGCAGGGCATCGCCGGCCAGACCATCGAGCCTCGCGGGACCATTCGCCTGAGTGCACCGTTGTCGTTTGCCGTGGCGCATTTGGGCTGTTTGCTGCCAGTATTTTTGCAGCGTTATCGGGACGTCACCGTCGAGGTCGACCTGAGTGATCGGCCGGTGGACTTGCTCGGTGAGGGATACGATTTGGCCTTGCGCATCGGCGTGCTGGAAGACTCGACACTGATCGCCCGGCGCATCGCCGTCATCGAGCGGGTGTACTGCGCCAGCCCGGCGTATCTGGCCGAACGTGGCACGCCGCTTGAGCCCGAGGAATTACACAGCCACGATTGCCTGCCCTACGGCCATGGCCGCCAGGTGCAATGGCGGTTCGAAGGGCGGGGCAAACCGTTGACCGTCAATGTCACCGGGCGGATGCGGGTCAACAACGGTGAACTGCTCAAGGACGCGGCCATCGCCGGCATGGGCATCACGTACTTGCCGAGCTTCATCGTCGGTTCGGCCCTGGAGGACGGCCGGCTGGTGCCAGTACTGGATGATTTCCGCCCCGAGCCGCTGACCTTGTCGGCGGTCTACCCGCAGCACCGTCAGGCCTCGCGACCGGTGCAGGCGTTGATCGAGTTCTTGCGTGAGCGGTTGAATTAACGCGAAAAGGGTTCGCGCCACCAGTGATGCCACTTTGAGTGACAGAAGCAACGTAGTGCCAAAGCACTCTCAGAGCGTTGAGTGATTTTCCGCCTGCCCTGGTTGCGCGCAGAGATCAATGCCCAAGGCATGAATGACCTTTAGAACCGTGTCAAAATGTGGTTTCGCACCGGGTGCGAAGGCCTTGTACAGGCTTTCGCGCCCCATTCCGGAATCTTTGGCAATTTGTGTCATGCCGCGGGCCTTTACCACGTAGCCGATAGCACGAAGAAACTCTTCGTTGTCGCCGTCCGCCAATACCTGTGAGAGGTATTCGCTGATGGCTTCGTCACTGTCGAGCAGTGCCGCCATGTCGAAGTTTGTTAGTTTGTGATTCATGCTTCTGGCTCCTCGTTCCTGTGCGAATGTATCTGTTAGCGCAGGCATGAGGAGTCAGTTGGTTCTTTTGTGATGGGTGTATTTTTCCCTGAACTGTGTAGGCAACTGACCCCATTGCGGGCAAGCCACGCTCCCACAGGTTCAGTGCAATTCAATGTGGGAGCGAGTCAGCCGTAAAAAAGTGGCTGATTGAGATCGATGTGGAAGCCAATCACGCCTGCGCCGCCGTCACCGGCCGCTGTTCCGGTTTGCGCAGTGCCGTCAGCCGCGAGCCGGTGTAGTAGGTTTCGCGGAAGAAGCGCCAGCGGCCGAACAGGTCGTAGACGTGGGTGATGCGCCCTTGCTCCTGGTAGTCCATGCGGATGTGCATTTTCATCGCCTGGATGTTGCGGGTATCGCAGACGTCGACGATTTTGTTGCATCCTTTGGCCCGCATCGCGTCCCAGAGCTTGAACTGGGCGTCCATCGACAGACTGGTGCCGAAGTATTGAGGGATCATTTCACCGCCGAACTCGAAAAACTCACCGGGGTTGATCCGGAACCAGCAGCCGTAATAGTGCCGGTCGAAGTAGTCCCTGGCACTGCCCCAGATGAATCCGATGGCATCACCTTCCTCGTTCACGTACATGTGCCCGGTGTGACCCTCGGCGGCGATTTCGGCCATGGCCTTGACGCGGTTGCCGTAGTACTTGGTGAACGCGGTGGCGTTTTCCGGGGTGATGATCACCAGGCGCAAGCCCGAATAGGGCCGCAGATTTTGCGGCGCCACCGGGGTCACCAGGTCGCGCCCCAGCCACAGCAGCTCCCGATGGAAATACACGTAGCGCTTCCAGAGCGACTGGAGTGTGTGGAGCAGGCCTTTTTGTTTGATACGTTCGCGAAGCTTGTCGATGACGCTCATGAAGTCCTCCGAGGCTGAAGCCAGGGTGCGGTGGGTAAGGTTTCAATGGCGATAAATCAAAGTTTCAACGGGTGCAGTTCGGTCGAGTACTGCGGCTCATGTTTGGACGCCCTCGGCACAACGGCATAGGACACCCTCGGAACACCGCCAAGACGCTGATCCAGCACATGGCTCAGCGACTCTCCGGGGGCCAGATAGGCATCGCCAAAATCGGCGCCGATATGGATCGGATGGACGACGATTTCCAGCAGGCCGTCGATTGGCATTGCTACGGTGCGCAGGTCTACCGGGGTGCAGACGTTCTGGGCGGTCGCTCCGGACAGGCTGTTCAGGCGATGGTTGAGTAACGTCTTGAACACTCGTTTGGGCACACTCAAATTACTGCCCAGATCGCGCGCCAGTCGCACGGGCACCCCTTGGCGGGCGGCAAACCGCGCGACGATTTCGCCGATGGGCCAGATGTTGTGCACGTGCTGATGGGAATCGAGGTGGCTGGGGTGCAGGCCGTTGTCCAGGCAGCGTTGCCATTGGGCTTCGAGTTCCTCCAGCACTGCATCGCGATCCAGGCGATTGAGCCAGAGGCTATGGCGGGGCAGGCTGAGGTCGAACTCACCCTGGCTGTCGCAAAATGTCGAGCGCGCGCGAATCGACAGGCTCAACGGCCGGCCGTATGTGAGGTTGAAGTGCAGGCCGATCCGCCCCTTGAGCATTGGCTGCCGGGCCAGGACGCAGGCCGCTTCGAAGGCCGGCATGTTGGCCATGGCGGTCGCGGAACTGATGACCCCGGCGTGGAAGGCGCCCAGTATCACCGCGTTTTCGCTCGGACTGAGGCCGAAATCGTCAGCGTTGACTATGACTTGGCGAGGCATGGCTGCCCTCTCTTTCTTGTTCGGTGGGTGCAGCGTCTTTGGCGACAATAGGTGCCTGTATAGGTGTAAGCGTAGGAGCAACCAGCGTTGCTGCACGCCTGGCCTGCCACTTTTTTAACCCGGGTTTGATTCGGTGCCAGAGTCGCAGGGCCAGCCCCAGGGCGAGGCCGCTGGGGCGCCAGGAGTAGAAACTCCAGCGCCAGTGCTCCAGTTGCCCGGTCATGCGTTCCAGGAGTTGATGGCTGGAGTTTTCCAGGCTGATCCGCGAGGCGTCGACCCAGTGCCAGTTGTCGTCCAGCCCCCAGCGGATCCACTCTTCAAGCAGCACACGACCGCTGCCCAGGTCTGCGTGTTGCGGCAGGAACGCCAGGTTGTAGTCGTACAGCCGGCCCTGTTCCAGCAAGCCGATGCGGTAGCTGATGCAGCGCCCGTCCAGTTCCAGCACCACCACCCGTACCAGTCCCTGTTCGGCGAGGGCGGTGAAGGCTTGCTCGATCCATTGCCGGTAGCGGTCATTGGTGAAAATCCCCACGCCTTGAACGCCTTTCCAGCTCAGCGCTTCGACTTTGCCGAGGGTCCGCAACAGTGGCCTGATGGTAGCGGCGTCGGGGGTTAGCCGCCGGACCTCGGCACCGCAGGCCGCGATGCGTTTACGCGCCCGGCGCAATTTGTAACGCGGGTCGCCGGACACCTCCTGGCGGTCGGCATCGCTGATCAGGTGCACCGGCACCCGACAACTGAGGCGGCGCTCGCCGGTCGAGCTGTGGGCCATCCAGGTGGTCAACGCACTTTCTTCGCCGATGGGTTCGGACAATTCATTGAGTTGCAGCATCGCATGAGGCACGCGACGGCGGATGATCACCAGCGCTTTGCGCATGCTTTCGGCATCGAGGCAGGTGAGCACGGTCAGACGATCGGTGAGGGGATAGCCGAGGTGATGCAGGACTCGAAACGGTAGCCCGCCAAAGCGCTCCACGGACACCACCAGCGGCAGGCACAAGGCCAATTCATCGCCGTGCCAGCCGAGCAGAACGTGCAAGCGTTCCCCAGCGGACAGTGCCTGCTCCGATGCGCGCAGCCAGGCGAGGGTGTTGAACGGCGTATGGTCCGTCACGCGCCAGCGCAACCCCTCATAGGCGGCTGTTGGAAAGTCCGGAGCGCACAACGACGTGCGCCATTCGAATCGAGCCATCATAGGTTCAGACCGCTGCATAACTCATGGACGTTCATGAGGCGCTCCAGCTCAGTGCGAACAGGGTTTGCCCTGGCAGGTCGAAGCTGACGCGACCGTCCTGACAGTTGAATTTGCCTTCGCGACTGCGGCTGTCGGCACCGAAATACACCAGCGCTCCCTTGGTCAGCGGGCAGGTCGCCCCGGCCAGATCGACACGCTGCAAGCGCGCGCCCTTATTGACGCCCAACAGGCTGCGTTGGTGTTCGGTGGCCATCGCCAGCACGTCGACTTCGAAGGCGTCGTTGTCCAGGCGCATGACGTTTTTCAGCCAGTGCTGGCGGATGAATTGTTGGGCCAGGCCCACCGGTTTGAGCTCGAAACGATCGCCGCCCAGTATCCGCACCATGCCTTTGGGGTAGTTCGGTTCGTCGGCGGCCTGGAACCAGTTGAGCATGTCCAGCAAGCCGTCCTGCGCCGAGTTGATGACCACCGAGGCCCACCACAGTGAAGTGAAATGGGTTTCCTGATCGTAGGGGCTCAGGCTTGAGCCGCTGGACAGGTTGGTCTGGTCCAGCAGCAAGGCCTTGCGTGGCCGGCCCTTGGCATCGAGGCCCACCAGTTCGGCGGCGCGGCGCACGCTGTCGCGGTAGACCCGGGTCGCCAACAGGTCGCGAACCATCCATTCATGCCAGGCGAGGGCGTCGATCTGCTCGCCGGATTCGGCCAGCAGGCGCCGTGCCCAGTCGATACCGCGCTTGTCGGCGGCATCGTCGGTGAACGGGCCGTTGACGAAGCGCGAACTGGCGGGCATGGCGATACGTATGCCGGCCTTGGCGTTGGCCGGATCGCTGCGCACTTGCCGGGCCATGCTGTTGAAGATCGCCTGGTAATTGACGTAGCTCGAGTAATTGAGGTTCGGCTCGTCGGCGAACGCGATGTAGTGAGTGCCACTGCCACCGAGGGCGCGCGTGGCGGTGAGCCAGGCGTCGAGGCCGGCGTTGCTCATGGTGTCGGCGCGCAGATCGGCCTGACGCTGGCTGCCGGCCAACAGCGTGATGTCCTGCGTGATGCCGAAGCGGTTCTGATAGAGCTGGCGGAACGCATCTTCGTGGTGTGGATTTTGCGCCGTGACGTCGACGAAACTGTAATAAGAACCCGCTTGTGGCTTGAGGGCGTCGAGCGCCGCGAAACTGGATTGCGGCGGCAGCACGTAGGGCAAGTAAATGCCCAGGTTCGGGGTCGGGCCGAGCGTCTCTTTATGCAGGGTCAGCCGGGTCTGGCCAGCGTCCTCGCGCAGCGGCTTGAGTTGCTGCGGGTTCTGGGCGAACAGGTTTGCCGTGCCATCGAGCCAGAACGCGACCTTGCCGCTGCCTTGCAGGCGCAGGCGCCAGACTTGTTCGTCCTGGGTGACGGGCAGTTCAAGCTGATCGAATTGCCAATAGGCGCGATAGGGTTTCAGCGCCAGCGTCACTTGTTTGTTATCGCCCACACGCTGGGCCAGCAGAGCGCCGACGCCACCGTGAAACTTGCCGGCCAGCACGGCGTGTTCCCCCGGTGCGACTTTGAAATACAGCTCATCGCCGCCACGGGTTTCGGCGCTGAAATGCACCTTGGCCGGGGCGAACAACGCCACGGTGCGTTCGTCGTGTTCGACGGTGTAGCGGCGGAAGCTGTAGCCCGGAATTTCCAATCGATAACTGGCGGCACCCGGCGCCAGCGGCCAGCTCTGCTTGCCGCGGGTTTCACTGGCGGCGATCAGGCGATCGCCCTTCAGGTTACCGTTGCCGTCGAGCAGGTACAGGTGTTCTTCGTTGGCATCGGCCTGCCACGCCGGGGCCCACTGGATGGTCAACGTGTCGGGGCGATCCGCTTGCAGGTACAGGCTGCCGTCGCGAATGTCGGCCCAGCGCATGGGCGCCGCCTGGGCGCTCAAACCCAGGCCCAGGCTCATCAGCAGCATCAGGYGTTTCATGCCGATTTCCGTTGCAGCATCTGAAGCATCGGTGCCACATCGCTGGGCAGGATGATCAGGGTTTGCCAGGCCGGTACGCCGCTCAACCGGCAGTACATCACCAGCAGCGCGACGGTCACCGCCAGGTAGGCGATGGACGATGCCGCCGCGGCGCCGACGATGCCATACATCGGGATCAGCAACAGGTTCAGGGCCAGGTTCAGCAGCGCGCCGAGGCCCACCAGCAGCGAAACCGTGCCGGGGCGATTTTTGCCCAGCAAGTCCAGGCGCAGGATGCTCGCATAGCAAAGACCGAGCAGCCCCGGCAGCAGCGCCAGCAAGGCCGGGTAGGCCGGTTGATAGGCAATGCCGAACAGGGTGACGATCAGCCATTGCCCGATCACGGCCATGGTCAGGCAGGCACCGAGCATCACCGTGGCGGTCAGGCGCAAGGCCAACGGCGTCAGGCGTTCCATGCCTTCGTCCTGTTGCAGCAGGCGTTTCATCAGGGGTGTGGTCACCGCTTCCGGGACGATCAGCAACAACTCGGCGGCAGCGCTGGCCATGGCGTAATGACCCAATGCCGTACTGCCGAGCAAGGCACCGATGAACAGGTAATCGGAGCGCAGAATGACTTGCTGGAACAACAAGTCGGGATGGCTACGGGCGCTGTAGCGCAACAGTTCTTTCTGGCTGGCGCGGTCCCATTGCAACGTCAAGGGTTGTGCACGGTTGAGCCAGAACCAACCGGCCAGCACCACCAGGCTGATGCCGGCCAGCCAACTGATCAGCGCTGCTTCCAGCGCGGCGTCTTTCCACATCCAGAACAAGGCGATAAACAGCAGCAGGGGTGCCAGGGATTCCACCAGCCGCAAGGCATTGAACGCCACCACACCGCCCGACGCGTTGTGCAAGGTCAGCAGGCCGCTCTTGAGCACGGTCAGCGGCACCGCCAGCAGCAACAACCAGGCGAGCAAGCCCAGTTGCGTGGTGATGTCGAGTTCGCTGCCGAACTCACGCACCAGCGCGACCACCAGTAACGTCAGCAAACCCGCCAGCAGGCAACCGAACACCAGTACCTGGCTCAGCAGCAATCCCATCGGCCGTTGCTTGGCCGCCTGATAACCCACTGCCGAATTCRGCCCGCCGCTGGTGGCGGCGCTGATCAAATCGGGCAGGGTACTGAGCAGCGCAAACAGGCCGCGCTCGCTGGGCCCCAGAATCCGCGCCAGCAACACGTTACGCAGCAGGCGCAGGCCGATCATCGCCAGTTTGGTGCCCATGCTCAGGGCCAGGTGTTTGAGGTAGTGGCTGCGACTCATGGCCGGGCTCCGCGGTAGATGCGCCACGACAGCAGTTCCGGATCGCGCGCCGTGCGCTGGCTGATGCCGATTCGCGGCAAGGCCAATGGATCGCCGACACCACGGTAAATCCCGCTGGCGGTGCCCAGGGCAAACGGGAAGTCGTGGTCGGCGACGTGTTCGCGCACCCGCGCATCATGGTTGCCATTGGGGTAGCAGTAGACTGGCAGCGGCCGGTTGCAGCCGTTCAACAGTGCATTGCGGCTGCGACTCAGTTCTTCATCCAGGTGTTGATCGTCAAGGTCGGTGAAGATCGTGTGGCTGGCGCCGTGAGGGCCGAAGCGGATCAACCCGCTGGCTTCCAGCGCGCGCACTTGATGCCAGTCCAGGGCTTGGGGCAACGATTCTTCAGGGCATTGGTCGGTGAGCCGGCTCAATTCGCTCGGTGGCAGGCTTTTCAGACTTTGCAGAAAATGCAAAAGCGCCAGGCTACGGCGCTGCACATCCAGGTCATCGAGCATTACCGGTAACGGTCGTCCGATCCGTTGCAGGCATTCAATCAAGTGTGTCCGGGCTTTTTCACCGTGGCTGTGCCACAGGGTTTCCCCCAGGCTTTCCCACCAGAAGCGTTGCCGGCTGCCGATGAAATCGGTGGAGAGAAAAATGCTCGCCGGCATCTGATACCTTTTCAGCAACGGAAAAGCATTCAGCGCGTTGTCGCGCCAGCCATCGTCGAAGGTCAGTGCGACTTTGGGACGCTCCGGCCTGTGCTCCGATCTCAGTGCGCCGGGTTGCAAGATCTCCATCAGCGGCACGCAATCGAAGTGTTTTTTCAACCAGAGCAGCAGATGGGAAAAGGCCTTCGGCCCGACGCACAGTTCATTGCGATGGGGCAGGTCGGCGGCGCGGTCATTGGGCAGCACCCGGTGCAGCATCAGGATCACCCCGGCACCGTGCAGTTGGTGACGGCCTACCGGCGAGTTGAGATAGAGCCAGCCACTGGTACGTTTTAATAGTTGTTTGATCGCCATGGAGCGGTCCTTTCAACGATTTTGCTCGGGGTTCCACTGCGCGTACCGCTGTCCACGCAGGAACTGCCATAGACCGATACTCATCCCGGCAAGGGTCACCAGAAAGAATGCGGCGAGGCGAAAGGGTTTGGGCAAACGGTGTTGCACATCCAGCAGGCCGGCGACGGCCACCGCATAACCGAGCAGTTGCGCGATCAGGCTCAGGCGATAGAAGCCATGTACGTTCCACAGCCAGAAGTTGCTCAGCAACAACGGCAGCAACAGGATCGGTGCCAGGCGTCGAATCAGTTTGTGGCTGATCAGCGCAATCGCATACAAGCCATGGCGCCAGGGATTCAACAGTTCCCGACGCTGGGCCAGGCTCTGCAAACCACCGACGGTGACGCGCAGACGACGGCGCCATTGTTTGTCGATCTCATCGACGCCCTGGTCGATCACCCGGGCTGTGGGCACATAGACAATGCGTTTGAGCGCCACCGGCGCGCAGGTACTGATAAAGAAATCATCGTTGACCTCCGACGGCACGTTCTGGAACAACTCGCGACGCAGGGCGAGCAGGGCGCCGTCGGCGGAGACCATGCAGCCGGTGCGATTTTCCACCATGCGCAGCCAGCCTTCGTAGTGCCGATAAAGGCTATCGCCCAGGCTCAGGCCCTGGCCCGCCACCGGGATCAACATGTGCCCGGCGCAGGCCCCGACCTGTGGATCGGCCAGGGGCGCGAGCAACTGGCCGAGGGTGTCGGTCGACCATTGGTTGTCGGCATCGGTGAACACCAGAATCTCGCCCGTGCTCAGGGCGACGGCGGCATTCAAGGTGGCTGCCTTGCCCTGACGGGGCAGGTCGAGCACGCTGATGCGCGGGTCGATGACCTTGCGGGCGCAAGCCACGGTGTCGTCGGTGGAGCCGTCGCTGGCCAGAATGATCTGGAGCGAACGTGCCTGATAATCCTGGGCGAGCAACATGCGCAGCTTTTCTTCGATGTACTGGGCTTCGTTGTGCGCGGCGATGACGATGCTCACGTTCATCGGCTGTGCCGGCCCATGACGCCGCGCGGGAAATAACGGCGCGAGCAGCGTCAGCAGCAGCGGGTAGCCGAGCCAGGCGTACACCGGCAATAACAGGCACCACCAGAACACGAACTCAGCCACGGGCGGGTCTCCTGGCATTCCAGCGACAAAGGCTCAGGATGAGCGCGGCACCCGCCAGGTGCAGACGCACCCAATGCAGGCCCCAGAGTTGCAGCATCAGGCGCAGGTCGCGGTGTATCAGGCTCTGGCGCAGACTTTGGGCGAGCGCTGGCAGGCTGGTGACGAACAGCATGAATAGCGCCAGTAGGGGGAAACCGTTGAGCAGGGCGGATAGCGCCATGAAATCCAACACCCAGGCGATGATCGACAGCATCGGGAAACGCAGTAAACGCAGACTCATGCCGTGGCTGCGCAGTAATTGCAGGTGACTGCCCTGACGCCAGAACTCCTTGCCCATCCATTCGCGCCAACTGCTCTCGTAACCCCAATGCAGGGCAACGCTCTGGTTGACGGCCAGCAGGCGTGCGCCAGAGTGGGAAAGGCGCATGGTGAAATCTTTGTCTTCGCCGGTGCGCAGGTTTTCGTTGAAGCCGCCGACCTTGTCGAACCATGGACGACGCATCAACAGGTTGGAACTGGGCAGCCATCGCACTGCTTTCACCGTTTCATCGTTCGGGCGCAACGTGCGGCGTTGCCAGGCATTGGCATACCACGGGGCTTCGGCCGGGGTGTGCAGGTCCAGTCCCAGGACGTCGACCTGAACCGTGTGTTGGATGCTCAACAACAGCGTGAGCCAGTCCTCGGGCATCTCGATATCGGCATCGATGAAGCCCAGCCATTCGCCTGTCGCCATCGCCGCCCCGCGATTGCGCAGGGCGCCGATCAGCAGCCCGGGCAGCACCAGCACCTGCGCCCCGAGCTGGCGAGCGATGTGCGGGCCCTGATCGTTGGAGCCGTTATCGACCACGATCAGCTCGCATTCCATCCCGGCAGCCTGCGCGGCTTTTTTCGCGGCAAGCAAGGTGCGGCCGATGTGTCTGGCCTCGTTGTACATCGGGATGGCAATGCTGATGCGGTTCATGCCCTGGCCTCCGTCGGCGGGCGTTCTTCAGCCTTGAGGCGCAGCACCCAGGTCAGGGCGAGCATGATCCACAGGTACTTGTGATTCGGTGCGCTGAGGAACATCAAAAACAGGGTCAACGACAGATAACTGATGCCCAGGTGGGTGATCAGGTCGGCCTGCTCCCAATCCCGTCGCAGCATCCAGGCTTGACGGGCGCGGACCAGGTTGTACATCCCTAGGCCGAGCATGCCGACGAACAACAGCCCGGCGGGAACCCCCAGTTCACTGAAGATTTCCATGTACGTGTTGTGAGCGCGACGGTACAAGTCGCCGGGTTTGCGGTTGGCGGAAAACACCTTGGCGTAACCGGAGGTGGCGTAGTGCAGCGGGAAGGTGCCGGGGCCGGAACCGAGTAACGGGTGCTCACGAATGATCTGGCTGCCGACCACAAGGTATGACGTGCGGCGGCCGAGGGATTCGTCCTGGCTTTTGGCGCCTTCTTTCAAGACGCTCAAGGACTGGATGCGCTTGAGGTAACCGGCCGGCATCGAATAGATTCCCACCGGGATCACGAGTGCAAGGCCGAGCATGGCAAAACCCAAGTGGCGCGGACGGATGCGTGGCAGCTGCGCGCGGTAGTGCCAGGCGCCGATCATCAAGCTCAGGAACAGCACCACCAGCCCGGAACGGGAATCGGTTTTGGTCATGCCGCCCAGCAGCAAAATGCAGCAGCCGCCCCAGAACAATCGGTGCAACAGGTTCGGGCCGCGGATCACCAGCAGCAGGGCCAACGGCACGGCGAAGGCGATCAGCAGGGCAAACGAGTTCGCGTCTTCCAGCAGCCCGGCGGCACGGCCCTGGTCCTGATACTTGGTGGAGAACATGGCCAGCGCAGAGGTCGCGGCGACGCTGAGGGTCACCAGCCGGGCGAACAGATCGAGGTTCAACTCACGGCCGATCAGCAAGGTGATCACAAACAGCACCAGGCCGACGCTCATGTCCCGCAGATGACTCTGGGACATGTCCATGTTGTCGGTATTGATCATGCTCAACCCGTACAACACCACGAAGCCGATCAGGCAGCGCCAGATGTTGCTGCGCAGGCGCTCGGACGGAATCTGGTGAATGGCCAGTTGCAACATCAGGACCAGTGCCAGTGACGCACCGATGAATTTGGTGCCTGACAGCGCGTTGCCCTTGAAGAAACCTTCGAACGGCACCAGCGCCGCGATGCCCAATAACCCCCAGGCGGGTTTTCGGTAGAGCACACCGACAGCGACCATGCCCAGTACCGCGCCGGGCGCCAGATAGGGGTAAGGGCTGGCCAGCAAACCGAGGCAGACCAGGGCGAGCAGACTGACGATCGAGAGCGGAAAGATCACGCGCGTGCCTCCCGTGCAGTACGGATATAAAGCTGCGACCAGCGTTCGGCCAAGGCCTTCAGGTCGTAACGGTCCTGTTGCGTACGTTTTGCGTTGTCGATCAGTTCGCCAGCCAGTGCCGGCTCACTCAGCAGCGTGTCGAGTTGCAGGGCAAGGGCGACGCTGTCGGTGGGGGGCGCCAGCAGGCCGTTGTGCCGATCCTCCAGCACATCGGGAATTCCGCCGACGCTGAACGCCACCACCGGCACTCCGGCCTGCATTGCTTCGAGCAAAATCATCGGCGTGCCCTCGGTGCGCGAGCTGATCACCAGCGCATCGAGTTGCGGCCACCAGCGGTTCATGTCGGTCTGGTAACCCGGCAGGGTGATGCGGTTGTGCAAGCCGGCGGTGGCTATTCGCGCCAGCAGGGTTTCCCGTTCCGGGCCGTCGCCGAGCATCACCGCGTCCAGTTGCGGGTGTTGCTGACACAGCGGGATCAGCGCATCGAGAAACAGGTCCGGGCCTTTTTCATGGGTCAGCCGACCGACGTAGCCCGCCAGCCAGCGCGGGTGTCTGGCGTTGTGGGGCAGCAGGCCGTTGGCGGTTGGCAGACCGTTGGGAATCACTTGCAGTTTCTCCGTTCGAACACTGGCCTTGCGGTGCAGCACCGCGATGCTTTCGGCCACGCACACCACCCGATTCACCGACGACGTGCGGCACAGTTGCAGGCTCAGCCAACCGTAGAAGCGTTGCTTGCGACTGCGCGGAGTGAAACCGTGCTGGGTAATCACCAACGGCAAGTCAAACAATGTCGCGCCGACCCAGCCAAACACCAGGCCTTTGAAATTGTGCGTATTGATCAGCGGATGTTCAGCCCGCCGATAACGTAAATGACCCAGCAATTGCCCCAGTCCCGCGAAAGCGCGGCAGTCGATCCCGGCCTCGCGGAACCGGTCGATCAGGGCCGGCGGCGCATCCAGAAACAGCACCTGGTGGTGTCCCGGCGTCGCCAGGCAATGGTCGAGCAACATCCGCTCAGCGCCATAAAAGCCGCCGCTGCTGATCAAATGCATGATCGGCAGCGCGCTGGCGTTGAGCGGCCCGTTCAATGGCGCACCCAATACATGAAGCTAGGTACGGTCCAGTTCTTGTGCGGGTTGTGCGGCAGGACGTCCTGATCATTGATCACCAACAGCACCGGCAAGCCCAGTTCATGGGTTATTTGCGCAGGATGTTTGAAGCTGTGATCGAAGAACTCACGCACGTAGACGAAGGCAATCGCCAGCAGCAGACCGGTCAGCATCCCGAATGGAATGATCAGCAGCGGTTTGGGAAACGCCACCTCGGTCGGTTCGAACGGCGGGCTGAGCACCCGGGCGTTGGACAAATCGCTGTCCAGCGCGCGGGCGGTGCTGCTTTCGGCAAAGCGCTGGGCGTAGGTGGAGAACGCCGCGTGCAAGGCATTGATCTCGGTATCCATCTGCTGCAACTTGCTCTGCGCCACTTGCAACTGGTGGATACGGTTCTTGAACTCGGCGATGCGCGCAGTTTTCTGGTTGATCACCGAGGTGACAATGGCCAGGTCGCTGGTGCGCTCCTGAATCCGGTTGCTGACGATTTTCAGGAACTGCTGGCGGGTGCGGGTAATTTGCTCGCGGGCCAGCAGCATCGGTTCGCTGCCCGGCTGGAACACTGCCAGGTCGTTCATGTAGCGACTGACCTGAGTCGTCAGTGCCTCACCGATCTGCCGGATCTCCCGGTCTTCGAAGGCAATGTTGTCCACCGTGGTGGTGAAGGTGAAGGGGAAGGTGTAGTCGTTGAGCCGAGAGGTATTGTTGGCCGCCGCCAGCGCGGTTTTCAGGTAGTCGAGCCAGCGCTGGCTTTGCAGCAAGCGATCCTGATACTGGTTCAGGTTCTCTTCCTCGGTGTTGATGGCGTTGAGGCGGAAGGTGATTTCTTCCTTCGGATCGGACGCACCGATCTTTTCGAGCAACGCCAGTCGAGTGCCTTCCAGGCCATCGAGCCGCACCTGATACTGCTTCTTCTTGGTTTCGTAAAAGCTCTGTGGCAGATCGATCGATTGCAGTTCCTGACGGCTGGCCAGGTAGTTTTGCAACATCGTTGCGACAAACCGGGTGCCTTGGGCCGGATCGCTTGAGCTGTAGATAATGGAGATCACGTTGGAGCCGGGCAGGGTGTCGATCTTCAGGTTATCGATGGCCTCCTGGGTGAAGGTATCCAGGGTGGTGTCCCGCACCGGATCGGTTGCAAGCCCGAGCGCGCTGCGCACCGGGTTGATCACGTATTCACGCAAGGGGTTGGTCACGAAACGCTGGATCGGTACGGTCACCAGTTTGTTGAAGGCCCCGGGGTTGGGCGTGTATTCGCCTTTGGCCTGCAGGTCACTGATGGTCTGACGGATCAGGGCCGGCGAGCGCAGGATATTGCTCTCGGTTTCCATATCCGCCAGTGACGGCGGAATGAAAGAGGCGTCGCCTTGGGTCAGGGATGTGGTGGCGTCGCCCTGAGAGAGTTTTTTGGACTGCACGAGCACCTGCGCGGTGATATCGAAGCTCTGTTTTAGCACCAGCGGCAGGAGCAGGGCGATCACTGCAAAGGTCAGGAAGATTCGCTTCACCAGTCGCTTGTTGGCGAAGAAGATCCTGAAGAACTCATGCAGGTAGTTTTCCTTTGGGTTCATAGTCGGTCACCTGAGAGTTAGTTGTTGCTGCCTTTGTTGTCGACGCGGTAGCCGAAGGTGAAGCCCACCCCCTGAAACAACACCACATCGGCCAGTTGCCGCGCGAGCTCACCGGCACTGGCCAGTTTGGTCTTGGGCACGTAGAGCATGTCGTCCGGTTGCAGGTAAGCAATCTGCGACGCGTCACCGGACAAGGCTTTCTCCACGTCGTAGTGCACAGCCTGCACCTGGTTGCCGTTGCGGCGCATGATCACCACCGAGTCGAGGCGCGCCTTGACGTTGGTGCCACGGGCCAGGGTCAACGCTTCGAGCACTGAAACCGGGCGGCGAATCGGATAGGAGCCCGGCTGCGCGACTTCACCCAGCACATAGATTTCATTGCCCGACGTGGATTTGAGCATGACGTCGACTGTCATCCGTCCCGGCAATTGCGCGTAACGTTGATTGAGGAACGTTTCGAGCTGGTTGACGGTCATGCCTTGCAGCGGCACGGAGCCGATTTCCGGAAAACTCGCATAGCCGTCGTTGCCCACTGTGATCTCCCGGCTCATACCGGTAGCAGGGTGGTTCAGGGCGCTCTTGAGGTTTTGCTCGTTGCTCAGCGGGCTGGTGACCAGCACCGTCAACTGGTTGCGATTGGGCTGGAACAGGGCTTTGCGGTTATAGGCGCGCTGGATTTCCTCCCGGGCCTGGACCGAGGTCATTCCGCCGATTTTCACCGAGGTGTTGGCCCCCGGCAGTTCGATGGTGCCATCGGGCAGCACCAGTTGCGTGCCGTTGAGCTGGCTGGCCGCGGTGAAGTTCAGCGCGACCTGGTCACCGGGCTGAATGCGGTAAGCCTCCGAGCCACTGGTGCTGACGTGGAAGATCACGTCCAGCACGTCCTTGGGCCGCAAGGTCTGTTCGACCTTGGGCATATCGGTGGCCTGGGCGTTGGCCGGCTCGGCCGTGAGGATCTGCACCGGCATGTTCTGGGTTTCACTGGTGCTGGAGCAACCTGCAAGCGGTAGCAACAGCAGGACAAGCACTTTGGCATTCATGACTTCATCCTTCAGGTGGGTGCTTACAGGTTTTTGTAGAGCCATTTGGGCATGTAGTACTTGCGCCGGTTGAAGACGCTGCCCACCAGTTTCGCGCCGGCCTGGGTCAGGCGCTGGGCCGCGGCCTGAGCCACTTCCCAGCGGGTGTCTTCCGCGCGCACCACCATGATCACGCCGTCCACCAAAGTGCTGATGACCAGGGTGTCGACGGCCTCATACACCGCATCGCCGTCGATCACCACGAAGCGATACCGATCGCCCAGCTGCTCGAGCAACGGGCTCAGTTGTTCGCGGGTCAGGTGCTCGGTGCCGCGGATGTGCCGCCCGTTCGGCAGGATGTGGAAGGGCAGGCTGGAGACGGTCACCAGGCAGTCCTGCAGCAGCGGCGGGGAGTCGTTGAACAGCAGATCGCGAAAGCCGCGCTCTTTGCTCAGCCCCAGCTGATGCGTGAGGTTGCCCGCCGACTGGCTGGCGTCCACCAGCAGCACTTGGCCGCTGCTCATTGACGCCAATTGGGTGGCCAGCGCCAGGGCGCTGGTGGTGGTGCCCGTGCCTGCGTTGGCAGCGGTCAGAAAAAGGATCCGCAGATCCAGGTCGAGCACGGTCGAGGTCAGGTTGGACTCGCTCGGGCTGGCGATGGTCAGGCTGTTATTCGATGAACCGTCCATTTAACTCGCTCCGTGGCCGTTGAACACGATGAAGGGGGTTTTCAACAGAATCTTCAGATCAAGCAACAGGCTCTGCTCGGCGATGTACGTGAGGTCCAACTCAACGCGCTGGTCGAAGTCGATATTGCTGCGCCCGGAGATCTGCCACAGGCCGGTCATGCCGGGGTAGATGCTCAGGCGCGCAAGGTGGCTGTCCTTGTAACGACGGGCGTTGAATGAGGTCGGTCGTGGACCTACCAGACGCATGTCGCCGCTCACCACATTGATCAGGTTGGGTAATTCATCGAGGCTGCTGCGCCGCAGGAAACTGCCGATGGGGGTAATCCGCGGGTCGTTGTCGATCTTGAAGTCGATGGCGTCGGCGCCGTGCTTGTTCAGATGCCGCAGGGACTCCTTGAGCTCCTCTGCGTTGGCCACCATGGTGCGGAACTTGTACATGCCGAACATGCGGCCGCGGTAGCCGGTGCGTTGTTGCACGAACATCACCGGCCCCGGGCTGCTGAACTTGATCGCCAGTGCCAGCCCCAGCAGTACCGGGGAAATCAACAGCAAAATCACCAGTGCACCGAGGCAGGCGAGCACCCGATTGGTGCGCGACAGGGTCCAGGGCCGACCTCCGTTGCGGCCGGTCACCCAGCCGTGACCCTGCACGTGGATCGCCTTGTCGAGGCGCATCCGGTGCTCGGGATCCAGGCGGTTATCATGCTGCATGTGATCGAGCAACATGCCTTTTTCATGTCCAGTCATAGAGTCCTCCGCTAAAGCCCGGCCATGAATGGCGAGTGGGCGCTACGCAGTGGGTAGTAGTCACGGAACCAGGCGATGAATCGTCCGAGTCCTTCATCCAGCTCTATCCGTGGCTGGAAACCGGTGGCCAGTGCCAGATCGCTGGCATCGGCGCAGGTGTCGAGCACGTCGCCCGGTTGCAGGGGCAGCAACTCGACGAGGGCCTTTTGCCCGAGGTGCTTTTCCAGCAGCGCCAGGTAGTCCTTGAGCGCTACCGGCTGCTGTCCGCCAATGTTGTAAATGCGCCATGGCGCCATGCTGCTGGCCGGGTCCGGTTGCTCGCGGTTCCAGTCCGGTGCCGGCTGGGGCGCGCGTTCGACCAGGCGGGCGATGCTCTCGATGATGTCGTCGATGTAGGTGAAGTCCCGCTGGTGCTGGCCGTAGTTGAACAGCTTCAGCGGCTGCCCTTCGGCAATCGCCCGGGCGAACTGGATCGGCGACATGTCGGGCCGACCCCAGGGGCCGTACACGGTGAAAAAACGCAAACCGGTGCAGGGAATGCCGAACAGATGGCTGTAGCTGTGGGCCATCGACTCGTTGGCTTTTTTGGTCGCGGCGTACAGCGACAACGGATGGTCGACGTTGTCTTTGACTGAATAGGGCGTGTGCTGGTTGGCGCCGTACACCGAACTGGACGAGGCATAGATCAAGTGCCTGACCGGGTGGTGACGGCAGCTTTCGAGAATGTTGAGGAACCCGCCCAGATTGCTGTCGAGGTAGGCCCGGGGATTTTCCAGGGAGTAACGTACCCCGGCCTGGGCCGCGAGGTGAATCACCACTTGCGGTTGTTCACACTCAAACAATGCGTCGAGGGCCTCGGCATCGGCCAGGTCGACTTTCGCGAGGGGGAAATCGCCGACCTGCTCGCGCACCCAATCTACGCGGTCATGTTTGAGTTGCGGGTCGTAGTAGTCATTGAAGTTGTCCAGCCCGCACACTTGATGCCCGTTGCGCAACAGCCGCAACACACAATGGGCACCAATGAAGCCGGCGGCTCCAGTGACGAGTATTTTCATGATCGTGGCGCCTCGGGAACGACCAATGCCGCAGCTTGGATCAGGCCGACGTAGCCCGTACCAAATACGCTTACGTCCATATTGGCGTGCCTCGTAAGACGGTGGATGTAACTGAAATGAGACTGTCAAAAGGGGTATAGCCCAGCCTTGGGAAAGCGTGTCAGCAAAATGACGGATAGCGCGGGCTGGAAACCCTGATTTCATGGGCTATTTGGTATCAAGTGCTTGCCGTTGCTGGATTTGTCGCGGTTTTGAGGGGTTTCAAGAAAACGATAAACGGTCGAAAGGCTTGTATTACAAGGCTTACAGGCGTTTTGAAGTGTCAGATTTGAGTTAATGTTTTTTTGACGCTTTTGGCAAAAAACCGGCATTTCTTGCGCTTTCATGGCTCGGTGCTAGTGTCAGAAAATGGCTGGTAATCATTGGTTTCCATTGGCCAATGGCAGCCATGGAGGTACAGCATCCACCATGATCCGATACTTCAAGGAACTGTTGCTGGTTCTGTATTTACTCAAAAGTTACGACTATTACCTCGATCGTCTCGAGGCATTGGGCATCGGTTTGCCGATGTTGCTGTATGGCGGGATGTTCGTGGTGCTGACGATCGCACTGTTCATGACCGCCTATATTCGTCAGACACTGGTCCGTCATTTGTTTGCGTTGGCGCTGTTTGGCTCGGCGATTTTCTTTGACGTGTATACGCACGTGACCGCCAGTTACCTGACCTACAGCAGTTTTGTGTCGCTGGTGTATTCCGGTGGGTTCATTCAGGAAGCGGCTTACCAGTACCGCGATGCGATCATCAGTGCGACGGTCAGTGGCTTGCTGCTGCTGTTGGGTATCGGGCTCAAGCCGCGTCGACGGCTGCCGTTGCCGGGGGCGCTGGTGATGGCGGCGCCGGTGCTCGGCGTGCTGCTGCTCAGTGTCGTGCTGTTCGTGCGGGCCGGCGAGGGCGCCCGTGGCTTGCCGATCATGTACACGCCGTTGGCCTATCTGAATCTGTTTACCTATGAAGCGCTGCATAACACCGTCGGCCCACGCGAGCCGGTGAGCCTGGCGCGCATCGATCAGCCGGTGGGTTACGACATCGTACTGATCATCGACGAGAGCATTTCCGGTAACTATCTGGACATCAACACGCCATTCGGTGTGCACAGCAACCTCAAGGAAGCGCATCCGGGCGTGGACATTTTCAATTATGGCTACGCCGCGTCCATCGCCAATTGCAGTGCCGACACCAACGTCACCCTGCGCTATGGCGGCACCCGTGCTGACTACATGCGGATCAACACCACGCTGCCGTCGATCTGGCAGTACGCGAAAAAGGCCGGGCTGCGCACGGTTTACATCGATGCCCAGCGCACCGGTGGCAACTTGCAGAACCTGATGAACAATGCCGAGAAGCAGGACATCGATGAGTTCGTGCAATTCGACCAGACCAGCGTGCGTGACCGCGACATGGCCGCGGCGGCCAAGCTGACCGATCTGCTCAACGACAGCACGCCGGAACTGGTGGTGATCAACAAGGTCGGCGCGCATTTCCCGGTACACGACAAATACCCGGATGCGTTTATGGCCTACCGCCCGACCTTGCCTCGGGGGCAGTTCGTCGAGGTGGCGGACACGGGCACGCGCGAGGGGTTCAATGGGCAGCCGGATGATTGGTTGCTGTACCGCAATGCCTACAAAAATACTGTGCTGTGGAATGTCGGCGAGTTCTTCTCACGGGTTTTCACCCAGGCGGATTTACGCAATGCGTTGCTGATCTACACCTCGGACCACGGGCAGGATCTGCATGAGCGCGGTAACCCGGGGCTCAACACCCACTGTGGCAGTGACCCGGTGGAGGAGGAGGGGTTGGTGCCGTTGGTGGTGATCTCGGGCAGCGATTTGAAGACCCTGGACTGGCAGGCGCAGTTGCCGGTCAACAAGGATCATTCCAGTCACTACAACATCTTCCCGACGTTGCTGCAGTTGATGGGTTATGACCTGACGGGGATCGAGGCGGTGTATGGCAAACCGTTGAGCATGTCGACAGCGGATGACTTCACCTTCAACTATCGCTTCAATGCGCGGCTCGGCGCTGTGCCTGCGTGGAAGTACATCGACCTGAAGAGCATTGTGACGCCGGGGCCGGTGGCGCCGAGTGTGGCGGTGGGGCAGTGAGATGTTGATGAAATGGCCTGGCCTTATCGCGAGCAGGCTCGCGATAAACGATAACGCGGTCCTGCTGGCGTCCGCTATCCTAGGCCCACTGCCTTCAACGAGCCTCCTCTCATGCTTTCGGTCCAGGGCGTCTTCAAAAGCTACGCCACCCCCCAAGGCCCTTTGCCGGTGCTGCAAGGGGTCGACCTCACGTTGAAACCCGGCAGCAGCCTGGCGTTGATGGGCGAGTCGGGCAGTGGCAAAAGCACCTTGCTGCACCTGATCGCCGGCCTGGACAAGGTCGATCGCGGCAGCATTCGCAGCGGCGGGCATCGGCTGGAGCAGATGAACGAAGGCCAGTTGGCCAACTGGCGGCGCACCGAAATCGGCCTGGTGTTTCAGCAGTTCAACCTGATCGGCAGTTTGCGGGTCGAGGACAATCTGGCGTTTCAGGCGCGTCTGGCCGGGCGCCATGATCCGCGCTGGCAAGCGCATCTGGTGCAGCGTCTTGGCTTGGTGGATCTGTTGCAGCGCTATCCGGAACAACTGTCTGGCGGGCAACAGCAACGAGTTGCGCTCGGCAGGGCGTTGGCCTCGCAACCGAAACTGCTGCTGGCCGACGAACCCACCGGCAGTCTCGATGAAGTCACCAGCGATGAGGTGTTGAAGTTGTTGCTGGAGCTGCTCGACGACAGCCCGACGACGTTGTTGATGGTCACTCACAGCCCCAGGGTCGCCGCGCGGCTGGCGGAAAAAGTGGTGCTGCACAATGGCCGTCTGGCTGGCGCGGACGAGCGCTGAAGTGCGGGTTTTTCGCGAGACATTGCGGGCGCTGCTCAGCCATTGGCGGCAACACCCGGTGCAATTTTTCAGTGTGCTGACCGGGCTCTGGCTCGCCACCAGTCTGCTGACCGGCGTGCAAGCGCTGAACAGTCAGGCACGGGAAAGCTACGCGCGGGCCAGTCAGTTGATCGGCGGCGAACCTCAAGCCAGCCTCAGCGCACCCGGCGGCGGGGTGTTCCCTCAGCAATTGTTTATCGACCTGCGTCGCGCGGGATGGCCGGTATCGCCCGTGTTGCGAGGCCGGGTGACGCTCAAGGGCCATGAAGACCAGCGCTTGCAGTTGATGGGCATTGAACCGGTGTCGCTGCCGGCCGGTTCCGCAGTGGCCGGCCGGTCGTTACCGATCGAGCAGGTTGTCGAGTTCTTCACGGCGCCGGGCAGCACCTGGATTTCGCCGCAGACCTTGCAGGCGTTGGGCTTGCGCGAAGGTGAAACACCGACGGCCGAGAGCGGCATCGCCTTGCCGCCACTGCGTGCCCAACCCGACATGGCCCCCGGTGTGTTGCTGGTGGACATCGGCTTCGCCCAGCAGATTCTGCAATTGCCCGATCAACTGTCACGCCTGTTGCTGCCCAAGGATTTCACCGCGACCCTGCCTGATCGGTTCAAGGGCCAACTCCAGCTCATCAGCAGCAGCGAAGAAAACAATCTTGCGCGCCTGACCGAGAGCTTCCACCTGAACCTCGATGCCTTGGGCTTTCTGTCGTTCGTGGTTGGCCTGTTCATCGTGCACGCGGCGATCGGCCTGGCGCTGGAGCAACGCCGAGGCTTGCTCAGAACCCTGCGCGCCTGTGGCGTCAGTGCGCGAATGTTGATTGCCGGCCTCGCCGTCGAGTTGGGCGGTCTGGCGTTGCTCGGTGGTGTCGCTGGCGTGGTCAGCGGTTACCTGCTGGCCGGCGTGCTGTTGCCGGACGTCGCCGCCAGTTTGCGCGGCTTGTACGGCGCCGAAGTGCCGGGACAGTTGAGCCTCAGCCCGCTGTGGTGGTTCAGCGGCATCGGTCTGAGCCTGCTCGGCGCGTTGCTGGCCGGTGCCAACAGTTTGTTGCGAGCGGCGCGTTTGCCGTTGCTGGCGCTGGCCGATCCGCAAGCCTGGCACCAGGCCCACGCGCGCTGGTTGCTGCACCAGGGTTGGGTCGCGGCGATGGCTGCGCTGATCGCGGTGTTGGCGTTGATGTTCGGCGACAGCCTGAGCACTGGCTTCGTGCTGATGGCTGCGTTGTTGATCGGTGCCGCACTGGCCTTGCCGGTGGTGTTGAACAGCGTGCTCAACCGGCTGCTGCGGCGCAGTCGTTCGGTGCTCGGCCAATGGTTTGTCGCCGACTGCCGTCAGCAGTTGCCGGCCCTGAGCCTGGCCTTGATGGCGCTGTTATTGGCGCTGGCGGCGAACATCGGCGCCGGCAGCATGACCGCCGGTTTCCGCCAGACCTTCAACAACTGGCTCGAACAACGCCTGACCGCCGAGTTGTATGTCAATCCGCAAAATCCGGCCCAGGCCCGAGAGCTTTACACATGGCTCAAACAACAACCCCAAGTCAGCGCGGTGCTACCCAACTGGCAAGTGTCGATTCAGTTACAGGGCTGGCCGGCGGATGTCTTCGGCGTGATCGATCACCCGACCTATCGCCAGCACTGGCCGTTGCTGGAGGCCTTGGGCGACGACCCTTGGGAGCGACTGGCCAAGGACGACGCGTTGATGCTCAGTGAGCAACTGGCCCGGCGGTTGAAGGTGCGCCTGGGTGATCACATGACCATTGCCACGCCCAACGGTCCATGGTCGCCACGGATCGTCGGGATCTACGCCGACTACGGCAATCCCAAGGGCCATCTGCTGGTCAACATCAATCACCTGCTGCGCGGCTGGCCGCAGCTGACACCCAGCCGTTTCAACCTGCGCATCGAGCCAGCGTCGATTCCCGCGTTCCTGGCCGCGCTGCAAGCGCGCTTCGCCCTGGACGACAGCCGCATCGTCGATCAGGCCCGGCTCAAGGGTTGGTCCACACAAGTGTTCGAGCGCACCTTCGCCGCCACTGCCGCACTCAACAGCCTGACCCTTTGCGTCGCGGGCGTGGCGCTGTTCATCAGCCTGCTGACCCAGAGCCAGAGTCGCCTCGGACAACTCGCGCCATTGTGGGCGCTGGGCGTGACGCGGCGACAGTTGATGCTGCTCAACCTCGGGCAGACCTGGTTGCTCGCGGTGCTGACGTTGGTGCTGGCAGTGCCGTTGGGCATCGCATTGGCGTGGTGCCTGGACACGGTGATCAACGTGCAGGCCTTCGGCTGGCGC
Organism: Pseudomonas sp. P1_A1; assembly: GCF_056406935.1. NCBI lineage: Bacteria > Pseudomonadati > Pseudomonadota > Gammaproteobacteria > Pseudomonadales > Pseudomonadaceae > Pseudomonas > Pseudomonas sp. P1_A1. The sequence continues at coordinate 265,626 of NZ_JBFTZE010000001.1, read as the reverse complement.
TTGCCGCTACGGGTATTTCCGCTGCAATTGTTGCAGTTGATGGGCCTGGCCTTGCTCGCCACGTTGCTCGCATCGGCGTGGCCGTTGTACTCGCTGTATCGCACGCAACCGGCGGATCTGCTGAGGACGTTTGCTCATGAAGATTAAAGTCGGCGTGTTGCTGCTGGCATTGCTGAGCGGCTGCGACAACACGCCTGCGCCGGAAAAAGGCTTCGCCGGCCTCGGCCATCAGGCCGCCGCATTTACCCCAGTGGTGCCCGGGCGAGTGTTCAGTTTCCCGGCGGACCACGGCGCCCACGATGGCTTTCGCATCGAATGGTGGTACGTCACCGCCAACCTCAAGGACGATCAGGGGCGCGAGTTCGGTGCGCAATGGACGCTGTTTCGCAGCGCCTTGAAAGCGACGCCCGAGCAACCTGGCTGGGCCAATCAGACTATCTGGCTGGGTCATGCGGCCGTGACATCCGCCACCGCACACCATGCCGCCGAACGCTACGCCCGAGGTGGCGTCGGCCAGGCCGGAGTGATCCTTAAGCCGTTCAACGCATGGATCGATGACTGGCGTTTCAGCAGTCAGGCCACCGACGCAAACCCGCTGGCAGACCTGCAACTCAGTGCCCGCGACAAGGTGTTCAGCTACCAGCTTCGACTGACCTCAACCCGGCCACTGGTACTTCAAGGAGACAAAGGCTTCAGCCAGAAATCCGAACAAGGCCAGGCGTCGTACTACTACAGCCAGCCTTTTTTCCAGGCCAGCGGCACCCTGGAAATCGACGGCAAAACCTACACGGTCAACGGCCCGGCCTGGCTTGACCGCGAGTGGAGCAGCCAACCGCTGACCGCCAACCAGACCGGTTGGGACTGGTTCTCCCTGCACCTGGACAGCGGCGCGCAGGTGATGCTCTACCGCATGCGGCAAAAGGACGGCGCGCCATACCTCACCGGCACCTGGATCGACGCTCAAGGGCAGACACAGCTGCTGCACGCCGACGACATCCAACTCACACCACAAGACACCGCCAAGGTTGCCGGGCGTTCGATGCCTGTGCGCTGGTCGATCAACATCCCGGGCAAGCACCTCGAAATTACCATCGACGCCCTCAACCCCAAGGCCTGGATGGACTTGCGCATTCCTTATTGGGAAGGGCCGGTGCGGCTGAGCGGCAGTCACGGGGGGCAGGGGTATCTGGAGATGACCGGGTATTGAGTCGGAGCTTTTTGCGCCATGCTGTTCGGCGAAATTGAAAGATCTGAACGTAGGGCAGAGCGTTGTGCTGACGTGCAACGATGTGCTGAAAGTGGCCAGCCAGCACCCAAGCTGATCATTACTTGTACGTATTGTTTGTTCTTGTGCAGATAGCTGTATCAGAACAATCAATTTTAATGGTCGAACCGGTGCGTTTAAGAAGTTTGTAGACGTTGTGTAAGCGGAACCTTACGAAATATTACGTGCATAAATTTCATGTTTGTACACGAGGACATATCTGCCAAATTCTATTAAAATCCTTCCCGTTCGCCCGGTGTCAGGGCTCTTTACCGGTGCATGGATTGCCAGGCCATTACACTGGGCGAACACCTTCTTTGGGAGGTGCTGTTTAAAAGTTTCGGATATAAGAATGGGCGGCCTTGGGGTCGCCCATTTTTATTGGATGATGGAGCCAATCCGAGTCAGGATACGGTGTACGCCATCAACAGCCAGAATCTGGCGTCAACTTGAAATGGTATCCACTCCCCGAGTGCTGGCCTGGAGCTGCTGTCGGTAATTGGCTGCTCGTTGAAGCACTCGGGTCAAGGACTGAAAACTTGTCGGTTTGGTTAAAATATCATTGGCTCCGGCGGCCCTGAAACGTTCAATCTCGCTCGAAAAAGCGTTTGCGGTGAAAGCAACGATATAGCAAGTATCGCCCAGTGGTCGTTGGCGGATTTTACGCATGGCCGCTAATCCATCCATAACAGGCATATTGATATCCATGAAAATGATATCCGGAGTCGATGTCATACATTGATTGACCGCCTCCAGGCCATTTGACGCGAGGTCAGGCGTATAACCCAATGCCTGTAACATCGCCAGAGCAACTTTCTGGTTAATTGGATGATTCTCCACCAGCAGGATATCCAGTGGATAATCCTGGGCAAAAGAAGCGTCGAAACCAACCGCTGCCTGATTGTTCTCGATGGGCATCTCCGAAACTGAAAAAAGCTCCATGGGGAGTGAGAAAAAGAACGTCGATCCAACGCCAGGCTGACTGGTAAAGGACAACGTCCCCTGTTGTGCCTCGACCAGATTCTTGCAAATGGAAAGACCGAGCCCACTCCCGGTAAAGCGTTGACTGGTCGGCCCTTTAAACTGGGTAAAGGGCTTGAACAGGCTGCTTTGCCGAGCCAGGGGGATACCTATGCCGGTATCGCGTATGGAGAAGTCGAGGCGCGCTCGAGGGCCGTAACCACGAGTCGTGACCACGAGTGATACTTGTCCGGCTTCGGTGAATTTGACCGCATTGCCCAACAAGTTGATCAATATCTGGCGAAGGCAATCGCTATCGGCTTTGACCCACGGCGGAACGTCCGGTGAGACCTGGGCCTCAAGGAGTATTGGCTTGTCCTGAATGTTTTGCCGGATCATTTCAATACTGGATGAAACCAGTACTCTCACGTCGAATACACGAGGCTTCAATTCAAGTTTGCCCGCTTCGATTTTTGCCAAGTCAAGAATATTGTCGATCAGAGACAACAGGGTTCGTCCACTGGTATGAATCGTTTTGACCAGATTGTTTTGCTCTGGAGTGAGGGCAGACCCAGCCAACAACTCGGTCGCGCCGATAACCCCGTACATGGGGGTGCGGATTTCATGACTCATGGTGGCCAAGAATCTGGTTTTTGAACGATCAGCGTCCTCGGCGGCATTTTTTGCCTGATTCAATACCTGTTCGTTTATTTGCAGTTGCTGAAGATGCGCACGCATGCGTAAAAGACTGAAGGCGAGAAATACCAGAATGGCAAGGATGATATGGTGCAGGGAGTCCTGATTGAGGTGGTGGTAGTAATCCGCCAACGTCATCTCCGCCCCCACCACATAAACCGTTCCGTCCTGGGACTTCATTGGGACGAAGACAGCGCGAAAGTCTCCCCAGTGATCCGAGTAATCGATCCAGGTGGGCTCAGTGCGCTCGAAACTGTCGAGCAAAGCCTGACTGGCATCGGGATAAGGATCGAAAAAACGTACGAAATTCTGCTCTTGAATTTCTTTTTTCGATGCGCTGGAGCTGATCAGATAGGCTTCCCCAGCGCGTTTGACCACGCTGTAGACAAACGCGGTGCCCATGGACTCGTTGAACCTGGAGAGCCGCTGAATGGCATCCCAGTCTTGCGCTTCCGTTTTCGACTGTTTGTCGATCAGATTGTCATGGTAGCGGTCGCCGAGGATGGCCGAAGCGCCCAACGCGGCATGCAGCAGCTTGTTATTAATGTTGTCAGTGAGGATTCCTTGGGTCTCGACGTAAAGGTAGTAGATATAACCACTGACACCTACGATGTAGACCAAAAGTAACGCCCATGTTTTCCGTCTGAGTTTGAACATTCATCACAGCCTCCATACTGTGAGCTCAAGCATAAATTGAACACTGGTTGAAAACCAATATTTCTCAGTGCGGAAATTACTTGACCGAAGTGTCAGTTTTTGGGTTTCCTGGGTGGTCACGATTTTGCGGTAGAGTCCAATATAGTGGACGTTTGAAGGCTATTGCTCCTATATCAATAAATTTGCAGGCGATATTTTAGCAACCTCTTGCGAAATGCTGTGTGGATCAATTTGAGGAATGATATTAAACGTCGGATATAAAAATGGGCGACCTGGAGTCGGAGTCGCCCATTTTTATTGGCGGAATTATAGCTGCACCCGTAACCGTCGCCCGACCACGTCCAGCAAATCGCAGCCGTCCCGCAATGGGATGACCAATACCCGCGCAAACTCTTGTAACAGCGCAGCGTCACCGCCAGGCGCTTCGCCCATAGACAGCGTTTCCAACAGTTGAGTGACGCAACGAATGCGATGCGCCGCCGTGTCGTGCAACACGTCGACAGGTGCTTCGGTGTCGATCAGCAGGGAAGGGATCGTGCAGTCGATGCCGGTAATCGGCATGTATCGAGTCATGGTTGAACCTCCTGAGCATCGGACGCCCCACCGGTCGGGTCGAGGTTGTCCAGCGCCCGGTTTACCAACAACTCACCCAGTACAGCCAATTGCTGAATCGATAGCGCCAGGCTGCGGTGCGAGCCATCGAGTTCACAGGCAAGGTCGGTGGTCAGTACGTTGAGCGAGGCGAGGGTTTCGCAGGCGTGGCTTAACAGGGTTTCGGTGCGGATGTTGGGGAGAAGGGTGAAGACGTGGCTGATGGGGTCGGGATTTTTGGGGTTGCGGAGGCGGGCGCTGACGGCGTGTTGGGTTGCTTGGCTGAGTTGGAGGGAATCGAGGGAATCGTGTGGAAACTTTTTCATCGTGAAAGATGGGGGTTACGGGAAATGTCCGATGCTTTTGTCAGACGACTCAAAGGGCAGAAAAATGAGTCGGATTTTGTTTTTAAATGAGCACGGGTTTTTTGTCGTTCATATAAACTGAGGGTCCACAAATTAGCGGGGATTTTGTTGTGAATTCAATTATCGAGCTGCTGTTCGAAGCATGGATCGTGAAAATGTTTTCGCTCTGAGTGATTGTTACATTGAGTTTTTCTTTTGTAGGTATGTTTTTGATCGTCAGGTTGCTGATTTCGCTGCAGTTTAAACCGATGCGGCATGTGTTGAATTCAGCTTTTTTCCATTTTTCAGGAGGGGTGTCAGGAAGTTCTTCGATGTCAAACTCCAGTATTATCGTTGGTCTGTTGTTGTCGATACTTACTGTGAAAAGTTCAACGAGGCCAATCGCTACGGAAGTCTTGAAAACCTGGTTGAAAAAAATGCTGCCATCGATATCGTTCCAGAATTTCATTTTTGCTCCTTAAGGCCTAACTGAGGGGCGGGTAGAAACAGTAAAGTGGGGGGGGCGCCCATTTCTCTTTTATTGGCTTAAGATAAACTAAAAAGAAAGGAGGCTTGGCGTAGAATATGAAGCTGTCTGCTTTTGGTTAAGGCTTCCAGAACTTAATGTTTTTCACGTGTCTTTCTATGTCGTCCAGTTCGTCTTCGCTGCGCGTATTGTCAAAGTTTTCGCTTAGTATTCGTCGTGCCTTAGCGAGTTTTTGTATGATTTTTTCGTTGTCTATAAAATCCGTTGTCGCGCGTTGGTAGTCTGCAATAGGTTTATCACTGTAATGGCTACCCATTCTATGTAGAGATATTAGGATGAATTCTATCTCCGCTAGTGCTTCGAGTACGGAATCTCCGGGGATTATGATTCTTTTATTTGTGTCTGGCATTTTCTTGTGAAAGAACAAAAGGAGGTTTTTTTGTGAGCGCTCGGGCGATCATTTTTCTAGTTTGTTTAAAGCATTGGAAATTGCTTTGTTTAGTTCGGTCCAGTTTTTTGATTTTTCGCTGAATGCTGGGTGCTCCCAGTCGTAGGCTTTAATTAAAGAAGCTCTAAATGTGCCGTTTTCACAGAATTCAGGGTACCAACCTATATCGATAAGTTGATCGTGTGGGAAGACGGCTTGGAATAGATCCTCCTTTAAATCATCAGCGATCATCGAAATGTCGATAAGCTGGTTGAAGTGGGAGATGTCATCAAATGTGACTGTTCCGCCAAGTTCAATAATTTTTTTAGTGTCCATCCAGTTTATCTTCGCTTTTGTGAGTTTTTTAAATGCTTCTTCGGAAATAGGGTGGCCGTGGATAGTGTTTGTGAGTCAAAAGGGGGTGAATTTATTTTCATGAGTGCTTAGATATATAGCTGGAAAATAAATCTGTCACCTTTTTACCTGTCCTTATTTTATGTTTATAAATTTTCTAGATTTGTTGGTCCGCCATCATTTAGAAGTTTTGTCATTCGCCGATTGTAAAGCTCAATGTCTTGTGCGTTGTTGGCTTTGTTCAGTTCTTGACGCAGGAATCCCATGGAGTTAGATATTATCTGCTTTTCATTTCTAGACATGTCGCGGATTAGATCGAACCCATTTGCAGCTAGGGCTGGAATCTTTTTTCGCATGTAGTAATAACAGCCAATATTTTCGAGAAGATCATTTGCATCTTCTACGGTGTTATTAATGGTTGCTACGTATTTTTTGAACGCGTTTGCTAATATGGGCTCTGGACTTTTTTGTGTTTTTAGAAAGCCGCAAAGTCCTTGCCAGTTAATGATGTGTAGCTGAGTTCCCCAGTCAGGATCTTTCGTGAAATAAATGCCAGCCCCTCTGAAGTAGGCTGGGAATTCGTCTCTATTTAGCGCTTTTTCAAAGTTGCTGATCATTGGAGTTGTTCCCAGTCGTCAAATTGGCTCAGAAGTTTGTCCATGTCAGCTCCGTGATTGATTTTTTCGGACCCGATCAGGGCAGCTTCCTTCGTTCCGCTTTTTGTTTCGCCTCCAGGTACCCATTCTTTTGGATAGGCACCTGCTTCATTGCCATTTGGAATTTCATATTTAAATCTAGGATCATCAGGCTTGATTTTGACGAGGTAGATTTTGGCGGAGGAAAGGTCCGAGGCACCAAGGTTGAGCTCCTTGTTGAGCACTTGCCAGTTACCCCCACTAGCTTTGTATTTGGCAACCACGGTATCCATCTCTGATGGCAATCCTACAAATTTTCTAGGAGGGAATGTTGGATAACTAGAGCGTTCAATCCATTCGTCAATAACGACAAAGGAGCCTCCCCGAGCCAAGGAGCCAAAAGGGGGACAGATTTATTTTCATAGTGTGGAAAATAAATCTGTCCCCTTTTCTTCTTCCTTTCTTCTTCTTTTATTCTGTTTGTATAAGTTTGAAAGTAATCGCTAGGTGGATTTTTTGATTTGGCTTTTTATATTTATAAGGTCTCTAGTTCGATGGTGCAGCCATTTCTTTTTATTTTTTGAACTTCTTGTTCGAATGAGTATTTTTGCAGGTTTTTGTTTTTTGTGTCATATTCATTTCTCAAGAGTCTAAATGAACGGCCTATCTGCTCTTTGCTCTTGTTGTTAAGGCTTTCAATAAGGTCGTAGTTGTCGGCCGATAAAAATGGAAACATGCTTCTTGCTATGTAGTACGCGGCTATGTTTGAAAATAACCCTTCAGCATCTTCGTAGCTTTCATCGAGGTATTTTACGTACTCTTCAAATATAGTTGTCAGCAGATTCTGCGCGGCTGTTTGGGTTTTAAGTACGCTACACATCTCTTGCCAGTTACTTATGTATAGATGATCGCCCCACTCGGATCCTCGGGCGAAGTAGATGCCATTTCCTTTGAAGAAGTCAGAGATTTCATGTTGGTCTAAGGCAGTTTCGAACGTGGTTTTCATTGTAGTTTTTCCCAGTCATCAAAATTTTTCAACAATGTTCCCACATCGCTATCATGGGTGACACTTTCAGAGCCGATCAAAGCCGCTTCTTTTGTTCCGCTTTTGGTTGCTCCACCTGGAACCCATTCGTTCGGATACGCACCATTTTCCTTGCCATTAGGCATTTCATATCTGAATCTTGGGTCATCAGGCTTGATTCTAACGATATATATCCCGTCGCCCTCCAGAGTTTTTGCTCCAAGGTTTAGTTCGTTGTTTAGTACCCTCCAATCGTTGCCAGCGGCTCGATATTTTGCGACAACATCTTCCATTTCGGAGGACAGTCCTACAAATTTCCGTGGTGGAAAGCTTGGATATTTCGAACCTTTGATCCAGCTTTCGATTACCACGAAGGATCCTCCCTCTTTTGCGAAAAGCTCTCTATGAGCGCTTATGTAATCGTCTGGAAGATAATCTCCGGGATTTGGTGGCCGATCCGACTTATTCATATCAATGATTTCGTCGAATTTCTCCTGAGACATTGGCAAATGATCAGGTTTCGTCGCGTTCGCTGAGTTACTAGGCAGCTTGCAATCAGGACCAGGACACGTTGAACTCAGCCCCAACGGATCCACCCATCCCGTAGGGTTAGGCACATACTGGTAGTTGTTCAACCCACCCGCAAGCTTGATCGGATCCGGCGTCAAAAACCGCCCAGTGCCCGGATTGTAGTAGCGATGCCGGTTGTAATGTAAGCCCGTTTCGGCGTCGAAGTACTGACCCTGGAAGCGCAGCGGGTTGTCGATTTCAGCGACATCCAGCGTAGCGAGGTTGCCGTAGGCCCGGTATTTAGCCGACCACATGATCTCTCCGCTGTAGTCGGTGAGTTCTTGTGGCGTGCCGAGATGATCGAGTTGGTAATAGAAAGGTGTAGCGCTCAGCGGGCCTTCGCCATCAAGCATCGCCAAAGGGCGGAAGCTGCCGGGTTCATAAATGTAAGTGCGATAGCGGTTGTCGGCGCTTTCAGCGATGAGGCGTTCGCCTTGCCACAGGAATTCTGTGGTTTGGCCGTCTACGGTTTTGGCGATGCGTCGGCCGAAGGCGTCGTATTTGTAGCTCGCGGTGCTGCCACCCGGCAGGCTGACGCCGATTAAACGGTGCTGGCAGTCGTAACGATATTCGGTGACGAGTTTCTGCCCGGTGCCGCGACGTTCGCGAATCAGGTTGCCGTGGGCGTCGTAGTCATAGTGGCGGTCGCCCTGCATGAGCAGGCGGTTGCCTTTGACGTTGGCAAGATTCGCGGCCGGCTGGTCGCCTTGGCCCAGGAGGTTGCCCGCCGGGTCGTGGGCGAAGCTTTCAGGCGTAGCTCCGCGCACACTGATCAGGCGATCGAGCGGATCGTAATGGTAGCTGCGGTTGCCTTTTCGGCTGTCGTCGATACCCGCAAGATTGCCGTTTGCGTCGTAGGCGTAGCGACGACGAAACAGGTTACGGTCCTGCTGGCTGACGGTGTGAGCTTGCAGTCGGCCTTGTTCGTCGTATTGGTATTGGCTGTGCAGCAAGCCTTGCTGGCGTTGTTGTTCGCGACCAGCGCTGAACTGGTGCGTGGTGAGGCGCGAGCCGTTGAGGTCGATGCTGCTCAGGCGACCGCCGGGTTGGTGACGGTAGTCGAGTTTGCTGCCGTCGGGGAGGCGGCAGTGGTTCAGTTGGCCGAGTTTGTCGTATTCGTAACGCGTGGTGCCCCAGCCCTGATGTTCGGTGATCAAGCGGTCTTGCAGGTCATATTCGTAGGCGAGGGGCCAATGACCGTCGTCGACGTTGACCAAACGGCCGAATGCATCATAGGTGTAGTGAATTTCCTCGCCATCGGCCAGGGTTTTCACCAGCAAGCGGCCGGCGGCATCGCGCTGGTATTCGGTGACCAACTCACTGCCGTCTTCGCCGAATTCGGTTTTCTTCAGCAGTTGGCCGTTGAGGTCGTACTCGTATGCAGTGCGGCGACCGTCGAAGCCGGTTTCCTGCTGAATCAGGCCGTTCGGGTAGTAATCGAGGTGGTAGTGCTCGCCACGTTCGTTTTCGATCTCGCTGAGCAGCAGGCGCGAGTTGTCGTAGCGGTAGCGCAACTGGCTGCCGTCCGGATTGATGCGACGACTGACCAAGTGCAGGTTATCGGCGTATTCGTAGCGGGTGACGCGGCCCAGTTCATCACGTTCGGCAGTGACTTTGCCGTAGGCGTTGTAGGTGAATGCGCGCGTAGCGCCGCCTGGCAAAGTGATTTGCGCGAGGCGGTTGGCAGCGTCCCATTGGTAGTGGGTGATCGCGCCGCTTTCGTCCTGACGGGTGATCTGCCGGCCCAAGGCGTCGTAGCGATATTTGCGCTGGCCGCCGTCCGGTAACTGTTCTTCGAGCAGTTGGCCGAGGTTGTTCCAGCCCAGTTGATGACGACTGCCGTCGGGGTGACGGATTTCCAGCAGACGGCCTTGGCGGTTGTAACTGTAGTGGGTCGAATTGCCATCCGGGTCGACTTGTTCGGTGATGTCGCCCTGATCGTTGCGCCAGTATGTCCACTTTGCCGGGCCACGGTTCACCACCCGGACGTAGCCGTGGTAGTACTCGTAAGTGGTGGTGGCGTCTTCCGGCGGAATCACCGCAACCAGTCGACCGGCTTCGTTGTACTGGTATTCGGTGACGGCGCCGAGTGGGTCTTTTTCGGCGATCAGACGGCCCTTGTCATCGTAGGCCTTCAGGTGTTCGGCACCATCCGGGTCGACTTTGGCGACCAGTCGAGCCTGATCGTCGTGGGTGTAGACCTCTTCGCTGCCGTCAGCGTTGGTAACGGTGACGCTGCCCTTGTCATCCCAGGCGTAATGCGCGTCCATCTGCGAGAAGCTTGCCCAGTGATGGATGCAGCGGGCTGACTTGCCTTCTTTTTCCCATTCCCAGTAGAAGCTGGCACCACCCGCCAGTTGCCGCTCGAGAATGACGTTCTGCTCGTTATAGGCATAACGCTCGGCTTCACCGGCTGCGTTTTTGGCTTCGATCAGGCGGTGCTGGGCGTCGTAGCCATAGGTGACCAGGGTCTGGACAGTGCTCCAGGCATCTTCCAGGTTATCCGCCGGGCTAAACTGCTGGTAGTCGATGGCGACGATGTGTTTGCGGTCGTAACGCACGAGGAGGGCGCGACCGGCGCCGTTATCGACACGTTTGATTCGTCCGTGAATGTCACGGGTGATGTGCAGGCGGTTGTCGTAGTTGTCGCTGATGGCGATCAGCGTCGCGCCTTTGCTGTTGTAGCGGAAGTGGTAGAACTGGGTGCGTTCGCCGGCTTGGGTGAGGATCAATTCGGACGGATCGTCGCCAAGGAAAATTGCCGCTTCGGACAGGCTGTTGGTGATCGCCGGGCGCTGCACGCTGGGCAACGGGAAGGTGGTGACGCGGTTTTCGTGGTCGGTCCAGACCACCTCACCGTCGTTGATGTCGACGCGTTGCGCCAAGGCATGGCTCCAGCCGTAACCGAGGCCACAGTCGATTTCTGCGGCGCTGGTGCGATAGAGGCGCGTCCAGCTGAAGGGCAGCAGGCCACCGAGTTCACCGTCGGTCAGCGTCAGCAGCTCTTCGCCAGTAACCATCGATACCGGGCAACCATTGGTGCAGGTTTTCTTTGCACAGGCAGCGCTTTTGTCGTCAGGTGTTTTCGACTGAGTAGAAGCGTCGTCGACCTTTTCCTTTGGTGCGAGAGTAGTCTGTTTTTCTTTCTTGCCACGCGGAAACGAAGAAGCGTCTTTCACTTCCTGCTTCGGCGTATCTGTAGTCTTCGGCAGCTGATTTTTAGAACCGTTGGCGGCTGCCTCGTCGATTTTGAGCGCCGCCGTTTTGGTCGGCTTCATCGGTACGCTCTTGGCACTGGCAATCAGTGGCTTGGAAACCTCCGCGTGCGCTGGCAGGCTGTGCTTGCCGCTCAGACTCATCAGTTTCGCGGCCAGTTCTTCAAGGTATTTGAGCGCTGTGCCGGACTTGACCGTGGACAGGGTTTTGGTCCCCACCCGCACCGCGATCCCGGCACCGCCAGTGAGGCAAATACCCAATACCACGTTGATCAGGAATTCCGACGCAATGGCCGTCACCACGTCAACGATGACTTGCGGTGGCAGCATGCCGACCCACGCCACAATCGCCGAGACGTAAATGAACATCAATGGTTCGTCACTGAGGATCAGCAGACCCGAAGCAATGGACTCCTTGGACGCGGTGTAGAGCTTGTCGATCTCGACATCCGACAGGTACTTGCGCAGCTTTTCGAGGTTTTCCTTTGGGTGTGCGAGCAGTTCGAACAGGCTTTTGATGTCATCCCACAACCTGAGCAGCGCCTTCTCCAGACCATCCATCGCCCGTTTCAACAGAATGACGGAACGGCCCGCGCGGTCAGCAGCCGAGTAACTGGCCCACTGAGGCTGGAACTTGCTCGACCATTCACTTTGCAACCAGCCGTTCAGATTGCCGATCACTCCCTGGTAGGAGTCGTAGAGTGCTTTGACATTGCTTTGGGATACGTTCGGGAAAAAGGTGATGCGATACATCTGGCCCTTCTTGCAGCCGTCGATCACCTTGATGCCGCTCGGGCCGATCGTTGTTTCAATAACGGGGCCGGTGACGTCGTCGTAGAAAGTACCTTTGGTGACGGGTTCCAGTTTCACAGGTGTGTTGCCGATCGGTACGAATCGTGCTGACTCGAACATGTGGATCAGCGTGAAGTCGCCTGCCAGAGGGCAGGTCGCGTAGGTCTCGACCTTACCGGTTTTGGTCTTGCGTTTGGTCACGCTGACTTCATTGCCGACCTTGAAGGTTTGGTCGACATCCAGTGCCCAACCGGTCAGGAAGCCATCCGCCCATTCCTTGTAATCGCTCAGGCAGTTCTTGAAGTCTTTGAGAATCAGGTTCACGTCAGGGGTTTTGGCGTCCAGCACGCGCAGGACCAAGGTACCAATCGGGGTATTCATGACGTGACTTCCTTTGTCAGCTGAGCAGCAAGACGCTCTGCCAAATCTTCTGTATTGGGTTGTTGGCGAACGAAGCGCTCGACCTTTTGGCGCAAGTTATTTTCGGGAAAGGCGAAGAACAGTTCCGGGCAGTCCTCTCCCAGCCACTGCATCAGGTTGTCGACAACGGTGGTGTGATCTTTTTCCGTCAAACTATCGAGCAACTTTTGCGGCACCTCCCACCACGGCCATTCCTTCGCTGGCGGCACGGCCCTCGGCCCCACTTCCAGGCTCTGGCCATTGATCAGATAGCGGTCAAACACCGGCAATACTTCACCCGCGCCAGCACCCAGCCCTTCAAGAATCGGGTAAATATGTCGCCCGTCCCAGAACCGGAAAAACACTTCGGTCCCATCGGGCATACGCACCTGGGTCAAACTGCGCAGGTGCTCGAACACCACGTCCGGCGTACTGGTGGACACTGCCAGCCAACCCCAGTCCTGGGCATCGGTTTCGGTGATCCATTGCAGAAAACCAGCATTGGGTTTCAGCTCGGCGAGGTAAGGCATGACGGGCTGCCAATCGGCGTAAGGCGTGCCGCTCCAGATCGGAATCAGTTCCGGCGCCATATGTTGCTGGTAGAAGGCCTTCAGTGGCTCGGCATCACTGGCCGCGCTAACAATCAAGTACAACCGCTCACCCGTCCGCAACGGCCGTTCAGCCAACCAAGCCTGTGGAGTCATCAGATCAGATCGCACAAGCACCTGCCTTGCACTTCTCGCACTCTTCACAGAACGGCGCGTTGCGCTTCAGCGTATTAATCTGCGCCGGCGTCAGTACCGCGCCAGCCTTGTCGGCATCAGTCTGTTTCAGTGCCCCAGGCATCAGCGGTGCCGCCCCCGTCCCGCTGCCCGGGCTACCGCCGGAGTTCATGTTGATCGCCGGGCCGCTGAGGGTGACACCGCTGGCGTCGATCTTGATGAAGCTGCCGCCGCCCTTGAGGGTGAGTTCGCTGCCGGCTTCGAGCACGACTTTCATGCCGCTGCTCAGGTGGATTTCCTGGCCGGCTTCGATGAATTGGCCGGTGCCGACCTTGATGTGCTGGTTGACGCCCACGGTGAGGTGGTCGTTGGCGCGGGCTTCGACTTTGCGATCGGCATAGACGGTGTGGTGTTCTTCGGCCTTGAATTCGCTGTAACTGTTTTGCTCGACGGTGTCGTGGCGTTCGTTGCCGACACGGATTTTCTGGTCGTGTTCGACGTTCTCGTCCCAGTCGCGCTGGGCGTGCAGGAAGATCTGTTCCTGGCCTTTTTTGTCTTCGATGCGCAGCTCGTTGAAACCGCCGCCGCCCGGAGAGCTCAGGGTTTTGAAGGTGCTGCGGGTCTTGTTCGCCGGCAGGGCGTACGGGACGACGTTTTCCTTGTGGTACAGACAGCCGCTGATCAGCGGTTGGTCGGGGTCGCCTTCGAGGAAGCTGACCAGCACTTCCATGCCGATGCGTGGAATGGCGATCCCGCCGTAATGGGCGCCGGCCCAGGCGGAGGAGACGCGCAGCCAGCAGCTGGTTTTGTCGTCGGCCTGGCCTTCGCGATCCCAGTGAAATTGCACTTTGACGCGGCCGTATTGGTCGCAGTGGATTTCTTCACCCTTGGGCCCGGTGACCACGGCGCTCTGGCTGCCGAGGATCCGTGGTTTGGGGTGGTTCAGCGGCGGGCGGTTCGGCACGTCCCAGGGGGTGGCCTGGAAGCGGTTGCGGTAGCCCTGGTGGAAATCGTCTTTGAGGTTGGTGGTGCTGCTGGTCACCGACTCTTCCAGCACTTGCGGCTGTTTGCCTTCGTGGAGGATTTCGGTCAGCAGCCACAGGTCGTTCCACTTGGCCTTGGGGTGTTGGGTCAGGGCCAGGAAGTGGCCGCTGACCAGCAACGGCTGATCGCTTCGGCCTTCGGCCAACTGGAAGTCGCTGCGGTGACGCTCAAGGGCGCGTTTGGCCAGGTGCTTGCCACGCTCGCGGTCGATGAAGCGGCCGGGGTAATCGTAGTCTTCGAGGTCGGGCAGGGCGTCGCCACGGTTCTCGCTTTCCAGTTTCAGGCGCGGTTTTTCGAAGTCGTAGTCGCGGCGGGTGGTGCGACTGGTGCGGGTTTCCAGGCGCAGGTCGAAGCGCTTGATCACCGGGTCGTTGGCGACCATGCCGGAGTCTTGCTGATAGGCCACGGGCGCGAGTTTCGGGAACACCGTCTGGTCATCGCCGAACACCAGCTTGTGGGCCGTGGCGCTGTGCTGGAAGTGGTAATGGATACCTTCTTCCTCGCACAGGCGCTGGATGAACTGCAGGTCCGATTCATCGTACTGAACGCAGTAAATGCGCTCGGGATAAATCGCCCCGACTTTGAATTCGTAGGCATTGCTCTGGATGCCGTGCTCTTCGAGGACCATGCCGATGATTTTCGGCACGGTGAGGTTCTGGAAGATGCGTTGGTTGATGCGGTGCGCCAGGTAGGACAGCTGCGGGCGCAGGGTCACGGCGTAGCGGGTCAGGCGTTTGCCCGAATCGCCCTGGGCGGCGCGGTAGATCTGGCCATGAATGCCGCTGCCGTCAGGCGAGAGCTGCAAGAAGGCCGGTTTGTGCAATAGCGTTTCGAGGTCCAGGGACGGCTGCTCGCTGACCAGCTCCACCTCAAACACAAAAGGCTGGCTGATGGCTTCCCGACCTTGCAGGGCAAGGACCTGGAGATCGTTTTCCAGACCTTCGACAGTCAGGGCAAAGTGAGTCTGATTGGCCGGCGCGAACATCCCTTGTTCCTCGTGCAGTGCTGCGGCGCACGCCGACACCCGAAAGCGGGATCAACGGACGCGAAAATTCCTGGAAGGCGCAAATGACATCGACCAGCAGAGCTGGCCGATGTTTGGAACCGTCAGCCGCGATTAAGCGACTGGAACACGCCAGTCATCGGAACCCGAAGTACCGGATACTTCGTGGGTCCAGGTGATTTTGCGGTAGGTGAATTGCACTTCTTCCAGGTGCGTGAAGTGCGAGTTCGACGGATCCTGGCAGTTGTGCATTTTGTTGTTGATGGCGACGATGATCGCGTCTTCCAGTTTGGTGGTGTAGTAGTGCTCTTGGGTACCTTGAGCCGAAGTGCGGTACCACTGGATAACGATTTCGCTCATGCGCTCGCCGGAGGTCAGTGCCGCTTGCAGCAGTGGCGAAGACTTGTCGTAGACCTTGGTGATCACGACTGGCTTGTGTACACGCTGACCGGTCGGTTGGCCGGACTGTGGGTCACGCGGGATGATCACGTCGTGGCTGAACGCCTGAACCATGACCTGGTCTTCGTGACCTTCCTGGTAGGTGTTGCCAACGGAGTCGGCGGTGAACGCGCCGGCAGTGATCAGGCCTTGTTTTTCGCCGGTAACGGACATGTACGCTGGTGTAGCCATGGATGTGCTCCTTGCTAAAAGTGAGGGTGCCCGGGAGGCGGTATCGCCCGGTGGGTGCCTGACTGTTATCAAGGACCGTGCCAGAAATGATTAGGGCCATATAAATCAGTGGGTTGAGGCGATTTTTCAAACGCGGAGAAGTTTTTCGGCAACGATCACCTGAAAAAGTGCGCAAGAAGTTGCGCAGTGGTGCGCAAGAAGTTGCGCACTCGGCTGGAGGGCTTGATCCACCTGGCGTTCAGCGTTGTTGAGGTGTTTTTGAGAGGAATAACTGCGCAAGAAGTTGCGCATCAAGGCTATGAGCGATCATCCCGATAAACCCAGCCGTCTGTCCGGGCGATTTCAATGGCGATGGAATTTTATTCCGGACCTGTCGCTCTGCTGATGTAGAGACGTGCCGATTCAGCGCCGGCAGCGAGCACCCGGTAAGCCATGAACAAGACCCTGGACGATTACAACCGCATGCGTGACTTTGTGGCGACTCCGGAACCGGCCGCCGCCAAGCGTTCGGGCAAAAAAGCGGTGAAGGATCATGCGCTGCAATTCTGCATTCAGAAACATGACGCCTCGCACCTGCACTATGACTTTCGCCTGGAGCTCGATGGCGCGCTGAAAAGTTGGGCCGTGCCGAAAGGCCCGTCGCTGGACCCCAAGGTCAAGCGCCTGGCAATCCACGTCGAAGACCATCCGCTCGATTACGCCACGTTCGAGGGCACCATTCCCGAAGGGCATTACGGCGCCGGCGAGGTGATCGTTTGGGACCGTGGGGTGTGGATTCCCCAGGACGACCCAGCCAAGGCGTACGCCAAGGGCCGGCTGAAATTCGAGTTGCAAGGGGAGAAGCTCGGCGGCCTGTGGAACCTCGTGCGCACGCACATGCCGGGCAAGCAGGAGCAATGGTTTCTGATCAAGCATCAGGACGGCGCGGCCAGGCCCGAAAGCGATTACGACGTGGTCGCCGCCGAGCCCGACAGCGTACTCAGCGACCGCACCATCGTGGAAAACAAGCACGGTGCAGGGCAATCCAAACCGATCAAAAAAGCGCCGGCCAAGGCGCGCAAGGAAAAGTCGCCATCACTGACAGGCGCCCGCAAAGCCAGGCTGCCGGAGCTGCTCAAGCCTGAACTGGCGACGCTGGTCGAATCCGCGCCGAGCGGCGAATGGAGCTATGAGATCAAGTTCGACGGCTACCGGGTGATGGCCCGTATCGACCACGGCGAGGTCAATCTCTTTACCCGCAACGGTCACGACTGGACTCACAAATTGCCTGAGCAGGCCCGGGCACTAGCGGCGCTGGGCCTGGAGTCGGCCTGGCTCGACGGCGAAATGGTGGTGGCCGACGAGCAGGGCGTTCCGGATTTTCAAGCGCTGCAAAACGCCTTCGATGCCGGCCGTAGTGGCAACATTGTCTACTACCTGTTCGATTTGCCGTACCTCAACGGTGTGGACCTGCGCGCAGTGCCTGTCGAGGAGCGCAGGGCGGCGCTGGCGACTGTACTCAAACTCAATGAAAACCCGTTGTTGCGATTTTCCGATGCGTTCGGCGAGTCCCCGGAGGCCTTGCTCAACAGCGCCTGCGAAATGCAGATGGAAGGCTTGATCGGCAAACGCCTGGGCTCGCCTTACGTGTCCCGGCGCACCAGTGACTGGATCAAACTCAAGTGCAAGCATCGGCAGGAATTCGTCGTGGTCGGCTTCACCGATCCCAAAGGTGCGCGCAGTGCTTTTGGCGCGTTGCTGCTGGGGTTGCACGACCGCGACAGCGGTGAATTGCGCTATGCCGGCAAGGTCGGCACCGGGTTCAACGAGGCAACTCTCAAGCGTCTTTACGAACAACTGAAGCCACTGCAGACGAAAAAGCCCTCGGTGGTCAACCCGCCTACCGGGTTCGAGGCCAAGGGGGTGCATTGGCTCAGACCCAGCCTCCTGGCGGAAGTAGCCTTTGCCGAAATGACCAAGGACGGCTCGGTGCGCCATGCTGTGTTCCACGGTCTGCGCGAGGATAAGCCTGCCGAAGAAATCACCGAGGAGGTGCCGAAAACCGTGAAGACCTCAGCCAGCAAAAAGCAACCTACTCAAGCCACACCCGCACCGTCACAAGTCGGCCTGGAGCAGGGCAAGGTGCGCATCACGCATCCGGATCGGGTGATCGACGCCAGCAGCGGCACCACCAAGATGCAATTGGCGGAGTATTACGCCAGTGTCGCCGAGTGGATTCTGCCGCAACTCAAGGACCGGCCGGTGGCGCTGGTGCGCGCACCGGACGGCATCACCGGCGAACTGTTCTTTCAGAAGAACGCCGAGAATCTGGCCATACCCGGCATTATCACCCTGGACAAGGCACTGACAGGCCAACCGATGATGGTCATCAACAGTGCCGAAGCCCTGATTGGCGCGGTGCAGATGAGCACCGTGGAGCTGCACACCTGGAACGCCACGTCGGTCGATCTGGACAAGCCCGACCGCTTCGTCCTCGACCTCGACCCGGACCCGGCGCTGCCCTGGAAGAGCATGGTCGAAGCGACCCGGCTGACCCTCACGGTGCTCGATGAGCTGGGGCTCAAGGCGTTTCTCAAGACCAGTGGCGGCAAGGGGATTCACCTGGTCGTACCGCTGACCCGCAAACACGGTTGGGACGAGGTCAAGGACTTCAGCCACGCGATTGTCAGTCACATGGCCAAGCTGCTGCCGGAACGATTTTCCGCGGTGTCGGGGCCGAAAAACCGGGTTGGGCGCATCTTCATCGATTACCTGCGCAACGGCCTCGGCGCCACCACGATCTGCGCTTATGCCGTGCGCAGCCGCGAAGGGTTGCCAGTGTCGGTACCGGTCTTTCGCGAAGAAGTGGCTGAGCTCAAGGGCGCCAATCAATGGAGCCTGCACACCGTGCATGAGCGCCTGGCCGAGGTGGGCGATGAACCCTGGGCCAACCTGAAGAAAACCCGGCAGACGATCACCGCCGAGATGCGGCAGCGGATCGGGATGAAAAAGTAGTGAATCAGAAGGGAGGCGGCGAGGGGCACCCGCCGCCTGGACAACTATTTCTTGCCGACCGCGGCAGCGAGCAGCGGCGCCACCTGTTCATCGGTCAATGCGGCGTGGACTTCCATGTTCATGAGGTCGCTCCATTCCAGCACCCACTTCTGAATCGCCACTGGATCACTGGCCTCCGCAATGCCCACGCCGCTGGAGCCGCCGACGGCATGCCAGCGCCCCAGCATTTTGACGCCTGCGGGTGGGGCGCCACCGGTCTTGAGAAAACGTTCGATCGCGCTGTTACGTTGTTGCGGACTGATGGACCAACGGACCATGAATAACATCTGCCACCTCCTGCTACGGACTGGCACCTTTGATCTTCGCGTTCCTGGCTGGCGCCGGGGCCACGGTCACGCCTGAGTTTCCAGCTACGTCCTGGCTGGCCTGAAACCTGTTCTCCCATGAGAAGGCATAGCAGCGGACCGTGTCGCGCGTACGACCGCTGATCCTGTTTCAGGGCATTGGAATGAACGTATCGGGATAACGGTGCAAGCCATCAGGCATCACGCAACAAGTCGTTGGCATTGAGCAGCTCGTAGGCGACTTCCGGATGCTTCTCCAGCCCTCGGCGAATGGCCGCCGGGATCGACTGACGGGTTTTGCGGCACAGGCCCGGCAGTTCGCCCAAGGTGATATTGATACCGCGCATGGTGCGCACTTCATTGAAGCCCGGAACAATCTCCACGCGCAGACCCAGTTGCTCATACATTCGCCGTTGCAGACGCTCCAGGTCGCTCAGGCTCCGGAGGTTCTCCAGGCGTTCGATCAGGCGTTTCTCTTCCGACTGGGTCAGGCTCAGGATGCGCAGGTCCCTGCCGGGCGTTTCCAACAGCTGCTCACGCTCGCAGATGCAGGCACCGGGAGGGCAGGGTTGGCGGATCGGAAGAGAGGTCGTCATGGGGTTCAATCATAGAGCGCTATGATCGGGTTTGCCCATGGGGTTGTTGTGGCGTTGAGCGCGGTGTTTTCCGTCGATGCAACACGCCCCTGTTTACACAGTGTTTAGTGTGTTGCATCGACCGGTTGAATCTATTTTATCTGCACAATCACCGGACCTTCCGTCACGATCGGCGGTTTCGCTTGAATATGCGAAGCATTTTTCTGAATCCAGTCGCGCGCCACTTTCAAGCTTGCATCGGTGCCGGTCTTGTCTGTGCAAACAGTCACCGCCGTGCCGCCATCACCGGTATTGAGCAGTGTGTAGCTTACGAGGCCGGGCACTGTCCGCAGGGTAGCTTCGACGTCGGCGTTGCGCTCTTCCAAGAACTCGAAAAGCTGCTTTGCTCCAGCACCCAGGTAGGTTCTTATAACTGCATACATAGTCGTCTCCTTCGGGAGTACCATCTTGATGCCCATCCAGATCCGCTGATGGCCGCCATCACTCAGGTTTCAGTTCACCCCCGATTTATTCAGCTTAGCCAAACGCCGGTGACAAGCGAAATGTAACGACCATCGGCGACATTTGGCCGGATGGGCGACCGTCGCTGGGCGGATTTACTTCTCTGTCGGTTCTTAGGGGCTTTACTTCTATTCAAGCCCTGTATGTACAGAGAGGAGAGCACGATGAGCGACGAACAGGTAGCACCTGAAACGCAAGGTGTTGCGGTGAAGTTACTGGCAACGGTCGACCTTGGCCCCGAGATCGAAGGCATGGCAGGGCGCCAGCTTAGAATGCGTATGGTGACCATCGAGCCTGGAGGCGTCTTCGGGCCGGTTCACAACCATAAAGACAGACCCGGCACCGTTTACATACTGCAAGGAACCATCACTGACCATCGAAATGGCGTCGCCACGGACTATGGGCCGGGCGTGGGGTGGCCCGAGGACAGGAACACCACGCACTGGCTTGAGAACCGAGGCACGATTGCGGCAGTGGAGATATCGGTCGATATTGTCAGGCAGGAGTAAGTTCAGGCCCGACATCCAGCACGGTCGGAACTGGAGTCGATTCAATGCGCTACCGGGGCTCCATAATCCGTAGTACCGGGTGCCCATCGATATCCTTTAGCGGAAAATACGAGCGGTGTGTCGCGGCATCCACGGCAACGACATGCGCACGCGGGCCTACGCTGCCGTTGCCGATTTTCGTGACCACTGCCCCCTTGACGTGGAACATCGACACAATGCCGGCCTCTCCGGCGACATAAAGAGTGTTCAGCCCTGGATCGAACGCAAGCACATCGGGGGCTTCCCCAGTATCGAACTCCTGGATAACCCGCATGGTGTGCATGTCCAGTACGAGGAGCTTGCCATTACCTTCGCACGCGATAAAGGCAAGCCGGTCACGCGCATTGATCAACAAGCCATGGTTGCCACGTGCCCCCGGCAGGTCGATGCGCGCCACGATTTGGTCGGTCGCGGGATCGATTTCGATAAGTTGCCGACGAGTCTGGATATTGACGAAGACGTGTCGTGATATGGGGTCATATTGTGTATTGCCGACTTCACCTCCCAGCGGAATTGTCGCAACACGAGTGTTCGTGTCCACGTCGATCACCGTTTCGGTCTCGCCGTTTTCGTTCGATACGTAAAGCTTGTGAAGGTCAGGCACATAAGCCATGCCGTCTGGATAGATGCCGCCCGGTATGCGACTGACAATTGCCAGGGTCGCTTCGTCTATTGCAACGATTTCGTTCGTACCTGTCGCTGAAGCGTAGACACGTGACAACTCAGGAATCACGAGCACGCCGTGTACCGACGAGACGTTCGCAATGCGCCCGACAACGCGGGACTCACGCATGTCAAAGGCGATAACTTCACCGTCACCAAGATGAGCGATGAACATCAGGTTGCGCTCTGGATCATAGCTCTCGTAGTCGAGCCGAGTGGCGCCACCGGGCAATGGAATGTCGGCGACGTGCTTCAGTGGCAGGTCGTTAGCCGGCAACTCGTCGGCGGCCTGACAGTAGCGAAGGCTTGCAAAGTCCATGACGGCTAGCGCAGTCAGCAGGATCGCGAAGACTGGCAGAGTGAAACGTCGATTGTCTCGTATGTTCATGAGGCCTTCTTCTGCTCGGACAAGGCGGGTTCACCGCCTCGCCCAAGTCTCAGCAATGCGCAGATCAGAATGTGCAGTGTTTCACTGATCATGAGCCCAGTTCCGGGCTGGACCTCCGTGTGGACGCCTCTCACATCTGAGGAGGCCAATTATGCGACTCGCCCTGACATTCCTTGCACCAGGCATACAGGGCGTCATACAGGATCAAACCATGTGCCAGCATTTCGTGGTCATCGGCATAACGCTGCGATAGTCCCAGCGAAATCGCATAGAGCCCAGCCGATTGCGGTGTCAGATCCAGGCGGGAGGTATCGGCCCCACGCACGATCCTGGCCAGATACTGCAAGGCTGGATCAGTGAGGCGGTACTTCTTCAGAAACGCATCAAAGCTGCACAGCTCCCCTTCGTGGGTAAGCTCAACACCCGGAATGTCATAAGGCGTTGCGTCTTTCTCTGCGGCCACCGGCAAAACCTCTCTGCTGGGCACGTACAAGAACTCGGCCTCAGGGTCGATAAAACGGGTGATCAGCCAGGGACAGGCGACGCGGTCGATCTTGGGTCGTTCACGGGTAATCCATCTCATGGAGCACCTCCTGCCTAACTCAGTAGGCTGGGTGATCTGGCGGGCCCGGTGCCCGCCAGAGAATAGTTGATCATTGCGCGCTCTAGCGCAGCAGGTGCACAGTCAAACCAACGAGTGCGCAGGCCATCAGTACCTGAATCACGCCGCGCTTGAAGCGGAACAAGGCAATCGCCGCCGCAATCGCGATCAGCGCGGAAGGCCAGTCCAGGTTGCCGCTGAACCCTTTGGGCCAAAGAACGTGATAGCCGAAGAAACACGCCAGATTGAGAATCACCCCAACCACAGCGGCAGTAATCCCGGTAAGCGGTGCGGTGAACTTGAGTTCATTGTGAGTCGACTCCACCAGCGGGCCACCTGCGAGGATGAACAGGAACGAAGGCAGGAAGGTGAACCAGGTCACCAGCGTGGCCGCGACGGCTCCGGCCAGAAACACCTGATCGGCGCCGAACACCTGCGAGACATAGGCGCCGACAAAGCCGACGAAAGCCACCACCATGATCAGCGGCCCCGGCGTGGTTTCCCCCAGCGCCAAACCGTCGATCATTTGTGTCGGTGTCAGCCAGCCGTAATGACCGACTGCGCCTTGGTAGACATAAGGCAGCACCGCATAGGCACCGCCAAAGGTCAGCAATGCGGCCTTGGTAAAGAACCAGCCCATCTGAGTCAAGGTGCCTTCCCAGCCAAAGAGTGCGGTCAAGACCCCCATCGGCAACGCCCACAACGCTGCGCCGATGAGTGCCAGCAGCGCCAGTTTCAACCAGCTGAACCGGGCATGCTCAGGGGACGGGGTGTCGTCATCGATCAATGCTGGGCCGAAGGACTTTTTGGCGGCGCTATGGCCCCCGGTCCTGAATTTCTCGGGCGCCAGGCGGCCTCCTGCATAACCGATTAACGCGGCTCCCAGCACGATCAGCGGGAAGGGCACATTGAACGCGAAGATCGCGGTAAACGCCGCCGCCGCGATGGCCCACAACCAGTTGTTCTTCAGCGCGCGCGTGCCGATTCGATGGGCCGCCTGCACGACGATGGCCGTCACGGCGGGCTTGATGCCATAGAAAAGCCCGGCCACCACTGGCACTTCGCCGAATGCGATGTACATCCAGGACAGCGCGATCAGGATGAACAGTGAGGGCAGCACAAACAGCCCCCCGGCGATCACCCCACCCCAGGTTCGATGCATCAACCAACCGATATAGGTTGCCAGCTGCTGAGCCTCCGGCCCTGGCAACAGCATGCAATAGTTGAGGGCATGCAGAAACCGCCGCTCGGAAATCCAACGCCGCCGCTCTACCAGCTCCTGGTGCATGATCGAGATCTGTCCTGCGGGCCCGCCAAAGCTAATGAATCCCAACTTCAGCCAGAACCAGAACGCCTCACGCAAACTGATCGGTTCAGGCCTCGACAGATCCTCTTCAACCGCTGATGGGGAAGCCTTAATCATTGGGATGTTCCTCTTTCACGAACTCGGCGAGCAGGCCGTCGAAGATGGCGCTGGCAGCAGCCAGCAAGTGGTCGTCATGGGTAATGGTTTCGCGCAGTCCTGCCAGCACCCGTTCGATGCCGGCAGCCTCCACCGGCTGAATGCCACCGATATCGAGGTAATGCACCAGTGCAGCGATGCGGTTCAGGCCCGGCTCTTGAAGTTCAAAGCTGGCTTGCAGGGTTTCAAAGGTCACGCGATTGCCGACATGACTGAAAGTGGCGTCATCGAAGTCAAAACCCAATGCATCGGCTGGGCACTCGTGTGGAGTGTTCAGCCAAAGGATCTGAGCCTGCGGATCAATGAAGCGCCGAATCAACCAGGCGCAAGCCAGGCGGTCGACCCATGGGCGTTTACGCGTTGCCCAGACACGACATTGATAATCGCCAAGGCTCAGCGCCGTGATTGGCTGGTCGCGGCTATGCGGCTCATCCGCCGACAGGGCTCTGCTGACCGCTGTCTCAAGCTCTTGCAAAGCCAAGTCGATCTGCTGCTTCGGCTTGCCTGAAAAGTAATCGATGCTGGTCAGCTGATCGTAGGCTTTACGCAGTTTGCGAATTTGTTTGGTGGTGACCAGCGCATTCTCGGCATTGAGCTGTGCCCGGCATGCTTCGATCTCGGCGCCTAGCTTGGTGTAATCATCGCTACGGTCGAACAGCTCAATAAAGCGTTCACCGTCGGGATCAACGACAGGCAGGACGTAGGCAGTGCCATTGATGGCCAGGATGTCGCGCTCCACAGACGCTAGCGCTTCTCGACAGGCAGCGGTATCCGGTAAGAGGTAGGCGCCATCGCGTAAGACCGCCGCTCCAGAGGCTTTTAGCGCGCGCCAGGCACGCATGCGTTCGGTGGCATTGGCAGTCGGCAGACCTAAAATCAAAGTTAGCCAATTTTTCATGTAGCGCTTTCTACGATTTATGTAGGTATTGCTACTTTAATCCTGATTCAGGCCATGGGGAAGCGCTCCTTCAGAAGTAGGGCGGCAAACGACCCTGAACGGTCATTCATTTTTGTTTTTCACCGTGCGAGCTAACAGAACCTGCCCATCCCAATCCGCATCCGCCGTTCCTTCGGTCCGGGACACGAGCCGCCCACCGTCAAGAACGGCCGCTAGCGTTCTGCGCGGTGTATTCGCATCGGGCTGTGTTGACGTTAACGTGACGAGGGCCAGGGGATGATAGAAACGCTCCTCGACAACCGAGCCAATCCACAGCGGCATAGTTCGCCCGTTTGCGAGCTCGAAATCGACGACCCACAATCGAAGCACCAGGCGCGAACCGGCGGATCCGCCATCGTTGTACGGTCGAACGAGAGTCAGACTGGGAAGGCGACCACTGGCGAAAAGAGGGATGACCGGAAGATCGGCAGGGTCAGCCTGGACGGTAAACCAGTTCAGGGTATTCCACAGTGTCCATGCCGCTGAGGTGCGCCATCCGTTGCGCTGCAGGACATCTTGCAACTCCGGCAGACCACCGCCCCACTGAAACGTCAGTGGCTCATTCGTCTCGCCAGTAAGGTCGATACGCCGCACCGGCAGTTGCTGCCAATCCGACGTCCACCAATCGGTGGCAGCCATGGTCAACGTTCCCACCTTGACGGCATAACGACTGCTGTCCGTCGTATGGTTACGATAGATATTGAAGCCGCCGGCGAGCAGAAGTGTCATACATCCGAGGGCGAGCAACCCCGCTGAGCCAATGTGCTCGGCCTGTCGCCGCAGGTAGAAGAGGCTTAGTAGCGCCAGCCACGCGGATCCGAATGCCAGCCCCCCGAGCACGTCGGAAAGCCAATGCGCACCGAGGTAGAGGCGCGAGAATGCAATCAGGAATATCAGGGCGGCTGCGCCAAGTGCGACCACCAGGCGCCGTGCCGGGCGGATATCACGCGCGATAAGGAAGGCGAGAAAACCGTATAGCACGACATTGATCGTGCTATGGCCGCTGGGGAAGGAAAAGGCACTCCACCCGGAATAGAGAATTTCTGCGGGGCGAGTTCGATACAGCGCTACTTTGATGACAATGTTGAGCCCCGAGGCGCCGGCGATTGCAATCAGCCAATAGGCTGCCGTACGCCAGGCGCGTCTCCACATGAGCCACAGCAAGACAACAACCGTGACCGCCAGCACGACCTTGGTGTCGCCGAGTTCTGTGATGGCGATCATCACCGCATTGCCTGGTGCAGTGCGAAGATCCTGGAGCGCGCGGTATATCGCGCTATCTGCAAGCAGCAGCGGGTCGCCGTTGATGACGTCCTCAAGGACACCAAAGAAAAGCCAGGCGGCACCGACGAGCAGGACCGTCGGCAGTGCGAGAGCCCGTGCTTCGGGCCGTGAAGGATCAAGGAGGCTAGTGATACCGCGACTCAGCCGGGTGTCCTGGGTGCCGGCCCAGCTCCGCAGCCGCTCCACTCCTGCGATGAGGTAGGGTATGCCGCGCCGCAGCGTCCAGCGCACGATATGAAGGACCACCCAGCCCGCCGCGACTAGAATGACCAGCAGGATCGCGAGCGGCTTCGCAGCTGCACCGAGAATGCTGAACGTCGCGCCGACGAGCACACCGGGCAGGATGTGCGACGGAGCCCAGGCGAGCGCCGACACGACATTGACGGCATAAAACCGACTGACCGCCATTCCCAGCGTGCCGGCGAGGAGCGGAACGAAGGCGCGGACGCCCGGTGTGAAACGCGCGAAAAAGACACTTTTATCGCGATGACGGTTGAAAAAGGCTTCGCTGCGCTGAATCAGCTCAGGATGCCGGTTCAGTGGCCAGAGGCCAAGAATCTCGCGGCGATATCGATGCCCGAGCCAGAACGAAAGACCATCACCCGCAATGGCGCCCGCCGTGGCGGCGATCAGCAACGGCCAGAGCAATAACACGCCGCTCGGCACCAGGGTGCTGAGCGCAAGGATCACGGCGGTGCCGGGAACGACGACACCGATGATCGGGATTGACTCGGAAAGTGCCAGGAGAAACACGGCCAGATACGCGATATGCGGGTGCGCCGTGAGTAACTCGATGATCGATGAGACCAAGGACGTCATATTTCGCGGCTGCCTGTGGAGTACCAGTGGGGCGGCGATCGACACGGGAGTCTGCAATTCCCGGCTGCACAATCAGTTTGCGCAACAGACTAAGCATAGCTACTCATGGGCTATCGC
Organism: Pseudomonas sp. P1_A1; assembly: GCF_056406935.1. Taxonomy (NCBI): domain Bacteria; kingdom Pseudomonadati; phylum Pseudomonadota; class Gammaproteobacteria; order Pseudomonadales; family Pseudomonadaceae; genus Pseudomonas; species Pseudomonas sp. P1_A1. Next base: position 238,558 of record NZ_JBFTZE010000001.1, on the reverse strand, counting down.
TCCGTCCACCGGCTGCTTTTGGTCCAGCGTCGAGACTCTCGGGGGCTGTGATGGAGAGCTGCAGACGGCAGGATTGCCTGGCCCTTTGAACTCAAGGATGTCGAGGAGGTTCTGACTGGGCCACGCTGGCTCTTAGCGCTCTGGCTACCTTGGCTTGAATCTCGTAAGCAGGCGCCTCGACGGCTGTGTAATCACGGGTATAGCGAGTGGAAAACTCCCGAACCCCCCATTGCTGGTACTGCTGCACGTGCTTCAATTCATGCGCCCACAGCGCGACATTGTTAAGTGCATCATCGGGACTGCGAAAGACGATGATGTCTATCAGGGTGACTGCAGTGACATCGGGATTCTGCAGCATGGTGTTTGCGGCGTTCAGCTCCTCATCATCGCCTACCTTGTAGCGGGCCGAATCAAGCACTTGAATGTCATAGTAGGGTTCGAGTTGGGCTCGGATATTCAGCGGGATTGTCCGAATATCGCCAGTTGCCGCGGTGTCGCGCGATTGCACGATCCAACTTTGTAATCCAGAGGAAGCTATTTGGCTCATGTTCTCAAAAATCGACCCGGTCTCCTCTTTGGAGCCCGGAGCACAAAAACAAGTAACCACGCAGACTTCGTACTGCCCTGCTGGGCAGGCGTAAGCAGAAAACGAAGTGCCAACGGAAAAGAACAGTACCGATAACCGGAAAACTTGACGCAAAAAGACAGCTGACAATTGGCTCTCCCAGAGGTAGTGGCAGTCGGCAGGTGATGCTTCTGGTCGCTCGCACCTGGTGTTCAACCGCGCGTTGGACCGTTGCGGCCACCGTTTGTTGCCTCCACAGCCCACAGCTTTTTCAGGCCAGCACCGACCAAGTGCTGGCTGCAAGTACCGCACGCGCCACATCGTTTGGATCGGCAACTTGACGATATCCCGCTGCGGGCGGCGTTGCCCGACTCTGAGCCGGCGCATTCAAACGCCAGTTCGGCACGTCACCCGGCACTTGGCGCAGACAATCAGCATGAGAAGATCCGGAGCCGATGGAGACTCACTCAGCTAAATCGAAAGACCAAACCGACATTCGTGCTCTGCCCCTTCTCGAGACGTTGCAGGGTACGAATTCTGACGGGCTTCATAAGGTCACTCTCCTTGCTGGTAGCACTACTTGAATAATTGCTCGATTCAATCCCGGGAGGGCGCAGACTATCACTTCAACCCGTAGTGACGGGGCGGCCAATGTTGCCTCGCCACAGGACCGCGCCGGGGCATGGCCTGTCGGTATCCAGGCATTCCATGCGGCACGCCATGATCTATACTCGCTCGTCAGTTGTATTCCTCATGCCTAGAAGTTTGCCGTTGGGCGGATTGATCTCTTCCTTCAGGAGAGTTTCGTATGCCAGATGACGCCAATTTTGAAGCGCCCGTCGCGCCCGATGTAAGCGGTGTAACGGATTTGCCCCCGGAAATGATTCAACAGTTGAAGGTGCGGTTGACAGACGCGGCCAAGTTGCATGATGTCTTGGCCGATCCGATCATGTTTAACGGCGGCACTATCCTGGTGCTGCTGTTGACGACGCTGGCGACGCTGTTACCTGCTACAAACTTTACTTGGGTGGCACCTTTGTGTTCTGCGCTCGCCGGGTTGTTCGTCGCAATGGAGCGAGCCCTGGGATTCGGTGCCCGTTGGCGTTATCACCGTGAAATGCGTTTTGCCTATGAATCAATTATCGACATGCTGGATTTTCTTCCGGTAATTCCCGCCTCCGAACGCCCGAAATATATCCGCGATATCTTTACGGCATTGTATGCGGTTCGATCTCGGGAGTCGGCGATCCCGAATGCAGGGACTAATTCGGCACCTACTTGATTACGATTCCAAACGGCCTGCTTCGCTGCGGCTCAAGCGAGGGGGGGCTTCAGTCGGCTTCATATCTTTTACGCGTCGGTTAGCCACGACGTTATAAATGGCTGCTTTGCGATTCACCGCACCAGTTGCTCCACCAACTCAGGCGTCACGTAGTGCGGTCCGTCGAACAGGTAGAGGGGGTAACCGTCATAGGCCGCGAGTTGCGGTTTGAGTTCGGCCGCGGTCGCGGAGCGGAATCCGCCGCCGAAGTTGGGGCGAAAGGCTTCGACGATGATTCGCACACGGTCCTTGCCCAGGCGCTGGCGCATGGCGTCGGCGTAGGTTCGGGCCACCGGTGCGGTGCGGGCGTAGACGCCGACGCCATCCTGGAAGAACACGCCGATGTCATCTGGCAGCCATTGCTTGAGCCAATCGGCGGTGGCGGCGGGGCCGATATTGGCGCCGTCGTAAACACTGATCCATAACGGTCGCGGCAGCTTGGCCAGCAGGGCGGGCAGTTCTTTGGCGCGGGTCCAGCTGGGGTCGACTTCGGCCGGGAAATACCAGCCGGTGACGTGTAGCGGCGTAGGCAATTTGGCGATGCGTTCCGAGACAGCGGCCAGTTGCTCGATGTTGTCCCGTGAGCGGTTCTCGCTGAAGTAACCGGCCAGCCCGAGAATGACATCCTGCGCCCAGGGCGCCTTGGCGATACGGGCCCAGTCGGGCAACACCGGCACGGTGGGCAGGCCGGTACCGGGAACGAATGCCTGATCGTCGACGACGGTCCATTGCACCAGCAGCTCATGGGCGCCGAGTTTTTCCCAGTGGCCGTTGATGCCGACAGTCTTGTTGTCCGGCTGCCAGACGATGCCGACAATCCCCGGGTCAAGAGCCTTGGTGCGTGTCACGTAGAGCATGCCGGAACCTGCGCCGAGGGTTGCGATAAACAACAGGGCGACAACGGTCGCGCGACTGGCGGAGTAGCCAAAGATTTTCACAGGGCAGCCTTTTTCAGGGGCGGGGGATGTGCCCGCGCCGAGGGCAGGTTAAACCCCAAACACCCATAAACTCGAACGTTCATGCCAGTCCTCAATAGGAATAGGTCAGGCGAGCGAACACGCCTTGAGCGCGGTCATCGCCCAGCACCTTCACGCGGTACTGCAGAGAAAAATCCACATAGGAGCGTGGGGCGTTGTAGGGATCTTCGCGGAACCAGTACCGGACGTTATTGCCGACGCCGATGCCTGCGGCCTTGCCGGATGATGAGCTCGTGCTGCCGTCGGTATCGGTCTGGCTGTTCATCTTTGAGTCATAGTCGAATGCGGCCACGACATGGGGGAAGCTCACCCAGCGTGAACCTGCGCCGCCGATGGCGTAACTGCGGCCGACCTGCCATTCGCTGTTGAAATAGTCACGCGAGTCGTTGATGTAGTGACCGGCTTCAGCGAACAACTGCGAGGTCCACCAGCTGGAGGCATCGACCCGCAGATCGGTCCCGATACTTGAGCCATAGCCCAGGCGCACCAGCCAGTCACCGTTGACGTCGGATGACCCCAAGGGGAACGTGCGCTCAACGGCAGCCATCACGTTCACCGCCGTGAACGGTTTGACCCGCACACCCACGGCGCCTTGCAGGGCATCGATACCGGTCGCCGAATCGCTGCTCTTGCTCCATAGCGTGTCGGTGACGCGACCGTAGAGTTCGACAAAACGTGCATTGCGATAGCCCAACGGGCGCCAGGACAGTTCGGTGCTGTTTTGCAGGCTGTCGTTGCTGTTACTGCCGCTGCTCGGCGCTGAACTCAGACCGCTGCTGGAACTGTTGCCGCGATAACTGGTAGTGCTGATCAAGCCCCAGGTACGCGACACATCGGCCACCGCACGACGGGTGTCGAAGAGCTGCTGCGGGGACATGTCGAGTTCACCGGCATTTTTTGCGTCGATGACTCGCTTGAAATAGGTGACGGCTTGCTCATCGTCATTGACCCGCATGGCGTTGTAGGCGGCATCCTGCGTTGCCGTCGGTGAGAGCCGGCTGCCCGCATCGGCCTTGCGAAACGATTCACGGGCGCGGTCATCGTCGCCGGCCTGGACCGACAAGTAGGCGATCTGCAGGTCGCTCATCGCTTCCAGTTCGCCGGTGTCCCGCGCCTGTTGCAGCCGTTCGCGCGCAGTTCTTCTCTGGCCGATGGCGGCATACAGACTGGCCTCTTCGTAAGCCGGCAAACTGCCCAGGGCCAAGGCCTGGGTAAAGTCCTGGCGTGCCCCGGTATCGTCCCCCGATTGTTGACGCAAGAAGCCGCGCTGGCTCAGCAGCCGGGCGTCATCGCCATTGGCCTTGAGACCATTGCTGGCCGCCGCGATGGCTTCGGGCACATGCTTCTGGTCGGTCAGGGCTCCGACCAACAGGCGTCGATACGCCGGGTTGTGCGGCGCGCGGCCGACGGCTTGGTTCGCCTGGGCAACCGCCGTTTCGAAGTCCTTGCGGGCCAGGGCCGCGTAGGCCTGGGCGGCCATGTCGGTTCCGCCGTCGAGCTGGTTGCCCGGCCAGATATCACACACCAGGCCGAAGGCCGTTTCTTGACAGTTCAGGGCCGGAGCAGGGACGTGAGCGGCAGTGTTCAGATCGCCATTGTTTTTCTGCCGCAGCGCCACTCGTGCGGCGCTGCGTCGGCGGGCTATTTCGCCACCTTCATCGTCGACCAGTGGCTGCAAATCATCGAGCGCCTGCTGCGGCTCGCCATGGGCCAGTGCGGCGTCGGCGGCGAAGAAACGAATGTCGCGGACTTGTGCTTGCGGCAGGCCATCGATGGCCAGGGCCTGCTTCAGATCAGCTTGAGCGGCTTGAGTTTTACCCTGCCGATCGAGGGCGTAGCTGCGCAGAATCCACGGTGCGATTTCTCCGTCATCCTGTGCCAATGCAGCGGACGCGGCTTGCACGGCCCCGGGGTAATCGTGGGCGGCGAGCAGGGCGCTGATCAGCAGTTGCTGGTTGGCGCCGATTTCCGGGGCCCAGGCGACGGCTTTTCTGGCCTGGTCCACGGCCAGGGGTACATGGCCTTGCTGCAGGGCGCGATAGCCCCGAACCGCCAGCGGCACCGCCAGTTGACGACGAATCGCTGCGCGACGCGTCAGCAATGCGTCGTCGTCCGGGAACAGCGCAAGCGCCTGGGTGGTGGCTTGATCCGCTTCCTGCAGATGCGGTTGGCGCTGCAAGGACTCGATCAGCAGCAGTCGATAGTCCATGCGGTTGGGCGCCTGAGCGATGGCTTTGCGTGCGGCCTGGGCAGCAGCGCCGAAGTCATCGCGGTCATAGGCCTTGAAGGCCTGGGCAGCGGCACCGAAGCCCGGAGCCTGAGGTGATTGCGGGTAACGCCTGGGATGATCGCGCAGGTCCTTGTCGCGCTGAGCCAGCACAATCAGCGTGTTCAAACGCTGGATATCGGCGCGCTGACGTAGCGCTTCGCGAGCCTTGGCGATGGCCAGGTCATAGTCTTTGCGTTCGTAAGCGCTGTACGCTTCGTTGGCGGTGACATAGGCCGGACCGGTCAATGGCAATGGCAGCGTCTGGGCGTGAGCAAACGCAGGTATCAGGCTCAGCCCCGTGGCCATGAGGGTCAGTAAGGGGCGATTCATGCAGGAAGCTCCGCTGGGTAGTGGCTGTGCTGACGTGCCACGGCTTTTTCGATGGTGGCGCGAGGCAGCACGCCGCTGTCGACCAGATAGTCGCCAATGCGGCCATGATGCTGCGGGCGGTACTGCAACATCGCGCGGCTGAATACATCGCGATCCAGCAGGCCCATTTCGATCAACAGGTCGCCCAGCAATGGTGCTCGGGCATCCGGCACGGATTGGCCTTCGCGCACGTTCAGTCGACGCAATTGCGCGACGATTTCACTCTCCCGGGCAATCAGCTGCACCGGTTCGCTGCCCAGTTCGTCGCTGACCTGTTGCAGGCCTTCGGCCGGTAGTGGGCTGGCCACGGCGACTTGCGCACAGCCGTCGGCATTCAAGCCAAGCGGCACCACGCGCCAGCGCAGGGCGAATTCATCATCCAGCGTCTGGTTCGAATCCCGCGCCCTGGCGGCCACATCGAACACCCGCGGCAAGTCGTTCTGAAAGGCGATGGCTTCCGCGAGCGTTTCGTCGTCCAGCCAGCCGTTGCTGAGCAAAATCCGCCCCAATGGCATGTGCCGGGTTTTCTGTTCGGCGAGGGCGCTTTGCAGGTCGGTTTCGTTGATCGCCTGCCAGGACAGCAACACGCTGCCCAGCTTGCGCGGTGCGACAGCGACCAGGTCGGTGGACGGGAAGTCGTGCATGGTCTTGTCCCACACCAGTTTACGGTTCAGCGCCTTGCCAACCAGGAACATGCGCCAGGCCCGTGACGCGGCCATGAAGTTGACGAAGTTGCCCACGACCATGCGCGGGATCGACAGCAAACCATGCTGCCAGCCGTACAGCACGGTGGTGAAATAGCAGCGGTGTGCGATGCGCCAGACCAGCGCGATACCGTTGGCCAGCAGCAGGTATTGGATAAAACCGTTGGTTTCAAACGGCGTCGGGAAACTCACGTCCCACAGACCGCTCAGGCGCAAAACAATCAGGCCCAGCAACTGCACCAGAATCACGTAGGCGATGATGCTGACGAATGCCGTCACTATGCCTTTGCGGTCGCGAAACAGCAGATAACGGTTGGCCAGCGAGCCGCTCCAGCCCATTTGCTCCCAGCCTTGCAGCCCGATGCCCAATGTCCAGCGGGCTTTCTGGCGGAACGCGGTGCGGAAGGTGTCGGGAAAGAATTCGCGCACGCACAACGGCATCTTCAGGGTCGATTCGTAAGGCTTGCGAAACCATGATTTGCGCAGCACGCGAAACTGCACCGGGAAGCGCACGAAGATCGCATTCATACCGACCTTGGCCAGGCGTGCGCCGACGTCGTAGTCCTCTGTGAGGCTGTCGGTGTTGAACGGCTGGTTCTGGGTTTCCCCAGCCAATACTCGCAAGGCACGGTGCGAAAAACAGGTGCCGACCCCGGCAGACGGCACGGTGTCGGTCATGCTTTCTCGCACCACCAGATCCTTGCCATGCCATTCGGCGAATTCGTCCATGTAGGTGCCGGCCACCCATTCGTACCAGTTGCGCTCCAGCGAAACCACGGGCAGCTGGATCATGTCCTTGCGCGGCAGCAAATAGTTGAACAGGCGCAGCTCCAGCGGGTGCAGCACGTCTTCGCTGTCGTGCAGCACGACGCCGGCGAAGGTCATGCCGTGGGTTTTCTCGTGCAGGAAAATCGCCTGGATCACCCAGTTCAGGCAGTCGGCCTTGCAGGTCGGACCGGCATGCGGGACTTCCACCCGATGCAGCTGCTTGTAGCGCCGACGCATGCGCTCCACTTCATCGATGGTGCGTTGGTCGTTGATGTAGGTGCCGACGAAGACCACATAGTTCTGGTAGTCCAGGGTCGACACCATGTTCTCGATCATCGGCGCGATGACGTCGTATTCCAGCCAGGCCGGAACCATGATTGCCAGTGGTTGCTCATCCCGGGCCATCAGTTGCTCGGCGGTCAGCGGGCGGTACTTGCGACCCACGGTGAATTTGCGAAACAGGCGACGAGACCAGTACCACAGGTCAATGAACAGATCGTCCAGGCTGGAAATCAGAATCAGCACCGCGACCACGATGGTCGAGATTTCCAGGAAGCTGTAGTAGTGGGCCAGCCAATAGGGCCAATAAAGCGACGTCATCGAGGGTTACCGTTACTGGCGATTGCGACGGGCGTTACGGCCGGCCAGCAACAGGATGAGGACCAACAGGATGCCACCGGGAATCAGCCACAACAGCGACGGCGTGCGCCAGGCATCAAGGCCCTTGGGTTCTTCGTGGTCGATCAATTGGCTGCCACTGGGATCCTGAGTGTTGAAGGTGGTCAGTGCGCCGTTGTCACCGAGGATGGCGACGTCGCCGCGACTCAGCAGAATCTGCCTGGCGAAGCGGGGTGCGTCGGTACCCAGGGTGCGATAGACCAGGCCGTGCTGGCCGCCGCTTTCCACGGCTTGCAACGAGGCCAGGTGGTTGAGGGGATGCACGTCGAGCAACACCTGATCCTTGTGATTGATGCGCAGGCGACCCTGCTCATCGACCTGCACCGATTCCTTGCTGTCCTTGATCGGCAACTCGAAGGCCAGGAAGGCTTTGTCTGGCGTGACTGAGACTTTCGGGTCGGCGCTGACATTCAATTGCGCACGCAGCGGCGAAACACCGGCGGCGTCAGCCACCGAAATCACCTGCCGCAAGCTGCTTGCCGGGTGTTCGAGGTAGACCTGCGGCACGAGGATCTGCGCGTTCACGGCAAAGCGTGCAGCCATGCCGGAGAAGTCATCATCCAGCGCAGTCTTTTCCAACACGATATGGCTGGTCGGCAGCACCGAGACCGGGAAGGCTTGTGGCGTTTCGAGGCAGCGATCACTGACCGGCTGGCGCTGGAACGACACACGCAGCACGTTGCTCGAGCCCACGGCGTAACGTGGGATCCGCGCTTCAATGCGTTGCCTTTCTCCGTTGGCCACGAGCTGTTGTGCGCCAATCAGATAATCGTTGAGAAACAGCGAGGCCACCGGCGCGGTGTCCGAGGCGCCGGGTGCGGCAGAGACATCGATCACCGCCTTCACCGGCAGACGTCCGTCGTAGGCCACGCTGCCCAGAGGGAACGAGGTGCTCCAGTCGGATTTGGCCAGCACGTCGATCGCGCCGGGTTTGCCGCCCAGGCGCGACAAGGCCACACGGCCGTCGGCGCTCAATGGCAACTGTGCTTCGCTGACGGTCAATTGGCGGCTGCGTGCCAGTGTGTTCCAGGCCGAGCTGAACAAGGCCAAGGCCTTGCCGGTCGCTTGCGGCGCGATCGTCAGCACCGGGCGTGTCCCGAGCAATGCCAGTCGCACGTTGTCCGTGCCGGTGGCGGCCAGGCCTGCATTGATATGCCGTACACGCCATTGCGCGAAGGCGCTGGCTGCGGTGGCGTCGAGACCTTGAATCTGACTTTGCAGCGCATCCAGGGACTCATTGACGGCCTTGAGCAGTTGCGGGTCGTTGATGACCAGATCCGCCTGGACGTTCGGGGTCTGCCCCAACATCAGCAGCGCGCCGATTTGCGCCGGGTTCTCCAGAACGTGCGGGCCTTTGCCGTTGAGGCTGGCGAACGCTGGAATAGTTTGCAGCTCGGCCGGGATGAGCAGGCCGGTCAGGTCAACGCTGTCCTGTACGGCCGGGAAGGGCAGGATGTGGCTGTGCTTGCCGATCCGTTCCAGTGCCACGCCCAGACGCCAGGCGGCGTCGTAGCTTTCGGCGGATAAAGTGCCCGGCGCGACCATGATCCCCGGTTTGCCGGGCAATGCCGTCCAGGCCGCACCAACGTCCTGTAACTGGCTGGCGTCGTAGCTGTAGTTGAGGCGGGTGTCCGGTTCGATACGCAGTACGTTGCCGATGGCGCGTTCGTCTTCACACAACACGCGGGACACGATCGACGACCAGGCAATACCCAGGCGCACCGAACCGCTGTCACGCGCGGCCTTGTCCACACCCAGCGTGGCGCTGGCGTCGCCTTGAGCTTCGCTGAGCCCTTCGGCGCGCACCGGGTACCCGTCCAGCGACAGCAGCAACGTGTTGCGGCCGCCTTCGCCGTTGAGGTAGCTGGCGTCGAAATTCAGTGTGGCATCGGTCAGTGGTACACCCGCCGGCACTGGTAAATACAATTCGCGCCGGGCATCGGTGGAACCCAGGATGATGGGGGCGTCGATCCCCAGATCGCTCAAGCGGATCTCACGCTCCTGCCGAGTGTCGGCATTGAGTCGGTTGATCGCCTGGGTCAGCGGGCTGTCCGCGGCCAAGGCGAAGGTCGGCATGAGCGCGAGCAGGCTCACGCCACAGGCAAGGGCGCTGAGCGCACCCGTATGGATGGCAACGGAAGACTTCATTCAGGTAGATCTCGAGCTGATAAGGGGAGGAGCGGTTCGGTTTAGAGAGAGGTGAAAGCCGGGTAATTTTCCTCGGGCACAGGCACCGCTGTCGGGTGATGCAGGAACTTGGGCAATGACTGCCGAGCGACGACGAACTCATCGACCGGACGCCCCATCAGCGCGTCGACGATGCGCGCACTGGCGCGGCCATCGCCGTATGGGTTGGCCGCCTGGGAGCATCGACGCCACAGCAACTCGTCATCGAACAACGCGTTGACACTCGCGATGATCGAGTCCGGTGAGGTCCCTACCAGGCGCACAGTGCCCGCCGCGACCGCTTCGGGGCGCTCGGTAACGTTACGCATGACCAGCACGGGTTTACCCAGTGAGGGCGCTTCTTCCTGCACGCCACCGGAGTCGGTGAGGATCACGTGTGCCCGTTGCATCAGGCGCACGAAAGCCAGGTAGTCCAGTGGCTTGATCAGGTGCACATTGGGCAGGTCGCCCAACTGCTCGGTGACCGGGCCCATGACATTGGGGTTCAAGTGCACCGGATAGACGATCTGGATGTCGGCACGCCGGGCCAAATGGCTCAGGGCCTTGCAGATGTCGAGGAAGCCTTCGCCGAAGTTTTCCCGACGATGCCCGGTGACCAGCAATACCTTGCGGCCAGGTTGCAGGAACGAGAATTGCTCATCCAGGCCTGCACGCAGGTCAGCGTCCTTTTCGATGCGCTGCGCGGTCATCTGCAAAGCGTCGATCACCGTGTTGCCGGTCACGAAAGAGCGCCCCTGCAAACGCTCGTCGAGCAGGTTTTTTTGCGACTCGTGGGTCGGCGCAAACAGCATGTCCGCACCCAGGTCGATGCAGCGACGATTCATTTCTTCCGGCCACGGGCTGTAGATGTCACCGGTGCGCAGGCCGGCTTCCACATGGCCGACCGGGATGCGTCGATGGAACGCAGCCATCGCGGCCACCATGGCCGAGGTGGTGTCGCCATGTACCAGCACCCGGTCCGGGTGGGCCATTTCCAGCACCGGATCAATCGCTTCGTATAGCGCCGCGGTCAGCGAATTAAGCGTCTGGTGCGGCGTCATCACATCGAGGGTGAAATCGGCCTTGAGGTCGAACAGATCCAGCACCTGTTTAAGCATGCTTTGATGTTGGCCGGTGATGCATATCTGCGAATGAATGCCAGGTTCCGCAGCGAGGGCTTTGACTAAAGGCGCCATCTTGATGGCTTCAGGACGGGTACCGAAGATCGAAAGGACTTTAAGCCTTGAATGATGGCGGACGATGATGCCTTCCTCGCGCACTTCTAGTGCGCAACACAAAAGCTGCCCCAAGTTTTATTGAAACTTGAGCCACGCTAGCGTTATTTGAGTTTAGTAAAGGCCGGGATAGTCAGCGTGAGCGCTGATGTTCACTTCATGTGAGAGGGGACGTCGCCTGGAAACCCGGAAGCTGCCGGATTATTAGCATCAAAGATGAATATTTTAAAGCGTTATGTGTGGGTTTTTATTTAATTATAAAGTTTGAAACTTTTATATTTGTGGTCGGTCACTTATGGTTTTTAATGATTTTAAGAGGTTTTTATTTAAGTGTTTTATAAGTTTTAAATTGTTGATTTATATGGTTATTTTATATTTTTGCTCCGTTCGTCAGTGCGCATGAATTATTCATGGGTTGCTAGGGTCGCGTTGGCGCGGTTAAGGGCTGTCTTTCTGAATAATGGTGGTTGCGGCGGTCACTTAAATGACGCCTGAATATTGTCGCGATGCAGTAGGGTAATAAGTTTTTGTGAAAGGGTAAATGACCTATTAATAGGGGTTGATGTTTGAAGAAAGTGTTCGCCAGTATACTTGGCCTGTGTTTCAACAGAATCAGCCGATAGCAGTTCCTTTGCCATCAGCGTTTTCTGTGAGCCGAGCGCAAGTCCGCTCCAGGCCGATCGCAGCCTGTCATGGCTGACCAAAATAGACCTTGGCGGACAGTCATGACACCAGCGTCAGGCTTCGGATTGATGAGCCGCCCAGTGTTTCATCTCTTCGGCGATGAAGTGGTTCACCAGATCGCTGTACATCTTCTCGATGGCATCCGGGCTCAGGCCCTCGGCTTCGGCCCATTCGCGTCGTGTTGCCAGCATGGCCTTGAAACGCTCCGGAGCGCGCACCGAAGTCACCGAGGTCTTGAACTTCGAGGCGGCCAGCACGTAGTGAAAACGCTTGCCCAGCAGCTTGATAACGGCCTGATCAAGGGCGTCGATTTCGCGTCGGATATCTTCCATGCCTGCACACTCTGCGGGCTGCAACTGATTGATGACTTCCATGTAGGTGACTCCGTTTGTTGAAAAAAACGTGGGATTCAAGTTTTGATTCTACGACGGCTACGCAGCCTCGCGAACCTTGATAAATTCGATAAGCGCTTTCAAGGCGGGTGGCACAAGGCGCCGGCTTGAGTAGTAAAGAAAGAACCGGCTGGGTGGTGCTTTCCACTCCTGGAGTATTTCTCTGAGATGCCCGTTCCGGAGATCGTCGCGCACCAGTTCCTCGTAGACATAGGCAATACCAGCGCCATCTTTCGCTGCCTGGATCATCAGCGCATCGTCTTCCAGAATCAGCGGGCCGGTGACGGATAACCGTATCGGTTGACCGTCGGCTTGATACTCCCAGGCGTAAAGTTTGCCACTGGGAAAACGCCTGGCAATGCACGCATGGTCGAGCAAGTCGCGGGGGACGTGCGCGGTTCCCTTCGCGGCCAGATAAGCATCCGAAGCAACGGTCACGAACGATTGAGGTGCGCCGACAGGGACTGCGATCATGTCACCGGCCAGGCTTTCACCAAAGCGGACTCCAGCGTCAAATCCCTCATTCACGATATCGGTCAATCCATCATCGGTGATCAGGTCCAACTGAATACGTGGATACCTGGCCACGAAGGGCGCCAGCACTTTCGCAAACACGATGCGAGCTGCCGGACGCGCCACGTTGAGGCGAAGTTTGCCAGTGGGCACTTCCTGCATCGAGGTCAATTGCGCCAATGCATCGTTAACCTGGTGCAGGCTCGGGACCAGCGTTGCCAATAGCTGCTGGCCGGCCTCGGTCGGGGTCACGCTACGAGTAGTTCGGTTCAGCAACCTGATGCCCAAACGTGCTTCCAACGCTCGCATTGCGTGACTCAACGCGGAAGCCGAAACGCCACGTTCGTCGGCGGCCTTGCGAAAGCTGCGATGGCGAGCGACGGCGGCAAAGGCGTCGAGTTCAGAGAGATCGGGGTGATAACTCATGAGTGTTGTTCAGTAGTTCAAATACGATTACCTATCTTATCGTCATGAGACCTCTGCCGGATACTTCCTCCATCATTCGTGGAGAGGTCGCTATGCAAAACAATCGTCTTGGATCATCGGATTTTCTGATTTCGCCGATTGGCCTGGGAACCTGGGCAATCGCCGGCACCGGCTGGGAGTACAGTTGGGGAGCGCAGGATGACAAGGACAGCCTGGGCGCACTTGAATATGCCGTCGAACGCGGCGTGAACTGGATTGATACCGCAGCGGTTTATGGCTTGGGCCATGCAGAGCAATTGGTGGGGCAATTACTGCGGCGGGTACCGGCCTCACGGCGTCCGTTGGTGTTCACCAAAGGCAGTTTGGTCTGGGACCCGGTCACGAAGAAGATTTCGCATTCACTGGCCCCTGAATCGTTGCTCGCCGAGATCGACGCAAGCTTGCACCGGCTTCAAGTCGAGACGATCGATCTTTATCAGATCCACTGGCCTGCTTTTCCTGCCGACGCCAGCAGTGAAGGCATTGAAATGGCGCTTTCGGCTTTGGCTGCCGCGCGCGATCAAGGAAAGATTCGCGCTATCGGTGTATCGAATTTCGATGTCGCTCAACTCAAGCGGGCGCAGGCGGTGACAGAGATCGTTTCGCTCCAGCCGCCGTACTCCGCCTTGATGCGGGACATCGAGAAGGACGTTCTGCCATTCTGCGAGCAGGCCGGGATGGGTGTCCTTGCCTATTCCACGCTTCAATCAGGGCTGCTTTCCGGCAGCATGACGCGCGAACGCATCTCGCAACTGCCCGACGACGATTGGCGCAAGGCCCGAAGTGCTGATTTCCAGGAGCCCCGTTTGAGTGCGAACCTGGCATTGGTTGACGTCATGGCACGCATTGGATCAAGGCACGGGGTGAGCGCTGCGGCGGTCGCCATCGCCTGGGTACTTCGTAAACCGGTCGTGACGGGCGCCATTGTCGGAGCCCGCCATCGCGCACAAGTAGACGGGCTGATTGCAGCCCTGGAGTTGCGCCTCAGCGCTGCGGAAATCGACGAAATTCGACCGTTTCTGCCGGCGGGCATGGGAACGAATGTCCCTGGTGCCGCCTGACACTCTTGAGCAGAGGATGAGTGTTCAGTCTTGCATGCTGAACGCAGGCGTTCGATGGGTAGCAGAGCGGTCGATCAAGATCGCAATGCTACCCACCGGGGCACTCATCACTCAGCAGCGAGCGCGGCATCCCCCCGTACCTGTTGAGTGTCTGCGGCCGTCTGGCGACCCACCTTGAACCATGCGGCGTACAACGCCGGGACGAAGAAGATCGTCAGTAGCGTTGCCACGGTAAGCCCGCCCATGATTGCAATTGCCATCGGCCCCCAGAACACACTGCGCGTTAGCGGGATCATTGCAAGCACGGTGGCCAGCGCCGTCAGCATCACCGGACGGGTCCGGTGAATGGCGGCATCCAGCACGGCATTCCACGGGTCGCGCCCTTCGGCGATCTCGGTTTGCACCTGGTCGATCAGGATTACCGAGTTGCGCATGATCATGCCACCCAGTGCAATGATGCCCAGGATCGCGACGAAGCCCAGCGGCGACTGGAACACCAGCAGCGCCGGCACCACACCGATCAAGCCCAGCGGTGCGGTCAGCACCACCATCCACATGCGAGAGAAGTTCTGCAGTTGCAGCATAAGCAGCAGCAGGATGCTGATCATCATCAGTGGGGCCACCGCCAGCAGCGCCTTGTTGGCCTTGTCGCTTTCCTCCACCGCGCCGCCTACGTCGATGCGGTAGCCCGACGGCAGTTTCGCTTCGATCTCCTTGAGCAACGGCTGGATCTGCTGCGTCACCGATACACCTTGCTCGCCATCCTTCACGTCGGCACGCACCGTGATCGCCATGTCGCGGTTGCGGCGCCACAGCACCGGCTCTTCCAGTTCAGAGCGCACCTGTGCGACTTGCGACAGTGGCACCACCGTGCCCTGGCGCGTATAGAGGTTGATGTCTTTGAGTGTGTCGAGGCTCAAGCGCTCCTCAGGCACGGCACGGGCCACGATGTCGATCAGGTCCTCATGCTCACGCAGTTGCGACAGGGTTGCGCCGTTCATCACGGTCTGGGTCGCCAGCGACACGTCGGCCGGCGTAAGACCCAGCGCACTTGCCTTGTCCTGATCCAGCTGCACTTTCAGCGTGCGCACCGGGTCGTTCCAGTCAAGCTGGAGGTCGCGCACCTTCGGGTTGGACGCCACCACCTTCTCTACATCGCGAGCGATCCGGCGCACCACCTGGGTATCGGGGCCTACGACGCGGAACTGCACCGGGTAGCCGACAGGCGGCCCCAACTCGAGCCGGGTCACCCGCACCCATGCTTGCGGGAATTGTTGGTCGGCCGAGGTCACCAGCCGCGCACGGACTCGCTCGCGTGCATCCAGGTCCTTGGTMATCACAACGAACTGGGCAAATCCGGGATTCGGCAGCTCGGGATTGAGCGAGAGATAGAAGCGCGGTGCGCCGGCGCCGGTGTAGGCGGTATAGAAACGCACGTCCTCATCCTTCGCCAGGATCTCTTCCATGTGCTTGACCTGCTCGGTCGTCGCGGCGAACGAGGAGCCTTCCTTGACGCGCAGGTCAATGACCAGTTCAGGACGCGAACTGTTGGGGAAGAACTGCTGCGGCACTAGCTTGATACAAGCCAGCGCAAGCACCAGGGCGCCAAACGTCGCACCGATGACCGCCCAGCGGTGCTCGATGGCAGCGTCGATCAGGCGGCGCAGGGTACGGTAGAACTTCGTGTCGTACAGATCACCATGCTGGTGCTTGCCCAAGTCGTTGGGCAGCATCTTGACCGCCAGGTACGGCGTGAAGATACCGGAGCAGATCCACGAGAACAGCACCGCGGCACCGACGATCCAGAAAATGCCACCTGCGTACTCGCCGGTAGTGGACTTCGAGAGGCCGATCGGCAGGAAGCCCACGACGGTGATGAGTGCGCCGGTCAGGCGCGGCATGGCGGTGGACTGATAGGAGAAGGCAGCCGCCTTCACGCGGTCCATGCCGGTTTCCATCTTCGCCACCATCATCTCGATGGCGATAATGGCGTCATCCACCAGCAGCCCCAACGCGATAATCAGCGAGCCGAGCGAGATGCGTTCGAGGTTCCAGCCCATCGCCAGCATCACCAGCGCCACGCCGCCCAGCACCAGCGGCACCGTGGTCGCGACCACGAGGCCGGCGCGCCAGCCCAGGCTGGCCAGGCTCACCGCGATCACGATGATCAGCGCTTCGGCCAGCGCATGACCGAAGTCCAGGATGGCGTCCTTCACCGTCGTTGGCTGGTCGGCCACCAGCTCCAGCTCCACGCCGTGTGGAAGTTCGGACTGGATCTTGGCGACGGCCGTATTCATCGCCTTGCCAAGGTCCACGATGTTGCCGTCGCTGGTCATCGTGATGCCGAGCATCAGCACTGGCTGGCCGTTGTGGCGCACCGTGTAGGTGGGCGGATCCTCGAAGCCACGGGTAACGGTCGCAATGTCGCCGAGTTTGATCAGCCGGCCGCCCGCGCTGATGGGCACGTTGCGGATAGCCGCTTCGCTGGCGAATTGGCCGCCCACGCGCACCATCACGCGGTCGCCGTGGGTGTCGATCTGGCCTGCGGGCAACAGGGCGTTCTGGCTCTTGAGGCTTTCGGCGATGGCCAGCGGAGTAATGCCCAGCGCTGCCAGGCGCTCGTGCGAGAACTCGACATAAACACGCTTGGCCTGTTTGCCGATGAGGTCGATCTTCTTGACCATCGGCACCTTCAGCATCTGGCGCTTGATGTCTTCGGCTGCGTCCGACAGGTCGGCGTGGTCGACGCCGTCGCCCTTGACGGCGTACATCAGGCCATACACGTCGCCGTACTCGTCGTTTACGATCGGCCCGATCACGCCGTCAGGCAGCTCGAGGCTCAGGTCGTTGAGTTTTTTGCGCGCCTGGTACCAGGCCTCGCGCTGGTCAGCCTTGGAGGTGCCGCCGCGCACGGTGAGCGTCATGCCCGCGTAGCCTTGGCGCGCATAGGTGACCACCTTCTCGAAGTTGTCGATCTGCTCGAATTTCTTCTCCATGCGGTTAAGGACCTGGTCCTGCATCTGCTGGGCGGTAGCGCCCGGCCAGATGACCATGGTGGTCATGGAGGGCACGGAAAAATTCGGATCTTCGAGCTGACCGAGCCGGGTGAAGCTGAAGGCACCGGCCACCGCGACGAGGATGAGCATGAACAGGACGATGGCGCGGTGACGCAGCGCCCAGTCGGTGAGGTTGAAGTTGTTCATCGGGCGGCCTGCTGCGTGGTGTTCGCGTCAACAATCGATGCGCCGGGAAGCGCGACTTTCAGCCCGGATGACATCTTCTGTACCCCGGCGGTGACGACCAAAGCGCCGGCCTGCGGCCCGGAGACGAGCACTTCGTCATTGCGATAGCCCCACACCGCCACCTGCACCAGTTCGACGGTGCCTACCGGACCCTTGCCCGCGGGTGTGACCACCCACAGCGCCGGCTGGCCACCGTTTTGCGTCAGTGCCGTGGCTGGCACCGCCGCCACGGAGACATTTGTCATCGTCCGCTCGGCGGTTACCGTGGCAGTGGCGCCCAGCGGCAGCGCCTGCACCGGCTTGAGCCGCGCGCGATAGGTGCGTGTCTGCGCCGCAGCCTGCGGTGACAGTTCACGCAGCGTGACATCGAAGACTTCGTTCGGCGCACTGGCCAGCGAAGCCTTGAAACGCGCCTCCTTGAAGAGCGACAGCTGATCCTCGGGCACATCGATGACGATCTCGGACTCATCCGGATTCGCCACCGAGACAACCGGTTGGCCCTCGGCCACGACCTGTCCGGCCTCAAAGCGTACAGCCGTGACGACACCGCTACGCGAGGCGCGCAGCACGGTGTACTTGAGCCGGTTACGCGCGAGCTCAAGTTTTCGCGCCTCGGCCTCGGCGGTCGCATGCGCGGTTTGGGCGTTGGTCTGCGCGCGCTCGTCATCGGCCGCACTGACCGAGCCATCAGCCTTCAGCGCGGTCAGGCGCTGGCGGTCCGAGTCGGCCTGGCGAGTCTGCTCGACGGCAACCGTCCATTGTTGTCGCGACGCGTCTTCAGCGAGGCGGTAGTCGCTGTCATCCAGCACAGCCAGGATGTCGCCTTCGCGCACAAACTGACCTACATCGACCTTGCGCTGGGCTATTTTGCCGCCCACGCGGAAGGCCTGATCGACTTCGTGCCGCGACTGGACGGTGCCGACGTAACGACTGATGTCGCGGGCATTGTCGTAGTTGATTGCCGCGGTGCGTACCGGGCGTGGCGCCTGAACGGTGGGTTGTTCCGGGCTACAGGCGCAAAGCATGACGGCTACGGCCAGGGCGCCGGCGGCAGTAAGGGAGGTTTTCAAGGCGGTTCCTCTTTAAAAAACGGCAGTTCTCAGGAAAGTGGTGGCCGGTCGGCTTTGGTGGCTGCAGTGGAGGGGGCAGGTTGTTCGAACACCTGCCAGCCCCCGCCCAGTGCCTTGTAGAGCTGCACGCTATCGAGCAGCAGTCGGGTGCTGCTTTCATTGGCGTTCAAGCGTGCCGCCAGGCGCGCCCGCTGCGAATCCAGCAGCGGCAACAGGTCGATCTGCCCGCGGTTATAGAGCGACTGGGCGCGGTTCTGCGCAGACTCCGCGGACGCGGCGGCCAATTGCAGCGACCCGGAGCGGCGGCGCTCCTGCGTCAGCGTGACGAGGGCGTTCTCCACATCCTCAAGCGCCCGTACGATGCCGTCTTCGGCGCGAAGCAGCGCCTCTTGTTGAGCACTTTCGGCAGCGTCGTTGATCGCTTGCGTACGCCCGGCGTTGAAGATCGGCATCGCCAGCAGGCCCGCCACGTTGGTGAAGCGCGCAGCGCCGAGATCTGCGCCGTTCAGGTTCAGGCCCTGGCGACCGAAGGACGCGTCGAGGAAGAGCCGCGGAAACCACTCGGCCGCGGCCTGTTGGCGGCGCGCATTGGCTGCGTCGAGCTGCGCCATCAGCGCCAGCACATCAGGTCGACGTTGCAGCAGCGCGGCGGGCTGGCCCGGCTTGGCCTCGGGCACCACCGCCACATCACTATTGGAGGACTGGATGTTCGCGGTATTGAAGGACTGGTCGGCGATCAGCACCGCGATGCGATGGCGCGATACCTCCGTCAGCGTTTCCAGCGGCGGAATCTGTGCCCGTGCCGACAAGGCGTCGGTCTGCGCGCGCTCGACGTCGAAGGCGGATGCCAGCCCTACCTGCTGGCGCGCGGTGACCAGACGCAGCGTCTCGTCCTGCATCGCCGAGATGGCGCGCAGGGTCGCGACCTGGCGCTGCGCGCCGATCAGTGTGAAGTAATTGCTGACGACGTCGCTCATCACCAGCAGACGTACACCGCGCATGCTGTCCTCCGCGGCCAGCGCATCGGCGTTGGCCGCTGCTGCGCCGGCGCGCAGGCGCCCGCTCAGGTCGAGTTCCCAGGAGACGTCCAGGCCTACACTGGTGGTCTTGGTATCCGGATAACCCTGTTTCGTGGCCGAGTTGTAGCCGGAGCTGCGATCGCTGCCGGAGGCGGATGCGCCGACGCTCGGGAGCAGCCAGGAACGGCTGACCGTTTCGCCGGCACGCGCGGCGCGCAGACGCTCGGCGGCAATCTTGACGTCGCGGTTCTCGCGCGCTGCTCGGCGCACCAGATCCGTCAGCACCGGGTCATGGTAGACCTCCCACCATGCCGCCTCGGGTTCCATCTCGGAGGCTGTGCTCGCGGCGAAGTTGCTCGGCAGTTCGACCGACGGCTTGACGACCGGCGTGGAGCAACCGCCCAGGGCGAGGGCGATCGAAGTGGCAAGGGCGGCCGCTACAACGGCGAGCCCGGCCCGTTGCAAGGTCGGCCGACCGGTATGGAGGGGCAGTGGAAAGGAAACTGGAAGTCGCGGCATCGCATTGGACTCGTGTAGATTCGAGGTGGCATCAGCGTAGGGCCCGGTGTGTGCGAAGTCGTCAGCGAAGCGTCGCCATTCGGTCGCCATATCGAGCGCTCATTCAGGTTGGGGACGTCACTCGCCGTCGGCGTCTGGCGCGTGCTCGCCGGCCGCCGACGCGAGGTCCGAGTCGATCGACTCCAGCAACTCTTCGGCGGACGAAAACTCGCGCTGACGGCCGGTGACCAGATTTTCGAGGCGGCCCATGAGGGCCTCCGGCGTGGCATCGCTACGCAGCTTCAATACGTACGAGCGGCGGCTCGGGAATTTGGATTCAGGGTTCAGGCTCATCGCAGACCAGGGGATCAAGGAAGTTCGACGACAGCGTAGGCCGCCTCCCTGGTCGAGTCGTAAGCGAAAGGTCAGGCTTCGGTCGGGACTACGCCGCCCCCCACAAGTTTTTACCCTTGGTTCTTCAAGTCGGGGTTGCAGCCTGAAGCAGCGAGCGCGCACGTTTCACCGGCTCGGTTCCATCGGTTTCGGGCAATTGGTCCACCAGTGTCGCCAAGGCCTGGAGGTCCTCGGTCGTGGCGTCGTGGTGCTCGCACAACTCGACCAGCGCGAGCAGCTCCAGCCACGGTGCTGCCTGGGCGCGAGCCTCCTCAATCGCACGCCGCACCGCCGTGCCGCCGGCGTCGAGCCGGCCTTGCATCCGCGCGATCGCTGCCGCCAGCAGCAACAGTTGCGGCAGGTACACGCGCTCACCCAGTTCTTCCCCCACCCGTAGTGCTTCCTCCAACTCGACTTGAGCGGCGTCGCAATCACCGGCCAGCAACAACGCCTCGGCGGCGTAGCCGAGCACCTCGCTGGCGCCGGAACGCATGCCGAGTCCGGTATGTTCGTCGTAGGCCTCGCGGATGCTGCGGTAGCCGTCGCGCGGTGCGCCGTTGCGCGCGTCGGCCCAGCCGCGCCACCAGCGGCAAGCCGTGCGCCCCAGTGCAAGCGAATACTCGTCGACCAGCGTCTGCATGTCGTCAGCCAGCGCTGCCACACGTACAGGGTTTCCCATCCGCACCTCGATCAACACCTCCTGCCAGGTGGCGACCAGCCAGGTCATGGGCTGGCGTAGCGCCTGCGCGCGGGTCCGCGCCTGCTGCATGTGGGTTCGGCCTTGCTCAACCAGGCCAGAACGCACGAGTTCTATGGCCAACATACCGTGCAGCATGACCTGAGGATCAGCCGCAAAGATCTCGTTCGCACCAATGTCCAGCGGCTCGGCGATTGCGAGGGCGCGCTCTAGCCAGTGGCGGGTCTCTTGTGTACGCCCCTGAAGATGATGCACCTCGCCCTGTACGATGCATGCCACCAGCATGAGCGCTGGATCATTCGCCTCGCACGAGAGGGTTTCGGCGCGTTCTGCTACCGCCAGCGCCTGCGCATAGTCGCCGCGCAGCCCGAGCAGATAGCCGAAGCCGTGCAGCAGGCGCCCGCGCATCGGATGCTCGGGTAGCTCCGCTAGCCGCGTGTACGCGCGTTCGAACGCGTTCCTGGCTTCGTTGCCGACACCGAGCGTATGGAAAGCCGATACGCCCTGCAGCGTCGCCAAGGTAATTTCGAGCGTATCGCGCTCGATCCCTTCCGGTGCTTGCCGCAGCAGGACTAGCGCGCGCTCGGTGAGACCGATGCACAAGACCGGGCTGAAGTGCAGCAGCGCGGCTTCCGCGGCTTCGGCGTAATAACGCAGCGCGATCATCGGCTGCCGAGCCCGGTCGAAGTGTGTCGCCAGTTCCGAGGCAGCAACAGGCACACCGGCCTTGCGTTCGTGTTCGAGCGCAGCGCCAACCTGGTGATGAAGGTGGGTGCGCAACGAGCGCGGCGTGCGGTCGTACAGTACCTGGCGGAAGAGGGCATGGCGGAACGAGTAGGGTAGCTCCGCCATTTCATCAGGTTCGGCGACCCGCGACCGCGTGAGCCACATCTGCTCGCGCACCAGTTCCTCGCAGGTGTCGGCCACGCAAGCGAGATCGCGCTCGAGGGCCAGCGAAACCGTCTCGACCCGAAAATCGACTCCGCAGACTGCTGCCGCCGAGAGCAGCGCACGCTGCTCGTGCCCGAGCCTGGTGATGTAGTGATCAATGATGGCCGCGAGGTTTTCGGGAACCGCCATTCCCACCAGCCGGGCTTCGATGGTGGCGTCGTCGTCCGCAGGATCCATCACTTCACTGATGACTGACGACACGAACAGCGGCACACCGTCGGTGCGCTCGTGCAGGGCACGCACGAAGGCTTCATCGCGCGCCAGCGATGTCGAACGTAACGCGATGTAGTCAGCGACTTCGGTTTCCGAGAACGGATCGAGCACCACTTCCTCGCACAGACGTTGTTGGCGCAGTTCGTGGCGCAACGAATTGAGCGGATGTTCGAGCGCCACCACCTCGGCGACGCGGAAGCTCGACAGCCACATAAGCCGTGTGCGGCCGCGCCGACGCGCCACATAGTCGATGAGCTGGACCGTCGCCCGATCGCTCCAGTGCAGGTCTTCAGTCACCAGCAACAGCGGTCGCTGCTCTGTGTAGCGGTCCAATAGCTCGCCCATTTCTCGCAGCATGCGATCCGGACCGATGCCCGCAAGTTCTCGCCGCAACGCGTCTCGCTCTTGCGCTGTGCTCAGCCACGGCAGTTGCAGCAGCCAGGTCGGCGCCACGGTGCGCAGCAGTGCCGGCAGGGCAGGGTCGCTGCGGCACAGATCGGCCAACGCCTCCAGCACCGGCAGGTACGGTTCGCCGGTGCCGTAGTGCTCCACGCAGTGGCCGCGGGCACAGGCGATGCCGTCCAGGCTCGCGAGGAAATGCTCGATCAACGTGGTCTTGCCAATCCCCGGTTCTCCGGCAAGCCAAACCACCGCACGCTGCCCGCCGCAAGCCCGCTCCCATGCCCGTTGCAGTCTTGAGAGCTTGTCGGTGCGACCAATGAATGGTGTCGACGGATACGCGCCGACCACTGGCACCGTCGTGAATGCAGACGGTATCGAAGGGGCAGGGGACGGCCCGGCGATGAACCGATAGCCGCGCCGTGACACCGTCTCGATGAAGCGGGGCTGCCTGGGGTCGTCGCCCAGCACCTTGCGCAGATCGCTGATGGCCGTCTTCAACACTGAATCGCTGACAAACCGATGTCCCCACACTTCATCCAGCAAAGCATCCTTGGTCACCAGCGATCCCGGTTGGCGTGCAAGTGCACAAAGCAGCATGAAGGGCGTTGGTGCCAACGCCACCGCTTCTCCATTACGTGACAAGCAGGCGTTGGTTTCGTCGAGTTCGAACTCGACGAAGCAGAGCTGGACCGGATTCGGATGGGACTGCGGACGTGCCACGTTGGATTCCTGAAAGCTGAAACAGAGTTATGCGCCGTGAGGCATGGCACGTGGTCACTCCAATAACAACGCTGATCGGCTCGGAAGCCAAGCCTCGTCGGTCGGAAACTGGTGCCAAAAAATTAATGACAAGTATTTCAATATTGAAAAATGTTTCAATTTTACATACCTTCACCTTGCCTGACGATGAGACCTGCGTGTCTCACGACTTCAATCACAACAAGGGCTCGAGATGAACAACAACAAGAAAGGTTCCGAATTGCCTTCCACCGCTGTCGATGTGCTGGTCGTCGGTAACGGTCCGGTAGGGGTGACGATCGCGGCGTTGCTCGGCCGCTATGGTGTAAAGACGCTGGTGTTGGACAAGTCCCATGAGGTCCTGCTGATGCCCCGCGCCATTGCTCTGGACAACGAGGCGCTTCGCATCCTGCAACTCGCTGGATTGTCGGAGGATGCTTTCGAGAAGATCGTTATCCCTGAAGTGAAGATGCATTCCCCGGTCCTCGGGCAATTCAGTCGGGCCAATACCGAGGGGTGCATCGACGGTCATCCCAAACTGGTGACGTTCTATCAACCCGACCTTGAACATGCGATGCGCAACCAGGTCTCCCGGCTGAAGTCGGTGACCAGCCTGGGTGGATTCGAGCTTGAGAATCTGGTCGAGGAGTCGGAGGGTGTCGTGGCCTCTGTACGGGATCAGGATGGCCATGTGCATTCCATACGCGCTCGCTACCTGATAGGTGCCGATGGTGCAAGCTCCAGGGTCAGAGCCTTGATTGGCCAGGAATTCGAAGGACAAACCTATGCAGAGGATTGGCTGATTGTCGATACCAGGAACCGGCATCAATCAGCGATCGATCACGTTGAGTTCATCTGTGACCCACGGCGCCCGACACCGCACATGCCCGCTCCCGGCGGAAGGGAACGTTGGGAGTTCATGCTGCACCCCGGCGAATCCCGGGAGGAGCTGGAAAGCCCGGAAAGCATCGCCCGGCTGATCGCACCATGGATCAATCCGCAGGAGCTGGAAATCGAGCGCAAGGCGGTGTATCGATTCCACGCGCGTTGCTGCAACCGATTCAGCAAGGGACGAGTCTTCCTTGCAGGGGACGCGGCCCACATCACCCCGCCTTTTGTCGGGCAAGGTCTCGTCGCAGGACTTCGAGATGGCGCCAACCTTGCCTGGAAACTGGCTTGGGTCCTTCACGGGCAAGCCGCGCCTTCAATACTCGGTACCTATGACGTGGAGCGTCGTCCCCATGCCCAGGCGATGATCAATCTGGCGAAACTCATGGGTCGCCTGGTGATGCCGAGAAACAAGGTCGCCGCTTTCTTCATCCACGGCATGATGCGCACGCTGGCGTTGACGCCCGCTTCCAGAAAGTACTTCGAACAGTTGGACATCAAGCCGAAGAACATCTTCAAGCAGGGTCTGTTCATGCAGCATCGTCGTGGCGACAAACTGGTTCGTGGCAGTCTGTTTCCCCAGGCCTGGGTGCGCAACACGCAACAGCGGATCCAGCTGAGCGACGATGCGCTCGGACACAACCTGACCCTGGTCGGGTTCGGTGTTGACCCGTTGTCACTGCTGAGCACTGCTCAGGTCTTTTCCTGGATAAAGATGGGCGGTCACTTCTTGCAGATCGGCCCCAGCGGTCAGCGCTCCGACAGCGGCTGCGATTTCATCGAAGACCTGAACCATGAGATCCTGCCGCTGGCCGGCAAAGGCACGCTCGTTGCGATTCGCCCCGACCGTATCATCATGCACCATGCTCCCGGCACAGAGGCAGACAGTCTGGTTCGGGACTGCCTGATCCTGATGACCAGTGTCGATTCCACTGCCGATAGCGTTTCCAGTACCATCAACGAGCCTCCTCGATTAAGAGCGTGAAGATGTCTGCCCCCACTTTTCCTGCAGAAGCAACCGAGCAAGAACCTCTCACTCGAGGCCACAAGAAGCGTGAACGCACCCGTCGCGGCCTGGTGGACGCGGCATTGCGTCTTGTCGCACGTAAGGAGGTGGGGGAGATTGCACTGCTCGAGGTCGCCGCGGAGGCTGCGGTATCCAACGGCACCATCTACAACTATTTTCGAACGCGCGACGAAGTACTCGAGGCGGTTGGCATCGCCATGGCGTCCGAGTTCTCCGATGCCATTTCCGCCTTGAGCTCGGACGTGCACTGCGGCGCACAGCGGCTTTCGATCGGCGTGCGCATGTTCGTTCGTCGGGCGGCCTACGACCATCAATGGGCCAACGCACTGCTGCGCATTATCCATTCCGATCAGACCATGCGCTCGCGCCTGGCTGCCCATGTGCTGGGCGACCTGCGTGAGGGGCTGCACGCGGGCACTTTCGCTTACGAAGACGAAGGGGTCGCCCTGGACCTGGTCGTGTCCTGTACAACCGGGGCCATGCGCTCGGTTGTCGAGGGACGTGCGGTGGCGGAGCACGATCTATTGGTCGCCGAGATGATTCTCAAGGCTCTGGGCGTAACACCGGCCAGAGCCAGGAAAATCGCCGGCAAGCCGCTACCCTAGTCCTGAGGTCATCCTCGTCCCGCCATGCTCGGCCAATCCATTGCCGACCATCGTTAGGGGCATACACTGTGAGTGCGTGCCCCTGTCTCTTCCTCCCCCCAAAAGTCGCAGCTAAGTTAAGTTGAGGCCTCAAAATATTTTCAGTTTCCACATCAATTACGGGCTTGAGGCGTTAAAGCGAAGAAGAAAGTCAGTCGGGCCATGCATGTAGTGAATCTATCATGCTGGATTCATAGTCAATCATTATCAGTAGATAAATGGATTAACCGCTCAAGCCACTAGACGATATTAAACAGGCGTTTACCATGGATGATGCTACTGTTACACCTGTACCTGCAAAAGCTGGATAGCTCGGCAATGCACTAGTATTCAAAGCTCAAGGTAGTGATGGTCAGAATGGGGCCGCAAGAGCGTAAGAATCGGGTTGGTTTCAAGCGGAGAGAGTCAGGGCAAAAGCAGGGGAGTCCAGCGGTGAAGAGGCGACCGCTGACGGTAAACTACCGCTGCTTTGGGCGAACAGGCTGATTGTTCCTATACTTAACATCGGACGTGAATTCTTCATTAGCCAGGAGGCTAACAATATGTCTGTACAACCCCTCACACACCTGCTCATAGATACCGATGTCGATTTCGACGACTACATGGCTATCTCGTATTTGCTAAAGCATCACGCGGTAAAGGTCGAAGGCATCACAGTGACGGGTGTGGGTGCTGTTCACTTAAGTCACGGTGTTGAAAATATCAGTAACTTCCTCACTCTGTTCGATAACCCTGAGATAGAGTGCATCCCCGTCGCCGCTGGTTTTCAGCGCCCCATGGTGTACAGCAATACCTTTCCATTTGAAACACGCCAGGCATCGGATCAACATTACGACGCCCCGTTTCCGCGGACAAACCTAAATCCCACGCGAACAGATGCGGTCGCTTTCTTAAGGGAAACATTGGAAAATGCCGATCATAAATTTACCGTATTAATGATAGGCGGCGGTACGACCTGGGGGCATTTGTTTCAGCAAGCCGAAACCGAAGACGCATTGCAAGATTTGTTGCTCACCAAAATAGACCGCATCGTTATGATGGGGGGGAATTTGTTGCCGCAATACGTCCAGCCCGGCGCGGCCGGCAATATTATTGACGCTCTGGGCGACACTCCCTACTACACCAACAAGGTCGCCGAATGGAACATCTTCCTGGATCCGCTTGCTGCCCAATATGTCTTTAATAGCGGGATCCCAGTGCAATTGGTTGCGCTAAACGCATGTAACCAGATCCCCATTACGCGGGATTTCCTAAACCAACTCGCCCGTATTTCCAACCCGATTGCTCAATTCCTCACACAAGTGCTGCAAAGCTCGACCATAGCGCCCGGCATCGGCACCTATCTGTATTTTTGGGATCCACTGGCGGCCGTTGCGGTAACCGACCCTCAGTTTATCCAATTTACCCGCTATGGCCTGCAAGTAGAGCAGGAGCTGAACGAAGAACAGGATACGAGCGGGAAGTTGGTGTGTGATAACGCTGGCGCTCCAGTCGACGTTGCCCTGGGGACCGCCCCCGGGTTCGTCAGGTCACTTTATCTGCACACCATTGCAGGGAACTCGGTCGAAGCCACGGTAGAAAACATGGCCCACGCAACGGCGGTAGCAGCAGATGAGTAGAATGCTCTCCATTCTTGCAACCGGCCTGGCCTTGGCGTGATTGGCGTCATCGGCCTTTGCCGATGACGTCGTAACCCTAAGGAAGCTTGCCTATCGCAACGCAGTCAATGACTTCCAGATCACACGCTATCCCATTTATTACAACAGAGGGGAAAATAAACCTGTTGAACCCGGACATCTCGCTGCGAATGCAGATCGCGCTTCAGCAATGAAACAACTACACCTGTCAGGGTGCACCCACGGCCTGTGGTGGCAACTAATTTCAAAGGAATGGAATAGATGAACGTTAAAGCAATACTTAGTCGGCTGATGCTGTGCATATGTGGTTTGTTGGCGGCTTCCTCAGCTTATGCGGAGAGCGTGATCATAGCGACCCCGAAACAAGGTGTGGGGATTGAAGTCGATGTTTTTGACAGTCCAGGTGCCTCAAGCGGTGCGCCTTCGTCGACGAGCATGGTGCCATTCAGGCCCACAGGGTTATATACACCCGTGGTGAAGTCGTTCAAGGGCAGGATCTATATGTTCTGGTCCAACGGTTACGATAAAAGTATTTATTTTACTACTTCAGCGGAGGGGAAAAACTGGGCCGCCCCACAAGCCATCAAAGTGGATAGTATCTTGGGCAATGTCTCAGTGACTGTATTTAAGCAAAAGCTGGTACTGACCTTTGCCGATTCCCAGAGCCGCTTAAAGACCATCAACTCCGAAGACGGGTTCGCTTGGTCCAACATTAACCCTGTCAGTACTGTCCATACGGCCATCAATAACAAACCTGTGGTTTATAACGGGCAGTTATTTGTCCTGTATAGCGAGAACGCAGGTAAAGCTGTTTACTATGTCACCTCGAATGATGGCCTTCGGTGGAGCCAGGAAAATTTAGCGTTCCAGGAAAGCGCCGACAAAATTCTGACGATGGTACCCATCGTCTATAACGGTAATTTATGGGTCTATTACTCTTTTAATAATAACGCCAGGTTCGCACGCACTTACGATCGGGCCGGCCGCTGGGGCGCGAAGCAAGCGCTGGTGGGCAAGAATTTCACGGGGCTCCTGGAAAGTGCAACAATGATCGGTGAGCGTGTGTTTATCAGCACTTCGTCTGGCATCTCCAATACTTTTTATTCAAACGATGGGTTGAACTGGAATCCGTATTTCTCCAAGAATTTCCCTGGTTATTTTACCTACCCGTCAGGATTGGGCGTTTCCTATGCCATTACCGCAAGCGATTTAACCGCAGACAACCCGCAACTGCCTGCGGATCTGGCTTCGGGCCTTAGCCATACCGACTATGCAACCTTCGCCTGGCGGAGCTTTATCGCGCTGAACAATACGGCCAAAGCTCCGTTGCCAGCTAACCGCGGCGTCGGCAATCCCGGCAGCAGCTTTGCCGATTCGGGTAAGGCGCCACAATCTTCCAGCCCCTTGTTGTGGCAAACCTTCGCCCACCGCACCGAGTTGTTTCCAGGGGATATGAAACAGAAAAACCCCGTAGGCGGCCCTACGCGTCCGTTTGCTTCTGACCCGCAATACAGCTATATCAAGTTCCCCAACGGTGCGCCTTTGGCGCCAGGCGCCAGCTATGCTCATTACAACAATCTGGACGAGGCGACCCAAATAGGACAAAACGCTATATTTTTCCCGCTCAACCCTCCGCAAGCGGCAATGAACGGGAGCAGTTATGCCCCTGCAAACGACAGCCAGATCCTGTTTGAGGCCAAGGCGAATCCTGTCGTTTACGAGTATGCGAAAAAGCTGAGCAGCTACCCGGGTCATATTGATCTGCCCGACGGCGCGGTGGAGGTCAAGGCGGCATGGCGCAAGCTGGCAGACATTCCGGCATCGCAGCGCGCGCGCTACCATACGGCAACGGTGGTGACCTATCAGGGCACCGATGATGCGCCGGTGGCGCACAATGAAGAGTACGCTCTGGTAGCCTTGCATATCATCCATAAGACGCCCAACTACCCGACCTTCATATTCGCCACTTTCGAGCATCAGGATGCCCTGACATTGCCCGACGGCACCTCGCCGACCGGCCTTTACTATATAGCCAACTACGACAAGATTGCTTACCCCGACTCGCAGAACAACACTCTACCGGTCGCTACCTTCTCTGACGGCAACACAATTCATTCGGTTACCCTGCCCAAGCGTGATGTTGCAGATCCGACCCATAATCCGCCCGTCTACTCCGGCAGCAACGGGATCCATGAGGGGCAGGCCGGCCCGATCCGTGTAGTGCAACCGCAAACCATCTATTCCGAAGTCACTGCGGTCAACAATCAGGTCAAGCAGCTAATGAACGGCAGCAGCGAATTCAATAATTCGGTCTGGAAGTACTACCGGCTTAAAGGGGTGCAGGCTATCCCGTCGAGTACTGAAACCGACCCGGATTATTACCTGGCCAATATCATGGTCGAAAGCAGCCAGCCGGGGATCCAGCTGTTTCGCGGGGGGAATGTGAAGTCATTCCCCATTCCGGAAGGCCACATCCTGACCAATGCGCGCAACATGAAAAACATCAGGGTGCCGGATTACGATCACAGCACTCAAAGCCAAAGCATGGGTGGCTGTATGGGGTGTCACGGCATCGCCCAGAGTTCACTGAAACAAGGCTTCAGTTTCCTGTTTGATGCGATCAATCGTACGAACAAATCCGCTGATGCCACCGGCTTTGCAAACCCGGAGACCGTAGGTTATCCAGATGCTGGCACCATGCAGAAACGAGCCCTGAAATACGCCCTCAACCTTGAGGACAAAGGCGCAATTGAGAAGACGGGCACGCAGCAGCCAAATACCTCGAACGATAAGGGGGAATATTAAATCGGCGCGATAGCGTTATATCGCCTCCGGGCAACTAGTGCCCGGAGGTTGTCGCCTGTTACTCGAGCAGTTGTTCCAGGCTTGGATCGCGCATCACTCGCTGCACTGGCTGCGGCGCCGCGTTGCCGGACTTCATCATATTCGCCTTCATGCTGGCAATTTTCGCACAAGCGTTGATGCCGTTCTCGTAGATCCCGCTCATGTCACACTTCCACTGATAGAAGTTCACCAGTCCACCCGACATCTGGAGGCTGAAATCCGTGCTCTGGGTGCCCGGAGTAAACGGATGGCCTGCCGGGATGTTCCGGAACCACTCCATCCATTTAGGCGAACCCACCGCTGGTGGATTTTTCTGGAACAGCGGATTCATGATCGCCACTTGCGGCGACTCGGCCGTCATGTGGCAGCTCTGGCAGGAGCTGTTGGGGTTGTCCACAGGACCGTTGAGGCGACCGTTCCAGCCCAGGTGGGTCGGCGGCAGCTCCTTGGTGTCGGCGTTGATCGCGGTCTGTTTCAGAGCCGTGTTGATCTTGGTGACGGTCGGTGTCGGGTTGGTGAAGTCATTGCCGGTTTCTTTCGGATCGTTACCCCACATGATCCCCACCGGTACCAGGTTGTCCCAACCGGCCTTGCCGGTCTTGGCGCCGTTGTACATGAAGGTGCCGAAGATCCAGCCGGTATCGCTCATGCGGGTATCACGCACGGCGATGTCCATCTGGATCAGGGCGACTTCCTTCACCTGGCGCTTGGCGGACGTGAAGGTCTCGGTGATATAGCCTTGCCACAAAACCGGGTTGATCAGAAACGGCACGGTGTTGCGGTCTATGTCGGCAAACAGTGCCTTGCACACGACCGTACCGTTGGCGAAGCTGTGGGGCTGCGAGGTGTAGGTCGGATCAGGGTTCTGTGGGTCTTTCCAGACCTGGCCGATGGTATGGGCGCCGATGTCGTTGTAAATACCCACGGCGTAAGTCTGGCCGGTGGCGGTTTGCGTAGGCGCCAGTTGCTGCTTCTGAATCTGCGCCTCCTTGGTCAAGCCATGAATGCCCTCACGCCCCAGTGGGCCATAGTGCTRCCACGGCATGTGATACCAATGGCGAACCTTATTTTTCTGAACGTCCCAATTGACGTCGACGTTACCTTCCAGGCAATAGTTTTTCACTTCGTCCATGTAGGCACGCCAGGTTTCAAAATTATTGTCCTGCTTGGCCGGCAACTTCTTGAAGAATGCCGGCAGCTGGCCTTTGGGCGGTGTGGTGGGATAACTCTGACTGAGTACGAATTTGGCGCCGGTATAGCTGTCGGGTGGTGCGTAGCCATAGTCAGGGTAGGTTCCGGCCTGGGCTGCGACGCTGAACAAGGCGGCCGTCGCCGCGAATGCTGTGAGCTTTCCTTGGGGTTGGTTCATCGATGATCTCCTTGATAGGGTAAACGCCCGGCATCGCTTGAGCTTATGCCCGTCGATGCGAGGCTTCCTTTCTTCTTAGTCAGGGTCTCGGTTTGATAGCCGAGGCCGGCCTCACGGGTGAACTGGGTATTGGTGGTCTACCTCCTTGGCAGCGCCGGACGAATGTGTTCAATCCCCGCTGATTTGCCCGGAATGATAAAAAGAGAGGAAACGGATTGTGTGCAGGGGATGTGAGGGATGTCGCCTATCGACTCCTGTCGATCGCTTGCCGTTCGTCCTTGCTATCAGGTGTAGGACATTTCCAGGAAAGTGCCATCCTTTTCACATCAACTCTTGCCTATCGAGCCAAGCGGCTACCATCGCGGGTCTGCCCCTGCATGGCTGGGCTTTAGTCGCTGCCACCTGACAAGCTCGACCAGGTCGACCGCCTTGGCGTTGAGCCGCTCCAGAGGTTTGGTGGGGTCCTGGTTTACATCGATGGGCCGCTTTGATGGCTCTGCCGAGAAGGTGAGTCAGACGCCCTATGGATCTGAACATGTGTGTCCAATAGATCAATGTTAATAAATCAAAGGAGCCTTCATAGACCTTGCCGTAGCGCTCGTAACGTCCAGAATTACGAGGGATGTAGCGGTTTTTATTGTGAGGCGTGTTCTTGATTCAAAAAACCTTGTTGACTGAAACTGAACACGCGTGTTCAATTGGGCCATAAGGTAATTTTGGAGAGAGAACGTGGAATCCCTGAACCCGACACAGCGCCGCATTCATCAAGCCGCCTTCCGCCTGTTCGCTGAAAGAGGCACCTCCCAGGTGAACATTCTTGACCTCGCACAAGAGGCAGGAGTAGCGCGCGGAACGATCTACAGCAACATCGACAGCATGGAAAACCTGTTCGAGGCGGTTGCCAGCCATCTCGCCAGGGAGATGCATGAGCGCGTCAACAAGAGCTTCGATGCTCTCACCGATCCGGCTCAGCGCCTTGCCAATGGCATTCGACTCTTCATTCGTCGCGCTCACGAGGACTCCCAGTGGGGGGCATTCATCCATAAATTCGCCATGAGCAATGCTTCGTTGCGCGAAATGTTCAGCAGCCAGGCGACGACGGATCTTCTGAGCGGACTTGCCAGTGGGCGGTACACGTTTGCGCAGGAGCAATTGCTTTCTGTTTTGACGCTGATATCGAGCAGTGTGCTGGGCTCGATTTTCCTGGTGCTGGAAGGGCATAGAACGTGGCGCGAATCGGGCTCTGACACGGCCGAGCTCGTGCTGCGGGCATTGGGTATACCGCCAGATGAAGCCCGTGCGCTGGCGACCACAGAGTTGCCGGCACTTCCGCCTATCGACTGAGCGCGTTAACCAACTCGACTAAACAACACCCCTGGATTTTCAGGGGTGCGGGGACGGCTTTACCCTGAAAATCCGGAAAACAAAAACAATGAACAACAAAAATGAAATGCCCCGGCTGGCGACAGCACAACCCGCCCGGCATCCGCAGCCGACGGTGAAGGCCCAGGGGCTGACTCACCTGATCTTTCAACGGCCGGACTTGAACGAGGCGGCGCGGTTTCTGACCGATTTCGGCCTGACAGTCAGTCAGCAGGACGCCGATACGCTTTATCTGCGCGCCATTGATCCCACTGCCTACTGCTACCGCGTCCATCGTGCGAAACAGGCACGTTTTGTCGGGTTCGGACTGGCTGTCCAGTCGCTTGAGGAACTGCAAAAACTGATGGGAATCCCGGGCGCGTCAGCGGTCGAGAAATCGGAACATCCGGGTGGCGGGCATTGCGTCAGACTGACTGATCCTTCCGGTTTCATTGTGGAAGCTGTTTGCGAGCAGACTCCGAGCATAACGCTGGGACACCGAACGCCTCTTCCCTGGAATCTGGCGCAGGAGCAACTGCGTATCAACGCCACACAGCGTCCGCCGATCGCTCCCCCTGAAGTATTCAGACTCGGTCACATCGTCATCGAAGTGGCCGACTACCAGGCGACCTGTGCCTGGTACACCAAGCATTTCGGGTTCATTCCCAGCGATGTGCAGGTGCTCCCCGATGGCACACCTATCGTCACTTTCATGCGCCTTGACCTCGGTGAAGTTCCCGCGGCTCACCATACGCTCGCGATAGCGCAAGGGTTCATGGCCACCTATAGCCATAGCGCCTATGAGGTTGTCGATGCCGATGCGGTGGGAATGGGGCAACGCGTCCTGCGCGAGCGCGGTTGGGAGCACTCATGGGGAATCGGTCGACACATTCTGGGCAGTCAGATCTTCGATTACTGGCAAGACCCTTGGGGCGATAAGCACGAGCATTACTGCGACGGGGATGTGTTCACGGCCGCACAGCCTATGGGTATTCATCCCGTAAGCCCCGAGGCAATGGCGCAGTGGGGGCAGCGCATGCCCAAGAGCTTTACAAAACCCAGGATGAGCTTGAGCAAGCTGCGTGCGCTGATCCGGAACCTGCGACGCAGCCCCGACCTGACCCTTCGCAAGCTGGTAACACTCATGCGGATGTTCGGGTAGGGCTGCCAGCCTTTCCACAGAACAACACCACAGATCTCGCACCGCCGTGGGCGGGACAAACGCTGCTCCAGGAGTACCTCAATGTCTGCTGTACACGTAGTCCGCTTTGAATTTCAGAACGGTATCCACTGGGGCGTGCTACGCCAGGGCCGTATCACGGTTGTCCCCGGTGTTTTTGAAACCACCGGTGACTTCATTCGCCAGAACAGCCTCGACGACCTCGCTCAAATAAAAGGTACGGAGCTTGCGGAGGGCGAAGTGAAACTGCTGTCGCCGATCACCCGCAACCAGCAGTTCGTCTGCCAGGGCGCCAATTATCGTCAGCACATGATCGAGTCGGGCATGGACCCGGATGCGAAGAAATTCAACATGATCTTCACCAAGGCGACCAGTTGCCTGGTGGCGGCGGACAGCGACCTGATCAAGCCGCGCTCCGTGCGCTTTCTTGATTACGAGATCGAACTGGGACTGGTGATGAAACGCGCGATCACCGGCGCTGTGGCTGTTACTGACGCCAATCTGCATGAGTTCATCGCAGGCGTCGTCATCGTCAATGACTACTCGGCTCGTGACATTCAGATTCCTCAGATGCAGTTCTACAAAGGTAAGAGCTTCCGCACATTTGGCCCGGTCGGCCCGTACCTCTGCCTTCTGGATGCCAAGAGCATGCCTTACCTCAAGGCATTGCAATTGCGCCTGACGGTCAACGATCAGGTGCGCCAGAACGACAGCACGGCCAACCTGGTTTACGGCCCCGCCGAAACCCTTACTGAACTCTCCGCCGTGCAAGACCTCGCCGTTGGAGACCTGATTGCCACCGGTACGCCTGCCGGCTGTGCACTGACAGTCCCTTCGCCTGCCAAACAGCGGATTGCGGCCCTGGTGCCAGAGGCTACCAAGTGGAAGCTGTTCCTCAAGGCACAGGAGAGCCGGCCGCAGTATCTCAAGCCAGGTGATGTGGTCGAGGCGCGCATTCGCAGTGCTGATGGTGTGATCGATCTCGGTGTGCAACGTAACCGAGTCGTGGAGGAAGCCTGATGACGGTGCAGACCCTGAGTGACATCGAAAGTCTCGAACGAGTCCCCTTGTCGGAGCGTGGCCTGGCATCCAGCACTTATGAAGCGCTGCGACAGGCCGCCAAGTGCACCCCCCGGGCGCCGGCGCTGAGCTTCTTTGCCGATGCCGCCGATTTCCGGCGCACCTGCGAGTGGAACTACTCCCAGCTCTTCGCGGATATCACCCGCGCGGCGAATGCCTTCCATGACCTGGGCATCAAACCGGGCGAGGTGCTTGCCTTCATCCTGCCCAACCTGCCGGAAACCCATTTCACCCTATGGGGCGGGGAGGCGGCGGGCATCGTCATGGCGATCAATCCTCTGCTCGAAGCCAAGCAGATGGCTGGCTTGCTGAATGCCGCGAAGGCCTCCGTGGTGGTGACGCTCGCACCGACTCCGGGTAGCGATCTGTGGCCCAAACTGGCTTCGCAGCTGGATCGGTTACCTGCGCTCAGGTCTGTCGTTTGGGTCAGCATGGAGCCCTATGTCTCCGAACCGGTGTGCGGGATCCTGAAAGCCATGGCACTGAAGGAGCGAGGCTTACACAACGGTATCGCGATCCACGATTGGCTATCGCTGATGAATACTCAGCCGCACACACACCTGATTAGCGGTCGACAAATCCGCGAGGATGAGTGCTCTTCCTATATCTGTACGGGCGGCACCACCGGGCTCCCCAAGATCGCCGCGCGAACCCATGGCTCGGAAGTATTCAACGCATGGGCGATGGCCGCTCACATGCAGCCACGTACTAGCGGCCAGGTTATCTTTTGTGGCTTGCCGCTGTTTCATGTCAATGGACAAATGGTGACGGGACTGATGCCTTGGACCCAAGGCGACCATGTGATCCTCGGGACGCCTCAAGGGTATCGTGGCGATGGGGTGATCCCGCGATTCTGGGAGATGGTCGAGCACTTCGGTATCAACTTCTTTTCCGGCGTGCCAACGGTCTATGCCGCACTTCTGCAAAATGAATGGCAGGGTCGCGACCTGTCCAGTCTTCGCTATGCAATGTGTGGCGCCGCGCCCATGCCGGCTGAGCTTCTGCGAGAGTTCGAGCGCCGGACCGGGCTAAAGATCCTTGAGGGTTACGGGCTTACTGAGGGCGCCTGCGTTTCCTCAATCAATCCTCCCCATGGCGAGCGCCGTATCGGCTCCATCGGGATACGGATCGCCTACCAGAATATGCGCGCGGTCTTGCTCAATGATGCGGGTGAGTACCTGCGCGACGCCAACGTGGATGAGATCGGGATCATCACGATCAGTGGTCCGAACCTCTTCGGTGGTTATCTGGAGGAGCGTCATAACCAGGGGCTCTGGATCGATATCGACGGCCAGCGCTGGCTGAATACGGGGGATTTGGGTCGCCAGGATGCGCAGGGTTACTTCTGGCTGACCGGGCGCAAGAAGGAGTTGATCATCCGCGGCGGCCACAACATCGATCCGAAGCAAATCGAAGAGGTCCTGCAGGCGCATCCCGCCGTCGGCCTGGCCGCTGCAATCGGCAGCCCCGACGTCTACTCGGGCGAGGTGCCGGTGGCCTACGTTCAGTTGCGCCCCGGGCAAGTTTGCAATGCCGAAGAACTGGAGGCGTTCGCCCATCTCCACATCAGTGAGCGGGCCGCCGTTCCCAAGCGCATTGAAATCCTCGAGGCATTGCCGCTGACGGCCGTAGGCAAGATATTCAAACCCGCTTTGCAGCAGCGGGAGATTGCCAGAGTGGTCCAGCAGGAAGCGGGGCGCCTGGGGCTTTCGGATATTGCTGTCGAGGTCGTGCAGGACGCTCGTCGTGGGCCTGTCGCCTGCATCAGGGCCGGCACTGGCCAAGAGGTCCTGGCGCCGCTCCTGGGACACTATAGCTTCCAGGTCGAGTGGCTTAATTGAGTCCCTGATTCGCATCTGTAAATCCAGCCGTCATGCCCTGGCGCTGTTCTGCCAGGGCCTTTTACACAACTTCGATCAACTCCAGCCGGCACTGAAAAGTGCACGGGAAGGCGAAGCCTTGCCTGCGTGCAATCAACAAAAACAATAAGTAGAGGTGGAAGATGAAACTGAATAGCCGTGTGATCCCGTGTCTTTCTGTTCAGCGAAAGTGTGCTGTCTGGATTAAGTTCACCAGTGCCATGGCACTGCTCAGCGCCTCGACCATTGCAGGCGCCAATGGCATTGGCCTCAACGAACAAAGTGCAAGCAGTGCGGGAACTGCATATGCGGGAAGGTCGTCATCGGCGCTGGACGCCAGCACCATTTATGGAAACCCCGCAGGCCTGACCAAGTTGCGGCGCAGTGAGATTTCCGGTGGGGCCGCAATCGTCTCGGTGAGCGATGACATCAGTGATGCGCAGAGCAGTGCCACAGGAACGAACAAGGGGGATTCGGTTCCTTTGGGGGTCGTGCCCTTCGCCTATCTGTCGACACCGCTTGATGATCGTTTTTCGATAGGCTTGGGCCTCTATGCGCCGAGTGGTCTGATCAATGACTACGAGAGCACTTTTCAGGGTCGTTACCATGGTTCCTACAGCACGACCAAGGAGATAACCCTGCAGCCCACACTGGCTTATCGGATCAATGATTACGTGTCCATTGGTGGCGGACCGACCCTGAACCATTTCGATGCAAAGCTTCAGAATTACATGGCAACCGGCGCCCTGAACAACGGCCAGGACACCCTGGTCACCATCAAGGGCGATGACACGGCCATTGGCTACAACGTCGGCCTCCTGGTTGACTTTAGCGAGGCAACCCGTTGGGGGGTGACTTATCACTCGAAGGTGAGCTATCACCTCAAAGGGCATACTGAGGTTTCCGGCTCCCCGAGCGTTATCCCGCTGGACGGAAACTATGACACCCGGATAGATCTGACGATGCCCGAAAAAGTGGACACGTCCATCACCCATCATTTCAATAGTCGCTGGACCGGATACCTGGGGGCCACCTGGACACGCTGGAGCCGGATCCAGAAGGTCGAGGCAATCAACAGCGGTGTTTCCGCCATGGGCCAGGCTGCCGGCCTGGGGAATGTGGCCGAACAAATGAACTGGCACGACACATGGTCCACCGCGGTTGGCGCCTCCTATCAATTGAACCCGCAATGGCTGATACGCGCAGGCTATGCCTATGACCCGGCGCCTGTTGGAAATGCCGATCGCAGCGTGCGCGTTCCGGTCGGCAATCGCCAGGCGGTGGCGCTGGGCGGCGCTTATTTGCCGAACCCCGATCTGACGATCGACTTTGCCTATGGTTATCTCTGGGATTCAAAAGCCTCCGTAAAACACTCGAACGACTCCGGTCTTCAACCGGAATACAGTGCCCATTACGAAAACAGTGCGAACGGAATTTCAGTGCAGGCGACCTATCGGTATTGATTGCCGCTCCTATCAGTTTTTGCACTCCGCCATCACCACATGACAGGTCGTCGGCGTACCACCGGATTGGCCGGCATAGCGTATGCAGTTATTCATGGATCTTTGGCGAGCCATGTCCAGGGTGGAGCCCCAGGCCAGGCCGCCCTCGCCGGCAGTGGGTAGCGCTTTTGCATAGCAACTTGAGCCTGCGCTTGAGTCTGTGCTTGAGGCCGAGTAGTGGGCCGTGGAAGTTTTGCCAGCACAGCCCGCGGTCAGGGCCAGGTTGATGGCGAGCAGGGAAGGGAGGATCCATGACGAACATTGGCGTGCTGTTTTGCCGATCATCCCGTTTCCCCTGTATCAAGAGGCTGGAGGCATGTTTGTGGTCGTGTTCTATTTAGATTAGACGGTGTTGCGCCTGCCTTGGTTAAAACGGCTCGTTAAATAAACGAGCCGTTGCTGTGAAGGGGTTCAGCGGGGCAAGTGCATGGATGTCAGATCACCTCAAAGGTGATCCGCATCAATCACAGCCTTGGCGAACGCCTGCGGATCTTCCTGTGGCAGGTTGTGGCCGATGCCGCCGTTGATCAGCCGGAACTCGTATTTACCGGTGAAGCGCTTGGCGTAATCCTCGGGGGCCGGGTGCGGCGCGCCGTTGGCATCACCTTCAAGGGTGATGGTCGGCACGCTGATGGAAGGCGCCGTGGCCAGCTTCTGCTCCAGCGCCTCGTATCGGCTCTCGCCCTGGACCAGGCCCAGGCGCCAGCGGTAGTTGAACACGGTGATGTCGACATGGTCGGGGTTGTCCAGTGCCTTGGCGCTGCGGTCGAAAGTGGCGTCGTCGAACGCCCATTTCGGCGAAGCCAGTTGCCATATCAACTTGGCGAAGTCGTGGGTGTTTTTCTCGTACCCGGCGCGACCGCGATCGGTGGCGAAGTAAAACTGATACCACCACTGCAATTCAGCCTTGGGTGGCAGCGGGTTCTTGCCGGCCGCCTGATTGCCGATCAGATACCCGCTGACCGAGACCAGCGCCTTGACCCGCTCTGGCCACAGCGCCGAGACGATGTCGGCCGAGCGTGCGCCCCAATCGTAACCACCGAGCACGGCTTGTTTGATCTTCAGCGCATCCATGAAGTCGATGACGTCACTGGCCAGCGCAGCCGGTTGGCCATTGCGAACGGTTTTATCGGACAGAAAATGCGTATCGCCATAGCCACGCGCATACGGCATCAGCACTCGATAGCCCTTCGCGGCAAGCAAGGGGGCGACCTCGTCATAGCTGTGAATGTCGTACGGCCAGCCGTGCAGAAGAATCACCACCGGCCCGTTAGCCGGGCCTGTTTCGGCGTATGCCACGTCCAGCAGGCCGGCGTTGACATGCTTGAGCGGGCCGAACGGGGAGGGTGTTGCATGAGTGGCACCAGCATTGACCGAGGTTGGCTGCGCCGCTGCGGTCGTTTGTGCGTGGGCCGCACCGAGAACGCCGAACAGGGTAAACGCGAGGATCGACGAGCCGACCAGGCGGTGGCGGGTTTTGCCGGTTTTGTTCTGCAGTGCCATCTTCATGTGATGTCTCCGTTGCAAGCCGTTGGCCAGGGAGTCTGACTGATCCCCTCGAAACCTTGCTTGCATTTGAACGCGGCGACGTATCTGGCCTGTGTCGAATCTCAGGCCAGGTGAAAATCCATGTATCGAGAGGCTGGTCATACACACTGTGATACACAGCGGGGCGTACAGAGCCTGTTTCTGGTTAACTACGACTACTCAAATTATGGAGATGTGTAGATGGCCGAAGGGATTTTGAAGTCGAAGCTGGCCAATTTTCTGGTGGCTGACGCCCAGTTGAATCACGACAACGTGGACGATCTGTTCTCCATAGCCGGGAGTGGCAGTGTGGGCGCGTTGGCCGGGGTGCTGGAGGCCTTCAAGAACGCATACGGAGGGTTGTGGGTTGGCGGGAAGTTGGTGGTTACCGAAACCATGGTTCGCTTGAACGCCAATGCCATGAACCGCCTCGTTCAGGATGGGACCCTGGATATCGAACTCCCATTGGCAATGATCCGAAAGGTCAGCGTTGAAGGTGGGTTTGTGACGAAGATCGTCCGTCTGGATACCGACGCTGGCAGCGTTAAATTTCGCTGTTACGGTGCAAAAGACGTCGCCGCGCTGATAGAGAAGTTGACCCACTCGGTGGCCTCGATACCCGCCCGGGGGCCATTGAAATTAAAGTTCAGCCACGTCGATGTTCTCGTCAAAGACCTCGAGGAAGCGTGCAAGTATTACGCTCGTGTCTTCAGCGCCAGAATTTCAAAGACACTTGATTGGCAGCGCGACGGTTTGCATGTGCGCTATGCGATTGTCATGTTTGGCACGGAGCGCCTTATGCTGGTGCAACCGTTTACCGGAAATCTCAAGGCTCTGATGGACTCCAACGGCGAAGGCACGATCTACCGGCACTGTTATTCCACACCGGACATCGAGGCAGCTTACGACGAATTGATTGACGCAGGCGTCCAGCCGGAAAATGAAAACGGCAAGCCGCTGTCTCGCGATAATCTCCAGTCGCCAAGTGGGACACGCATACTCTGGTTACCGAAACGCTTCGGGCATTTTTCCATTGAGCTGCTTGAAGAGAAAGAGCTGGAGGCATTTATCAAGGATGCATTTGCTTAGGAGAGATGAGGGCGGACGCTCGGCATTGCCACGCTGACTAGCCGATGGGGCCTGGCTCTACGTGGTCACTGCGAGCGGATGTCGAGAGCGACCCCATAAGCCCAACGCTGGTCAGTAAAGTAATTTCAGCCGCGACGCACGCCTTGTAGCAGCTGCCGAGCTCGCGAGGCTGCGTTCGGCTGCGAAACAGTCGTAAAATCAGAACCTGCGGTGGGTCAGGCAGACCGCGCCAACCGGACTCACGACTGCTGCGCAGCCGAACGCAGCCTCGCGAGCTCGGCAGCTGCTACTGATCGCATTACCCCATAACCTCGTCGATAAAAGGTGCCTTCCGTGCCAGGTATTCACCTATGCCGCCGGTGTTGTTTGCTTCCAGTTCAAGCTTCAAGTCTTGATACCGCTGGCGAAGCACAGGGTCGCTCCTGAGCAAATCACGAAAGCGGAGCATTCTTTCGATTTGACCGTGGCCGGTGATACAAACGTGGGCCTTGTGTGTTCGCACACCATCAATATCGCGACGATAAAAATGGTGCCCTGCCGACAGATCGCTTCCCCGTGCATACCCTAACCCAATCATGACAGTGTCTCGGGAGGATTCGTTTCGATGCTGCGCAACCTCGACAAGGAGGTCGATCTCTGGCTTGGCAGCGAGCTCGGGAACGGCGGTGCTTCCGACATGATGGATGGCAACAAGCTCAGTGCCGAACGCCTTCGCGATCTGCTCTTTGGCGCTAAGGAAGAGCGCGGGCCATCGGCTGTCATAGGGGGAAATTTTGCTGGTTAGCGCCATGGTGCTTCTTCCTTGTATCCACTGGCTTGGTAATGCGGACACTACAAGCGTGCGCGTTCTACACGCCGCCAGGCAGCATCCATGCGAGGGCTGGATGTTAGCGCTTCCAATGCGCAGCAGCTATGAGAGTTGGGATACCAGGGGGTGGCACCTCCTCAAGCTGCTTTTTTGACTGAATCTGGCAACGGTTGAGGAAAGCAAAATGTCAGATTTAGACCCATTGCGGACGCCGACTAACGTTGTGATTGAGGGCTGGCCGGGTGGCGAAGCAGCTTCTGGCCAGCTCCACTCGAAGTGTTTGTTAGGCAAGGCAAACAGTTTATTTACAACTGAATTGAACTTCGGCACCAGCATACGAAGAGTAGGGGTTGTAAGGTTTCGCATCGGAGCTTTGTACAGAAAGCTCCTTACCTTGTTTTTTACAAAACGCAGCAGACTCTTTCAGTATCTCTACCTTCACTGAGCTACCGTTATAGGCCATTGCATCCTCCTTTTCATAAACGTAGTTGCCTCCACCAAGGTCAACGATGCCAGAGTTCGTTGTGCAGCCGAGCAACGCGAGCAGAGCAACTGTAGAGATAACGATTCGCATATTTTTCCTCAAAA
Organism: Pseudomonas sp. P1_A1; assembly: GCF_056406935.1. NCBI lineage: Bacteria > Pseudomonadati > Pseudomonadota > Gammaproteobacteria > Pseudomonadales > Pseudomonadaceae > Pseudomonas > Pseudomonas sp. P1_A1. The sequence continues at coordinate 195,764 of NZ_JBFTZE010000001.1, read as the reverse complement.
ATTGAATGGCCTAACTCAAACGGACGACACATCTGGCGTAATGTTTTCCGCCGTTTGTGTCTGATAACGTTCCTTGCGCATGCGTAACTCCTTGTTCGGCTCGGTTGTCATGCCAGAAACGCGACATAAGGCGAGGAGGAAGAGTGACATGACTCATGCACACAATACCGGCGCATTAGTGGCCTGTCCAAGCTCTGCTTTTGGCCGATTGTGGCCCTTCATGGCAGGCAGCAATTGGCCGATGACTGCCCGTTGCGAAAGGCCGCACCCTGAGCGGAACACTCGTCAACATCCGTCAGGGTCGAAAGCTGCTTGCTCCGCTATTGCAGCGGAACATACACGTCAGTCTGCCATTGATCCTGCGGCGTCTCGGGATAGACGCTCAGGTAATTGAAGAACAACGGGTGGTCACGGAGTTCCTCGCCACTGGCAGGAAGCCAATCGCGGTAAATCGGATAGATCGTTTCGCCGATGTGATCCGGTGACCCCACGTGTCGCACCACGACGCAGCGACCACCAGGAATGACGATCTCGCGCACACCGAACTCATTCGACGCCACGGCCTCGTGAATCTCGCCGCAGATTGCGAAGCGGAATGCTTGTGCAGGTGTCGTGTCGGGGTTGCCATAGGGAATGCCAAAGGTGCGACTCGATGCCACCGGCGACTGTCCGCTCTGCATGCGCCACTCGATGAACTTGCGCACGCTCTCATTGACGAGCCCGGGTGGTCCGCAGTGCTCAAGCGCTGCTACCCTGATTTCAGGGAATTCCACGATTCGTACTTGCATGATGATAGTCCTGGAAAAATGAGGGATTGCGAATACCGCATTCCAGACCTGCCAGTTCGGTTCCTTCCTGAACGCACTCGGCGTCATACCGAACGCCCGCCTGAACGCCCTGCAAAATGCCTCGGGGCTTTCAAAGCCGGCACCGAGTGCGGCGTCCAGTATCGAGTGATCAACTGAGGCGGCCAGGCGATGTGCCGCGCGTCGTAGCCGCATCAGTTGCACATAACGCGAGACCGGCACTCCGGCGAACGCGGTGAACTGTCGATGGAAGTGAAACGCCGAAAAATTCGCCACGTGGCTCAACGTCTTTACCGACAGGTCACCTTCGAGGTTGGCATCAATGTAGGCGAGTACGGCGTTGAAGCGTTTTGTGTAAGCGAAGTTGCTCGGTATGTCAGACACTGGGAAAAGGCTCCTGGAGGTACGGTCGGCAATAGAATCGACTATAGCGGTGTAAACGCGCCTAGCCGCGTTTGCTCAAGGTACGTTTTGGGTTGGCCAATGTGATCTCTTCCACCATGAGACACCGTATATCCAGTCCGATCACTTCTGATCGACTGTTGCTGTCGTTGTGAGGGCAGCAATTACCCCCCCCCAGGCAATCATCGAGAAGAGACCCGACAGGGATGCGCTAAAGTTATGCGGGGGCATCGATCAATTGTGATCCGCTGTTCGCGTTGCTTCCGTCCCTGGAGGGCCCAATGCCGCCCATCATCACATGCCTGGTGGCGCTGTCTGTTCTTGGCCTGACTCTTGTAGCACAAGCCCAGACTAACGCCTGCCCACCTGGCGAGAAACAAGTGTGCCTGAACGGCTGCATCTGCCTGCCAGATCTGGGGCAGATGCCTGATGGCGTCTACCAGGTCGCGGCACCTGCCCTGGCGCTGTGGCTGACCCAGGCCCGGGCTGAAGCAGGCAGCGCCGAGGTCCAACCCATTCCACCGCACATCCGGGAGCAACTGCTGCGCTGGTACGACCCCAGCGTCCTCGATGCCGCGCACTACAAAGTGAGCGACAACGGCCAATTCAGCGCCGCCACCACCATGCTGCAAAACCCCGATGTCGGTGCCGTGACGCTGATCGACATCATCCTCTTCCGGGACGCTCAAACCGCAGAACAGGACATCGCGCTCTGGGCTCACGAACTAAAGCATGTGCAGCAGTTTCAGGAATGGGGGGTAGAAGGATTTGCCCAGCGCTATACACAGGATTTCAATGCTGTGGAGGCGCCGGCTTATGCCATACAGGCTGATGTCAGGCGGTCGGTGCGGGAAGGGATCCCATAGTGGTCAAGCCTACACACTTGCAGGTGACTCAAGGTGAGCATCACTTCCTGCCAGTCGCCGTAACTCGCTCACATCGGCGAACCACTCATGGGATTGAAGATTGTGGAACGCATCCTGTGTCCCATATCCCCAGGCGACCGCGCCAAAGGCGATACCGGCAGTCGCTGCTGCTTCACCATCCGTAGGTTGGTCGCCGATGTAGATAACTTCCTCTCGCGCCACGTCGAATTTGCGCATGACACGGCGCAAGCGAGACGCCTTGCCGAAAATGGAGACGCCGCACTCGAAGGCCCGGATATGTCGACAGCTGGAGCCCAAAATTTGCGTGATATTTTCTTGGGAGTTAGAAGATACCACCGCCAGAATCAGTCCTCTCTCGTCAAGATGGGCGAGGGCATTGGCAATGTTATTAAACAGTGGGATCGAGCTTCGATGTTTCTTCATCAAGCTCATGAAGGTTCCCGCCACCAGAGGCAACTTCCAGCGGGGCATTCCGATATGAGCCATGATCTCCCGAGCCCCCTGCTTGCGCAGACCGTCCAACTCTTGCGGGTGAATCCGACTGAATGCGTGCCTGTCAGCGACCTGGTTGAACACCGAAACAAAGAACGGAAAAGAATCAGCGAGCGTGCCGTCAAAGTCGAAAATGGCAAGCCGGTATGACATGTGAAAACTCCTTCTTGTAGTAGTGGCAGCCGAGTCCAGGCGGCTGTTTGTGCTGGGCGATTAATTCACCCGATTGGTGGGAGAGGCGCATTATCCCTGCTCCGGAATCCGCCCGGAAGGAGAAAGTGGCTTAACGCTGGAGGAGGGGGCTGCTCCTTGCCGGCAGCTGCAATATCATTGTTCCTTTAATATCAGCCAAGGAGGCATCCATGAGTGTGCGTGGTAAAGACCGGCAGATCGACAATATTGAATTTAATGTCGACGACATTGCTCGCAGCAAAGCTTTTTACGGCGGTGCGTTCGGCTGGACATTCGTCGACTACGGCCCAACCTATACGGAATTCAGTGATGGCCGTCTTACCGGTGGCTTCACTACGGGAGAGCCGGTTCGACCTGGTGGTCCTTTGATCATTTTGTACTCGGATGATCTCGATGAGGCGCAGCAACGGCTCAAAGCCTTGGGCGCTGTTATCACCCGCGAAATATTCTCGTTCCCTGGTGGAAGCAGGTTCCACTTCATTGATCCGGATGGCTATGAACTGGCCGTTTGGACGGCTCGGCAGTAGGTCTCAGGTCGGCCCAAAGCGATCCATTAGCAGGGTTCGCTTTGGGCCGATACTCAAGCGGTAGGTGCGGGTCGAGCCATGACCCTGGTCGCATAAATTTGAAATGCACAGCGTTGCTCGCCAGAATCGCGGCCCGACCCGGCCAAAGGTGCCGGACGTTCGTGGTGAAAAGGGGCAGCAGTTGAACCAACAGACATTGTCCATGCGCCTGGAACGCGTGGCGGCACATGTGCCAGCAGGTGCGCGCCTGGCCGATATCGGCTCGGATCACGGCTACCTGCCTGTGGCATTGATGCGCCGCGGCGCCATCGTGGCGGCGGTGGCCGGAGAGGTGGCATTGACGCCATTTCGCTCGGCCGAACGCACCGTGCGCGAGAACGAACTGGACCAGTGGATCACCGTGCGCCTGGCCGATGGCCTGGCGGCAATCGAGCCGGGAGACGGGATCACGGCAATCAGCATCTGCGGCATGGGCGGCGAGACGATCCGCGACATCCTCGACAGCGGCAAGGCACGTCTGAGCGGCCAGGAGCGCCTGATCCTTCAACCCAACGGCGGCGAGCAGCCACTGCGCCAATGGCTGATGGAAAATGGTTACTGCATCCTCTGCGAGGAAGTGCTGCGGGAAAACCGCTTCGACTACGAAATCATCGTCGCAGAGCGCACCGGGCCGGTGATGTACACCGCCGAGGAGCTGTACTTCGGCCCGCTGCAGATGCAGGCACGCAGCCCGGCGTTCCTGGTCAAGTGGCGGCGCCTGTTGCGCGAGAAGCAGCGGACCCTGAGCAACTTCGCCCGGGCGCGGCAGGGCGTGCCCGAGGAGAAGGTGCAAGATGTCGCCCGACAGGCTCGGTGGATTATCGACCTGTTGGCTTGAGCCCTTAACTGAGAAATTGCATGGGTAAATTTCAACCTGGCTGTTGCTGCCCTGATAGGGTTAGCGGCAACACAGGCAACCGCTGATCAGCGGTTGATCGGGGTCGTTTTCGAGAAATGTAACCATGACTTCCATACCCGTTCGGGGGGGCGTAATTCCACAACTCCAATTGGWGGTCGCCCTCAGCCAACAACAACTCTTGTCGTCAAATCTACATTCGCGGTCCCAGGGGAACTTGACCTTGACCCTTCCGAGGCGCCTATCACTCTGGATCTCCTCGTCTTCCAGAGCGATGATCACAGCGGTGTGGTTACTTGGTACCTGAGGTTTCTTGTGAGCCAAAGGCGGACGATAGGACACCTCCCACGGGAGAACGATAAAGCGGTTGCGGTAACCCTGATGAAAGTCATCCTCGTTGTCTGTGCTGCCACTGGCGACGTTCTCGCTCAATACCTGTGGTTGCTTGCCTTCGTGGATGACCTGAGTCAGTAACCATAGGTCGTTCCATTCCTGGCGCGGGTGGCCAGAGATCTCCAGAACATGGCCACTGACTAACCGGGTCTGGTCACCTTGCCCTTCAGCTTGACGATAAGCCGCGTGGCGGCGCTCCATAGCACGCAGACTTATCTGCTTGCCGTGCTCATGGCTTGTGAAAGGCTTCAGCTTGTCATCGTTTTCCATGCCTGGCTGTTGCTCGTTTCTCCCCAGGCGTAGGTTGAAGCGCTTGATCAGTGGCTCGTTGGCCACTCTATCGCTCTCTTGTCCATAAGCAGTGGGTTGCCCAATCCTGGGAAAAGCTGCCTGATCATCGCCAAAGACCAGCACGTGGCCTTGAGCGCTGTGTTGGAAGTGGAAGTGGATACCTTCTTCTTCGCACAAGCGCTGAATAAAGTGCAAATCCGTTTCATCGTACTGGGTACAGTAGTCACGCTCGGGGTAGGTCGACCCCAGATGAAACCGATAAGCCTCACCCACAATCCCGTGTTCTTCCAGTATCAAGGCGACGATTTTCGGCACCGAGAACTGTTGATAGATCCTCTGGTTGATGCGGTGGCGCAAGTAGGACAGGTGCGGTACGAGGGCCAGATTGTAGCGCGTCAAACGCTGATCATTACCGCTTTGGGCGATGTGATAGACCCGTCCATGGATGCCGTTGCCCTTCGTGTCGAAGGTCAGAAAAGCCTCTACGTCGAAGAGGCTTTCGAGGTCCAGGTCAGACCGCTCGCTAACAAGCTCCACGTTGAAGAGATAAGGCCTGCTGATCGCCTCATCTCCGGTGAATGCGAGTACTTGAAAATCGTGCGCAAAACCGTCGATGGTCAAACTGAAAGGCGTCTGATTGGCTGGGCTGAACATCCACTGTTCTCTTCTTGCGTAAGGTGTTGAATCGGCGCTGTCGCAGATGTCAATGTCAGGAAGCCGGGTAAGTCCAGCTCGGGGCAAGAGCCTATAACAGGCACTAATCCACTAATTTGGCGCTCTTGTATATCGGCGTTTGCGTCTTACTTTCCGGACATAAATAGCCTCAACCTGCTGCTCACAGCACGCCCTCGTATAAAATAAAGACATGCATAGAGCAACAGGCGACAAATCAAGTCAGATCACACACCACTCTTCACTTTGGTCCAAATCCGTGTGCGGATTCGCTCCAGCTTCAATGGCAGTGGCTCAAGTGGGACAAGTGTGGCAATAGTCTTTTTGTCTGGATAAATCCAGGGATTGTCTCGCAACTTCTGTTCGACAAACTCAGCGGCATCTTTATTGGCGTTAGGGTATAGAGTGTGGTTTGAGGTCTTGGCAATAATTTCTGGTCGCAACATATAATTAATAAACGCCATACCTTCCTTTGGGTGGGGAGCGTCTTTTAGAAGAACCAGGTTTTCCGACCAGACCAGCGCTCCTTCGCGAGGAAGGCTGTAGGTAATCTTGCGTCCAGTGTTGGTCTTCTCGTTTATGGCCTGCGCAGCAAGGGCACCATTAGCCCATCCCACTACTGCACAAATATTGCCGTCAGCCAGGTCAGCGTCAATTCGGGATGAGTCGAAATAGAGGACGTAGGGACGGATTTTTAACAGTAGGGCTTGAGCCTTCTGGTAATCATCCGGGTTCCTGCTGTTGCTGGGGAGCCCAAGGTAATGCAATGCAATCGAAATGATCTCACTTGGAGAGTCAAGCATTGCCACACCACACGACTGGAGCTTGCTGATGTTTTCTTCTTTGAAGATCAAATCCCAGCTATTCACCGGAGCATTATCACCCAATGCCGCTTTGACTTTGTCAACGTCATAGCCAATGCCGGTAGTGCCCCATAAATAGGGCACAGCGTAGCGATTACCAGGATCATTCACCGCGAGCTGGGACAGGATATCAGGATCGATATGCGACAAATTACTCAGTTGATTACGATCCAGCGGCTGAAGCACTCCCGCCTGGATCAGGCTTGGCAACACATTGGAGGTGGCCACAACCACGTCATACCCCGTGCGCCCAGCCATTACCTTGCTCTGCATGATTTCGGCGCTGTCGAAAGCATCCATATGCACTCTGGTGCCGGTTGCCTGTTCGAACTCCTTTGGGGTCTCCGGTGCGAGAAGCCCGAACCAGTTATACAGATACACCCCAGGCTCTGCAGCCCCCACGGATGTGCTCATCCCTGCACAGAGAAGCGAGGCCGAAAAAATGGTTCGCAAACGTGATTTTCTCATGCAACATCCTTGTCAAGACGATGTGCCCTCATGGCCATCGTAAGTCCTGCTAGCGAATATACCGGGCGTTACCAAATAGTAAATACCTACGAATACTTACCTCTGACCTACGAATCCCTAACCCTAAAGGGGTAGAAAATGCCGTTCGACCTTCATAGCCTGGCTTGGCACCGATCGATTGGGAAGCTGATCATGCAGTTGAACCGTCCAGAATTCTGGAGTTCACTTGTTCGTATATTAAATGAATACGTGCAAATCGATAATTGGGTTGTATTGATCTTTAGCAATCAACAAGTGCAAGTTGTTAGTCTTCCTGAGATCGCAGATGCCGAAGAGTTAGATGCGTTCACTCATCGCTATGTGAAGGGGCTTTACCTGCTGGATCCATTTTATATAGCTAATCGAGAAAATCCCCAGAGCGGTTTTTTTCATTTGCTGGATATTGCGCCGGAATACTTTCTTGAAACTGAGTATTATCATCAATATTTTGCACAATATATTTCTGTCGATGAGGCGCAGTACAATGTCCAGCTCGACTCCGATAGAACGTTATGCATTTCCATTGGTAGCAAAGTCCGTTTTGATCAAGAGCAAATAACAATGCTTGATATTATCAAGCCCTGGGTGACTGCATTAATGCATCAACGCATGTGTTTTGAAATTGATGTAGAGAAAAATCTCACTGAGCCACCTCTATGGCCAGAAACGATTGCCCAGCTTGGTACACAAATAACAACGCGCGAAAGTGATGTGCTCAGATTGTTGCTTAGTGGCTTCTCTAATAAAGAGATAGCCGGAAAGCTTTCCCTCTCGGTGGAAACGATAAAGGTTCATCGCCGCAATATTTATGCCAAATTAAATATTAAGTCACAATCCGAACTGTTTGCTCGATTTTTTATGCCAAAACAAGATGTTTTCTCTACAAGTTGAAGTCGGTGTTCTAGTCTGGATATTACCGTTAAATGGGTTCACGGCCTCAGGTATGAACCTGGCCTGACCTCTAATCCTGGCTCGGGATGAGGGCATCACGCTAATTTGCGCGGTAATCGGAGTCATGTTCCTGCAAGCATCAGATCCAGATTCTGCACTGCTGCTCCAGCTGCTCCCTTGCCAAGATTGTCAAACACCGCAGCCAACAAAACCTGGCCCGTTTCGTCATTCTCAAACACTGACAATCGCAAACCATCAGTCCCGTTAAGCGCCTGAGGATCAAGGTACGTCAACCCTTTAGCTTCCTGCATCGACATCACCTGTACATGACTCGCATCGACGTAGTGCTGCATCAGACACGCATGCAACTGCACCGCACTCACACCTGGCGCCAACAACCGGGTTTGCAAGGGGATGGTCAGTACGATCCCCTGCCGAAAAGCGCCATAGGCCGGCACAAACATCGGCCGCTCCGTCAGACCGCTTTGTTGCTGAATCTCTGGAATATGTTTGTGTGCCAGCCCCAGCCCATAGACCTGAAACGCCGACGCCTGTGCTGCGCCTTCTCCCTCATGCTCTTCCACACCGACACGTCCTTTCCCGGAATAACCCGACACGGCATGAATGTTCATCGGGTAATCCCTGGGCAGTAATCCGGCCTCCAGTAATGGGCGCAGCAACCCGATCGCCCCCGTTGGATAGCAACCGGGATTGCTCACCCGTCGCGCGGCGGCGATGCGTTGGATTTGCTGCGGACTCATCTGCGCGAAACCATAGGTCCAGTCTGGATGGGTGCGGTGCGCCGAACTCGCATCGATCACCCGAACGGCGGGGTTTTCGATGGTCGCTACAGCGTCGCGCGCGGCTTGGTCGGGCAAGCAGAGAATCGCGATGTCGCAGTTATTGATGGCTTCGGCGCGACGTTGCGGATTCTTGCGATATTCGGGGCTGAGTGTGAAAAGCCGCAGATCACTCCGGTCGCGCAGGCGTTGATGGATTTGCAACCCGGTGGTGCCTTGGTCGCCATCGATGAATACAAGAGGACTTGCCATGGAATGCTCTCGGACATAGGAAATCAGGAGTTCCAATCTTCAGCGAGGCGCTAAGATAGGAAAAGTTGAATTTATAAACGATGAAATTCAGTTTTTCTGAACAAGGAGTCACTCATGCGTGAAATCAGCCTGGACCGACTGCGCACGTTGGTGGCGATTGCCGACCTGGGTTCGTTTGCCGAGGCGGCCCGCGTGCTGCACCTTGCGCCACCCACGGTCAGTTTGCATATCGCCGACCTGGAGTCGCGCGTGGGCGGCAAGCTGTTGTCGCGCACGCGTGGGCGCATTCAACCTTCAGCGATTGGGAACACGCTGGTGGAACGTGCGCGACGGCTGTTGGCGGATGCGGAGCAGGCGCTTGAGGACGTGGAACGTCAGGTACAGGGATTGGCCGGGCGTGTGCGGCTAGGCGCCTCCACAGGGGCCATCGCACAGTTGATGCCGCACGCTTTGGAGACGTTGAGCCAGCGCCATCCCGCTATCGATGTGCAGGTCGCGGTACTCACGTCGCAGGAAACTTTGAAGAAGCTTGCCGAGGGCTCTTTGGAGATCGGTTTGGTCGCGCTGCCGCAGTCCCCGGTGAAGGGCTTGCGGATCGAGCCATGGCGACGGGACCCGGTCATGGCCTTCTTGCCGGCTCGTTGGGAATCCCCGAAGGTTGTGACCCCCGACTGGCTGTCCACTCAGCCATTGATTCTGAATGACAACACCACTCGTCTTTCGCGTTTGACTGCGGAGTGGTTCGCCAGTGGTGGGCCGCAGCCTGCGCCGCGTATTCAACTGAACTACAATGATGCGATCAAAAGCCTGGTGGCAGCTGGCTATGGTGCGACGTTGTTGCCGCATGAAGCCTCCACGCCATTGCCCGATACCAGGATCGTCATGCGGCCATTAAAGCCCTTATTGTGGCGGCAACTGGGTATTGCCCACCGTAGTCGAGACATCGAACGGCCTACGCAACACGTGCTGGATGTGCTGTGGGAGTTGAGTGCGGGGTAGGGGGATTTTGTCAGGCGAATCAATCGTGAGATTGCTAAACCAACTGACGGCCCCCCAGAGACAGTTTGTTCTAGATCGATGGCGACTCAGACATCTCCACCAGCAGTTGTCCAAATGCATTGGCCGCGGGCGTCTTTCCCGTGACACTCCATATCAGTCTGAAATCAGCATCCAGCAGCGGTGGCAGGCCATGTTGGCCGTCAATGACCACCATGCCAGGCTCTAGATCCCCCAGCGGTAGAGCGGTGACGGCAAGTCCCGCCAATACCGCCGCTCTCAGTCCTTGTTGACTTGGAGAGGTAAAGGCGACCCGCCAATCTACGGTGGAACTCTCCAACGCATCTACGGCCACCTGGCGGTGCAAGCAGGGTGCTGGGGCAAACGCCAGTGGCAAAGGAGCATCGCCGGTAAAGTCGAAACTCTGCGCAGCGGCCCAGACAAACCGGGTTTCGCGCAGCACGGTACCGCCGGCCTGGCTGCCCGGCAATGCCATGACTACGGCCAGATCGAGCCCGTCGGCATCAACCAGCGCGCGCAGATCGAGGTAGGTGCCGACGGTTACATCCAGGCGTACGGCGGGAAATTGTCTGGCGAACCGAGACAGTAACGGCGGCAGGCCGTCGCCGATAAAGTTTTCTGGCACACCGAAGCGCACGGCCCCGGATACCGACGACGTTTTGAAACGCCGGGAGAGGGCGTCTTGTGCTCTGAGGATTTGTTCGGCATGGCGCAGAAAATCTTCGCCATCTTCTGTCAGTGTCAAACGTCGGGTGGTGCGTACCAGTAGCGTGGTACCGGCCTGTTCCTCCAAACGCCGGATCTGATGACTGATCGCTGACTGGCTCAAGTGCAGCCGCTCTGCGGCACGAGTGAAACTACCGGTGTCCTTGATCGCGACAAAAGCACGCAACAGAGCTGGGTCGAAGTCCATTTAGTCAACTCATGACGAATATTAATAAAACTTACGAAATTAAATCATTTCTGTCATTTTTTAATTACTTCCAGAATGCGGCCGCTCACTTGGACTTGTGCCCGGTGACGCTGGCGAGGCTATCGCGTCTCTACCCCTGACTGCGTGCAGAGCGGTCTTGCCAGTGCCCATCAACTTGATCTGGAAGATCACGATGCAATTCTCTCCGTCGCAGAAGGATATTTTCACCATCGCCGCCGTGTGTTTGGCGTCGCTGATGTTCGGCCTGGAAATCTCGAGCGTGCCGGCAATCCTGCCCACTCTTGAATCGGTTCTGCACAGCGATTTTAAAGATATGCAGTGGATCATGAATGCCTACACCATCGCCTGCACCACGGTGCTGATGGCCACCGGCACACTGGCGGATCGGTATGGACGCAAGCGAGTGTTTGTCATCAGCCTGGTGCTTTTCGGCATAACCTCACTGAGCTGTGGATGGGCGCAAAACGCCAGCGTGTTGATCGCAAACCGATTCCTGCAAGGTATGTCCGGTGGTGCCATGCTGATCTGTCAGGTGGCCGTGCTGTCTCACCGATTTCAGACGGGAGCTGCGCGCGGCAAAGCGTTCAGTGCCTGGGGAATCGTATTCGGTATCGGTTTGGGGTTTGGCCCGATAATCGGCGCCGTTATCGTGGCGTTGTCGAGTTGGGAATGGGTGTTTCTGGTGCATGCGCCCATTGCCGTGCTTGCGCTGGTGCTGGTGATCGCCGGTGTGGATGAGTCACGTGATCCGCAGCGTCGCAGGCTGGATGTGTTGGGCATTATTTCGTTGTCACTGGCAGTGTTAGGCCTTTCCTGGTTCATCACCCAGGGCGCAGGGGAGGGTTTCTCAAGCGGTTCGGCCATCACCAGTCTGGTTGTGGCAATGCTCAGCTTCATCGTCTTTGTCGTTGCGCAGCGACGCTATGTCGATCCCATGTTCGACTTCTCGGTATTGCGCATCCGTCGCTTCTCGGGGGCCTTGCTAGGGTCGGCAGGCATGAACTTCAGCTTCTGGCCGTTCATGATTTACCTGCCCCTGTACTTTCAAAATAGCCTGGGCTACGCCAGTGTTGGCACCGGTCTGGCACTGCTGGCCTATACGCTGCCGACGCTGGTTGTTCCCCCGTTAGGTGAACGGCTGGCGCTGCGCTATCGACCTGACGTGGTGATTCCCGCAGGTTTGTTCACCATAGGTTTGGGGTTCCTGCTGATGAAATGGGGCAGCAGTGTCGCGCACGCCAGCTGGCTGACGATGCTTCCAGGCTGCCTGATCGCCGGAATCGGACTGGGGCTGACCAATACGCCTGTTACCAATACCACCACCGGATCGGTGCCCAGTGAACGTGCTGGCATGGCATCGGGCATCGATATCAGCGCTCGCATGATCAGCCTTGCAATCAATATCGCGCTGATGGGATTCATCTTGGTGGAAGGTATCCTGTCTTCCCTGCGCAACCAGTTACCTGGCTCGCCCGAGGATGTGCAACTGAGATGGCTGGCGGAGAATATTTCGGCCGGCAACTCCGCCGTGCTGGCGCAGACTGGTCAAGGGACTACGATTCCGGTCGATGTCGCCAACGCAGCTTTAGCGCATGGGTTTGGCTGGGTAATGCTGTATGGCGGTATTGCGGCATGGGTGCTAGTGGCGGCGAGTTGCCTGGTCTTTCGTTCGTGCAAAGCCGTTCATTCTCAGCAGTGACTGTCATTCGAAGGACTGCTTCTGGCCGTATCTATCTGATGCAAAAGCCAGTTGTCCCTGACCACGCAGCCGAGCCGATGGGCTCGGCTATCGGTCCAGCAGAGGTGCCAACAGCGCACACATGCCGCGCCAGTGCGAACCCTCCCAGTAAATCCGTTGGCAGGCGTCGCAGCGCAGGAAGTGGGAATAGAGGACGCCCACGCGTGGCGGCACCTGCGGCCGGGCCAGTTCCGGGCTGATTTCGTGCAGCGGCAGGTTGCAATGAAGGCACAGGCTGAATGGCCGCGCGCTACGCGCCAGGTCGAGGCGCTCGTACAATTCGCGCAGCTGCAGCGACGGTTTCAGGGCATGCACGTAACAGCCGTGACTGATGATCCGCCGCTTGAGCAGTTCGCGGTCGCGGGTTAGCACGATGCGTCCTTGCTGCGCTGCGATCTCGGCGATCTCGGCATCGTCGAAGCCATTGTCGTAGAGGGTGTCGAAGCCGCTCATGCGCAGCAGGCTGGCCAGCCCGCCAAGGTGCGCATCAGCGACGAAGCGCAGCACCCGTAAAGGTTGTGCACGAACCTTGAGCAACGGGCTGATGTCCAGCGCTTCGAACTTGGGATACACCGCCAGCCGGTCACCGTCGAAGATCACCCGCTCGAAGCCCACCGACTCGCCGTTGAGCAGCACCATCTCGACTTCGGTGTGCGGTATCCCGAGCGCCTCGATCATGTGCTTGACCGTCGCCCCTCGCGCGCACTCGCAAGTGAAGGACTGCCGCCGTCGTTCGGCCGGCAGGAAGTCGTTGAGCTCCTCGTAGAAGCGGAAAGTTGCACGGGTCATGCTGAACAGTATGGCAGGGCTGCAGGAAGAATGAGTCCAGCTGCTCAGTAGAGGGCAGGAGGGATGGACTATCAGGTAGAGCCAGCACCTTCGAGCAACCCTGCGGTCGCTCGAAGGCGCTCCGGTTACTTCAGGTTGCCGCTGAGGAATTGCTGCAGGCGCTCGCTTTTGGGGTTGCCCAATACGTCCTCGGGCGCACCTTGCTCTTCGACCCGCCCCTGGTGCAGGAACAGCACCTGGTTCGACACTTTTCGCGCAAAGCTCATTTCGTGGGTCACCATGATCATGGTGCGGCCTTCTTCGGCCAGCCCCTGGATCACCTTGAGCACTTCGCCCACCAGTTCCGGGTCCAGGGCCGACGTCGGCTCGTCGAACAGCATGATCTCCGGTTCCATGCTCAGGGCGCGGGCAATGGCGACCCGTTGCTGCTGACCACCCGAGAGAAACGCCGGGTATTGATCAGCAACCCGTGCCGGCAAACCGACCTTGTCCAGGTAGCGCCGGGCGCGATCCTCTGCGTCCTTCTTGCTGACACCCAGCACCCGGCGTGGAGCCATGGTGATGTTTTCCAGTACCGTCATGTGGCTCCACAGGTTGAAGTGCTGGAACACCATCGCCAGGCGAGTGCGGATGCGTTGCAGTTCGTTGGCGTCGGCCACGCGCATGCCGTGGCGGTCATGGACCATTTGAATCGGCTGGTTGTCCAGACTCATGGCACCGTCGTTGGGTGTTTCCAGGAAGTTGATGCAACGCAGAAAGGTGCTCTTGCCTGAACCACTGGCGCCGATCAGGCTGATCACATCGCCGGTCCTGGCGTTCAGCGAAACGCCCTTGAGGACTTCATGGTTGCCGTAACTTTTGTGCAGGTTTTCAACGGTCAGTTTGTACATGAACAAGCATCCTGAATTAGTGAGCCGGGCCGAGGAAAGACAACCAACGGCGTTCAGCCAGGCGGAACAGGCCGACCAGGGAGAACGTGACTGCCAGGTAGATCAACGCAGCGAGGCCGAACGACTGGAAGGTCAGGAAGGTCGCCGAGTTGGCGTCCCGCGCGACTTTCAGGATGTCCGGGATGGTCGCGGTGAAGGCCACGGTGGTCGAGTGCAGCATCAGAATCACTTCGTTGCTGTAGTAAGGCAGCGAGCGACGCAGGGCGGACGGCATGATCACGTAGGTGTACAGCTTCCAGCCGGTCAGCCCGTAGGCTTTGGCCGCTTCGACTTCACCGTGGTTCATGCTGCGAATCGCCCCGGCAAAGATCTCCGTGGTGTAGGCGCAGGTGTTCAGGGCGAAGGCGAGGATGGTGCAGTTCATCGCATCGCGAAAGAACGCATCCAGTACTGGCTGAGCACGCACCGCAGCCAGGCTGTAAATGCCGGTGTAGCAAATCAGCAGCTGAATATAGAGCGGCGTACCGCGAAACAGATAGGTGTAGAACTGCACCGGCCAGCGTACCCAGACATTGCTCGAGACCCGGGCAATCGACAGCGGGATCGACATCACGAAGCCCAAGAAGATCGAAGCACTGAGCAGCCAGAGGGTCATGGCCAGCCCGGTGATGTGATTGCCGTCCTGGAACAGGAAAGGTTTCCAGTATTCCTGCAGTAGCTCGATCATCGCACGGCCTCCCGGGTGCCTGCGGCGTAGAAGATTTCCATCCGGCGCAAGACGTAGTTCGAAACGGTGGTGATCACCAGATAGATCAAGGCGGCCAGAATCAGGAAGAAGAACAGCTGATAGGTGCTCTTGCCCGCGTCCTGGGCCACCTTGACCAGATCGGCCAAGCCGATGATCGACACCAGCGCGGTGGCCTTGAGGATCACCATCCAGTTATTACCGATGCCCGGCAGGGCAAAACGCATCATTTGCGGGAACACAACCAGGCGAAAGCGCTGAGCGCGGGTCAGGCCGTAGGCGGTAGCCGCTTCCATCTGCCCTCGCGGTACGGCAAGGATGGCACCACGGAAGGTTTCGGTGAAATAAGCCCCGTAGATGAAGCCCAGGGTAATGACCCCGGCGCTGAACGGGTTGATCTCGATGTATTCCCATTCCATGAAGTCGGTAAACGAGGACAGCCAGGTTTGCAGGCTGTAGAAGATCAGCAGCATCAGCACCAGGTCCGGCACCCCGCGAATCAGCGTGGTGTAGGCCTGCGCAGGGACACGCAGCAGTGCCGATTTCGAAAGCTTGGCGCTGGCGCCGATCAGGCCCAGGCCAACGCTCACCAGCAAGCACAGAAAGGATAATTTGACCGTCATCCAGGAGCCTTGCAGCAACAGCGGGCCGAAACCCTTAAGGCTAAAGTCTGACAGCCCAAGAATCTGCAATAGGTTTTCTAACATTGAGCAGCCCTACGTCAATCAAAGAAGAGCCCATCCGGAAATGGGCGCAGGGTCATTATTTGTCGCTGTAGAGATTCAGATCGCCAAAGTGCTTCTGTTGGACAGCCGCATAGGTGCCATTGTCGTGCAGTGCCTTGATACCTTTGTTCAGCAAGGCCTGGAGCTCGACGTTGCCTTTGGCCAGACCCACGGCGGTTTTGGCTGGCAGCAGGGGGCTTTCGACTGGCTCGCTGGCCTGGAAGTCGGCGCCTTGTGGCGACTTCAGGAAGCCCAGTTCGGCTTGCAGCATGTCCTGGATCGAGGCATCGAGGCGTCCGGAGATCAGGTCAGCGTACACCTGGTCCTGATTGGCATAGGCCTTGGTCTCTACCCCGGCCTTGTCCAGCACGGCCTTGGCATAGGCTTCCTGGATGGTGCCTTGCTCGTAGCCGATTTTCTTGCCCTTGAGAGAGGCCGGATCGGTGCCGATTGCCGCGCCTTTCTTGAATACCAGCGCGGTCGGGCCAGAGAACAGCTCGTTCGAGAAGTCGATGACTTTCTCACGTGCCGGCGTGACGGTCATGGAAGAGATCACGCCATCGAACTTGTTGGCCTTGAGGCCGGGAATCATGCCGTCGAAATCACTTTCGACCCATTTGCACTTGACCTTCAGCTCCGCGCAGATCGCGTTGCCCAGGTCGATGTCGAAGCCCACCAGGCCGCCGTCGGCGGCCTTGGATTCGAACGGCGCATATGAGGGGTCGACGCCAAAGCGCAACTCCTTGTACTCCTTGGCCAGCGCAGAACCGGCAGCCACACACAAAGCCAATGCAGAAAGAGTGAGAAATGCTTTTTTCATTATTTTATTCCCAGGGACCATCGAAAGCGCTTGTGCCGCAAGAGCGCGTGTACTGCGCTGCGAAATGTCCTATGCACACGCAAGTACTTGTACAGACAAGCATATGCAATCACCCGGCCAATTCGCCGATTGGGCGTTTGAGAACGCGCGTACAGCGCTCTGGGATGGGCTTGGCAGGCAAGTGAACGCTGGGGGGGAGGCAGCCTGCGGGGCTGTTACCTAAGCAAGTTTTTACACCCGGCTGGGGTATGCGGTAACAAAGTGTGGGGTTAAGGGCGCTGACTGTCCTGGCTCAAGCCTTGACCCAACGCTGACGGCTCCAGCTACTCAATGTATCGACCGCCAAGACCAATAACAGCATCGCCAGAATAACCGTGCTGGCTTGAGCTTCCTGGAACAGGCTGAGGCTGACATAGAGCATTTGCCCCAAACCACCGCCGCCGACAAAGCCGAGCACACTGGCCATGCGGATGTTGTTTTCCCAGCGGTACAGGATGTAGGCCAGTAGCTGTGGCAACAGGTTGGGCAGGGTGCCGTAACAGAACGCCCATACGGCATTGGCGCCCTGCAAACGGATCGCGTCGGCCGGTTCCGGTGGGGTGTTTTCCAGTGCTTCGGCGAACAACCGGCCGAGCACGCCGGAGGTGTGCAGGGCCAAGGCCAGGGTGCCGGCGTTGGGACCGAGCCCGGCGGCCAGGACCATCAGCGCGGCCCATACCAGTTCCGGCACCGCGCGCAAGGCGTTGAGCACCAGGCGTGACGCGCTCTGCAAAAGCCAGCCGTAGCGCCCGGCCGCGGGCAATGCCAATAACAGGCCGAACACCGCCGCGAGCAGGGTGCCAAGGGCCGACATGGCCAGGGTTTCCAGGGCGCCGTGGCCGATGGCTTGCAGATGGCCCGAGCTCAGGTCCGGGCTGAGAAAACGCTGGGCATAAGCGCCCATCTGCTTCAGGTTGCCGGTGCCGCCGAGCTCGCCGAGGTCGATGCCCAGGTAGATGAACGAGGCGACGACCGCTGCGCCGATGCACAGGAGCAGTGCCAGGTTGAACAGGCGATTCATGTCAGCCTCCAGCGCAGCAGGCGGCTGAGTTGATCGGCGAGCAGCACCAGGACGAGGAACGTCAATAACAGACTGGCCACTTCACCGCCGGCGAACATGCGCAACGACAAATCCATTTGCTGGCCCAGGCCGCCGGCTCCGACGAAGCCCATCACCACCGAGGCGCGGATGGCGCATTCCCAGCGGTACACCGTGTACGACAGCAGTTCCGCAGCGACATTGGGCAGGATTCCGTAGCAAAAGGCTGCGAGCCGACCGCTGCCGGATTGCAGTAGCGCGTGCACCGGACGCTGGTCGATCGACTCGAAAATTTCCGCGTAGACCTTACCCAACATGCCGCTGTAGGTGATGGCAATGGCCAGTACCCCGGCCGTCGGGCCGAGGCCGACGGCGCGCACGAACAGCAGGGCCCAGACGATTTCCGGCACGCTGCGCAGGAAGATCAGCAAGCCGCGTATGGGCCAACGCAGCAGTTGGCCCCAATAGCTCGGGTGGCCGGCACGGGAGGCAGCAGACAGCGACAGAGCACGACTGGCGAGCAGGCCGGCGGGAACAGCCAACAGCAACGCCAGGGCCATGCCGGCCGTGGCGATGGCCAGGGTCTGCAGGGTGGCTTGCAACAACAGCTGGATGAACTCGTCGCCATGGGCCGGTGGCCAGAAGGCGGATACAAACCGGCCCATCTCGCTCTGACTGTCACTCGCCACCAGCACACGGAGGTCCAACTCGCTGAAGCGGATGCCGGGCCATAGCAAGGCAAGGGCCAACAAGGTGAACAGCAGACGGGGCAGGGCGGCCGGATCGCGGGTGTCAGACGTCAGCATCGGGGAATCTGTACACTCAAGGGGGGCAAAGGAACCGGCGAGGATTGCAACTGCTCATTGGCGTAGAGTTTGTCGAGCAGCTCGCGGTCGACGGCGCTGGCCGCAAGGTCGAACAGGATCTGTCCATCACGCAAGCCGATGATGCGCGAAAAGTGCGCCAGGGCCAGCTCCACCGCGTGCAGGCTGGCGACCAGGGTGACGTTCTGCTCCCGGGCATGGCGGCACAGCACCGAAAGCGTGTGCTGGGCCAACACCGGGTCCATCGCCGATACCGGCTCATCGGCCAGCAACACCTCGGGCGCTTGATACAACACGCGGGCAATGCCCACGCGCTGTAGCTGTCCACCGGACAGTTGCTGGCAATGCGCGAACAACTTGTCACTCAGGTCCAGCCTGGCCAATGCCGCGCGTGCGCCCGGAACATCCAGCGGATGCAGCAGGTTCAGCAGGCTCTTGCCCAGCCCCCACTGACCCAGCTTGCCGGCCAGCACTGCGGTGACCACGCGCTGGCGTGGGGGCAGGGGAGGCGCTTGATGGATCAGACCGATGCGCGCGCGCAGCCGCTGACGCTGACGGGCAGAAAGCTGCCAGACGCGCTCGCCAAGCACCTGCAGCTCGCCGGTGCCCGGTCGCAGGGCGGTGGCCAGCAGATTGAGCAAGCTCGACTTACCCGCGCCGGACGGGCCGATGATCGCGACCTGTTCGCGTGCACCGATGTGCAGATCCACGCCACGCAGCGCCTGGACACCGTTGGCGTGGGTAAGGCTGACCTGGGTCAAATGCAATGTCATTTGAGCAATTCGGCGGCGCGTGCGGCTTCCTCGATGCCCTTGTAGTTTTCAGGCTTGGTTTCGATGAAGCGGCTGGCGGCCTGCAGGTCCAGAATCTCCTTGTCCCTCGGGTTCGCCGGATCGAGCGCCAGGAACGCAGCCTTTATCTTGGCTGCCAGTGCCGGGTCGAGGGTTCCGCGCACCGTCCAGTTGTAGTCGAAGTATGCTGGGGTGGTCGAAAACACTTTGACCTTGGTGGTATCGACCTTGCCGGCGGCGACCAGTTTTTCCCACACGCTGGCGTTGAGCACCCCGGCGTCGACCTTGCCGGCCTGGACCCAGGCAACGGTGGCGTCATGGGCGCCGGAGTAGCCGACGCGACTGAAGTAGGTCTCCGGCTTGATGCCTTCCTTGAGCATGAAATAGCGCGGCATGAGACTGCCGGAAGTGGAGGACACCGAGCCGAAGGCAAAGGTCTTGCCCTTGAGATCGGCGAGGGACTTGACGGTTGGGTCGGCGGTGATGAATTTGCTGGTGAATTGGGCGTCCTGTTCGCGCTGCACCAACGGAATGGCATTGCCGGTTTTCAGGCGTGCCTGCACGAACGTGAAGCCGCCCAGCCAGGCCAGGTCGATGCGATCGGTAGCCAGCGCCTCGACCACCGCCGGATAGTCGCTGACAGGCACGAACTCAACCTTCATGCCCAATTGTTGTTCCAGATAGGCGCCAAGCGGCTTGAACTTGCGCAGCAGTTCGGTCGGGGCTTCATCGGGAATCGCGCTGACTTTCAGGGTCTCGACGGCTTGCGCCAGCAGGGTGCAAAAAGACAAGGACAAGCCGACGGCCACTGCCAGGGTACGCTTGAGCATGGAACATCTCCGGTGCATTTACGAAAGAATGTCGAGGCGCCTGGCACAAGGTGATTGCTGCGTGGCGCTTTGTGAGGGTAGCCGAAATGGAGCGAAATTGACTGCTTTTGGGCTACTGCTGTTTATCGAGAAGGGCGGCATACGACCCGAAGCAGTCCTTGATGTATGTTTGTTGTCGCCATATGTTACGGGCATTCATGGAGGATTCTGACTGATGGCACGCGTGGGGTTGATACTGACACCCGGTTTTGCGGACTGGGAATATGCTTTCATTGCTGGAACTGCGTCCCCGTTTTACGGGATCGACGTCAGGTTTTTCGCTCCTGCTACGGGGCAGTTCCGCTCGCAGGGTGGATTGGCTGTAACTGTCGATAGCAGTTTGCAACAATGTCTGGACTGGAAACCCGACGTTGTTGTCGTCATTGGAGGAATGGTCTGGGAACGTGCAGACGCACCGGATATTCGAGACTTTCTTCATGCTAGTCGTTCAAGTGGAGCGATAATTGCCGGTATCTGTGGGGGAACGCTGGCACTTGCGAGGGCCGGGCTTCTCGACACGGTTCCTCATACCTCGAACAGCGCTGACTTCTTAAAACAAAATGCCCCAGGTTATGAAGGGCGCACGCTTTATCGAAGCAGTCCAGTAGCTGTGGTTGCAGACCGCATCATAACCGCTCCAGGCCCTGCACCCGTTAGCTTCACCTGCGCAGTGTTCGAAGGTGCCGGGCTATCTTCAGAGATCATTTCTCAGTTCAGGTCAATGTTGGCAGCGGAACATCGGTGACCGCTACGTCCTACAAAACAGCCGATCAGGTGATGTGTTCGAGTGGCTACTTCTGGCCGATTTCTGCCTGTCGTAGCGGGCAGTAATCGGCCAGAAGCGCTCCGGCTATCGTTTCAACATAAACAGGGGCCAGAGTGCCAAATCGCGCATCCTGACGATCTGATCGGAGGAGTTCGACCTGCCGCCCTCCCACCAACAGGGTCGTCCGGCGCATCGGTTCTTCAGCATCCCGCTAGGGCAACCTGTCGCGCTTGGCGAAGATGCTTGCCATTTCCGCCATGTTCTCGGTTCCCCAGGTGCACAGCGGGATGATCGCCTCAGCCAGGCTGCGACCGAGCGGGGTCAGCGCGTAATCCACGCGCGGCGGCACTTCCTTGTAGTCGGTCCGCGCCAGCACGTGATCGGCCTCCAAATCCTTCAATTGCTGGATCAGCACCTTGTCACTGACGCCAGGGATCAAACGCTTGAGTTCGCCATAGCGCTTTGGACCGTCGCGCAGGAAAAACAGGACCAGCGGTTTCCACTTGCCCGAGATGATGCGGAGCGTGGCGTTGAGCCCGCAGCCGGGGTCGCAGGTTTCAGAAGGTGTCGTCATATTGGGTACTTACCTAAAGGTGCATACTTGTTGTTAGGTTATTAGAACCGCATAGTCGTTCTCAAGCAAGCAGCTCCCTGCTTCCATACAACGCTTAGGAAGGATGCACGACATGACCAGACTGAATGGAAAGACCGCTGTGATCACCGGTGGCGCTACGGGCATCGGTCTCGCCGCTGCAAAACGCTTCATCGAGGAGGGCGCCTTCGTCTTCATCTTTGGCCGCCGGCAGGAAGCGCTTGACGCCGCTGTGGCCGAACTTGGGCCCAATGCCCGCGCGGTGAAGGGCTCGGTCTCCGATGAGGCCGACCTCGACCGACTCTACGCGGCGGTGAAGGCCGAGCGCGGAACCCTCGACATCGTTTTCGCCAATGCCGGGGCGGGAGGCCCGCTTCCGCTCGGCAAGCTCACTGCCGAGCACATTGACGAAACCTTCGAAACCAATGTGAAGGGTACGATCTTCACGGTCCAGAAGGCGCTGCCGCTGATGGGCCAAGGCGGTTCGATCATCCTGACCGGATCGAGCGCCGGCACCACGGGCGCCCCGGCATTCAGCGTCTACAGCGCGAGCAAGGCGGCAGTGCGCAACCTCGCGCGGACCTGGGCGGAGGACCTGAAGGGCACCGGCATCCGGGTAAACGTGCTGTCGCCCGGGCCGACGGCGACCGAACTCGCGAAGGCAGCGCTAGGCGAGGAGGGCATGAAGGTCTTCGCCTCGATGAATCCGCTCCAGCGCATGGCCGATCCGGCGGAGATCGGAGCGGTGGCTGCCTTTCTCGCGTCACAGGACAGCAGCTTCATGACCGCCAGCGAGGTCGCCGTCGACGGCGGCCTGGCGCAAATCTGACGCGCTACGCCTTACGGCGCTCCATTCGATCGTTAGGAGCGCCGTAGGGCTCGGTAAACCCAAGGAGAATATATGAGCTACGCAATCATCGGCTTCGGCAATATCGGTCAGGCCCTGGCCAAGGCGTTTGCCCGCAACGGCATCGAAGTAGCCGTTGCAACCACGCGCGACCCGGAAAGCTTTGCATCCGCCGCAGCAGCGATCGGACCTCAGATCATTCCCAAAAACCTGGCGGACGCGGTCAAGGCGGACATCGTCTTTTGGGCTGTCCGTTTCGAGTCGCACCCGGATGTCGCCAAGGCGTTGCCGACCTGGAAGGGGAAGACCATCATCGATGTGACCAATGCCTACGGCGTGTCCCCTGAAGAACTGGGAGGAGAGCCATCTTCCAGAGTCGTCGCGCAGGCCTTTACTGGTGGACGACTGGTCAAGGGCTTCAACCATTTGGGCGCCGCCGTCCTTGGCCAGGATCCGGCCGTACAGGGTGGCAGGAGAGTCGTGTTCCTGGCGAGCGACGATGACGGCGCCGCAGCGGAAGTGGGTGCGCTTGCAGAAAATCTCGGTTTCTCGCCGATCAAACTGGGTGGGCTTTCGGAAGGTGGACTGCTTGTGCAGGCGCGCGGAAATACCTGGGGTCAATTGATCTTCAAGGACTTGGTCAAGTTCGACTGATGAATCGTGATCGCAAATGTTGATGCGGTCCTGGCCACAACTTATACGAATAGGTAAGTGCTCAATAATGAAGGAGAGGAATGATGATGCTTGATAATGAAAGAATAATCAGAGAACTCTGCGCCGCCGCGGAAGGGCAGGGAACGGATATCGAGAAGTTTGTTTCCATGTTCTCTGAGGAAGGCTACATGTGGGATATGGCATCCGGCATGAAGTTTCGCGGCAAGGCCATTGGTGAGTCTATCGCGGGTATGGTCAGTGCGTTCCCCGATGTCCACCGTGAGATATTCAACGTCCATGTCGCGGGAGACGTCGTCGTTGTCGAACTCGCGATTCGGGGAACGCACAAGGGTGATCTGCCTCTTGCTTCAGGGACGCTAGCCCCCACGGGCAAGAAGATAGATGTCCCGTCATGCGATGTTTTCCACCTCGAAGGCGGGAAGGTCAAATATTTCCATTGCTACAACGAGGCTTCTGCGATGCAGCAACAACTCGGCCTCGTCCCCCGCTGAATGACGGACACTACGCGATCCTCTGTAAGAGCAATGGAGAAGTCTTTATGAGCAATCAAGAGAATATCCAGATTGTGAAGGACTTTTTTGCAGCAATGGGCAGCGGCGATAGGCAAGGTCTGCTGGCGTTGTCTGCCGAAGACATCGAGTGGATCATTCCGGGAGAGGGGTGGCCGCTGGCCGGTACGCACCGCGGGCATGCGGGATTGGCAAATGTGCTTCAGAAGGCTTGCGCAGAGATGGAAGTTTCCTCCCCGCAGCCCCCCGAGTTCATAGCGCAGGGAGACCGGGTTCTGGTCGTCGGCTTTGCTACGGGGAAAGTCAAAGCCACGAACAGGACGTTTGAGGACCATTTTGTCTTCGCCATCACTGTTCGCAATGGCAAGCTGACGAACATCCGGGAGTACGTCGACACGCAAGCATTGGCGCGGGCCTCAGAAATGGTCGCGAGCCCTCGGACCTGAGTCATCGGAACCGATACCAACTCATTTGCGCGCCGTGACAGGGCGCGTTCACCGCTTTGTTCATCCCCCGCTCTCAGGAAAGATGCACCCGCCGTTGCGGACCAGAGCCTTCACTTCCTCGCTCACCTGCATGGGGTTTTGACTTAATCGAGCAACCAAATCCTCGTGGCGCCGCACGTACGACTTCGAATCATGCTTCGCGCTCCAGGGCACAAGTCTATGGCCCGCGCGCGCAGCGCGTGGGCAAGCTTGTGCCTTTCGAGACCTATCTGCGCCAGCGCGTAGAAGCCGCTCGATCACATTGGATTTCCGCCATCGTGCTGTTGAGGGAGATCCGCTTACGGCCCCGGTCAGCACCGCTGGAATCCCGCGCTATTGAATTTGGCAGAGCGCTACGGCTTCACACCGAAAGTCTGCCGGCCTTATCGCGCGCAGACCGAGGGCAAGGTCGAGCGCTTCAACCACTACCTGAAAAACAGCTTCGTAGTGCCACTGACCGCGTCACTTAACCAGGTCAACTTGCTGTTGGACGTTGAGGTCGCGGTGGGTGTGGTTTCCACTAAGGCTGAGGCCGCAAAGTTGTCGTTTGATGCAGGAGCAATATGCGAAACCGCCTCGGCGAATACCTTTGCTGACGGCCTTGCCGTGCGTAGGCCAATTCCAGAAGCCTTTGCCATCTACGCGCAAGGTGCGCAGCGAATCGTATCAGTCAGTGAGGCGCAGATTGCCGAGGCCATGTGCGTGTATTACACCGATATCCACAATCTTGCTGAAGGGGCGGCTGCGGCGGCTCTCGCGGCTCTCGCGGCGCTCATTCAGGAGCGTGAAGCAATGGCTGGAAGAAGGGTGGGTGTGATTCTGTCCGGAGGGAATGTGGACCGATTGGTGTATGCGAGAGTGATTGAGTGAAGTAAGTCGATGGAGTAAATGACCGCTGTTGGCCGATTCTGGTGAAGAAGTCGACCCGGGCAGGATTTCTTTGCTTTTTGAAGTGACCTCGGTCAGCTACTACCAATAGTGTTTCCAACATCATCGCCTTGCGGGCCTGCTTGGCCATCGAGCTGAGTTGATCTTGGTCGGAGCCGAGGTTGGTAGCGGCCATGGCGCTCGTGCAGGATCAGAGCGGCCTGCCCCGGCGATCTCTTCAATACGGGCTTGTATCAGTTGGCGGCTCCTTTATGGGTAACGGGCTCGGCAGCGGGATTGACAACTCGCTCGCGCTGCGGCAAACGGCCGTTTAGCACGGCGTACGCGACCAGACCAATCAGTAGCCCCCAGAACGCTCCGCCAATCCCGAACAAGGTAATGTTGGCGGCGGCTGCCAGGAAGGTAATCAGCGAGGCTTCGCGGGATTTGGCTTCGGCCATGGCACTGGCCAGGCTGGCGCCGATGGTGCCCAGCAGGGCGAGCCCGGCCAGAGTAGTGATGAAGGTTGCCGGGAAGGCCATGAACACCGCAGCGAGGGTCACGCCGAAGACCCCGACGAGGATGTAGAAGACGCCCGCAGCAATGCCGGCGATCCAGCGCTTGGAGGGCTCTTCGTGGGCCCCCTTGCCGGTGCAGATGGCTGCTGTAATCGCCGCGATATTGAATGCGTGGGAACCATAGGGCGCCATGAGTAGGGAACCCAACCCGGTGATGGTCACGATCGGATTGGCACTGGTGCTGAATCCATCATTGCGCAGCACCAGCATGCCAGGCATGTACTGACCGGTCAGGGTGATCAGAAACAGCGGCATCGCGACACTGAGCAAGGCATTGAGCGAGAACTCAGGCAGGGTGAATACCGGCGCCGCGAGTTGCGGTTCCAGCCCCGACAAATCCACACGTCCCTGAATCAACAGGAAGGCCAGCCCCAGTACCAAAATGCCCACCACTGCGTAGCGTGCGGTGAAGCGCTTGAGCACGACGTAGGCGACAATCAGCAACCCGACCAGCATAGGGTCAATGCTCATACCGCCAAAAGCACCGATGCCGAACTGCAGCAGGATACCGGCCAGTAGCCCTGCGGCCACACCCGGCGGGATCAGTCGGATGACTTTTTCGAAGTAACCGGACAGGCCCAGCAGCACGAAGGCCGCAGCCGAGAGCATGTACGCGCCCACCGCCTCAGCATAGGGCGTGGTGGCTAGGGCGACGACCAGGAATGCCGCTGCGGGTGTCGACCAGGCCGTGATGATCGGCTCACGGGAAACCCAACTGAGGAACAGCCCGGTAACGCCCACGCCGATCGACACGGACCACACCCACGAAGCCGTCAACTCGGGGCTCAGTCCGGCTACCTTGGCGGCCTGGAAGACCAGAATGAAGGTGCCGCCATAGTTGACGATGACCGAGATCAGACCGGCGACAATCGGATGGATGAGATCGGTGAGGCGAATAGGTGACTTGGATGCTGAAGAAGACATGGCTTTATTTTGCTCCTTGCAAAGCGAGGTGCTTGGCCTCGACTGGAAAGTGATTTATAGGGCTGCAATGGTCTGTTTAGCCCCTGCACTTTTTGCGCGACGGCGTTCAAAGTTGTCCCCCAGGCGATAGATCGTCGAGCACAGAGGCAGTAGCGATGAACAAAGTCTACGGATAGACTGGCCTGCCGTTGTAGACCAATTTGTTAGTCTGAGGCAGACCACATGGCGAAAGCCTTCGAACTCGAAACGCTGAAGATACGACTCAACGATGCCGAGTTTCAGCTGTTGGATCTGCACCAACGGATTCAGCGCGCCCTGCGTGCCTTGATCCTCGATGGTGTTCTTGACTCTGGCCTGAAGCTACCGGCGACCAGGGTCCTGGCCAAGACGCTCGGTGTTGCCCGCGACACGGTCGAGAATGCCTATGTGCAATTGCACCGTGATGGTTTCATCGTGCGGCGCGAGGGCTCTGGCAGCTATGTATCCGATGCGGTTGGCACCGAATTGCTCGGAGCCGCGCGCCGGCGCATTAAATTGAAAGACACCCAACGCAGCGAGGCGGCGCCAGAACCTGGCTTGAGTCAGCGAGGGCGGATGATTTTCGACAGTGGTGGGGTTACCGATCAACAGGTGATCAAGGCCTTTGCCACTGGTCTGCCGGAAACCCGCACCTTCCCCACCGATGTCTGGGAACGCTTGCAACGCCAGGTCATGAGGGACTACCGGGGCAATGTCCTGCTGCATGGCGACCCGCAAGGCGCTGAGCCGCTGCGCAAGGCCATCGCCACCTACTTGAACCTTGAGCGCGGTGCCAAGTGCTCCCCCGACCAGATCCTGGTGCTGAGCAGTACTCGCCAAGCTCTGTTCCTGTGTGCCCAGATGCTAGTGGACGCCGGCAAACCGATCCTGCTGGAAAACCCAGGCTACTTCGGCGCCAGGAAAGCCTTTGAAACGGCCGAGACCAAAGTCGTGCCCATTGACGTCGATGCACAGGGCATACGCACGGACCTGCTGCAGGCAGACCGCAGCGGCGCCAATTGCGTCTATGTCACGCCTTCTCATCAATACCCCACCGGGGCGACCTTACCGCTGGAGCGTCGACTTGAGCTGATCCGTTGGGCGGCCGAGTGTGGTAAGTGGATCATCGAGGACGACTACGATAGCGAGTTCCACTACGACGGGCTGCCGACCGCGTGCGTGCAGGGCCTGGACAAATACCAGCGCACGATCTACCTCGGTACCTTCAGCAAGACGCTCTATCCGGGGTTGCGGATGGGCTACATGGTGCTGCCTTTCGAGCTGGTCAAAGCTTTCACCTACGCGCGCAGCATCATGGACGGCCACACGCCACAGATCCTTCAACTGACCCTGGCGCGCTTCATGGAAGACGGCCACTACAACTCCCACGTCCGGGCTATGCGCAAACTCTACGCCGGACGCCGTGCAGTTATGCTCGATGCAATCGGCAAGCACCTGGACGGCATTGCCACAGCATTACGCCCCCAAGGAGGACTGCAGATTCCCTGTCTACTGGCCGATGGCTGGTCGGAGGAAAAGACCATCCACCAAGCTGCCAGCGCGGGCGTGCGACTGCCCGGCCTCAGCCGGTTGTACGCCGGCGATGAGAAGAAACAAGGGTGGCTGTTGGGCTATTCGTCCTTGACCGCTTATGAAATCGAAGCGTCGATGGTGCGTCTGACCAATGCGCTGAAAACCAAATAGGGCAACGGCATTGTGAGTCCATTCATGACGGTTTCCCTCTAGTTGCCCAGGGCATAGTTCATCAACAAGCTTTGCGCCTAAGCGGTAAGGTGCCTTGGCCTCGATGGTCACCTTGGATAAAGCGCTTCATTGGCGATCCCTGCGATGAAATCCTCAGAAGTCATAGCAAGGGTTCGCGGAGGCGTTTTTATATACTCGGGGCCGTTTCCTGTCGGTCACGACCGGCAGCTATGGCTCAGCACCAACCTACACAAATCTTCTAAACGTCCTATTCAAAAGCGCGGTAATTTAGTCGCCCGCACAGTTCAAAGCTGAACCATACCTCTGGAGCCTTCCGTGGATAAACGCAACTGGATTGAGCTGTCCCAGGATGCCGATACCGGGATTGAATCGATTCGTGCCCATTTTCAGGGGCATGCCTACGATCCGCACTGGCATGACAGTTTTCTGGTGGGGGTCACCGAACAGGGGGTGCAGCAGTTCAATTGCCGACGCGTTCGCCATCTTAGTACGCCGGGCAAGGTATTCATGCTGGAGCCGGGGGAAATCCACGATGGGCATGCGCCGACCGAGGAAGGGTTTACCTATTCCATGCTCTACCTCGATCCGCACTGGCTTGAACGGGAGTTGCATGCGTTGTTCGAGCACGCGCCGGCCGATAGTCAGCCGGGCTTTGCCGACACCCTGAGCCAGGATCCGGGCCTGGCCACTGCCATTTATCAAGCCTTCCACGTGCTCCATGAGGGTGACTTGCGCATCGTGCGCCAGAGCGCCATCGATACCTTGTTGGGGGCGCTCACTTGCCACCTTGATTGGCGCAAGCGGCAGGCCTTTGATCCGCGTCTGCCGTTGGTGGCCCAGGTTGCGCGTGACTATCTGCATGCCCATGTCTACGAGGACGTCGGGCTGGATGATCTGGCTCAAGCCTGTGGTGTTGATCGCTTTCGCTTGACGCGGGCCTTCAAGGCAGCCTTTGGGCTGGCGCCTCATGCTTATCTGATCCAGCTGCGCCTGGCCAAGGCGCGGCAGCTACTGGCGCGGGGCGAGTCGCCGGCGCAGGTGGCCAGTGCTCTCGGGTTCTCCGATCAAAGCCATATGGGGCGCTGGTTCCGCCGTGCCTACCAGCTCACACCAGCGGACTACCGCAAGCGCTGCTCAAACCTTCCAGACTGAATCCAGCTGACCCGCGACCATGGCCTCCTATCTGATCAAGGAGTCCATGCCATGTCTTTTTCGCTGTTCCTTTCTGCGCCTTCGATGTGTCCTCAGGGAGTCTGAGCCATGGAATCGTTGTTGCCTTTCCTGCTGTTTGCGTTCGTTGCCTCGATCACCCCGGGGCCGACCAATATTCTGGTGCTGAGCCACAGTTCGCGGTGGGGGCTGGGCGCTACGCTGCCGATCATTTTTGGCGCATGCGTGGCGGCGGCGCTGATTGTGTTTGCCGTCGGACTCGGCGTGGGCGAGACGCTGCTGCGGTTTCCGCGAGTGCAGCAGGCGATGGCCTGGGCCGGGGTGCTCTGGTTGAGTTGGCTGGCCTGGCAGATCTTTCAAAGCGCGCCGCCGTCCCTGAGCCCGACTACCCCGCGCGACGAGGGCCTGAGCGTGTTCGGTGCCGCCACCCTGCAATTGCTCAACCCCAAAGTCTGGATGATGGCGGTGGCGGTGGTGAGCGTGTTTGCCGGTGGTGGCGACAAGACCATGCGGCTGGTGTTGTTGTCGCTGGTGTTTCTGTTGGTCTCCTTGCCGTGCATGACCCTGTGGGCGCTGCTCGGCGTGGGTAGTGCTCGGTTTTTTGGTTCGCCACAGGCGTTCAAACGCGTGAACCATGCACTGGCTTTTTTGCTGCTGGTGTCGGCCTGGTTGACCGTGCTGGTGTAGGTCGAACATGCCTGGGCAGGGCGCTTTAATCAGCAGCCAGACCCCGCCAGACGTAGGGTGATGATGAAGGCCTGTATGGAGAAATAGGCGGGCAGAATGCGTTCGTACAGAGACTTCAAGGGGGTATTGCCAGGCCGACTGTAGTCTCGATTGTCCAGTAACGTTCTGGTTCTGACCGTTTAACTTGCTCTAAATCGTTTTTACACAGCTTCGGTCGTTTTCTGCCTTTCACGACAGGCAGAAAACGACCCAGGCTGTGTGAAAACACATTTTTAGAACGATTCGGCCATGGGGGCATTTGACTAGGTTTTGAGGCACCATATGGTCTCTAGGAATCCAGCAGCTCGACGCAGCTCGCAAACCAAATCAGGAAGAATGAATGCCTTCCCGTCGCCGCCTCAGTAGTGTCTGTCAAAGTATTGCGCACCACGCTGCGAGCAGACTGTCGTACGTACACCCACATCTGTTGCAAGCACTCAAAGCGACCGGGGAATCGATCGCGACGGTGGATCTACTGAGTGCGACCCCATACCCGAAGGAGCTTCGCAGTCATCCCCACCTTCCCACCGCCCTCTCTTCACTACGTGATCGTTTTGAACAGATTTTGAAATCTGAAGGATTTTTAATAACCGACCTCAACGAGGCCAAGCTATTTTTCATACCTGATGGCCAATACCACGACGAGTATTGTTGCGAATGCCACGCAAGGTTGTCCCATTCAAGCGGCCATAAATACTTTGCGGCAGTCAATTGCATGGGTAAATCCATTGTTCCCCAGCTTGCCAATATCTGACCAATCCCCTCCGGTAATGTCCTCAATCCAGGTGGAAGGCGAGCTTTGCTTTAAGGCCAAAAGCCGGAATACGCCGAGGATGATCTAAGCTTTTTTTCGTCTAGATCGTATCGGGGGCGATCATGAAGCGATTCATTGAGGGTGAGGCTCGGACGCAAGTCACCTTGCTGCCGGAGTGTCTGGACGATTACGTAGCCGAAGAAAATCCAGTGCGCGTGGTCGATGTTTTCGTCGATGAACTCGAGCTGGGCGCACTTGGTTTTGAGGGCGTCGATCCTGCAGCAACTGGTCGTCCGGCGTACCACCCGGCGGTGTTACTGAAGATCTATATTTACGGCTACCTCAATCGGATTCAGTCCAGCCGTCGGCTTGAGCGTGAGGCCGAACGCAACGTCGAGTTGATGTGGCTAACGGGGCGTTTGGCTCCGGACTTCAAAACCATTGCCGACTTTCGCAAAGACAACGGCAAAGCCATTCGCAGCGTATGCCGCCAGTTCGTAGTGCTTTGTCGCAACCTCAATCTCTTCTCCCGATCGATCATCGCCATCGACGGCAGCAAATTCAAAGCCGTCAATAATCGCGACCGCAACTTCACTCAGGGCAAGGTGAAGGCACGCATGCAGCAGATCGAGCAGAGTATTGATCGATATCTGGCGGCGATGGATTCGGCGGATCGGGCAACGCCCGAAGTGGCCGAGGCCAAAGCAGAGCGACTTAAAGAAAAGATAGAAACACTGAAAAAGCAGATGCAGAAACTCAAGGACATCGAGGCGCAACTCCACGAAAGTCCTGACCAGCAGATCTCCCTCACAGATCCTGATGCACGTTCAATGGCCACGAGCGGCCGAGGCACCGGAACGGTTGGCTACAACGTACAAACAGCTGTCGACGACAAACACCATCTGATCATTGCCCATGAGGTGACCAACGTTGGTAATGATCGTGGGCAACTGAGCAATATGGCGAACCAAGCGCGCGAAGAAATCGAGGCTGAGTCGCTAACGGTGGTGGCCGACCGAGGCTGGCAGTAAAGCCGAAGGCAGATTCGGCAAACAGGATTTCATCTATCTTATTGCGTCGGACGAGTATCGATGCCCTGCGGGGCAGTTACTAACCAGGCGGCATTCGTCGATGGAAGACGGCATGTTATTGCATTGTTACTACTTCTCGGGCTGCCAGTCCTGCTCAATGCAAAAGCAATGTACAACGGGTAAGGAACGCCGTGTGAAGCGCTGGGAGCATGAGGCGGTAATCGACGCGATGCAGGTTCGGCTGGAGCATGACCCGGGAAAGATGAAGGTTCGCCGCCAGACTGTTGAGCATCCTTTTGGAACGCTCAAATATTGGATGGGAGCCACCCACTTCCTGACCAAAACACTTCCGCGGGTAAGTACCGAAATGAGCCTTCATGTGCTCGCCTACAACCTCAAACGAATGATGAGCATCTTCGGCATCGCAGGACTTCTTGAGGCGATCAGGGCGTGAATCCAGCTGCTTGGCTCGCCAGTTAGTAGCCGTTTGGGCCGCTGACGCGGCCCAAATGGCATTACAAATGATTATGTACCTGACTGAGGTAATTCGCGCTTCCGCCCGCATATTTCACAGGCAATCCTCGCGCCTCTCAGTTTTCGACATATTTAACGCGTTTTCACACAGCCTGGACCCAAAGCTGTCCTTCAAACCATCTCATTTAAAGTAAAGGTATGGTCCATCACGCCTTTTTCTTAATAGCGCGAATGGCTGCCATGTAAGCGCTGTTTCCTATTCCGATCTGACCCCAGACCTCGCGGCTTTCTCCTTCCTGGCGGTCGTATTGTTCATCCGCATCCCACAGTGAGAGGACTTGGTTTGGAAACCAGTATTCATATGAGGTGAAATCATGAGGGCCAGAATTATCTGAAGCAGCCATCAATGAAAACACTTCGGTGGCAGAGCGCGCGAAGACATCGATGCCCTTGAACACGAACGTGAAATTCGGGTTTCCGCAGACACCAATAAACCAGACTTCATCGCTTGGCCCGTAGGAAAACTGCATGCAGGATTCGCAAAAATAATCAACGCCGTCGTGGGAGTTCTCGAGTGGGAATCCAATGGCAGCCATTGTTTGCCTCGCTACAGCGCGTGGTACGCCAAGCCGCACGGGACCAATGGCTTCGAGTGGTGAGATTTCAAAAACAGGCATCTACTGCGCTCCATAAAAGCGAAAAGCCTAGCTAATAGTTCAGTGCCATTACCAGTACTAACGCAACCTTCTCAACGACTGCTTTTGGCCGTTTTCTGCCTGTGACGAGGGGCAGTAGACGGCCAAAAGCAACCGGTTGCGTCAGGCAAAAAACGGCCAAAAGCAGCCGCTCGAAGGTATCGACGAAAATTCGGTGACTCCGCTTTTGTTGATTGACGCGCTGTCTTAATAAGGCCGCACGCAAGAAGCCCTGGCGTTGGCCAAGKTGGCCAAGCATGTTGCCGCGCTTGAGCAGCGACTAGGTGCGCGGTTGCTGAACCGTACCACTCGACGCCAGAGTCTGACTGAGTTGGGCAGCGCTTACTACGAACGCTGTAAGCACATTTTGAGCGAGGCTCAGGCTGCCGACTCCCTTGCGCAGATCATGAACGACACCCCGCGCGGCAAACTGAAAATCAGCGCTCCCGTAACGTTCGGATCCTATAGCCTCATGCCCTTTGTGACGGAGTTTTTGCGTCAACACCCGGAAGTCGAAATCGATCTGCATTTGACCGATCGCTTCGTCGATCTGGTGGAGGAGGGTTATGAAGTGACTTTCAGAATTGGCCCGTTGACCGCGTCCAGTTTGACCGCCAGGCCGTTGGCGCCTTATCGGTTGATAGCCTGTGCGGCACCGAGCTATCTGACCGACCGTGGAGTGCCGCAAATACCGGATGATCTGAAGAACCATGAGTGTCTGGGGTATGCCTATTGGTCCCGGCCGGCCGACCGCGAATGGGTGTTCTGCAAAGACTCCGCAGTTGAACGGGTACAAGTCGTCAGTCGATTGCAGGTCAACGAGAGCAAAGCACTGCTGTCGGCAGCGCTGGACGGGTTCGGGATTGTCCTTGGTCCCGAAGACTTTCTTGAGCCCGCGTTGCGCAGCGGTGAGTTGGTTCGACTGTTAGCTGATTACGAAGCACCGAGCCGACAAATGCATTTGCTCTACACGGCCAATCGTCAGAGAACTGCCAAACTCCGACGATTTATCGAGGCTGCGCTCGTCCGCTTTGGTGCTCCTTGAGCAAGCTTTTGAGTTGTCTCAGCCGCATTGAATTGTGATTGATCGCGGTCGCAGGCTACTGCTTCATTGACTGGCTGCTGTTGGGCCGATTGTTGCCTGTCGCCAAGGGCAGTAAACGACCCATTGCAAGCGATCACAGCCAATGCCGTTACGGTCAGTTTGCCCGCGCCGAGAGTCGCGTCGTGCAAGATCTACCCGGTTGCGCCGCGCTGGAGCATCACGCTGCGTCAATGCCTGTTGCAACCGCCGAGCCACTGCTACACCAGGACAATACGTTTGAGCTTGGCGTTCAGTGCGGCGAACGCCGCTTCGGTACTGGCCTTGTGGTTGGTGATGAGCACGTCGATGCGTTCTGGCGGGCAGAAAGCGACGCGGCTCTCCACGCCGATCTTGCTGTAGTCGGCGAGGATGACCACGCCTTCGGCATTGTCGGCCATGGCGCGCGCCACTTCGGCTTCGCGGTGGTCGTAGTTGCTGGCACCGCGCTGGGCGTCGATGCCGACGGGCGATAACAGCGCGAGGTCGGCCCGATAGCGGCCAATTTCCGCCACCGTGGTGCCGCCAACCGTAGCGGGAGCACGGTCGCCGAGCGAGCCGCCCAGTACGATCACCTCGTTGTGCTGGCCGCCTGGCACAGCGGGATTACGCAATTGCAGCGCCACGTTGAACGAGTTGGTGATCACGGTCAGCCCTCCCAGCTTGGCCAGCTCTTCGGCGAGGATGACGGTGGTGGTGCCCGCGTCGATAAACACAGTCTGTCCGTGCGACAGCAGACTGACCGCTGCGCGCGCGAGGTCACGCTTGAATTTGACGTTGATGTTCGCCCGCTCGGCGATGGGCGCTTCGTCCTCAACGCGGATGGCGCCGCCGTGTATCCGCTTCAACTCCCCCTG
Organism: Pseudomonas sp. P1_A1; assembly: GCF_056406935.1. Lineage (NCBI taxonomy): Bacteria > Pseudomonadati > Pseudomonadota > Gammaproteobacteria > Pseudomonadales > Pseudomonadaceae > Pseudomonas > Pseudomonas sp. P1_A1. The sequence goes on along the minus strand of NZ_JBFTZE010000001.1, from coordinate 160,900 downwards.
TTCTTCCAGAGCGACCAGGTCGCGTCGCACCGTCTCGCGTGAAACGTTCAGCTCCGTGACGATGCGGTCGGTGGTGACGCGCTGCAAAGTCGATAGTAGTGCTCGGATCCGCTGGTAACGCTCTTCTTGCCACATACCGGGTGTCCCTGCTGTTCGAGTCGCTGTCCGAGCACGCATTGTGGAGGGGCGTCAGTCGCTGTCAAGTTTGGCGCGGCCTCATGATCATTGGGTTGGCGCGGCCTGCGCGTCATATTTGTGCGATATTGAGGCATTATTGTTTTTTTGTGTATTTGGAGCTAGCCTCGGGGCCGGACGGTTTCTTCCCCTCGTCCGCATTTCGAAACACGCTTTCGCCATCGCCTCGGTTGTAACCTCTCATCTAGAAGTAGGAGCAATGCCATGCAGCGTCGCCAGTTTCTGAACACCCTCGCCACCGTTTCCGTTGTCAGTCCGCTGTTGTTGTCATCCCGCATAACGCAAGCCGCCACGCCCCCGGCTACACCAAGTGCGCTGGACCCGGCGCGCTGGTCGCCGCTCAACCAAAAGCGTCTGCAGGCGGTGATCGATGAGCACGGCGTCAAGAGCGCGTCCTACCGCCCTGACCAGCGCCCGTACGCGGTGTTCGACTGGGACAACACCTGCATCATGAACGACTGTGAAGAAGCGCTGCTGGTCTACCAGATCAATCATCTGCAGTACAAGTTGACGCCCGATGAGTTCGCTGAGGTGGTGCGTCAGGACGTGCCGAACGGCGCGTTCATGAAGGACTACACCACGGTGGACGGCAAGCCGGTCAAGATGGAAGACATCGCCAGCGACGTAGAAGCGGATTACCGCTGGTTGCACGCCAACTACAAGGGGCTCGCCGGCGACAAGAGCCTGGAAGAGATTCAGGCCAGCGAGCAGTACAAGGATTTTCTCGCCAAGCTCTACTTTATGTACGACGCGATCTGCGACAGTTACCCGGTGGAGATCGGCTATAAGTGGATTCTGTATTTCTACAAGAACATGACCACGGCTGAGTTGCAGGCGATGGCCGAGGCTTCCAACAACTACGCCATCGGCGACGCACTGCGCAAGGTCAAGTACGAGAGCTCACGCACGTTGCCGGGCAAGGCCGGGGTGGTGGCGGATACGCACTTTCATGGCATCCGCATCCATGAGGAAATCCGCGGCCTGATGCACACGCTGCGCGCCAACGGCATCGACGTCTATGTCAGCACCGCCTCGATCGACGATGTGGTACGCGTGTTCGCGGGCAATCCTCATTACGGATACGACGTGCCGCCTGAGAACGTGATCGGCCTGCGCATGGCGATGGAAGGCGGCAAGTACACCACTCGCTATCAGCCGGACTGGCACTTCAACTACGGGCCGGGCAAGACCGTCGGCATCAAGAACGTGCTGGTTAAACAGAAGGGCTATGGCCCGGTTTTGGTGGCTGGCGACAGCGATGGCGATGCCTGGATGCTGCGCGACTTCAACGATACGGCGGTGGGGGTGATCGTCAACCGCATGAAGAAGGGCGAGATCGGCGCCGACAGCCAGCAGGCCGCTACCCAGTTGGGCACCCCGAACGCCCGCTTCATCCTGCAGGGGCGCAACGAGCACACTGGCCTGATGATTCCAGACGAGAAATCGCTCAAGTACGGTAAAGACGAGCTTAAGCTGCTGGCTTGATGGCACTGGCTCGCGGGTGGCCGGCGGCCATCCGCGACCCGCAGTGCAACTCGCCTTGTACCTGCGGGAATGATGATTCTGCGTCGGAAAGTCGTTACCGCTACCGGCCCGAGTGAGCCAGTCGTATCGAGTCAAAATTGTGAGTGGCCCTGGATTTACGAGGCGCGCCCCGCAGACCGCTTTTGGCCGATTCTGTTGAAAAAGTCGGCTTCGGTTTCGGCAGAAAAGTACGCGCCTGAGATTGAAATCTGTGTTTTGCGCAGAAGGTTCAGGACTCGGATTTCACGTAGCAGCGTGCAAAAGAGGGGTTTTCACCCATCAATATTCGAGCGTTTTGGGCAAACCGACTTTTTCAACAGAATCGGCCGTTTGCAACCGGTCGCGAAGGGCAGAAATTCATCGCGTTCACTAAGATCTGAGGTGTTGGTAGTCAAACGGAGGCGCGCAATGAATCGGTCATCGCTATTTTTCGGATCGTTCAGCATCGCCTTTAGCGCGACAGCCGCTGTTCCACCGCCCATGGGCCCATTCGATGTGATCGAATGGCCGGCCACTCTGAAGGAGGCCCCTTCGCAAGGCGCTACACTTGGGGCGTTCGTCATTCAATTCGAGAAAACAACGCTAGCGCAGGTGATGAGCGAAGCTTCCGTTGGCACCCTCGCACATCGAGGCGATGCAGGTGCAAGTGTGTATTGGTTGTGCTTCAGCCAGCCAAGTGTCGGCGTGCGGATATGGATCATCTCGAATGCCGAGATGGGCGGGGACAGCCACTATGTGACCAGTGTTGTCGCCGAAAAACTCAAGACTGAACGGCCGAGCAGTGACTGTCCTGCGTTACCGGCACAGTTGCATCCTGTGTCATTTGCCAATCACCTATGGCCAGGTTCTACAGATATAGATATTCAAAGAGTGCTCGGGATGCCTTCACATCAGAATGGCGCATGGCGGACTTTCGACTTCCAGGGCAGAAAGCAAGGCAAGTGCGAAGRCGGATACGACGTGTATAACTGGCTGTGGACCCGGTCGGACAACGGGCGCGTCAACAGGATTGATGCGGGTCAAATAACCAGCTGCTAGCCGCACTTTTGATACCGCTTCTGGCCAATGCTTTGTTGGCTAGTGACCACCATATACCTCGCCCCGCTGCTGAAGGGCGACGAAAGCCGCTGCTGTTATCTGCTGATCTGTCCAGTTCCTGGTTAACCATATGGTCAGAGCCGCGCCGGATAGGTGCCACCACAGCATTCGCTGTGTTGAGTGCTGTTTGATCAAGTGTTCAGAGGCCACCCACCAGGCGACCAGCATTTTCCTATCGTTGTTACCTTTCAAAATGAAAAGGTCGTACAGATACGAATACGGGCTCAACTGCACTATTACCGGCTCGCCTGAGCCGTTGGCCAGGCTCCATACCCACTCACGCTGCGCAGTGGATATAGCTTGAGAGGGGGGCGAAGGATACTGCGAAATTCTGCTCAGACCGACCCAATAGGCAACCCAAGGCAGGATCAGTACCAGTCCGAGAGTCCCGATGAGCAAAAAGCCGACACGACGCATCATGAGGCTGAGTCCCTTTGCCAGAAAGTAACCATCGCTGCCTTTTTCCTATTGTGGGGGACTTATGGAATAGTGCTTTGTAAAGGCGAGTCATGTGAGCCTCGTATGAGGCGGCTCTCAACCCAGTATGGATGCGACGGACAAACAATGAACACTGCTCAACTATCAATTCGACAGTACATCAAAGCCAAGGACGGCAACCGTCCACATTTGTTAGACCAGGCCTTTGCGCCGGACGCGATCCTGGACATGGTCGTGCACACCGGATCCATCTCGTTTCCACCCCACGTCGAAGGCCTGGGGCYTATCGGTGATGTGCTGGTCAGGCGATTCGGCCAGACCTTCGAAAACGTCTATACCTTCTGCCTGGGACACCCGCCTGAACCGCAGGCCAAAACATTCCAGTGCAAATGGCTGGTCGGCATGTCCGACAAGCACTCCGGTGAAGCCCGGGTCGGTTGCGGTCTGTATGAGTGGCAGTTCAGCCCCGAGTCGGGACTTGTCCAGAGGCTCACTATCACCATCGAGCACATGAAAACCCTGCCAGCGACTGATCTGCACTGCATCATGGAGTGGCTATCGCATCTGGATTACCCATGGTGCCGCCCGGAAGTGTTAGTGAGCAATGCTCCAGACATAGACTCGCTTGAAGAGGTGATCCAGTACGTTACGGCCAATAGTCCAACTTGCCCCTCGCAGGTGGACGGGGCGTCGCTTTGAGGGGGCTTGCCCCCACAGGTTGCGCTACTACCCACCATGTCCCGCACGTCATTTACCGGATACGGATTTTCGGTGTCACGGACATGCCGACTCGCAGCTTCGCCGCCGCGGGCTGATCGGGATCGATACGAATGCGTACAGGCAAGCGCTGGACGATCTTCGTGAAGTTGCCGGTGGCGTTGTGCGGCGCGACGGCGGAGTAGGTGACTCCGCTGGCCGGTCCCAGGCTGTCCACCGTTCCTTGCAGCGTCTCGCCCGGCAAGGCATCCACCTCGATATCCACGGCTTGACCCTTTTGTACGCGCGCCAGTTGCGTCTCCCTGTAGTTGGCCGTGACATAGACGGCATCGAGCGGAACAATCGCCAGCAAGGGTTTCCCTGCATTGACGAAGGCGCCGATACGTACCGATTTCTGCCCGATCGTGCCGCCGATCGGCGCAGTGATGCGGGTATAGGAAAGTTTCAGCTCTGCGGTGGCTTGTGCGGCTTGCGCGTGGGCAAGAGCCGCCCTGGCTTTCTCCAGATCAGCTTTCAGGATATCCACTTGCTGCCGAGCGGCCTGTAAACCCGCCTGGCTCGTTTCCCCACGGGCCTGTTGAATGCTCAATTGCGCTTCGGCCTGTTGCCGCGCTTGCACCGTTCCCGAGCCGTCGGTGGCCAGGTTGCGATAACGGGTCTGATTGACGCTGGCCAACTTGAGCGCAGCATCGTCTGCGGCAACGGCCGCTTGGGCCTGGCGGATGGCGGTTTCCTGCTGAATCAGGTGCGCTTGCAGGCTGGCGATGCCGGCCCGGGCACTGGCGACCTCGGCCTTCGCTGCGTTCAGGGCCGCAACGAAATCACGGTCGTCAATGATCGCAAGCAGATCGCCTTTCTTGACCAGCTGGTTGTCTTCGACCATCACTGAGTCGACCGTTCCCGACACCTGCGGTGCGACCGTGGTGAAGTCGGCGTGGACATAGGCATCGTCCGTGGACTGGGTCGATGCGCTGGACTCGGGGCGATTGAGATAGAGAACACCGCCGATCGCCACTGCAAGCAGTAGCACCGCGCTGATGATCCTGGCTTTCTTTGGCAAGGCCATGATGGGTTATCCGTGTGAGGAAGATGAAGGAGAGGAAGAGGGCGAGGCCACATGCACGTCGGGTGCGGGGATGCAGGTCAGCCGCAGCACCAGAGGAATCAATACCAGCGCCAGAATGCCCAGCACGCGATAGGCGTCGGCGATCGACAGCACCAGCGACTGCTGGCCGATGAGGCCCATCAGTTGGGAGGGCTTAAGCGCAAGGACGTTATCTGTCAGGGCCGCATGGTTCAGCAGCATCTCCCCATGGAAACGACCGCGCACGGTCATCAGCTGTCCGACCACTGCCGCACCGGCCAGTGAACCGAAGGCGCGCAGGGTGTTGATGGTGCCGGACACATAAGGTCCTTCGGGGGGCTGCACAACGCTGGTGACCAGAAACAGCATCGATACCACCGCCATTGGCTGGCCGAACGCTTGCAGCGTTTGCACCACGACGAACTGCTCGCGGTTCCAGTCGGAGGTCAATTGCGCGCCGCAAAAGCATGCCAGTGCGATCAACAACAACCCCAACGCGAACACGATGCGCGCGTCGACCCGCTTCTGATACAGCAGCAGCGCCACGACAGGCCCCAGGACCAGTTGCGGCAAGGCGACGATCAAACCGATCGAGGCTATTTGCAGGGGCCGGTAGTTCTGCAGAGGGCCGAGATAGCTGGCCGGCAAGAGTGAACTGGACATCAGCACCACCAACAGGCAGACGAACAGAACGCAGCCCAGTCCCAGGTTGCGGCGTCCGAGGATCTGCAATTTGATGAACGGCGAGGGGTGATACCACTCAGTCAGCAGGTAGACGGCCAGCAGGGCCAGCCCGGCGACCAGCGATAAGGTGATCAAGGGCGAATGAAACCAGTCCAGCCGCACGCCTTGATCCAGTGCGACGGTAATCAAGCCTAGCGCGGGCACGCCGCAGGCCATGCCGGACCAATTGGCCTGCCCAAAGCGTGGGATCTGGATGGGCTCTCGTGGCAATCCCCATCCGACCAACAATCCGGCGATGATGGTCAGGGGAATGATCTGCCAGTACACCCAGCGCCAGTCGAACAGCCCATCCGTCCAGTACCCGGCCAGCCAGATCGAGAGATTGGGCGCGAAGGTCGCGGTCATCGCATACAGCGCCAGCCCATACAGCCGGATGGGCGCTGGCAGGAATTTCAGCGCCGCCATCATCAGCAGCGGGATCGTCGTGCCGCAGGCAATGCCTTGCACAAAGCGCAAGGTCAGCAGCAGGTTCAGATCGTGGATGAAGGGCAGGATCACCGCCAGCAGCGCACAACTGCCGAGCATCCACAGCTCGAAGCGCCGCAGCGATAGCGTAATGGCAAACCACGCCGCAAAGGGCATGGCAATCAATTCCCCGGCGCTGTACGCCGTGGTCAGCCAGGAGGCATCGTCGAGGCCAAAACCGAGTGCACCGCGTACATCGGCCAACGCCAATGCGCCGACGCGGGTGTTCAAACCCGCCATCATGGCCGCGAGAAAAATGCCAACGAGACCTGCCATTGGGCGTATCGAGGGCTTGGCCACGGGCGTTGCGGTAGCAGGGACGTCCTCTGGCGACAATGCGACTCCGTTCATTGGTCGGCCTTCGAAGGTGAAACGACCGGAGACGCGAGGGCAACCGATGGAGGTGTCGTCGAGTGATCGATGCCAACCTGCGGGTCCCAACCGCCACCCAGCGACTTGTAGAGGTTGACCACGGTGAGCGTGGCGTTGGTCGCGCTGTCATTGAGACTGGTTTGGCTGGCAAGCACGTTGAGCTGCGCCGTCAGTACGCTCAGATAGTCCGTAGCGCCTTGCTGATAGCCGCGTTCGGCAGACTGCAGTGCCTGCTTGTTCTGTTCATACGAATCCAGCAATTCAGCGTGCCGGCGCTGTTGGGCAGCCCAGGCGTCCAGGGCATTGTCCACTTCATGCCAGGCTCGCAATACCGTTTGCCGATAAGCCAGCGCGGCGGTTTTTTGCCGTGATTCGTTCAGGGCCAGACGCTGCGTCAACCGTCCCCCCTGGAAGATCGGAAGGTAAACCGTCGGGCCGACGGAAAAGAAGCGCGAGTCCCAACTCGCGAGATCGCCGCTTTCAAAAGCTTCCACGCCGACTTTTCCTTTCAAGCCGATACGTGGGTAGAAATCAGCCTTGGCCACACCGATGGCGGCTGTCGCGGCATGCAGCTGGGCTTCGGCGCGCAGGATGTCGGGTCGCCGGTGAGCCAATTCCGAAGGGACGCCGACCGGTACGCGGGTCGGCAGCGAAGGCAAGGGCATGGCTTGACGCAGTTGCGCATCGAGTGTGCGTGGCTGTTCTCCCATTAACAACGCCAGAGCATTCATCAGGGCGTTGCGGCGCTGGGTCAGTTCGGGAACCAAGGCTTTGATCGTCGCCAATTGCGCATGGGCGGACGAGGTTTCGAAGCGCGTCGCGACGCCGTTACGCTCGCGGCTTTCGGCCAGGCCGAGGGTGCGTTCGGCAATCCTCAGATTTTGCTGCGCAATGTCCAGCTGTGCCTGCGTTCCACGCAACTGCAAATAGGTGCGCGCCACTTCGGCGGACAAAGCCACCCGTGCCGCTTCGCGGTCATACACCGTGGCTTCCAGGGTCGCTGCGGCGCCTTCGCGCGTGCGTTGGGCACGGCCCCACAGATCGAGCTCCCAACTGGCATCGAATCCAAGCTGCCAGAAATTATCGGGGGCAGTAGGCGCTCCCAGGGCGGCGAACTTGCCATGTTCGCTGAGCCCCTCACGCGTGTAGCTGGCATTGGCCGCCACGCTGGGCAGCAACTGCGAGGAGGCGATGCCCAGTTGCGCCCGGCTTTGTTCAATGCGTTCGGAGGCTATGAGCAGATCAAGGTTGTCAGCCTGCGCACGTGATTGCAGCTCGGCGAGCACGGCGTCGTTGAACAACAGCCACCACTGGGAGGGCACTGCGGCGTCGGAAGTCAGGGGGACGCTGGGGTGGTCCTGCCTGGGCGCCAGCACCACTTCGCCAAGCTCGTTCTCAGGCTTCACGAAGTCGGGGCCGACCATGCAGCCGGCCAGCGAAACTGCGCCTAGCGTTGCGATTGCGCACTGCCGTAATTGTGAAAGCAGCCGTTGTGAGGTCATTGCAGCGTCCTGTCGAGGAAGGGATCGCCCCAGGCCGATATCGTTGAACGGATGATGTCGGCCGAGTAGGGCGTCACCGAGCACGCAGCTGGCCGCGTGTGCGGGCGGTGCTGTCAGTGCACCGGAGTAAAAATGGGCTTGCTCTTGTCCTTCAACAGGACGACCAGAAACTTGGCGGGTTTGGTGAGGCTGGCGTTGCGCCCGATCGTGTGGACGTCGTCCGGGCCTTCGTAGAAGGTCTGGCCCGGTGTCAGCGTGACGGATTCGCCACCGCGCACGCCCATCACAATCGAACCCTCCAGCACATAGATGAATCCGTGTGCATTGTGCCGATGCACGGGATCGCCTCCACCCGGTGGAAACTCCACCGTGATCATCACCGCTTCCTTGCCGGGATAGTCCGCCAGAGCTTTGGTCATCAGCGGTGTTACCTGCGCCGGTGGCAATGCCTCCTGTGCGCCGGCGGTGCCGGTGGTCAACAGGAGCCCTATGGCGAAAGTTCTGAAAATGGACATGGCGTGTTCCTCGTTGTCGATTAGTAGATGGCGCAGCACCCTGGCGGGGCTGCGCCTGTGTGCCGATGCCTGATCAGGACAGGCCGGACTTGTCTACACCGAACGCCTTGTCGTACGAGCCGGGTACGACCTGGAAGCCCACGTTGATGCGATTCCAGGCATTGATCGACATGATCAGGAAGGTCAGGTCCGATATCTCCTTCTCGGACAGTTGTATACGAACACGCTCATAGAGCTCATCAGGCACGCCACGGGCGGGAATCTGGGTGAGGATTTCGGTCCATGCCAAGGCCGCGCGTTCGCGTGGGCTGAACAGCGTTGACTCACGCCAGATGGCGACATGGTGGATCCTGAGCGGCCGCTCGCCATGGATCGTGGCTTCCTTCACGTGCATGTCCACGCAGAAGGCGCAGCCGTTGAGTTGCGATGCCCTGATATCCACGAGATCGCGCAGCGACTCCTCGATGGCGCATTGCTTGAAGGCAAGGCTGAACTCAACGAACTTCTTGAACAGCTCCGGGGATTGCTTCTGGTAATCGATGCGCTGGGTCATGGTGAATCCTCTGTGTGAGAAATACGTAGGTGGAGACTCGATGGCGTCCTGCCTGGCTAGCTGACTGGCGCGGTCCTTAAGCCGATGTGCGGCTGAGCCAGTTCAGGAAGCGTGTCGGACCGATGTGCGCGTCGTCGCCCGCGACCAGGGATCGATCATTCAACTCATCGCCGAAGTAGCGCGCATGCACGTCGGCGATGACCTGCCGCTTGTCGTGGTGCGCGGCAAGAAACTTGCGCGCCAGTTCATCGAGAGGGAAACGATCAGGTCCGCCCACCTCGACGATGCCATTGACCGGTGCCCCGACCGCAAGATCGGCCAGCACCGCCGAGACGTCATCCGATGCGATGGGCTGGATAAGGGCAGGCGAGAGGCGAATCGTGTCGCCGTCGGCACCCGAATTGACAATGCCTTCGATGAACTCGAAGAACTGCGTCGAACGCAGGATGGTGTAGGGGATCTTCGACGCCTTGATCAGCTCTTCCTGGGCGACTTTTGCCCGGAAGTAACCGCTTTGCGGAAGACGATCGGGGCCTACGACAGAGAGCGCGACATGGTGCTCCACGCCAGCGGCCGCTTCGGCTGCAAGCAGGTTTCGACCGGACGTTTGAAAGAACTCCATGACGGCCCGGTCTTCAAATGAGGGGGAGTTCGCCACATCGACGACGACCTGAGCGCCGGCAAGCGCTTCGGCCAGCCCCTCGCCAGTGAGGGTGTTCACGCCCGTACGTGGCGAGGCCGCCACCGTCTCGTGTCCATAGAGACGTAGCCTGCTGACAATGTTCGATCCGATCAGTCCGCTACCGCCAATAACGACAATTTTCATGTCCCGCTCCTCGGTTGGGTGTCGATCAAATTCGTTGCAGTGATCGATGTAGGGAGCATGCTCGCCAGCCGGGCGCGATACTTTGTCGAAGCCTTGGGTTTCCATTGAATTTGGCTTGGCTATTTGTCCAGGAACCCGTGTTATAAATCACGTCGCCTGGCCGCCAATCGTCGGCCGGTAACCACGGGCATGTGCCCGGCGCGTGAGTACGGGACAGGAGCCCTGAATGCTATTGGTGTTTGATGACTGCGTGCTCGACCTGGACCGGCGAGAACTCCTCCGGGCCTCCCAGGTCGTTGCCACTGCGCCCCAGGTTTTCGACCTCCTGGTTTACCTGGCGCAGAACCGCGAGCACGTCGTCAGCCGGGACGACCTGATCAATGCGATATGGACCGGCCGAATCGTCTCCGAGTCGACCTTGGCCAGCCACATCAATGCAGTGCGCAAGGCGGTCGGTGACAACGGTCAGCAGCAGCGTGTGATTCGAACGGTGGCCCGCAAGGGATTCCGCTTCGTCGCCGACGTCAAGTCGCTGGATTGCGTTGGCCTTCCAGGCACCGAATCCGCCCCCTCGGTTCAAGCCTCTGCATCCGAGCCGGCGCTGCCGGCCAAACCGTCCATCGCCGTCTTGCCATTCGTGAACTTGAGCGGAGACGAAGAGCAGGATTACCTGGCCGACGGCGTGGTAGGGGACATCATCGCGGCGTTGTCGCAGTATCGCTGGCTGTTTGTCGTCGCGCGCAACTCGAGCTTTACCTACAAGACCCGTACGGTGGACGTGAAACAAGTCGGTCGCGAACTGGGCGTTCGCTATGTGCTGGAGGGCAGTTGGCGCAAAGCCAACAATCGCGTGCGCATCACGGCCCAGCTGATCGATGCGACAACCGGGGCTCACCATTGGGCAGGCCGTTTCGAAGGTGTGCTGGGGGACATTTTCGAACTGCAGGACCAGATCACCGAAAGCGTGGTCGGCGCAATCGCACCACAGCTTGAGCGGGCGGAGATCGAACGTGCGAGGCACACGCCCACCGAAAGTCTCGACGCCTACGATTACTATCTGCGCGCAATGGCCAAGCTTCATCATGGCACCAGGGAGGCTATCGACCAGGCGCTGCCGCTCTTCCATAGGGCCATAGAGTTCGACCCGGATTTTGCATCGGCCTACGCGATGGCGGCCTGGTGTCATAGTTGGCGCAAAGCCAATCGCTGGATGACTGATCACCCACGGGAGGAAGCGGAGGGTATTCGACTCGCTCGCCGAGCGGTGGAGCTGGACAGGGGCGATGCGGTCGCTCTCACCCGAAGCGGCCATACGCTTAGCTATCTTGCTGGCGACCTCCTGGGTGGCATCGCATTGCTGGACAAGGCACTCATGCTCAATCCGAACCTCGCCGCAGCGTGGTTCCTCGGCGCGTTCCTCAGGCTCTGGCACGGCGAAACCGATGCAGCCATCGAGTACTTTACGCACGCCATGCGGTTCAGCCCCCTCGACCCGGAGCTGTATAGAATGCAAGCCGGAATGGCAGTCGCGAATCTCTTCGTGGGGCGCTTCGATACGGCGTCGTCATGGGCAGAGAAAGCACTTCGGGATTTGCCCGATTTTCTGTTGGCTGTCGCCATCCTTGCAGCGAGCCATGCGCTTGCCGGACGGACGACCGAAGCGCAGCGTGCGATGGACCATTTGCGCAAGCTCGATCCTACGTTACGCCTCAGCAATATCTCTGATTGGCTGCCGATCCACCGGCCGGAGAATCTCGCCACACTGGTGGACGGTCTACGCAGAGCGGGACTGCCGGAATAAGGGGCGCCGCCTGTTCACTGCGCGGGGAGAGGCGTCTGAAGCAGCCAGAATCGACATATCCAAACGCCCAGCCCCAAGCAGCGTTGGTTAACGCCCCAGCGCCGCTTCTTCCCGACCGCCGTTTCCGACAATCGCGTTCCACAGGCGGTCGGTTTCGGCCTGGTTTTCAGTATCGGACAGGCAAAGCTGATCATTGTATTGCTTATCCCGTTGTGGTCAGCGCCGTTGTGCCCGATACGGCTAATGAAAAAGGCGCCTGACGACAGGGTTGGAAAAGCATTCCAGGGCCTGGCCACAAGGTTTTAGAACATGCGTAAGCGATGGGCTTGAAACTGGAAGCAGGCTGCAGCTTCCGTTTCCCAGAAGCTGACAGTTCAGTTGGAAGCGTTGTTCCGCTGCTGAAGCTCAAGTTGCTTGGCAGCACTGGCTTCGAGGTTTGCACGCTCTTCATCCAGATATCGATAAATGCTTTGGAAGCTGGCGATTTTCTGTTTGATTTCTGCCATCTTCTTTTCAATTAGCTTAGCGCCGTCAGCACAATCGATCAGCTTGTTCCGCTGCGCATCCAGAAGCTCGCCTATTTCCCCCAGGGAAAACCCCATGCTTTGCGCGCGCTGGATAAAGTCCAGATCCTGCAGAGTTTGCGCTGTGTAAACGCGATAGTTGTTAGTTTGCCGCAGCGATGAGATCAGGCCGATTTGCTCGTAGTAACGCAGCGTATGGCGGCTGGCGCCGCTGCGGGCCTCGAGTTCGCCGATTTTCATGAAAACACCGCTTGACTGTAGAGTTGGGTCGATAGTTTACGCTTGATTTCTCACCTTAAACAAGGAACAGGGAAATGAGCGTGGAGTGCTTTGTCACGGGGGGTACCGGCTTCATCGGTCAACATTTGGTGGCGTACCTGAGTGCAAAAGGTCACACCATTCGGGTGTTGATGCGTCGCCCGGAGCGACTAGCTGCACTGCGGGAGCAAGTCGACAATTTGGGAGGGTGCGCAACCCGGGTATTTGCCGTAGCTGGCGATCTGGAACGGGACAACCTCGGGCTGAGTCTTGCTGACCGAGAAGTGCTAAGGCACGCCAGCGTCATATTCCACCTGGGCGCCCACTTCGCATGGGGGCTTTCAGTGGAGCATTCTCGCGCGGTGAATGTGGAAGGGGCAAAGCGCGTGGCGCTGTTGGCGGCTGAGCAAAAAAGCCGGTTAGTGATGATCGGCGGCTACATGCTGAAAAATCATGAACATCTGCAACGCATCGGAATTGATCCTCGTTATCCGGAGCTGACGAATTGGCCTGCCGTCTACCGACATGTCGGTGGTTACGAGGGGAGCAAGCTGGAGGCACATTTTGCGACCCTGGAGGTCATGTCCGCCAAGGGCGGGGAGATGACCGTTGTCCATCCCGCGACGGTTTGTGGCCACAGCTGCACGGGGTATATCCTTGACGGTCAGCCGCTGGTGGAGCTGATACGCAACCTGGTGCAGGGAAAGCTGACTGCGGTGCCCGGTACCGTCGAGCACTGGCTGCCACTGGTCACCGTGGATTACCTGGTTGAGCTGGTGGCGGTTTGTGCTTTTGATCCTGCCATGGTGGGCCAGGAACTGCTGGCGCTTGATGACCAAACTCCCAACTTGCGAGAACTCCTGGTTCAGGTGGCACAACCTTTGGGCTTAAAGTCTCCCAAGCATTACATTCCACTCCGTTTGCTGAAGTTGCTATTGAGTATTCCTCCCGTGGCGCGGTTTTTGAATACAAAACCCGAAGCCTTGGACTTTATCCAGACCACTCGTTTTGATACAGCGGCGGTCGAGCAATTTGCCAACAGACATGGAATAGCCAAACCGGATATACGTCAGTCTTTGCAGCACACTGCAACGTTCGTCAACTCATATTGCATAGCCAAGGGCCAGGCCCTCTGACTTCACCCTTGGGGGCGACAAAATCGTTAGCCCTTATGCCACAATAAATACTGGGGTTGGTGGGATCTTCGTATCCTCAACCTTTGCGCCGTCGATGTAGGGCGGCATTCTATCGAACGACAATTCAGCGACAGGGATCGTCATCAATGCAATCTACTTTCAGCAAAGGCGTCATATTTGCACTCTCCGCGGCGGCACTGAACGCAACGATCGGTGTACTCAGCAAAGTACTCATGATTAATGGCTTCACCGCCAGCAGTGTCGCTGTCATCAAGACCGTACTGGGTTGCATGCTTCTCTCGATCTTGCTGCTTTTCCTCAAGCGCCCGGCGTCGACGACCAAATGGATTCAGGCGGCGATCTGCGCATTCCTTGGCATCTTTGTGCTGTTCCACTTCGAAACGTCCGCCTATCGGCACTACGCTGCAGCAGGTGTAGTGGTGGTGCTGATGGCCAGTGCCTCAATTTCCTCGATCATTCTGGGGCGCATTTTCCTCAAGGATGCCATCACCGCGAACGCGACCGTGGGTGCCGCACTGGCTATCGCTGGGATCGCGGTGATCTTCGGCGCCGACCTGCAGCAGGGCTTTACCCTGCAAGGTGCCGCGCTAGCTTCCATGGCCGGCTGCGGCTATGGGGCCTTTTCGGTTGCCATGAAGCGGATGGGTGTGTCGGGGGGGCTGCACTTCACCCGGCAATTGTTGTTCTTTGGCAGCCTGTACCTGCTGATGCCGGCTGCGGCCGATGGTTTCGCGATCGGCGAGCTGTCTCCGCTGGCGATCGCCGCACTGCTGGCGCTGGCCGCGCTGCCGACCATCCTGGGCTTCTTCTGCACCACCAAGGCCATCGAGTATCTCAAGCCATCCCAAGTGCAGGCGCTGGAGCTGACCGAACCGTTGTTCGCCGCGCTGCTGGCGTTTGTGGCGCTCAATGAAGTACCGCGCGAAAGCCTGTACGCAGGGGCAGTACTGATCATCGTCGGCCTGTGTTTTTCCAATGAGCTGATCCGCTTGGGCAGCAAAGCATCCGTCCCTTCGACCGAGTGAGCTATTTTCGGATTCTGATTGCTTTAGCAATCAGTGGTTTTTAAGTGTTTTGAGCGACTGACCGCTTCTGGCCTCATCCGCAGCGGATCAGCGTCGTCCGGTCCGGGTGCTCACGTCTACCCACACGGCCAACACCAGAATGCTGCCCTTGACGATCATCTGCCAATAACTGTCGACGTCGAGCATGGACATGCCGTTGTCCAGGCTGGTGATGACCAGCGCGCCGAGGAGGGCGCCGTAGACAGTGCCGGAGCCGCCGCGCATGGAGGTGCCACCGATGAAGCAGGCGGCGATGGCGTCGAGTTCGCCCATGCTGCCGGCCGAGGGCGAACCGGGAGCCAGGCGCGCGGTGTTGACCACGCCGGCGAGGGCGCACATCACGCCCATGATCCCGAAAATCCAGAGCTTCACGGCCTGTACATTGATACCGGACAGGCGCGTCGCTTCCATGTTGCTGCCCACGGAATAGACGCGTCGGCCGAACACGGTCTGACTGGTCACGTAGCTGAACCCGCCCAGCAGGATCAGCAGAAGCAGGACCGGCACGGGAATGCCGTCATAGCTGTTGAGGGTCTGGACGAAGCCGGCCAGTACCGCGCCGATCAACAGCACGCGTGCTACGTCACGCACCAGTGAATGTGCCGCCAGGCCGTGAAGGGCGCGATTGCGCCGTTGTTTCCAGGTCAGGAACAACGTCAGTGCGAACAGCAGAACGCCCAGGCCCGTGCCGATCGTGTGTGGCAAATAACCCTGGCCAATGTAGACGAACTCCGGCGACACCGGGGCGATGGTGGTGCCGCCGGTAATCCCCAGCAAAATGCCCCGGAAAGCCAGTATGCCCCCCAGCCCCACGATGAAAGACGGAATGCGCAGGTAGGCGGCCATGTAGCCGTTGGCGAGGCCGATCAGCAGTCCGCACAGGACGACAAGGCTCAGGTTCGCCAGCAGCGGTATGTGGTAGATAACGTCGAGAATGGCCGCGACGCCACCGAGCAGGCCCAGCAATGAGCCGACCGACAAATCGATCTCGCCGCTGATGATGACCAGTACCATGCCGCAGGCGAGAATCCCGGTAATGGACATCTGGCGCAGCAGATTGGAGAGGTTGCGCGGTGTCAGGAATCCGCCCTCGGTCTGCCAGCTGAAGAACAGCCAGATAAACGCCACGGCAAACACCAGCGCGAGCATCTTGTAGCGGGTGAAGAGTTGTTTGACCTGATTCATTTACGCGGATTTCCGATCTTTATTGTTATGGCTGTCAGGCTGGCTGAGTGCGGCGGCGAGCACCTGTTCCTGAGTGAGTTCATGGTTGATGAAGTCGCCCTGCAACCGGCCTTCGCCGATCACCAGTACGCGGTCGGAAACGCCGAGCACTTCGGCCAGCTCCGAAGACACCATGATGATCGACACGCCTTCGGCCGCCAGCGCCCCCATCAACTTGTAGATCTCGTACTTGGCGCCGACATCCACACCTCGGGTGGGCTCATCGAGAATCAGGACCCGGGGTTTGGTCAGCAGCATCTTCGCCAATACGGCTTTTTGTTGATTGCCGCCGGATAGACTGGTGATCGGTAGGAACGGGCTTGCGGTCTTGAGGTGCAGGCGCGAAATTTCTCGACCGATGCAGCCCAGTTCGGCTTCGGCATCGATGCGGGTCAGTTTCGAGTAACTGTCCAGCACGGCCAGGGTGATGTTCTGGCCGACTCCCAAGTCTGGAATGATGCCCTGGCGCTTGCGGTCCTCGGGCACCAGGCACAGGCCGGCACGGATTGACTTGAGCGGCGTGCGGGTGTCGATGAGTTGGCCGTCCAGCCAGACTTCGCCTTCGTGACGGCCGGGGTAGGCGCCGAACAGCGCGGTCACCAATTCGGTGCGGCCTGCACCGACCAGCCCGGCGATGCCGAGGATTTCCCCACGCTTGAGGGTGAACGAAATATCGTCGACCCGTTTGCGCCTGGGGTTGTCGACGTCGTAGCAGGTGATGTGACGGGCCTCGAAAATCACCTCGCCAATGTCGTGCGGCTCGGTGGGGTAGAGGTTGCTCATTTCCCGTCCGACCATCTGGGTGATGATCTGTGGAATATCCATGTCCGCCATGGCGGTCGTGGCGATGTGTTTGCCGTCTCGGATTACCGAAATGGTGTCGCACACGGCGGCCACTTCATCGAGCTTGTGGGAGATGTAGACACAGGCAACACCCTTGGCCTTGAGGTCGCGGATGATGTCCAGCAACACCTCGATTTCCGAACGGGTCAGGGCCGATGAAGGCTCGTCGAGGATCAGCAGGCGCGCCTGCTTGTTCAGTGCCTTGGCGATTTCCACCAGTTGCTGATAGCCGCCGCCGTACTGCGAAACCGGCAGCGATACGTTCATGTCCGGCACTTTCAGCTCACGCATCAGGGCTTCGGCGCGGTGGATCATCGCCGGGTAATTCATCCGCCCGCCAGGCAGCGTCAGTTCATGGCCCATGAAAATGTTCTCGGCCACCGACAGGTCGGGAACCAGCGTCAGTTCCTGGTGAATGATGACGATACCAGCGGCTTCCGTTTCGCTGATCGATTGCGCCTTGAGCGGTTGACCGTCCCAGAGGATTTCACCGTCCCAGGTGCCATGGGGGTACACCGCGGAAAGGATCTTCATCAGCGTGGACTTGCCGGCGCCATTCTCGCCGCACAGCCCGACGCACTCACCCGGCTTGACCTTGATGTCGATGCCGTTGAGCGCTTTGACACCGCCGAAGGTTTTGACGATACCGTTCATTTGCAGCAGATAGTCGGACATGGCAGAGACTCATAAGCGGCAGGTACGAGGCTGGTCCCGCAGGAGCGAGCTCCTGCAGGGGGGCATTACGGGGTGATGATCACTTTCCGGCAATCTGCGCCTTGGTGTAAAACCCGTCCTGTTCCAGCAGGTCGATGTTGTCCTTGGTCAACGGAGTCGGAGTGAGCAGGATGGTGTCGACCTTTTTGCTGCCGTTGTCGTACTGCGAGCTGTAGGCGGGTTTCTCGTTACGGGCCAGTTGCACCGAGAGCTTGGCCGCTTCGGAGGCGATGAGTTTCAGCGGCTTGTACACGGTCATGGTTTGAGTGCCAGCGATCACTCGCTTGACCGCTGCGAGGTCCGCGTCCTGCCCCGAAATCGGCACCTTGCCGGCCAGTTGCTGAGCGGCCAGGGCCTGGATGGCGCCACCTGCCGTGGCGTCGTTGGAGGCGACGATACCGTCGATTTTGTTGGCGTTGCGGGTCAAGGCGTTTTCAACAATGCTCAGCGCTTCGGTAGGGTTCCATTCCTTCACCCATTGTTGGCCGACGATCTTGATATCACCTTTGTCGATGGCCGGTTGCAGCACTTTCATTTGACCTTCGCGCAGGACTTTTGCGTTGTTGTCGGTAGGCGCACCACCGAGCAGGAAGTAATTGCCCTTGGGCGCTGCGTGCAGCACACCGCTGGCCTGCATCTCGCCGACCTTTTCGTTATCGAAGGAAATGTAGGCGTCGATATCCGCGTTGAGTATCAGACGGTCATAGGACACGACCTTGATTCCGGCTTTCTTCGCTTCGGCCACTGCATTGGTCAGGACCGTTGCGTTGAACGGCACGATGACGATGACATCGACGCCACGGGAAATGAGGTTTTCGATTTGCGAAATCTGCTTTTGCTCATTGGCATCGGCCGACTGTACGAAGACCTTGGCGTCCATTTTCTCCGCCGCCGCAACGAAGTAATCGCGGTCACGTGACCAGCGTTCCAGCCGCAGATCATCAATGGAGAAACCGATTTTCGGGTGGGCAGCATCGGCCATCACCGGCAGCGACAGCAGAGCCAGGGCGCTGGCAAATAGCGCGCGTTTTACGTTCTTCATGGTGGTGCGTCCTTTTATTTTTGTTTGAAAGACACGGCCTGACGATGAGTATCGGGCTGGTAGAACTGTAGAGAACCTGCAGACGCAGCGGACACAGATTTGTCGTGCGAATGTCACAGCGTTGTTGCGCCCACAGACCCCGTTGGCGATCAGCGATAGATAAACCGGTTGACGACGTTTTCGAGCATCTCCTGCCTGCCGCTGACGGCCTGCGGATTCAGCTCGTTGGCGAATGCGTGTTCGGCCAACGACTGGAGGTTGAACTCACCCGCCAGCACCGCCTGCCCGAACGGCTGCTGCCAGCCGGCGTAGCGTTGATCCTTGAGCAGCTGAAGCTGGTCGTTCTGCACCATGGCGGCTGCCCGCTCCAGGGACTGGGCGAGGACGTCCATTGCGCCGACGTGACCATGGAACAGATCGATCTCATCGAGGCTCTGGCGGCGCACCTTGGAGTCGAAGTTGAACCCGCCATTCTTGAACCCGCCGGCCTTGAGAATTTCATAGGTGGCCAGGGTCATTTCTTCGACGCTGTTGGGGAATTGATCGGTGTCCCAGCCGTTTTGTGGATCACCGCGGTTGGCGTCGATGCTGCCGAAAATCCCCAGCGAGACGGCCGTCGCAATCTCGTGATGAAAGCTATGCCCGGCCAGGGTCGCGTGGTTGGCCTCGATGTTGACCTTGATCTCCTTTTCCAGACCGAACTGCTGGAGAAAGCCAAACACGGTGGCGCTGTCGTAATCGTATTGGTGCTTGGTCGGCTCCTGCGGCTTGGGTTCGATCAGCAGGTCGCCTTTGAAACCGATCTTGTGCTTGTGCTCGACCACCATGCGCATGAAGCGGCCCAGTTGTTCGCGTTCACGTTTCAAGTCGGTGTTGAGCAGGGTTTCGTAGCCTTCGCGACCGCCCCACAGCACGTAGTTGGACCCTTTCAGGCGTTGGGTCGCGTTCATGGCGCTGAATACCTGGGCAGCGGCGCAGGCGAACACTTCGGGGTCAGGATTGCTGGCGGCGCCTGCGGCAAAGCGCGGGTTGCTGAAGCAGTTGGCGGTTCCCCACAGCAGCTTGATCCCGTTTTCTTCCTGGTGTCGCTCCAGGTGATCAATCATTTGCGCGAAGTGGTTGCGGTACTCCTTCAGCGAATTGCCTTCCGGGGCGACATCCGTGTCGTGGAAGCAGTAATAGTCGATACCCAATTTGGAGAAGAACTCGAACGCGGCTGCCGCCTTGCCAATGGCCAGCTCCATCGGGTCGCCGGCGTGTTGCCACGGGCGCTTGAAAGTACCAGCACCGAACACATCGGAACCCGGCCAGACGAAGGTGTGCCAATAACAGGCGGCCATGCGCAGGTGTTCGCGCATGGGTTTGCCGAGGATGATTTTGTCGGCGTCGTAGTGACGGAAGGCGAGGGGAGAATCGCTGGCAGGGCCTTCGTAGCGAATCTGGCCGACATCGGGGAAGTACGGCATTGGCAATGTCCTTGTTGTTCTTGGCGGTGTCTCGATACTAACAACGGCCCTGTGCCTGCTGATTATGAAAATCACCAACAGCGGGTGCGATTTTGCGTATTGAGATTCGCCGTCTGCACGCCTAGTCTGTGCAAACCGCCTCCGTGACAAGGGGCCCGGAACAAGCCTGAAAACAATGAAAACCGTACCGCCTGTTCACCGCATCGCACTGTTGTTCAACGGGAGCAAGATCTATGACCGCGGCATCATCAGCGGCATCGGCAACTACCTGAGCAGCACCCGCGCGTCCTGGGACCTGTTCCTGGAGGAGGACTTTCTCTGCCGCTTGAAAGGAATCGAGCGCTGGCAAGGTGACGGAATCATTGCCGACTTCGACGATCCGCTGATTGGCGAGGCGTTGGCCGACATCAAGCTGCCCGTGGTGGCGGTGGGTGGTTCTTATCAGGATGAACGGGCCTATCCGAAAGGGATCCCGTACGTCGCTACCGACAATAACGCACTGATCACACTGGCTTACACGCATTTGATCGAGGCAGGGCTGCAGCGTTTTGCCTGCTTCAGCCTGCCTGAAGCGCAGGCAAATCGTTGGGCTCAGGAACGGGAAAAATCCTTTCGACGACTGATGCAACGTGACGGCTTGCACGCCGAGGTCTATCGCGGCATGGGTACCAGCGCACCGCTCTGGGACAGCGCCGTCGAACAACTGATTGCCTGGCTCCAAAGCCTGCCCAAGCCCATTGGCATCATCGCCGTCAGTGACGCCCGCGCCCGGCAGTTGCTGCAAGCCTGCCTGACCGCCGGAATCGCCGTACCGGAGCAGGTGGCGTTGATCGGCATCGACAACGACCCCCTGACACGCAGCCTGACCCGGGTCCCCCTGAGCTCGGTCATCCAGGGCACCGAAACCATGGGCCGCACCGCCGCGCAACTGCTGCACCAGATGCTGCACGGCAAGCCGTCCACGGGCACGCACATCCTGATCCCGCCTGATGCGATCAACGTGCAGGTGTCGAGTTTGCACCAACCTTTGGGCAACCCCTACGTCATGCAAGCGCTGCTGTTTATCCGCCAATATGCCTGCCAGGGCATCAAGACAGCGCAGGTAGCGGCTTATGTTGGCGTGTCGCGTTCATCGCTGGAGTCGCACTTTCGCACTGCGCGAGGCTGCAGCGTCCACGACGAGATTCTGCGCTTCAAACTGGCGGCGGCCACCAGCGGGCTGGAAAATACCGACACAGCGATTGCAGACGTTGCCCGTAATTGCGGTTTCAAATCCGCACAATATCTACACACGGTGTTCCGTCGCGAGTTTGGATGTACGCCCCGTGAATACCAGCAGGGCGCGAGATAGCGATGCTGGGTGCAATTGGTCGATTGTTGTGTGGTGCGAAGGGCTGGTTTCGACTGTGGATTCAACCGGTCGATGCATCGAAATGCACCGGATTGTAGTCGCGGAGATCTGCGCAAAGCGCTGGATGTCTTCCTGCGGGAAGCAGCGGGAGAGGGTGAAGCTATCGCCTGTCTGGAGCCCTTCGGCTGCACGCTGTCTGAAGCTTTTCATTGAAGGGCCTTCTCCTTCGACTAAAAAGAATGCTCGGTCCCTGGAAAGTCGCCTGCTTGCACATCGCCGGCGAAGTCGCGCGCTGCCCCGAGCAGCACGCCTCGCAGGTCGGCATATTGCTTGACGAACCTGGGCAGAGGTCCGGTGCGCAATCCCGCCATGTCCTGCCACACCAATACTTGAGCGTCACAACCGTTGCCAGCACCGATGCCGACGGCCGGATCGGGCCACAACACCATTTTTGTCGATGACAAAGACCCGCTTCGTCACGGCTTTCAACGGGTTTGATCGGTCGCATAATGGTGCTAGGGCTTTCTGCGCTTCTACAGTTAGCATTAGGCTTTATCTACGCAGTAACCGAGTGGGTCGAACATTGATCGAACGACGCCAATTCAGCGGAGGCATGAAGGGGAAAAATCTCCGCTATCTGAATGAAAACCCTGATGAGCCTGCTCGAACGACCCGGGCAGGCTTTGTGCTGCTCGAGCATTTCTCGCTGCCTGCGTTCACCCAGGCACTGGACACCATTGTCACCGCGAATCTTCTACGACCCAGGTTGTTCTCTTCGCGAACGTTCGGCTTGAACGACGGCGAGGTCATCAGCGATCTGGGCCTGGTGATCCGGCCGGATGCACGTCTGGATGCTTCCGCCATTCACGACCTGGATCTGCTGGTGATTTGTGGCGGCTACAGGACAGAGCTCAAGGCTGATGATGAGTTCATCAGCCTGTTGCGAATGGCGGCGAACCAGGGTGTCTGCCTGGCCGGGTTGTGGAATGGCGCATGGTTTCTGGGCAGCGCAGGTTTGCTCGATGGGTATCGTTGCGCCATTCACCCGGAACATCGCCCCGCACTCGCGGAAATCTCCAAGGCGACGCAAGTCACCAGTGAACCCTACGTCATTGATCGCGACCGCCTTACCGCGTCCAGCCCCTCGGGGGCATTTCATATGGCGCTGGACTGGATCAAGGGCCTGCACGATAAAGCCCTCGTCGAGGGGATCGAGGACATTCTGGCGTTCGAGGAGTCTCGCTATCGGCGCATCAAACCGGCTGAAAATATCTGTGTGAGCGCGCCCTTGCGCGAGGTGGTCAAGCTGATGGACGCCAACCTCGAAGAGCCTCTGGAACTGGAGCAACTGGCGGCCTATGCCGGCCGTTCCCGTCGGCAACTGGAACGCTTGTTCAAGGAGCAACTCGGTACAACGCCGCAGCGGTATTACATGGAGCTGCGCATCACTGAAGCGCGGCGACTGCTCCAGCACACCGAACTGTCCCAGGTCGACGTGTTGGTGGCTTGTGGCTTCGTGTCGCCAAGCCATTTCAGCAAGTGCTATAGCTCGTACTTCGGGTACAGACCTTCCAAGGAAAAGCGGCACGTTAAATAAAGGCTTTCCTTCACCTCTGCGTACCTGACTTCCGGCCCGATTGCTGCCCCGTCCCGCAGGGCAGCCATCGATCGGCTTTTGACGCTATTTGTAATGCTGCTCAAACATCGCCACCTGATCCGGCGTGATCAGCTGAAAGGGTACCCAGACATCCGCTTCGACCGGCTCGCCCTTGATCATCTTGATGGCCGCTTGTACCGCGCTGATCGCCTGGGCCTTGGGGTCTTGAAAGACGGAGGCGACCAGCATCCCGCGCTTGATCGCCGCCAGGCCGTCGGGCAGGCCATCAATGCCGACAATCGCAATCTCGCCCTTGGCTTTGCCGGCTTGCTGCAGTGCCATGGCCGCGCCGATGGCCATCTCGTCGTTGTTGGCGACGATGGCATCGAAGCCAGTGCCAGCCAGCAGCCAATTGCTGGTCAAGTCCATCCCTTTGTTGCGCTGCCACTCGGCACTTTGCTGTTCGATGATTTTGATCCCGGGGTAGTCCTTGAGCACCTGTTTGACCCCTTCGGTGCGGTCGTGCGTGGAGTTCTGTGCCAGGTCGCCCATGATGATCGCGATGTTGCCTTTGCCCCCCAGCTTGTCGGCCAGGTAGCGCATTTGCAGTTGCCCGGCCTCGATGTCATTGGACGCCACCGTGACCACGCCTTTGGGCAGCACGCGTTCGTCCGGGTGGCGGTTGACGTAGACCAGCGGAATCTTCGCCTCGACGGCGGCGCGGGTCATGTTGGCGGTGGCGGCAGTGTCCACGGGCAGGACGATGACGGCATCCACCTTCTGACCGAGAAAACCCTGAATCTGGTTGAGTTGGCGAACCACATCGCCCTGGGCGTCCTCGAACTGGATCTGGACGTTCTCCTTCCTGGCGGCATTTTCCAGGCCGTTGCGCACATAGGTCATGAAGTTGTCGTCAACCCTGGCAATGCTGACGCCGATGCGATAGTCGGCGGCGGCCCATTGGCTGACGAGTAATAACAGCGTGGCAAAGAATAGTGTGCAGCGACGCATGATGGTTTTCCTTTTGTTGTTATGAGATGAGCCAGTCAGTTAAGCCGTAATGCGACCCGTAGCAGCAGCCTCGCAAGCTCGACAGCTGCTACAAAGAGAGCGGCATTCAATCGAGCGTGAAGGCTTGCCGAAAACGCTCAAGTGCTGCTTCGCTGTCGCCGCTGGCCCAGCCCTCGAGCCCGACGACACCGGTGTATCCCATGCGGAACAAGGCCTTGGCAATGGCCGGATAATGGATTTCGCCGGTGCCGGGCTCCATGCGGCCGGGGACATCGGCCACCTGGATTTCGCCGATGGCGCTGCCGGCGCGCTGGATCAGTTCGATCAGGTTTCCTTCGCCGATCTGGGCGTGATAAAGGTCCAGGTTCATCTTCAAATGCGGGCTACCCACGGCCTCGATCAGCGCCAGGGTATCGTCGGCGCGGGCGAAGGGCGTGCCGGGGTGGTCCACTTCGGTATTGAGGTTTTCCAGCAGGAACACTCGGCCCGCGTCTTCGCCCAGGCGAGCGATTTTTTCCAGGGTCTTGCAGGCGCTCAACCACATGCGTCCGGTGGTGTGGGCCACGGGTTTGACCGGCAAGCCTTTATCGCCCAAGCCAGTGCCATGCAGGTTGAGGCTCGGGCAATTCAGTTGTGCGGCGACGGCCAGCGATTCACGTGCGCTGTCGAGCAGATGCTGGATGCCTTCGGCGTCGGTCAGGTTGCCTGAGATGTAGCCGGTCATGGAGGTGAAGTCGGCACCGGTGGCGACCAGGGCCGCAATGTCTTTCTGGGTCCAGTCCCAAATTTCGGCGCTGAAACCCAGCGCGTGAATCCGTTTGACGCGTTCGGTGAACGGCAGGTCGAGGAACACCATCTCGGCACTGATCGCCAGTTTGAACGGGATGAAACTCATGAACGGGCTCCTTGCACGCGCACCGCTTTGCCCTGTTGGACGGACTCGATACACGCGCGGGCAATGGCCAGTGCCGCTCGGGCATCTTCACCGCTGGCCAGTGGTTTTTCACTGGTGCGCAGGCAGTCGACAAAGTGATTGAGCTCGGCCACATAGGCATCCCGCAACAGGTCGGTGTCCATGCGTTGGGTGTCGGCCTGGATGCCATTAGCCAAGTAGCGCACCAGGTCTGAGTCATTGACGCTGCCCATGGTCAGCATGCCGGCGCTGCCGAACACTTCCCCCCGAACATCGTAGCCATAAACGGCCTGGAAATTGGCCTCGGCGGTGGCGATGGCGCCGTTGTCGAAACGGATCGTGACCACGGCGGTGTCCAGAAACCCTTTGCTCTTGTAGTCCGGTGCAATCAGCGCATCGGCCATGACATAAACTTCGACTGCTTCGGCACCGGGGTTGAGGTAGCGCAAGGTATCGAAGTCATGGATCAGGGTTTCGAGAAAAATCACCCACTGCGGCGAAGCGGCTGGATTGTTCAGCGCCGGATCGCGGGTTAATGAGCGCAGCAGTTGCGGCGTGCCGATACGGCCGGCGACCACGTCCAGATGGGCGGTGCGGAAGCTTTTGGCAAAACGACGATTGAAGCCAACCTGCAGCGGCACGCGGGCATCGGCGGCTGCGGCGATGGCGCGGTCGGCCTCGTCGAGGGTAATGGCCATGGGTTTTTCACAAAACACACCTTTGCCGGACCGGGCCGCACTGATCACCAGTTCGGCATGGCTGCGGGCGGGGGCGGCGATCAGGACGCCGTCAATTTCCGGGTCATCGAGCAGTTGCTGTGGATCGGTATAGACCTTCTGCACCCCCAACTCTGCCGCCAACCGAGCGGCCTGGCCGGGTGTCGGGTCGGCGATGGCGGCCAGGCAGGCGCCAGGAATGTGCCGGGCGGCCGTCTGGCCGTGAAAACTGCCCATGCGGCCGGCGCCGATGAGGCCCAGGCGGATGATCTTGGACGTACTCATGAATTGACTCCCTTTTATTGTTGTTCAATGACTTGGCCGCAGGAATGTCCTCGGCTGGCATAACCCTTTGAGCAAGTGCTGTGCCAGTATTTAAGTCGTTGATATTCAAAGGGTTAATCAATATTTTTTGAAAGAAGTGTTCATTCGCAGGACATGTCTACACTGACATGTCTAAAACATGAACATGGAAGCGGATGTCGATGATGGTCAACCCACAGGTAACAGCCTTCAGCGCGCAAGACCTCGATTACATCACCGCTCTCGGCCCCGCGTCGTTGAACGAAGGCTCGATCGCCGCGCTGGAACAGGCCTGGCTGGCGTGTCTGAACGGGCGCACCGATCGACCTGCCGGGGTCAGGCAGGTGATTTGGGATTCCTGGCGGCGCAGCGTCGGCACCGGCCTCGATCCTGAGGATGGCGAATATCGATTTGTTGCTCCTGCCGTTCTGGCCGCGACGCTGGCGGCCAATCGCACGTTGATTGCAGCGGCGGCGCAGGTCATGGGGGGATTGCTGGCCTACAACCCCAGGGGCCATATCAACCTGACCGATGCTCAAGGCACGACCCTGTATTTCTGTGGTCTGGACCTCACACCGGTGGGCAGCCGATTGCTGGAGTCGGTGCAGGGCACCAACTGCACGGGGCTGGCGCTTGCCGAAGATCGCTTGGTGTATGTGCTGGCCGAGGAAAACTTCGCCAGCGGCTTGCGTCGACGGCGCATGCACTGCGCCGCCGCGCCGATCAGGGATGCGCAGGGCAGGACGCTCGCCATGCTGACCCTGACCGCTGAGCCGGGCTGGTTTCATTTTCATACGCTAGGCACCGTCCAGGCCGCGGCCGAAGCGGTCTCGCGGCAGATGGCGCTGCAAGCCCTGCTGGAAGAGCAACAAACCGTGCTTGAAGTGCTCAACGAAGGGCTTGTGGTGCTGGATGAGCGGGGCTGCATCAAGGCGCTCAACCGTTATGCCCGGCAATTGTTCCGCGTGGGCCAGGATCTGCTCGGCAGCCCGTTCCAGCGTCTGGGGCAAAGCGAACTGACCAACCAGATTCTGCTGCGCGGAGGGGAAGGGCAGCAGTATGAAGGGATAAGAGATCTGGATTGCACCTTCGAGCTGCATGATCGCAGCCACTTGGCATGTCTGGTATCGGTGTGCCCGCTGGAGCAGGGTGGACGGATTGTTTCGTTGCGTGAAAACCGGCGCATCCGCGAAATTACGCGCCGGGTCATCGGCACTCAAGCCAGCTACACCTTCGAGACCATTCAAGGTAATTCGCGAGCGATACAAGACGCCTTGCACCTGGGACGGATCGCCAGTCGCAGTGAATCGACCACGCTGATCCTGGGTGAGAGCGGTACCGGCAAGGAGCTGTTCGCCCAGGCGATCCATAACGCCAGCGAGCGTTGCGGCGGTCCTTTCGTGGCGGTCAATTGCGGAGCCATTCCGCGCGATCTGGTGCAGAGCGAACTGTTTGGTCATGTTGAGGGTGCCTTCACCGGATCGGCCCGTGGCGGATCTGCCGGGAAGTTCGAATTGGCCGATGGCGGAACGATCTTCCTCGACGAAATCGGTGACATGTCTTTCGATGCCCAAGTCAGCCTGCTACGGGTCTTGCAGGAAGGCGAGGTGACGCGCGTGGGGGCGAAAAAATCGCAGCAGGTGGATGTGCGCATCATCGCCGCCACCCACCGCAACCTGAGCCAGGCGGTGGCCGATGGCGCTTTCCGTGAGGATCTTTACTACCGGCTCAACGTCCTGAATCTGACGGTTCCGCCGCTGCGGATGCGCCGGGAAGATGTGCCCTTGCTGGCGCGACATTTTCTCGCTCGTTGCGCGCGGTCATTGCGCAAATCGGTGCAGGGCATCTCGCCAGAGGCGCTGGATATTCTTTCGGCCTACAGCTGGCCGGGTAATGTTCGCGAACTTGAAAACACCATCGAGCGCGCAACGAATCTGGCGATGACCGAGATGATTCAGCCGGGTGATCTGCCACTTGAAATCAAGCAAAGGCTGCGGCCATCGGTGCCGGGAAGTGTGCCCGAACCCCGGGCTGCGCTGGACCTTGGCACCCATGAAATGAACGCGATCATCGTCGCCCTCAGGGATGCCCGAGGCAACATCCGCCTGGCCGCCCGGCAACTGAACGTTTCTCGTGGCGGGCTGTACAACAAGATGAATCGATTCGGGCTGAGTGCCGATGCTTTTCGTGCGGGAGCCAATCTCTGATGGGGAGGCACGTTCAGCCTCGAGTGTTCTCCGAGGTGATGATCTGCAACGGAATATGGACCCTGTGCCGGAGCGGATCGAAGTCCGGCGTGGTCTGCAACTCGACCAGCAAGTCGACCAGCGCGGCTGCCAGCAATCGCGGCTGAGAGTCGATGACCAGGTCGATCAACCCTTGATCCAGGGCCTGTCGCGACAGCTCGGTCGACTCCTGCAGGATGCAACACAGCGACGGCCGTTTCGGCAGCTGTGACAGGGCCCGGATGATGCCGTCGCCGCCACCGCCGACCACGCACAGCCCTCGCAAGTCGGCATGGCGCGCGAGGAGTTCCAGTGTCGCCTCTTCGGTGACGTCGCAGTTGTCCAGGTTGATCACCGCTTCGAGTAGCCGCAACCCCGGTGCTCGCTCCGCCAGGTAACTGCGCAGCCCTTCGACCCGAGCCTGATGACCAAGAAAACGATGGCCGCCGAGCAATACGCCGACGCTGCCCTTGCGTGCGCCGCAGGTGTGAGCCAGCAGCCAACCCATGGTGCGCCCGACCTCATGATTATCCTGACCGATGTAAGGTTCTTCTGCCGCCTCATGGATGTCCGACAGCAGGGCGATCACCGGCACGCCTGCGGCTCTGATCTGCGCGATGGCGGCATTGATCAGCGGGTGAGCGAAGCTGACCACCGCCAGGCCATCACACTGCACGGCCAGTTGTTCGATCTGGGCAATGATCGCGCTGGGTGTGCGATCGAAGACGTATTCGAACTGGCAGCTCAGATTGGCGCCGGCCTGACGCTGCGCTGCCTCGGTGATGGCGGAGGCAACGTTGGCATAGAACGCCTGGGCGGTACCGAGTAACAGGATGCCGAATCGATAGCTGGGACGACGTTCGCGAATGCGTTGGCCGATCAGCCGGGCGGCGAAATAACCGACGGCTTCGGCGGCCTGGAACACCTGCTCGGCGGTGGCCGGGCTGACCGGAGCCCGGGCGTTGAGCACCCGGTCCACGGTGGCGACACTCAAGCGAGCGTGCTCGGCGACCGTGGCGATAGTGGGGCGTTTTTTGTTGTTCATGGTGGGCCCTTGAGTCGCTTTGATAGAAAACTATCAAGCTGCAATGGGCCTGGATGATAGCTTGATAGGGAATGTATTCAAGGGATTGAGGGTGGTTTGTGCGCTCTCTATATTTTCTCCAGCGATGCCATCCCGCATCGAAAGCAAATGCTTAAACCCATCAAGCTTGCGGAGAACAATAAAATGCCCTTACACAACGCAGCCTTTGAAAAAACCGATAAACCCGTGCCAAGGGATTATCGATTGACCGGTCCCGAAGCCGCCCGAGCGGCGCAAAAAGGTTTGGTATCGGCAACGTGGTATCAATCGCCCATCTCCCGCAAACGCATGAAAGAATTGATGCAGCGCCGCGATGGCCCGGCCTTGCGTGATACCGCCATCTGGCTGTCGGCGATGGTCGTCACCGGCTTCGGCGGATACTGGTTCTGGGGTTCCTGGGCCTGTGTTCCGTTCTTCTTCGTCTATGGGCTGCTCTATGGCACCGCGTCCAATGCCCGTTGGCACGAAACGGGTCACGGTACGGCGTTCAAGACCCGCTGGATGAATGATGCGGTCTATCAGCTGTCGAGTTTCATGTTCATGTTCGAACCCCAGGTCTGGCGCTGGAGTCATGCACGGCATCACACCGACACCATCATCGTTGGTCGCGATCCGGAAATCGTCGAGCCGCGTCCACCGAGTCTGATCATGATGGTGCTGAGTCTGTTCAGAATGCCTTACGCGTTGAAGACGATGGGGTCAGTTTGCCGGCATGCAGTCGGGCGGATGGGTGAAGAAGAGCAGACCTTCATCCCCGAATCCGAATGGCCCAAAGTGGCGCGAGACGCGCGCGTCTGGCTGGCTATCTATGGGCTTACCGTGGGCACGGCGCTTTTTCTGCAGAGCTGGTTGCCGCTGATGTTTATCGGTCTGCCGACCCTCTATGGCGGTTGGTTGTCTTACCTGTTCGGCCTTTCGCAGCATGTCGGCCTGGCGGAAGACGTACTCGATCACCGCAGCAACTGCCGCACGATTTACATGAACCGACTGCTGCGTTTCCTGTACCTCGACATGAACTATCACCTGGAACATCACATGTATCCGATGGTGCCTTTTCATGCGCTGGCGCAGCTTCACGAAGAGATCCGCCGCGACTGCCCGCCGCCTTACGGCAGCCTGTCCGAGGCCTTCAGGGAAATCCTCCCGACGATCTGGAGGCAGCGCAAAGACCCGAGCCATTTCGTCTGTCGTCCTTTGCCACAACGCGCAGCGTCGGCCGCCACCGTCCAGGCAGAACCTGAAGTAACGCCGGCCTGACCCCTTCCTGTCTGTACCACTACCAGAGAAAACGCCATGACCGATCAATGGATCGATGTATGTGCCGTGGGCGATATCAATGAAGAAGACGTCATTCGTTTCGACCATGGCCAGCACACCTATGCCGTGTACCGCTCCGCCGACAGCGAGTTTTTCGCCACCGCGGGCCTGTGCACCCACGAGTCCATCCACCTGGCCGATGGCCTGGTGATGGAGCACGTTATCGAGTGCCCCAAGCACAACGGGCGTTTCGATTACCGCTCCGGCAAAGCCCTCGGCGCACCGGTGTGCGTCAACCTCAAGACCTATGAAGTCCGGGTCGAGGCGGGGCGTGTCTTGCTCGCCATCACGGTTTAACTGCACGGAGTCTGTGCCATGAGTCCTGCCAATGCTCCACTGGTCATTGTTGGCGCCGGGCATGCCGGTGGCCGCGCGGCCCTGACCCTGCGCGACGAAGGTTATAGCGGTCGCCTGATCCTGATCGGCGACGAGATTTACCCGCCCTATGAACGTCCGCCACTGTCCAAAGGGTTGCTGCAGGGCACGGTCGATCTGGCGGGCTACAGCCTGTGCAATAGCGCTCGGCTCGCTGAACTGGGCATCGAACACCTGGCCGGCAACCCGGTAACAGGCCTGGACCCGCAGCAGCATCGCCTGCAATTGGCCGACGGCCGCTGGCTGGATTACGCCCGGCTGTTGCTGGCGATGGGAGGTCGCTCACGCAGGCTTACCTGTGTGCCCGCGCATCTGCGCAATGTGCTTTATCTGCGTAGCCATGACGAGGCGCTGGCACTGCGCGCTTCGTTGCGGCCCGACACCCGACTGGTGATCATCGGCGGTGGCTTCATCGGCCTCGAAGTCGCAGCCACCGCCCGAGCCTTGGGTTGCCCGGTGACCTTGCTCGAAGCTGGGCCGCGCCTGGCGGGACGGGTGTTGCCGGAACGGTTGTCCAGCGTTCTGTTGGAACTGCATCGCAGCCAGGGCGTGGATGTCCGACTGAACGTGGCTATTGAGGCAGTGCAGGGCGCTACTCATGTTGAATCCGTGCAACTGGTCGACGGCCAACTGCTGCCTTGCGACTTGGTGGTGGTGGGCATCGGCATGCAACCCAACACCGAGTTGGCCATGGCCGCAGGGCTTGTGGTCGGCCAGGGCATTCGCGTCGATGCCCAATTGCGCACCAGCGCACCGGACATCTTTGCGGCGGGGGATGTCTGTGAATTTCGGCTGCACCCGCAAGGGGGTTACCAGCGTCAGGAAACCTGGCGCAACGCCGAAACCCAGGGCCGTCACGCCGCCCTGAATCTGCTGGGCCGCGAGTTGCCCTTCGAAGTCATTCCCGGTTTCTGGTCCGACCAGTACGACTGGGGATTGCAGACCGTGGGTGTGATCGCAAACACAGAACCCACGGCGAGCCGGACAACCCCCAGTGGCGGTTTCCTGTTGTTCTACCTCGATGACGAACAACGTCTGCAAGGCGTTTGCGGCTGGGGCCAGGGCAATAGCGTCGCCAAGGACATCAAGTTGTGCGAACGACTGATCGCTTCCCATAACGCCCTTTCGGTAGAGGCTCTGGCCGACGCCGAGGTATCGCTCAAACAACTGCTGAGGAACTGACATGCGTGAATTCCTGGTCTTCCAGTCCCTTTGGGCCATGCAAGATCACCGTGGCCAATGCGAGCTTGCGCTGGAAGCGCAACTGGAGAAAATCGCTGCCGCCGGTTTCGACGGAATCACTGACCATTTCTGGGTGGCGAACCATGCCGCACGCTTGCATGCCGCCGCCAAAGCGCAGGGCCTGCAAATCGAAGGTCAGGTGTTCCCCCGCACCGTGGATGATCTGGCGGCAGCGATCGACGTCGCGTCCCGCTACGGCTGCCACCATCTCACGCTGCAAGCCGACGTCCGGCCGCGCACGCTGACGCAAGCCATCCAGTTGATCGAGGGGTGGCAGCGACTGGCCGAGCAGGTGGACTTTCCGATCCTGCTGGAAACCCATCGTTATCGCCTCACCAGTGACCTGTTGTTCACCCTCGACATTCTCGCTGAAATGCCCGATCTCAAGCTGTTGGCCGACTTGTCCCACTATGTCGTGGGCCGCGAACTGCCAGAGCCGGTCGAGGCCGAAGACGACGAACAGATCCAGACCATCCTGCGCCACAGTTGGGGTTTTCACGGCCGTGTCGCCAACAGCGAACAGGTTCAGGTGCCCTTGAGTTTCGCCCAGCATCGACCCTGGCTGGAGCGTTTCCTGGGCTGGTGGCGCTATGGGATCGAGGACTGGCTGGCCCGACCGGACACGCCCTCCAGCCTGTCCTTCACCTGTGAACTCGGCCCGCCACCCTATGCCATCACCGGGGCCGACGGACGCGACATCACCGACCGCTGGGCCGAGGCGTTGATGCTTAAGGAATTGATGCGTGAGGTCTGGAATGACTGCCGGGCGCGGTCTTGCGCATCTTGACTTACAGCCTTATTCGGCCTCGATCAAAGACAAGCAGGCAGTCTGATTCCGGCCTGAGCGTTTCGCCAGGTACAGTGCCGAGTCCGCCTGTGTCAGCAGGTGCATATATTCGGCAGTCTCCGGTACGCAGGTATAAACCCCCAAACTGACGGTCACCCGCTTGGCCAGGTTGCCATCGTGTGCAATGGCAAGGTTCATCACCGCGAGCCTGATGTCTTCGGCAATGGAGTAGGCACCTTCGGCATCTGTATCAGGTAGCAATATTGCAAACTCTTCGCCACCGTACCGCGCGGCTAAATCGGATGGCCTGTGAATGCATTGCGCGATTGCCTGCGCAACGGAAGCGATGCAATGGTCGCCGGCAATATGCCCGTATTGATCATTGAAGCTTTTGAAATAATCAATATCGAGCATTATCAAACTGATCTGAGATTGATGTCTTACCGCGCGAAGCCATTCCTGCTGCAAGCTGTTTTCGAGATGGCGTCGGTTTGCAAGTCCGGTGAGCGCATCCTGTAATACCAGTTTTTCCAGGGCTGCCCGGGTCTGCTTCAAATGATTTTCTACCGAGACGCCGTAACGTATTTTCTTGATGAGCAAGAGGCCGACAAGAAGGTTTACCAGCAGCACTGCGCCAATCATCAATGCCATCTTGATTGTTCCGGTTTTCCACTCGGCAAAAATGGCTTCCCGTGAATTGGCGGCAGCGACGACCAGCGGATATTTTTGAAGCAGCCTGTAGCCGAAGAGTCGATCAACGCCGTCGATAATCGATTTGATCATGACGGTATCAGCCGGAGACTTGGGTAAATAGATGGAAAATATTTCCCCTTTGGCTATCGACGCACCGATGAACTCTTCAGCAAAAGGCCGCCTGGCGATTATCGTTCCGTCGGGAAGGGCCAGGAAAATGGCGCCTTTCTGATCAATGGCGAACGTTGAGAAGAACTTATCAAAGTAGGCCATTTTGATCGTGGCCAACGCGACACCCTTAAAATGGCCCTCGCTATCGTTGACTCGTCGGGAGAACGGAATAATCCATTCGCCGGTCGTGCGGCTGCGGATGGCCCGGCCGATGCGAGGCGACAGGGTTACGTTGTTTTTGTGAAAGATGAAGTAGTCACGATCGGCATTGTTGGCGGCTTCAGGTTTCGAATCGAACGAAGTCAGGATCCAGTTGCCGTTTTCATCATAGTAAAAAAGGCCGTGCAACTGCTCGGTGGTAAAGACTCTGCGCTTGAGCAGTTTTTGCGTTTTATCGAGCTGTTGGGCACTTGGATTGTCTTTTATCCTGTCGATCAGTTCATCCAGGATCAGGTTGGCTTCATCAAACGTGTCAGTCGCTTGTTGGGCTATCGACCACGTCAAATTGCCTGACACCCGTTTTGCTTGTGAGAGTTCATAGGCTTTACTTTGGGCGGCTTGAAGCCAGTAAATACTCAGTATCGAAAGGGTGACTAAAGCCATGAACACGACGGAGATCGCTGTTGCCGGCAGTCTTCTCGATTGCAAAGGGGGCTGACGGGTTTTGTCTTCGGAGCGGTTTTCCACAAAACCCCCTAGGATGAATTTCGACTACATTATCTGCTGATCTGCGCAGGTGCCAACAGTTCATGCAATTCTCGAACCCAAGGCACTGTATGAAGACTTTGGCTTCAAGTTGGAACAGGAGCAGGAGGGCCAGCAGTGGGACGCAACGGTTATCGAACAGTGTTTTGTTCGACCAGGCCCGGCTGCTGGGCCGCTAAATGGAGTTGGCGATACGCATCCACCAATTGATCTTGCGTGAATGCGCGATTTCGCCCGCTGGGATTGGGCAGGACCCAGACCGAGGCATTACCAAACATCTTTGACTGAAGCCCCCACGCAATTTCCCGTTGACCGGACAACGCGCTGTACGCAGCTTTGCCGAGAAACGCCACAAAGCGTGGCGCATAGCGTGCGATCTTTTGTTCAAAATGCGCGGCGGCAGCGGTGAATTCATGCACGGACAGCTGATCCGCTCGCGCCGTAGGCCGTTCAACCACCGCAGTTAATCCACACTGATACTGCAAGATCGTCCGGTCGTTTTCTGGGCGCACTTCTGTAGGCGTAAAGCCGGCAAGATGGAGTGTGCGCCAGAAGCGATTGCCTCGACCCGCAAAATGATGGCCTTGGGCGGCGGCAGTCACGCCCGGATTAATGCCGCAAAAAATCACCGCAAGCCGTTCGGTGAGAATGTCTTCGAGTCCTTCACCCACCCAACACCTCACACACCGCACATCAGGTTGACCGCATTGCGGGCAAGCTCCGTCAATTCCGCGCGGGATTTGCCCGCCCGCGCCCGTATCGAAATGCTATGCAGCAAGGATGACGCGAGTACGGCGAGGGCGGCTGGGTCGACATCGTCTTTCAACTCACCGGCGCTGACTGCCGCGCGCAGACGCGTTTCGAGATCGGCATCGAGCCGGCTGAGCCGGTCCGCAAGAACCTCTCGTATTGCAGAATCCTCGACGGCTTCGGTCGTCGCCGTGCCGATCGCAAAGCAGCCACGCGGTTGCCCCTCGCCCGAGAAGTAGATCGACAACTGCCCCTCATAGAAGCCCATCAGTGCCTGCTCCAAGGTCAGGTCTTTGTCCGTAAGCGCTTCCTGCATGGCAGCGGAGGCAGACTCCCAATACTGCTCGAGCGCCTTGATGTAGAGCGCGTGCTTGTCACCGAATGCCGCATAGAGGCTTGGGCGATTCATGCCGGCCGCGGTGGCGATGCTGTCCAGGGAAGCACCGGAATATCCAGTGTTCCAGAAAACCCCAAGTGCCTGTTGTAGCGCTGTCTGCGGGTCATATGCGCGAGGGCGGCCTCGGCCTTTGCCCTCTGTAATCTTTTTTTGTGCCATGTCGTACAAAATCCTTGTGTGGGGATGGGCTGCTCTATATTCTTACATCATCGCACAAAATTAAGGAGCCAGAAGTTCCTGAACGTCAGGTTTGTTGTAGCTGAGCTCGAACTGGGTGTTGCGGCGACGAAACCGGTGCGGTGGAGCGATCCTCCCTGACCGTGCACGGGTTTGCTTTCTCACAGCAATTTTTGCCATCAGGGCCGCAGGCGATTCTCGCAGGTGCTGGCCCGATTTCCCGGTTAAAGGTGTATTCGATCATGACTAAACAGTTCGACATCCCGGCTACGCAGACCTTCGAGCACGCAAGGCCTGACGCGCCCATCAAAAAACCGTTCAAGCAGAAATTTCGGCCCTTGTTGATTGTCGGTTTGCCGGTGCTCTTCGCAGCGCTGGGCTATGCCCGCTATCAAGCAGGCGAGGCGTTCATTTCGACCGATAACGCCTACGCCCGAGTGGCGAAGGCATCGATCAACGCGCGCATTTCCGGACAAGTCGTCGAAATTGCGGTCGAGGACAATCAACCGGTTCACAAAGGGCAGGTGCTGTTTCGGATTGACCCGAAACCGTTCCAGATCGCGGTTGACCGTGCGCAAGCACAGCTGAGCGTGGCGCGACTGCGCATCGATGGGCTCAAGGCCGGTTATCGCCAGCAGCAGGCGGAACTGCAATCGGCCAAAGAGTCGGCCGATTTCGATCAGCGCGAGTTTGCCCGCAAGAAAGCGCTGGTCGCTACCGAGTTCGTCTCGCGGGCAATTTACGAGCGCGCCGACACCGACCTTAAAGTGGCCCGGCAACGCATCGCGTCGATCGAACAACAGATCGCCAGCACGGTTGTCGCGTTGAGCGGTAATCCAGATATCGAAGCCGATAACCACCCGACAGTTCGCGAGGCCAAGGCGCAGCTGGACGAGGCGCAGCTCTACCTCTCATACACGACGGTGTATGCGCCAGACGATGGCATCGTGGCCAAGGTCGACGATCTGCAGGTTGGCAACTACGTCAACAACGGTGCGCCGGCCTTTGCGTTGTTGTCCGATCGGCAGATTTGGGTCGAAGCCAACTTCCGCGAAACCCAGGTGACCCACATGCGTCCAGGCCAGGAAGCAACCATCAGCATCGATACCTATCCCGATCACGTTTTCAAAGCCCACGTGACCAGCATGAGCCCCGGTGCCGGGTCGGACTTCGCCTTGCTGCCGCCTGAAAATGCCACCGGCAACTGGGTCAAGGTTGTCCAGCGGGTACCGGTGCGCCTCGAACTCGATGAGGTGGATCCTGCTCTGCCTCTGTTTTCGGGCACCAGCGCCACGGTCAAGGTCGATACCGGGTATCACACGCCATGGTGGCATCCGCTCAAGGCGCTGATGACTGCAGGTAACTTCTGATGAACGCCAACTCTGTCGGACCTCAAGGTGCGGGAACATTAAGGTTCGCCGCGCTGCTCGCGACCTATATGCAGTCGGCGAACCTGCCGTTGCCGAATGCGGTACTCAGGTTCATTCAAGGCAGCCTGTCGATGACCGACGATCAGGCTGGCTGGATATTCACTTCGTACCTGGCAGCGAGTGCCATCACCATGCCGGTTGCGCAATGGCTCGCCGGGCGTTTTGGCTTGAAGCGGGTTTATCAAGCCGCGCTGGCCTTCTTCGTCCTTGGCTTGCTGCTCGCCACGGTTGCGACGACTCCGCTGGAGTTCGTCGGTGCGCGAATTATCCAGGGCCTGGCGAGTGGCGTGCTGGCGCCGCTGTCGATGGCGATTTCAATGGAGACGTTGGCACTGGAGAAGCGTGCGAAATTTGGCGCGACATGGACGGCAATCGTGCTCTTCGGCATCGTCAGCGGCCCGAGCATTGGTGGTTGGGTCAGCGAGCATTTTGGCTGGCGCCCGATCTTCTACATCAGCCTTCCGTTGTCGGCATTCATCTTCCTGGTGATGGCGCTTTTGCTTGCGGAGAAAAAGGCCGAGCAACGTCCGTCATTCGATTTCTTCGGCTTCGGCAGCTTCACGCTGGGGTTGATCAGCCTGCAAATGATGCTCGACCGCGGTGAACGCCTGGACTGGTTTGCCTCGACCGAGATCTGGCTGGAGGCGGCGGGCTGTGCGTTGGGGCTCTATCTGTTCGCGGTGCATCTGTTGAGCAAGAAGGTGCATTTCCTCAACAAGCAGCTGTTCAAGGACCGCAACTTTGTACTGGCGTCGATTATCTTTTTCGCCGTGGGTTTCGTGCTGTTGTCGACCATGGCACTGACGTCGCCGATGCTGGACGAGATCCTCGGCTATCCGCCTGATACGACAGGTTCGCTGACGATACCGCGCGGTGTGGGGCTGGTAGGGGCGTTCCTGCTGATGGGCCGTGTTCCCGAGCGCTTCGACCGTCGGTTGTTCGTGGCGATTGGCGTGGCAGTGGTGATTTACGCCAACTGGCTGATGCTCGGTTATTCGCCGTTGATGGACTGGTCGCCGGTGGCGATCGCCGGGGCGATCCAGGGGATTGGCATCGGCATCTTGATGCCGTCGCTCACCAAGATCGCGTTCAGCACGCTCGACCCCAAGTTACGTCCGGAAGGCACCGGTTTTTTCAATCTGTCGCGTGTTTACGGGAGCACCCTCGGCGTTGCGATCGTGCAGATTTTCTTCTTCAACAATACGCAAGCGATGCACCTGGCGCTGGTCAGCCATCTGACGCCTTATCGCGCCGCTGCGCATGCCGCGCCGATGTCCCTGCAAGCACTGGCGGGGCTCAACGAAATGATCACCGGCCAGGCGGCTTTTATCGCGGTGATCGACCAATTCAAGCTGTTGATGGTGGCGATGCTGGTGGTCAGTCCACTGGTTGTCTTTCTTCGCAAGCCCGTTCCGACCAACTAGTTTTCGTGGAGTTTGCCCAAATGAAATCCAATGCGCGCTTCATCAACAGAAAGACGTTCAAAACCACATTCGGTGCGGTGTCGGTTCTTGTATTCCTGACGGCCTGTACCGTCGGCCCCGACTATCAAATGCAGCCGCCGAGCCTGTCGCAGCACTACGACCAACAGGCCGAGCAGCGTCTCGGCCAGAGCGGCAACCAGCCTGGCGAGCAACACATCAACCTCGGCCAAAAGGTCAGCGGTGACTGGTGGACGGCCTTCCATTCGCCAAAGCTCGACAAGGTTGTACGTCGCGCCATCGAGGGCAACCTTGAGTTGGTGGCGGCGGATGCAACGATCCGGCAAGCGGCGTCCTCGGTGGCGGCGGCGGAGGGTGCGCTTTATCCGCAGGTCGACTTTGGCGCCCAGGCGGGTCGCCAGCGGGTACACAACGCTAAAGAGCCTTCGATCTCCAATTTCTACGCGATCGGGCCGCGGGTCGGTTTTGACCTTGATGCGTTCGGCGGTAACAAGCGGCGGATCGAGCAGCAGCAAGCGTTTGCCGATCTTCAGAAGCATCGATACGAAGCGGCGTACCTGACCCTGACGGGGAATGTCGCCAGCCAGGCATTGTTGGTGGCGTCTGCCAACGCGCAGATGGCAGCCGTCGAGAAGCTGCTCGCCAATGACGCCAAGAACCTCGACCTGGTGCGCAGGGCACACGCCAGCGGCGTCACCACGCAGATCGACGTTTCGCTGGCCGAGACCCGGCTGGCCCAGGACCGCACACTGCTGCCGCCCCTCGCTCAACAGCGTGATGCCGCGCGCCATGCGCTGTCGATTCTCACGGGCAAAGGCCCTGGCGATTGGATCGCGCCGGACTTCGATTTGGCCGAGTTCGTATTGCCGGCCAACGTGCCAGTGAGTGTGCCTTCGGAAATGGCTCACGGTCGACCGGACGTACTGCAAGCAGAGGCCGAACTGCACATGGCCAGCGCCGCAGTCGGTGTCGCGACCGCTAACCTCTATCCCCATGTAACGCTGTCCGCGTCGCTGGTACAGGCCGCTTCCGGTAATGGCGGTGCCGCGCTCTGGGGTTTGGCTGCAGGGTTGGCGGGGCCGATCTTTGACGGCGGAACGCTCAAGGCTGAACGTCAGGCTGCCGTCGACGGCTACAAGGCGACGCTCGCCGGCTATCAGCAGACCGTCATTCAGTCGTTCGGCCAGGTCGCGGACTCGTTGCAGGCGATCAACCACGACGCCGAGCAAAACCTGGCGCAGGAAGACGCGTTGCGCGCTGCCGAAACCAGTTTTCGGTTGAACCAGCAAGCCTATGCGCAAGGCGAGAACAGCATTCTCCAGGTGCTGGAAGCGGAACGTGCCTATGAGCAAGCGTTGCTGGGGCAAATCCGGGTGAAGACTGCGCAGTATCTCGACACGGTGCAGCTGTATGTAGCCCTCGGCGGTAATTCCGTCGGCGCGTTCGAGCAACGGGTTGCCAGTCGCGAAGCACAGAACCCTTCGTATCAATAACGGCTACGGCCCCGAACATTGGAGTCAAGAGATGTCTTATGAAGCTTTTCACGATGCACTTCGCGAAACCCGATTTGCGCTGAACCACGGCTCAGGTGAAATGCCGGCCGTTGGATTTGGCACGCTGTTCAGTGATCTCAGCGTCACCACACAAGCGGTCAAGAACGCCTTGGAAGCGGGCTTTCGCCATCTCGACTGTGCAGAGCGCTATCGCAATGAGGAGCGTGTCGGCGTTGCGATAAAAGAGCTGCTGGAGGCGGGCAAGATCCGCCGGGAGGACGTGTTCATTACCACTAAACTGTGGAACACCAACCATCGTCCCGAGCGAGTCAAACCTGCTTTCGAGGCCAGTTGCCGCCGCCTTCAAGTGGACTTTATCGACTGCTACCTGATCCATACGCCGTTTGCCTTTCAACCCGGTGAGAATCAGGACCCGAGAGACGAACAAGGTCGCGTCATCTACGACTCCGGCGTGACACTGATCGAGACCTGGAGAGCACTTGAACGCCTGGTGGATGAAGGTCGCTGCAAGGCAATCGGCTTGTCTGATATCACGCTGGAAACGTTAAAAGAGATTGTGGCAGTGGCCCGGATCAAACCTGCCGTGGTGCAGGTTGAATCCCACCCTTATCTGCCGGAATGGGAACTGCTTGAGTTCTGCAAACAGCATGGAATCATCCTCCTGGCGTTCGCGCCACTGGGCCATGGCATGGAGCCGAAAGTGTTGGAAGATCCGGTGATGACAGGGATCGCCAAGCGCTTGCAGAAGACTCCGGCTCAAGTGGCATTGGCCTGGTCTGTACAACGGGGCGTTGCTTTTCTGACCACGTCCGCTACACCAAGCCATATCAAGGAAAACCTGGATATTTCCACCCTGCCGCATAGGGCGATGCTTGAGATCAAGGAAGATATTACGACCAGGGTACGATTCAACTCGGTCGTGGAAACCGGTGTGCCTGGATTTATTCCACGGAAAAAGTGACACATGACGAGGAGGGCGGTCTTCTGTAAAGCCGCCCTCTGTTATCCACGCCCTTGAGGTGAAAACGATGGACGTTTTCCAAACCATGCGGTTTTTCATTACGGTTGCCCAGAGCGGCAGTTTTACCGCGGCAGCCGAGCTATTGGACACCACGACAACCAACGTCTCCAAAGCCGTTTCCAGCCTGGAGGCCAGGCTTCAAACCCGTCTGATTAACCGCACCACCCGACGCCTGGCGTTGACCGAAGCCGGTGCGCGCTATTTGCAACGATGCGAGAGGATTCTTGACGAGGTACGTGAAGCCGATGAGGAAGCCGGGACCGCTCATACCATGCCGGTGGGCAGGCTGAAAATTCACGCCATGTCAGCCATCGGCAATCATTACGTGATCGATGCCATTGCCAAATACAGAGAGACTCATCCCTCGGTCATGTTTGATTTGACGCTGACCAATCGGCTACCTGACTTGCTCGAGGAAGGGTATGACATGTCGATTGTTTTAGCGCGGGATCTGCCCGACTCGGGGTTTGTCGCTCAGCGGCTTGGCATCACTTACAGCATTCTCTGCGCCTCACCTGCTTATCTGAAGAAACGCGGAATCCCGGACTCTCCGGGTGCTCTAGGTGTACATGATTGCTTGAGGATTGTTAACACAGTAATGCCGGTTGAAAAC
The DNA here is from genome assembly GCF_056406935.1 of Pseudomonas sp. P1_A1. Taxonomy (NCBI): domain Bacteria; kingdom Pseudomonadati; phylum Pseudomonadota; class Gammaproteobacteria; order Pseudomonadales; family Pseudomonadaceae; genus Pseudomonas; species Pseudomonas sp. P1_A1. The sequence goes on along the minus strand of NZ_JBFTZE010000001.1, from coordinate 118,940 downwards.
TGGGCATTTGAGGGGCCTGAAGGCGCGGAGTCAATCAACGTCCCATTGTCTCCTTTTCACATTAACACCGCTGATGGAATGACCGTCGCTATAACCAATGGGATGGGCATCGGTATTCAGCCGATTGCTTCTGCGGTCGATGGTCTCAGGGCCGGCACATTAGTGCGCGTGCTGCCAGAGTATCGTCTTGAAGAGTTGAATTTGTTTGCGATATACCCATCACGAAAATTCGTGGATGCGAAAATAAGGACATGGGTAGAGTTTCTTAAACATCACATCCCGGGCATGTTGGCATCCGATGAAGAAATCGTAGGTTCAGGAAAAAGTATCAGCTTTTGAGTTGATTGCACCGCAGGCATGGAGTGTCGACCCTCCATCGTCCGCACGGCATTCAACCGTTTGAACATCCAGTGCCCATGACTTGATATTGCATGACATGCTGTTGGTCGTGAGAATCTTCATACGTCATTTGCACCGGGACCGGTTTGCACTCGTCCGCAATCGCTGTGAGGTTAATGACTTTCTTAATGTCGAGCTTCGTTTCGTACGTGTAGATCTCTACTGGTGTTTTGCTGGTCGCGTTAGTTGAATGGCCATCGTCTGCAAAGGCGTGTGCGCCTATACCGGCAAGTGCCAGAAGAACCGCAATTTTTAAAGTTTTCATTATCTTCACCGTATCGTCCAAGGTTTACTCGGGGGCCGGGATGATCGTAAAGCTCATCTCGGATTTTCGAGTGACTACCTCGTGAGCTAATGGATACTGACGCTATTGGCTCACTGGGTAGAGACGATGTTAGGTGTTTGAACTTCTTTCAAATAGCGGCCGACTGGACAAACACTGTTGCCGGATTTCGCATGAATAGCCCAAAGATCGCAGGCTCCTACAGGGTATGGGTATGGGTATGGGTACGGGTGTACTCAACCTCTGCAGGAACCTGCGATCTTTCTATTTTTGGCTACCCGACAAGGGCGGGGTGCGCGGCGGGATCAAGCGTTTCGTCCCCGTCGACTCGAACGCCGAAGCCAGGCGAAGCAGCGTCGAGTCGTCATAGGCGCGGCCGGCAAATGTCAGCCCGACGGGCATACCGATGTCCGGCATGACGCCCATCGGCACCGTGACCGTGGGAACGCCCAGGTGGCGGATGGCGAGATTGCCGTTGGCAACCCATACCCCGTTACTCCACGCGATGTCCGCAGACGTCGGATCGACATCGGCATTCGCCGGCCCAACGTCGGCTACCGTAGGGAAAATCACCGCGTCGAGCCCCAGCCGATCCATCCATTCCTCCAGATCGATTCGACGGGTCAGTTCCAGCCCACGCAGTCCATCCGGCAGCGTTTCGATCTGGTTCCACGGCGTAATGCCGCGTGCGGCCATCCGTACATACTCGTCCATGCCCGCGGCAAGGTCGCCCTCGCGGTTGGGCAGCGTCCCCGGGTCGTGCGGGAAAATCAGCGGCCCGTTTACGTCGACCAGGCGATGCAGTTTTGGATCACCGTTGGCCTGAAGAAAATCATCGAACGCCCAAGCCGTCAGGTCCCACAACTCATGGTGCTGGAACTCTTTGGACACCAGGCCCCGGTTAAACACCGTCGGTGCGCCAGGACGATCGCCCTCGCAATTGGAAACCAGCGGGAAATCGACCTCGAGCACTTCTGCGCCGGCCGCCTCGAGTGCCTTGCGCGCCTGCTCCCAGAGCCCGATCACGGAAGGACGGGTGTCGATGCGCTGGCCCGTCGGCCCACCGATGCCAGGCGCATCGCTGGTGCCCGCATCGGGATCGGCGTTGATGTACATGCGAGGCACGCCGAAGCGCTTCCCTGCGAGCGCATCGCTTTTCGCGGCCAGCGCCCCATAGGACGCAGGGCGCACCGAAGCGACGCTCGGAATCGGTACCCAGGGTTGCATCCGCCACAGATCGCCGCGTGTGTCGGGATCATCGGCCACCACCACATCGAGCACCTCGAGCAGGTCCGCCATCGTCCGGGCATACGGCACGACCACGTCCATCGTCGGCGTCAACGGCCAGTTGCCGCGCACCGAAATCACCCCGCGCGAAGGCGTATAAGCACACAAACCGTTGTTCGAGGCAGGGCCACGTCCGCTCGACCAGGTTTCTTCCGCCAGGCCAAATGCCGAGAAACTGGCGGCGGTTGCCGTGCCGGCGCCGTTCGATGAGCCCGAGGCGAAAGGGGCGGTGAGGTAGTCGGCGTTGTACGGGCTCTCCGCACGGCCATACACCCCGCGCTGCATGCCGCCGTTGGCCATCGGCGGCATATTGGTCTTGCCCAGGCAGATCGCCCCGGCAGCGCGAAGCCGTTCGATGGTGAACGCATCGCGATAAGCAATCAGGTTGGCGAAGGCGGGACTTCCAGAGGCGGCGGTCAGCCCCTTCACCAGATAACTGTCCTTGGCCGTGTAGGGGATACCATCGAGCGGCCCCAGCATCTCGCCTTTGGCCCGACGGGCATCGGACGCCTGTGCTTCCTTGAGCGCATCGGGGTTGCGAACCACCACCGCGTTGAGGGCGGTGGGCGTGTCGGCGCCGTCGTAGGCGTCGATCCGGGCGAGATAGGCCTGCACAAGCTCAACCGCCGTGGTCTGGCCGGATTCGAGCGCAGCACGCAGCTCGGCAATGGAAACCTCGGTGACCTCGATCATGCTGTTACCGCCTGCTGCAGACGGGTAGCGTGGTGAAGGTTGCTGTTACGCCGGGTTTTCGGCTCAGGGACATCACTAATTTCACAATGGGTTTTCATTTCGGTTCTCATTGCACTGCATTTGCTCGACAGTATCGGAGAACTCATTGCCCTCTGTCATTCGCCTGTGCCCTGAACCTGATGAGGGGCGTGTATTTTCCTAATTGCCATCCGCCACCTTGCGTTCGATCTCGGCTATTTTCCGGCTGCGCTCTTCAGCTTCCTGCTCCTGGGTTTTAGTCGTGGCCTGATCTTCACCGTCGAGGTCACTGTCGCTGTCCTCAAGCTCTCTTTCGACCACATCGACGGGTTTATCAGATGTAGCGGTGGGCGGGGTGTTCGAGGTTGGTTCTGATTCGACGTCGTTGACACTGTCATCGTTGTTCATTTCGCTTACCTCCATTGGCCTACACATTGGATTCAGCGATAGGGTCGGAGTTCGAGATTTTTTCGGCATGCCAGCCCACAGCTTTCGCGGTTTGACTGACGGCTGAGCTCTAAAGACGGCCGTGATAAGCCGCTTCGAAAATTTCTGCCGCGCCATTTCGTGTCAACGGCAGCGGATTACCGCCGGCACAGGGGTCGACAATCGCCATGTCCGCGATCAGGTCGGCCTGCTGATCATCCACCCCCAGCTCCACCAGCGTATGCGGCACGCCGATGTCCTTGCGCAGCTTGAGGACGAAGGCCATAAAGCTGTCGAACCCAGGGGAGGGCAGGCGCAGATACGCCGCCAGACGGGTGATGCGTTCCTCGATGGCCGGGCGATTGAACTTCAGCACATAGGGCATGAACGTGGCATTGGTCATGCCGTGGTGGGTGTCGTACAGGGCGCCCACCGGATGCGAGAGCGCGTGCATTCCTCCCAGGCCTTTCTGGAACGCAGTGGCGCCCATCGCCGCAGCCGCCAGCATTTGCGCGCGCGCGTCGAGGTCGGAAGGGGTGTGTACCGCCCGCACCAGGGCATTGGCCACCAGGCGCATGCCTTCCACCGCGATGCCTTCGGCCATGGGGTGAAAACCGGGAGCGCAGTACGATTCCAGGCAATGGGAAAACGCGTCCATGCCGGTGCCGGCGGTGACCTTGGCCGGCATGCCGACGGTGAGGGCCGGGTCGCTGATGACCACCCGCGGCATCATCTTCGGGTGGAAAATGATGCGTTTGGTGTGCGTACGCTCGTCGATGATCACCGCCGCACGGCCGACCTCGGAACCGGTGCCCGCCGTAGTCGGCACCGCGATGATCGGGGCGATGCTGCTTTCATCGGCGCGTGTCCAGTAGTCGCCGATATCTTCGAAATCCCACACCGGTCGGGTCTGGCCGCTCATGAAGGCGATGAGCTTGCCCATGTCCAGGCCACTGCCACCGCCGAACGCCACCACGCCGTCATGTTTGCCCGCACGCCAGGCGTCGAGCCCACCCGCGAGATTGGCTTCGACGGGGTTGGGCTTGAGATCAGAAAACAGCGCGACACCGAGGCCGGCGGCGCGCAAGGATTCCAGCGCCGCCGTGGTGATCGGCGCACGTGCCAGGCCGCTGTCGGTGACCAGCAACGGTCGCTGGATCCCTTGGCTGCGGCAGACTTCGGCCAGTTCGGCGATGCGGCCGACACCGAAGCGGATGCTCGTGGGGTAGTTCCAGTTCGCGGTCAGGCTCATGGCTCAGATCTCGTGGCGCAAGTGGAAGGATTTGGCTCGGGTCAGGTGTTCATAGCCCAGGCGCGACAGCGTTACGCCGCGCCCGCTGTTCTTCACCCCGGTCCAGGCCAGGGCCGGGTCCAGGTAATCGCAGCGGTTCATGAACACCGTGCCGGTGGCGATCTCGTTGCCGATGCGTTCGGCGGCGGCCAGGTCTTGCGTCCAGATCGAGGCGCTGAGCCCGAACTCACTGTCGTTCATCAAGGCGATGGCTTCGTCGTCGCTGGCCACCGGCATGATGCCCAGCACCGGGCCGAAGCTTTCCTCGCGCATCACCGCCATTTGATGGGTGACGTCGACCAACACCTGCGGCGCGAGGTAGGCGCTGCCCGGCGCGTCGGCGGCGAAGTCCTTTGGATCGATCAGCGCCCTGGCCCCTTGTGCCAGGGCATCGGCAATCTGCCGGCGAACGAACTCAGCGGCGCTCGGTGTGACCAGCGGCCCGAGGGTGGTGGCTTCGTCCAGCGGGTTGCCCAACACGTATTGGCGGGTCAGGGCAGCGAAGCGCTCGACAAAGGCCGGGTAAATTTTTTTATCGACATAAATACGTTCGACGGCGCAGCAGCTCTGCCCGGAATTGAAGAAGCTGCCGTCTACCAGGTTTTCCACCGCATGCTCAAGGTTTGCGTCTGCCCGGACATAGGCCGGGTCTTTGCCGCCAAGCTCCAGCCCCACGCCGAGGAAACCTCCGACGGCCGCGTGTTCCATGGCCTCGCCGCCGCTGACAGAACCGGTGAAGTTCACCTGCTGCACCCGTCCAGAGGTAATGATCGCCGCCGCATAGACATGACTGAGCAGCAGGTTATGGAACAGCCCTTCGGGCAGCTGGGCGCGGCGAAAGGCCTCGGCGAAACGCTCCCCGACCAGCAGCGTTTGCGTGGCGTGTTTGAGGATCACGCTGTTGCCCGCCATCAGCGCCGGGATGATCGTATTCACCGCCGTCAAGTAGGGATAATTCCACGGCGCGACGACCAGCACCGTACCCAGCGGCTCGCGTTTGATATAGCGCCGAAAACCCGCGACAGGCGTGGGCTCTACCGCTGCCAACGCTTCAGGCGCAATGGCGATCATATGCCGGGCACGTTCTTCGAAACCGCGCAGTTCACCAGCGCCGAAGCGTATCGGGCGGCCCATCTGCCAGGCCAGTTCCGGCACGATCTCGTCCTTCATCGCCAGCATCGCGTCCACGGCAGCGCTGCAAAAGGCGGCGCGTTCGCTCAGTGGCCGGCGTTTCCATTGCGCTTGGGCGGTTTCGGCCGCCGTCAGGGCTTGCTCGATCTGTACCGCATCGGCACGGCGGCGTTCGGCATAGACCCGGCCATCGACCGGGGAGATAAGTTGAACGGTCTCAGTCATGGCATGCTCAATAGCGCTCGAAGCCGCGCTGCAGTTCCCAGTCGGTTATCCGCCGGTCGTACTCTTTCTGTTCCCAGTCGGCGGTGTGCACGTAGTGGTCGATCACTTCATCACCGAACGCCTCGCGCAACATGCTTGACGCCTTGAGCGCGGCGCAGGCCTCGCGCAGGGTTTTCGACACTTCAGGCAAATGCTCATCGACATAGGCATCGCCCTCGAAAGGCGCCGCGAGTTCGAGCTTCTCGTCGATCCCGGCCAGGCCCGCGGCGATCAACGCGGCGAAGGCCAGATAGGGGTTGAGGTCGGCACCACCGATGCGGCATTCGATGCGGATGGCTTTGCTGCCCTCGGCGCACAAACGAAAGCCGGCGGTGCGATTGTCCCGGCTCCAGACCGCCCGCGTTGGCGCGAAGGTGCCGGCCTGAAAGCGCTTGTACGAATTGATGTAGGGCGCGAGAAAACAGGTAATGTCGTTGGCGTACTTGAGCTGCCCGGCCACCCACGAGCGCATCAGCTTCGACATGCCGAACTCGGCCTTGGGGTCGAAGAACAGTGGCTTTTTCGCATGCTTGTCCCATAGCGAGTTGTGAATATGGCTGCTGGAACCGGCGGCGTCATAGCGCCACTTGGCCATGAAGGTGATCGCCTTGCCTTGCAGTTGCGCGATCTCTTTGCAGGCGTGCTTGATGATGGCGTGGTGGTCGGCCATGGTCATGGCATCGGCATATCGGATGTTGATTTCTTCCTGCCCCGGCCCCCATTCGCCCTTGGAGTTTTCCACGGGAATGCCGGAGGCTTGCAGGTGCTTGCGAATCGCCCGCAACACCGGCTCCTCGCGAGTGGTCTGCAGGATGTTGTAGTCCTCGATGTAGTGACCGGCGGTCTTCGGCTGGTGGTAATTGCGCTCGTGGATCGCCTCATAGCTCTCATCGAACAGATAGAACTCCAGCTCAGAGGCGAACATCCCGGTATAGCCGCGCTCGCGCAGGCGCTCGACCTGTTTTTTCAGGATCGCTCGCGGGCTGTGGGGCAGGTCTTTTCTATGGTGATGATCGAGCACATCGCAGAGCACCAGCGCCGTGCATTCCAGCCACGGCACGCGCCGCAACGTAGACATGTCGGGTTTGAGCACAAAGTCGCCATAGCCTTTGCTCCAACTGGCAGCGGCGTATCCCGGCACCGGCTCCATGTCGATGTCGTCGGCCAGCAGGTAATTGCAGCAGTGGGTTTCTTCGTGGCCGCTGTCGATGAAAAACTCGACCTGGAAGCGCTTGCCGACCAGTCGCCCCTGCATATCGACCATGCACACCAGCACGGTATCGATCTCGCCGGCGGCAGCGGCGCGTTTGAGTGCTTCGAAGCTGAGGAGGGGCTCGGTCATCGCGTCAGTCCTGCGTGAATGATCTGGACCTGTCTGAAATAGCTGTTGCAGACGCTCTCCAGAAAAAATCCAAACCTGCAGACGCGAGCATCGTGAGCAATAAGCTGCTGAAAGCTTAGCCTACTGTTGCTGTGCGCAAGTTTCGGTGAGCGGAGGCTGGTGAGGTTTGTCTGTTGCTTACGTCTTGGCGGGGTGGCGTTGAATGTGGCGAGGTGCTACCGCCTCGCCACAGATCCTGTCGATTATTCCTTCGGTTCCACGTGATCCAGTGCCTGGTTCACCGCCAGTTCACCGAGCATGACCACTTGCGCAATGCCCAGCAGGGTCTTGCGATGTGAGGTCTCCAGCAATGCTGCGAAATTGTTGAGCATGAGGGCGGCCGAGCCGAGTGTTTCGCTGGCGTTGGCCAGCAGGGATTCGGTGTTGTACTTCGGGTTGGCGAGGTACATGGGCTCGGGTTCGTTGGCCGTGGCCATGATCTGGGCGGCCGGGTTGAGGTAGTGGTCGAGGGCGCGTTCGGCGGCTTCGTGGAGTTTTTTTGAATCGAGTGATTCGTAGGGGGATATCGGGTCTGTGGCAGGCGGATTGGGTGTAGGTTTGAACATGGATGAAACTCCTGGGAAAACTATTTGAGGAGCCATCACCCTTTGCTACCAAACGAAGGGTGGCGGCCATGCACAGGTTGGTAGACCGGTCCAGGAACCCGGCGCGCCCGAAGGAGCCCTACGCATGGCCACCATAAAAACAGAGATGAAAATCAACCTCTGCTAAAGGCGGCGCTATGCGCCTGGAAATACCGGGCTACCAAACCCGATCACTGTTTTTCAGTGACCGGGAAACGATAAAACCCGAGCCCAAAGCGCACAAGCCGGCGGATTCTGGCGCAGTCGTAGGCAACGACGCAAGGCGTTGTAGCCTTGATGAAGTAACACCGGGTGTCTTTAAACACCCGGCTTAAACACCGTTGTTGTATGGCCTAAACGCTTACGTGTGATGAATCTCCCGATCCTTGGTTTCCGGCAGGAAGAACGTGCCAAGAATGGCCGTCATCACCGCGATCACGATCGGGTACCACAGCCCGTAGTAGATATCACCCGTGGCCGCGACCATGGCGAACGCCACCGTGGGCAGAAAGCCGCCGAACCAGCCATTGCCGATGTGGTAGGGCAGCGACATCGAGGTGTAGCGGATGCGCGCCGGGAAGAGCTCCACCAGCCAGGCGGCGATCGGGCCGTAGACCATGGTCACGTAGATCACCAGGATGGTCAGGAGCAGCAGCACCATCGGGTAGTTGGTCTTCGCCGGGTCGGCCTTCTCGGGGTAGCCGGCGTCCTTGAGGGCGGTGCCGAGGGTGGCGGTGAAGGCGTCGTTGCGGGTCTTGAAGTCGGCGGCCGGCATGCCGGTGCCTTCGAAACTCGGGATGACCTTGTCGCCGATGCGGACCTGCGCGACGGCGCCAGGCGCGGCTTTCTCGTTATTGTAGGGGATGGCCTTCTTCGCCAGCACAGTCTTGGCGAGGTCGCAGGAACTGGTGAATTTGGCCTTGCCCACCGGGTCGAACTGGAACGAGCACTGACCGGGATCGGCGACCACCGTGACTGGATTCTTCGCCTGCGCGGCGAACACGTCGGGGTTACCGAACTCGGTCAACGCATGGAAGATCGGAAAGTAGGTTACCGCTGCGAGAATGCACCCGGCCATGATGATGCCCTTGCGGCCGATACGGTCGGACAGGCTGCCGAACACAATGAAGAACGGTGTGCCGATCAGCAGCGAGCCGGCAATCAGAAAGTTGGCGGTCTGCGGGTCGATCTTCAGCGTCTGCAGCAGGAAGAACAGCGCATAGAACTGCCCGGTGTACCAGACCACGGCCTGGCCGGCAGTGCCACCGAGCAGGACCATGATCACAATCTTGAGGTTTTCCCAGCGGGCGAAGGATTCGGTCAGCGGCGCCTTGGAGGACTTGCCTTCTTCCTTCATCTTCAAGAACACCGGTGACTCGCTCAGTTGCAGGCGGATGTACACCGAGACAATCAGCAGCAGGATCGACACCAGGAAGGGAACCCGCCAGCCCCAGGCCTCGAAGGCTTCGGTGCCCAGAAGGGTGCGGCAGGCGAGGATCACCAGCAGCGAAAGAAACAGGCCGAGGGTCGCGGTGGTCTGGATCCACGAGGTGAAGTAGCCGCGCTTGCCTTTGGGCGCATGCTCGGCCACGTAAGTCGCCGCGCCGCCGTATTCACCGCCCAGGGCCAGGCCTTGCAGCAGACGCAGCGTGATCAGGATGACCGGTGCCGCCACCCCGATTGTCGCGTAGCCGGGCAGAAAGCCCACGACGGCAGTGGAGACACCCATGATCACAATGGTGATGAGAAAAGTGTGCTTGCGCCCGATCATGTCGCCCAGTCGGCCGAACACGATGGCGCCGAAGGGTCGCACTGCGAAGCCTGCGGCGAACGCCAGCAGGGCGAAGATGAAGGACGTTGTTTCATTGACGCCGGCGAAGAAGTGTTTGGCGATGATGGCGGCAAGGGAGCCGTAAAGGTAGAAGTCGTACCACTCGAACACAGTGCCYAGGGACGAGGCGAAAATGACCTTGCGCTCCTCCTTGGTGATGCTGTGGTGGGGCGCGCTGCCCGTGGATGTGTTGTCGATTGCGGCCATGAGTCTTCTCCGTCGTTCTTGTTGTAGGCCGGAGTACCTCACTACCTTTTTACCGCACCCAGGCCCAAGGGCTGATGTCGTCGGATTACGTATTGCACACAGGCTGACGGCCTCGCATCGCTGCAAGGGTTTCTTGAAGCATAATCGGCTTCGCGCAGATATCCACTCGCCAGCCTGCCCGGCGGCGGCCGCTCGCCGAGCAGGGCCGCCGGACACATTCGCCGAGTTAGCCCTTGGCTGCCATGGCGGTGACTTCCACGCGCATGCCTTCGACCGCCAAAGCGGCCACGCCAACGGCGGCGCGAACCGGCCAGGGCTTGGCGAAGAAGCGCTGGTAGACCTCGTTGAACGCGGCGCGGTCGGCCATGTCGGTGAGGTAGATGGTCAGATGCAGCACCCGGTCCATGGAACTGCCGGCGTTCTCCAGCGCGACCTTGAGCGCCTGCAGAGTGCACTCGCTTTGCAGGGTGATGTCGCCCAGCTCCAGGCTGCCGTCGGCGCGGGTAGGAATTTGAGTGGAGACCAGCAGGCCGCCGAAACCGGCGACGTCGGAGGAGATGGATTCCGCGTCGGGATCGGGGAGGAAAGTGATGTCGTGGTTTGCCATGGGGATCTCTTGTTTGCGGGGGTGAAGGGGCGCCGGGGTATTCAATGACACAGCGCCTTTTTTTGCGCGGCCAGTTTACAGCCTCATCGTCGGGCCGTTCGTTCTGTTGTGTATCACCTGCTAAACACTTTCAGCCACATCAATCTTCAACGAACGCATTCACGGATCCGTCGCAATCGATGTAGGAGCTGGCGAAGCCTGCGATCTTTTGATCTTGACCTTGAAAAACAAAATCAAAAGATCGCAGCCTTCGGCAGCTCCTACAGGGATCGGTCGGCGCGCAACTCTGTGGCGAAGCGTCCCCCAAACCCGGCATGCGGCTAAGCAGTCGTGAGATAGACTGATCAGCGGACATCGAACGGTGGGGGTCACAAGTGACGCAGTTCACATGGATTCGCTGATCACCGCAGCAGCGCGTGCGCTCGCGGCGGGTGATCCGCTCGGCGCGCTGAACCGCATCGCCCTGCGCAACGACGCGCCTGCACTCGTTCTTCGAGGCATCGCGATGGCGCAACTGGGTGACCTTGTGCGAGCGAAGGCGCTGGTGCGAAGTGCCGCGCGGGCGTTCGGTGCGAAGGAGGCCTTGGCCCGCGCGCGGTGTGTCGTCGCCGAGGCCGAGATCGCGCTCGCCTCCCGTGACCTGAACTGGCCGGTTAAGGCACTCGACACCGCGCGGGCGACGCTTCAGGCCYACGGCGATTGGGTCAACGCCGCCCATGCGCGCTATCTCGAGATTCGCCGCTTGCTGTTGATCGGGCATCTCGACGAGGCCGAGGGCCGTCTTGCCGAACTCGACCCCACGCCATTACTGCCCGCGTCGAGGGCCGCTTACGAACTGGTTCTGGCGGGCATCGCGATGCGTCGTCTGCAAACGAAGGCGGCGCGCGCGGCACTCGGACGGGCCGGGCAAGCCGCGCAGCACGCGGGCATTGCGGCACTCACCGCCGAGGTCGAATGCGCCTCGCATATCCTCGATACACCAGCGGCGCGGCTGATTATCGGTGGGCAGGAACAGCCGCTGCTGCTCGATGAAATTGAAGCGTTATTGGCATCCCCCACGCTGGTGGTGGACGCCTGCCGGTACGTCGTGCGCGACGCAGGCGCGTCGGTTTCGCTCGCTCGGCGTCCGGTGCTGTTTGCGCTCGCCCGGGCGCTGGGCGAAGCGTGGCCGGCCGACGTGCCGAGGGAAGCGCTGATCGCCCGAGCCTTTCGGATGAAGCACGCGGATGAGTCCCATCGCGCACGGTTGCGCGTCGAACTCGGGCGGCTACGCGGGGCGCTGCACCTGATCGCCGACGTGGTCGCGACCCCACGAGGGTTTGCACTGGTGCCACGCATTGCGCCTGACGTCGTGGTGCTGGCGCGGCCTGTCGAAGAACCGCATGCGACGCTGCTCGCCTTCCTCGCTGACGGCGAGTCGTGGTCGAGCTCGGCCCTGGCGTTGGCGCTCGGCGCCAGTCAACGCACCGTGCAACGGGCCCTCGACACGTTGGCGGCGACCGACAAGGTGCAGTCGTTCGGTCACGGCCGGGCCCGCCGCTGGATGACCCCGCCGGTACCTGGATTCGCGACGGGATTGTTACTCACGGCGTTGCTGCCCAGTGATTAGCATCCTCTTCACTACCCCAGTGAACGCAGTCAGTAAACGAGGAGCAAGAGATGAAACATTCAACGGCTGAAATCATCCGCGAATACGGGCCTTTTCCGGGCATCGACCATGTGCACGGCGTCACCCATGACGGTCAACGCGTCTGGTTTGCCTCCGGCGACAAACTCAACGCCCTGGACCCGGCCAGCGGCAAGACTCTGCGCTCGATCGATGTCGCCGCCCATGCCGGCACGGCCTTCGATGGCCAGCATCTGTTTCAGATCGCCGAGGATCGCATCCAGAAAATCGACCCGCAGACCGGCCGCGTCCTCTCCACCATCCCCGCGCCCGGTGGCGGTGGTGACTCGGGGCTGGCGTGGGCCGAAGGCACGCTCTGGGTCGGTGAGTATCGCGAGCGCAAGATCCATCAGGTCGACCCCCAGACCGGGGCGGTGCTGCGCACCCTCGAGTCCAATCGCTTCGTTACCGGGGTGACGTGGGTCGAGGGCGATCTGTGGCACGGCACCTGGGAAGGTGACGAGAGCGAGCTGCGACGAGTCGATCCGGCCACGGGCGAGGTTTTGGAGAGCGTCCAGATGCCGGCTGGCGTCGGCGTGTCGGGGCTTGAGTTCGATGGCCAGGACCGGTTTTTCTGTGGCGGCGGCAACAGCGGGAAGGTGAGGGCCGTGCGCCGACCTGAATGAAAGGCTGCGACTATAAAGCGGCTTTGTATCAGAGTGCTTGCAGAGACAGTGAGTGTGACTGCCGCTGTTCGAGATCGGTTTGGGGCTGTGTCCTACGGGGGGAACTCGGAAATAGCCGATTGGGCCGGCCCCTGAAATGACTGTGGAATATGAGTTATTTACGATACAACCATTACCCATTCTTTACGTTGGCACAGTGCTCAAAGCCCCGCAAACACTGTCTGAAAGGGCGAGAAAGGTAGTTTTTCTCGCCTAAACAGAGAGTGACGTAATGAAGTTGAACAAAGTTGTAAAAGCGGCGGTGGTCTTCGCCTTGTTGTCGTCCTTGTCGGGTTGCTGGATGTTCTTCCCGCCGGGTGGTGGTGGTGGTGGTGGTGGTGGTGGTGGTGGTTTCGGCCATCCTGGAGGTTTCGGCGGTGGTCCCGGTGGCGGCCCGCGCTGACCAGCCATCAGCCAGTGTGACCCATCCTGTCAGAAGGTGAACGCTTGCGCCGACCGTGATGGACGCTGAGTCATCTCGGTCTCCAGCAGATGCTCAACCAGCACATCATTCAAAAAGCGGAACTGATCGTTGAGCCCGACCACTTCGTTACTGAAGTGGTTGGTGGCTGCCGGCATCAGCAAGGTTTCGAATTGTTTGTCGAACACCAGCGCGACGGCTTTGCGAGAGACAACCTGCTGCGAATAGTAGTTGCTGCCGAATACCGGAAAGCTGAACGCGAGGCTGACGGAATAAATCATGATGTACCCCTCCGATGCGGGGTTTGAGTGGCGATGAGGTGATCCTGCACCTGGCAGTTTTTTTTGCGGAAGGCATTCGCGGCGATGGTGAATATCGACGTGGATGATGGTGGCGTTCTCCGGTGGTCTTGCGAGCCCGCTCGCGAAGGTATTTTTTAGGGCGCAACCGCGTTTCCTGACGGACGGCCGCCGGCCCCGGCCTATACTCAAATCAACATGCTTTTGCGCGTCGAACACTCCGTTCGACGCAGACTGTAGGACACCGCGATCTTGAACCTGCGTTCGCTGATCGTCGCTGTGTTGGTGGTACTGGCGGGATGCGTAACGACTGCGCGTGCCCCGGTAGCCGTGGCGCCGGTAGTGGTTTCCCAAAGCACCTGGCAGCAGGTGGACCAGGAAATTGTCGCGGCTTCGCAGCAGGCCACCGAACAGGCCAGGGTATATGCCCGCGGGTCCATGGAGCATTGGCGCACGCGGGTTTACGAACAGACCGAAGAAGTCTTCATTCCGTGGTTCAGCAGCTATTGGACCCAGGAATGGCTGTCGATGAAGGTCAGCTGGTACACCATCAGTGCCGGGGGCGAACAGGATGCCTCAGCCAAACGCCTGGCGGCCTATCTGCTGGAACAATATCACCACAAAGTGCTGGACCCTGTTGCGGTGGAGATCGATCCCGACGAGATCCTCGGGCAGGCGACAGCGTATTACGTGCAAGCTCTCGGCCAGCAACTTCAGGTCATCTCCCACCGTCATGGCGTGCCGATGGCGCAGCTCAACGAACGTATCCAGAAGATTCCGGCGATTTCGCTGGGTCCGCCGCCTGCCCGTGACGCGTCGCTGTATCAGGTGGTGCACAGTGAGTCGCTGACTACGTTGCCGGCCTACGCGGCGTTGATCGACAAGATTCACACGGCAGGCGGCGAGAAGGGTATCGCCTCGACGGACGCCGGCATGACGCCGGTGGCCAAACGCGCAAGCAAGCGGATGGAAGCCGAAATGGCTCCACGAGGCGCGGCCGGTGCCGTGGCRGCAGCGGCGGGGAAACTGGCCGGGGCGTTGATTTCCCTGGGAGTGGCGGGGGTGCGCGCGGTTATTCAGGCCAACGACCGACCCGATAGCGAGGCGCTGATGCGCAGCAGCCTGGGCGACTCATTCGACAAGGCATGGCTGAAGCTGGTGCAAAACCCTACAACCGGCGTCATGGCCGGAACGTTGTACATGGCCGGGCAAATCGAAGGCAGCCTGGCCCAGCCCGTTGCACAGCCCCTTGCACAACCCCTCGAACAGCCCGTCGAACCGTCGGTCGGCTTGGGTGCGGGATCTGTCGATTGGAGCCACGCTGGATCGACTATCCAGCAGATCAACCCATAACCCGAGGAGAATGATCATGGCTTACGTTGATGGTTTTGTTGCAGCAGTACCCAAGGCCAACCGCGAAAAATTCAAGAAACACGCGGAGTCCGCCGCCGCGATTTTCAAGGAAAACGGCGCGCTCAGCCTCGCCGAATGCTGGGGCGACGACGTGCCTGATGGCAAAGTGACGTCGTTTCCCATGGCGGTCAAACTCAAGGAAGACGAGACCGTGGTGTTTTCCTGGATCGTCTGGCCGGACAAGCCCACCCGCGACGCCGGCATGGCAAAACTGATGAGCGATCCGCGAATGCAACCGGACGTCAATCCGATGCCGTTCGACGGCCAGCGGGCGATTTTTGGCGGTTTCGAAATGCTCGTCAAAGCCTGAAGAGGCGCCAGGATCACTCCGGCGTCGGGGTGATCCTGCAGCTTTTGCGATTGCGAATCTCGCTGTCCGACGGCCGCTCCTTGATGAACTCGAAGCGCGGCTCGCCCTCGTTGTAATGAACCAGCCAGCCCCATTCCAATTCGGACTCATCCTGGCCGGGCTTCGGTGGCACGGCCCACCACGGCTCTTTGCTGATGACCTGACGCATGGCGTCCTCCCGTCGATTCGGTTGCTTCAACTATAACGCGCATGCCGACAGGTGCCAGAAATGGGCTTGCCGGCGTGGTATCCCTTTGTAAAATCAGAGGGTCCCCGAGCCGTGAGGTGCCAGACATGAGCGATGAAACCCGTGAGCCGTTCAAACGGCTGTTCTTCGCCCTGAACTGTGCGCCCGAACAACGCCGGGCCATTGCCCAATGGCGCAGCGCACTGGGGCTCAACGTCGGGCGCCCGGTGCCGGCGGAAAACTTTCATCTGACCCTGCTGTTTCTCGGCACGGTGGGCATTGCGCAAATAGCGGGTGTCTGCAAGGCCGCCGCCAATATTCGCACGTCTGGCGTGCCGTTGACGGTGGTGCTGGATCGGCTGGACGTCTGGCGTCGCTCCGGGGTGTTGCTGCTGGCACCCGCGCAGGCTGCGCCGGAGTTGCTGCGCCTGGTGTATGCGCTGGAGCAGGCCATGTTGCCGTTCGGTTTTGAAGACACCCGCCGGGAATTCCGCCCGCATTTGACCTTGATGCGCGACTACCGCGCGCCGGTCCCCGAATCCGCGACGCCGCCCGAGTTTTACCTGCGCGCCGATCGCTTCAGCCTGTTCGAGTCCCGTAAAGGCCGATACATAGCGCTGGCCGAGTGGCCGCTGGTCGCTTCATAAGCCCACAAAAAAAGGCGCCCGAGGACGCCCGAAACTCACCTTGACCGAGGAAGCCAGGTGAGGCCGTTCCTCTGAGAGGAGTGCAGCGGTGGTAAGGCGCTGCGTGAACGGAAAAGGGAAAGCGATGATCGTTCCCACGCTCCGCGTGGGAACGATCAGGCGGGTTTGCGATGCCAGTGGGGGTTACTTACCGAGCTTCACCCGCGTCCAGCCCCGGGTCATGATCCGCTGGGTGGCAATCGGCATGTCAGGAATGGCATACAACGTCGCCATCACCGCTTGCGGCGGATACGACCCCGGGTCGTCGCGAATCGCTTCATCCACCAACGGCGTGGCCGCTGCGTTGGCGTTGCTGTAGCCGACGCTGTTGGTGACTTCGGCGATGATGTCCGGGCGCATCAGGAAGTTCATGAACAGGTAGGCGTTGTCGACGTTGGCGGCGTCCCGAGGGATGGCGACCATGTCGTAAAAGCTGCCGGCGCCTTCTTTCGGGATGCTGTACTCGATCTTGACCTTGTCGCCGGCTTCCTGGGCGCGGGCCTTGGCTTGCAGCACATCACCGGAGTAACCGACGGCGACGCAGATGTTGCCGTTGGCCAGGTCGGAGATGTATTTCGACGAATGAAAGTAGGCCACCGACGGCCGGATCTTCATGAACAGCGCTTCGGCTTCGGCGATTTGCGCCTTGTCCCGGGAGTTCACCGGATAGCCCAGATAGTGCAGGGCAGCCGGAAGCATTTCTGTCGGTGAATCAAGAAAGCTGATGCCGCAGGCTTTGAGCTTGGCGGCGTTTTCCGGTTTGAACAGCAAGTCCCAGGAATTCACCGGGGCGTCAGTGCCCAGCACTTCCTTGACCTTGGCCGGGTTGTAGCCGATGCCGATCGAACCCCACATGTACGGGAAGGCGTGGCCGTTATCCGGGTCGCTGGCCGAGGCGTTTTTCAGCAGCACCGGGTTGAGATTCTTCCAGTTCGGCAGCTTCGATTTGTCCAGTTCCTGATAGACCCCGGCCTTGATCTGCTTGGCCAGGAAGCTGTTGGACGGCACCACGATGTCATAGCCGGATTTTCCCGCCAGCAGCCGTGCCTCAAGGGTTTCGTTACTGTCGAACACATCGTAGGTCACGCGGATACCGGTCTCGTCCTCGAACTTCTTGACGGTGTCCGGGGCAATGTAATCCGACCAATTGTAGACGCGCAGAACCTTGTCATTGGCCTGGGCGCCAGCGGTCATTGCGCCCAATAAGGACAGTGTCAGCAGAGTCCTGCCAAACATTTTCATCGGTACAACTCCATTTCTTGTTTTTCAAAAACGCAACGCTGTGAAACGCGACGGCCTAGGCCGTCGCTTCTACCATTTGCTTTTTCGGTTGCTGCCAGGATTCGCTGGCGGTCTGGTCCATGGCTTCCTGAATCGCCCGTTTGCGGGTGGCTTCGGCCTTGCGGCTGAAGTACCAGACCAGGAAGGTCACCAGCGACACCGCCAGCAGAAACAAACTGGCCACCGCATTGATCTCAGGCTTCACGCCCAGGCGCACCGCCGAGAATACTTCCATCGGCAGGGTCGTCGAACCTGGCCCCGACACGAAGCTCGCCAGTACCAAGTCATCCAGCGACAAGGCAAACGACATCATGCCGCCGGCTGCCAGTGACGGCGCGATCATCGGGATGGTGATCAAAAAGAACACCTTGAGCGGCCGTGCACCGAGGTCCATGGCAGCTTCTTCGATCGACAAATCCAGCTCACGCAAGCGCGCCGATACCACCACCGCCACATACGCGGCACAGAACGTGGTGTGAGCGATCCAGATGGTGACGATGCCGCGTTCCTGCGGCCAGCCGATCATCTGCGCCATGGCCACGAACAGCAGCAACAGCGACAGACCGGTGATCACTTCCGGCATCACCAGCGGCGCCGTCACCAGGCCACCGAACAGCGTACGGCCCTTGAAGCGCGTCACGCGGGTCAGCACGAACGCCGCCAATGTGCCGAGCGCCACCGCGGCAATCGCCGTGTAGCAGGCGATTTCCAGCGAGCGCACCACCGAGCCCATCAGTTGCGTGTTGTCGAGCAGGCCGACGTACCACTTCACCGACCAGCCCCCCCACACCGTTACCAGTTTCGAGGCGTTGAACGAGTAGATCACCAGAATCAGCATCGGCAGGTAGATAAACGACAGGCCGAGCACCAGCATCAATCGTGAAAATCCGAAACGGTTCATCCCCGTCCCTCCATCTCTTTGGCCTGGCTACGGTTGAACAGCAAAATCGGCACAATCAGGATCGCCAGCATCACCACCGCCAGGGCGGACGCCACCGGCCAGTCGCGGTTGTTGAAGAACTCCTGCCACAGCACGCGGCCGATCATCAGGGTTTCCGGGCCACCCAACAGTTCCGGAATCACGAACTCACCGACCACCGGAATGAACACCAGCATGCAGCCGGCGATGATCCCGTTCTTGGCCAGCGGAACCGTGATTTTCCAGAAATTGTTGAAGTTGCTCGAGCCCAGGTCCGACGCGGCTTCCAGTAGGCTGCCATCGTGCTTCACCAGGTTGGCGTACAGCGGCAGCACCATGAACGGCAGGTACGCGTAGACCACCCCGATGTACACGGCGGTGTTGGTGTTGAGGATCTCGATCGGCTGCGACGTGAGCCCGGTCCACATCAGGAACGCATTGAGCAATCCGTTGTTGCTGAGGATGCCCATCCACGCATACACGCGAATCAGGATCGCGGTCCAGGTCGGCATCATGATCAACAGCAGCAAGACGTTTTGCGCTTCCTTGCTGGCCTTGGTGATCGCATAAGCCATCGGGAAACCGATCACCAGGCACATCAGCGTGCTTAAGAATGCGACCTTCAACGAGCCGAAGTAAGCCGAGATGTACAGCTCATCTTCGGTCAGCAGCGAGTAGTTGCCGAGGTTCAGCAGCAGCTGGAATTTCTGTTCGGCGAAGGTGTAAATCTCGGAGTAGGGCGGAATGGCCAGGGCTGCTTCCGAGAAGCTGATCTTCATCACCAGGAAGAACGGCAGCAGGAAAAACAGGCACAGCCACAGGAATGGAATGCCGATGACCATTTTGCGGCCACTGGGCACCAGGCGCAGGAACTGCTGATTGAAGGTTCTCATGAGCGCAGTACCACGCCGCTGTCGTCTTCCCACCACACATAGACCTGATCGTCCCAGGTCGGGCGCGCGCCACGGCGTTCGGCGTTGGCCATGAACGACTGGACGATCTTGCCGCCAGGCAACTCCACATAAAACACCGAGTGGCCACCGAGGTAGGCGATGTCGTGCACCTTGCCTTCGGACCAGTTGTAGCGGGTTTCGGGCTTGAGGGTGCTGACCAGCATTTTTTCCGGGCGGATGGCGTAGGTGATCGACTTGTCCTGCACCGAGGTGCTCACGCCGTGGCCGACGTAAATCTTCTGGGCAAGGTCGGGGCTGTGAATGATCGCGTGACCTTCCAGGTCTTCCACGACGGTGCCGTCGAAGGCGTTCACGTTGCCGATGAATTCGCAGACCATGCGGCTGACCGGTGCTTCATAAATGTCCACCGGGCTGCCGATCTGGGCGATCCAGCCCAGGTGCATGATCGCGATGCGCTCGGCCATGGTCATGGCTTCTTCCTGGTCGTGGGTCACCATCACGCAGGTCACGCCGACCCGCTCGATGATTTCCACCAGCTCCAGTTGCATCTGCGAACGCAGCTTTTTATCCAGTGCGCCCATCGGTTCATCGAGCAACAACAGCTTCGGCCGCTTGGCCAACGAACGCGCCAGTGCCACACGCTGACGCTGACCGCCGGACAACTGATGCGGCTTGCGCCTGGCGTATTGGGTCATGTGCACCAGGCGCAGCATTTCTTCGACACGGGCGTCGATTTCGCTGGCGGGCAAACGGTCCTGCTTGAGACCGAAGGCGATGTTCTGCGCCACCGTCATGTGCGGGAACAGCGCATAGGACTGGAACATCATGTTGATCGGTCGTTCGTAGGGCGGCATGTCAGTGATGTCGACACCGTCGAGCAGAATCCGCCCTTCGGTCGGGCGCTCGAAGCCGGCGAGCATGCGCAGCAGCGTCGATTTGCCCGAGCCGGAACCACCGAGCAAGGCGAAGATTTCGCCTTGATGGATCTCCAGGGACACATCGTCCACGGCGGTGGTTTCGTCGAATTTCTTGGTGACGCGGTCGACTTTCACCAGCACCTTTTTCGGTGCCTGGTGACCATCAAGAGCCTTCCTGTAGATGCTGGAGGCGTTTGCCATATGAAACTCCCAACAGGTTTCAGTCGTCGGGCCAACACGGCCTGACTTAAGAGTGGATTGCAAACCCGGGCCGGGCGATGCGCTGGCGCTCGGGCTTATTCGGCACCGCCGTCCTGGCTGCCTGGTCGTACTTGTTGTTATTGCGGTTCATCTATTACGCGAGCCACCGGCGCGCAAAGGCACGCCCGCCAGACTCACGGAGGCAGTCAATCGATTGGTAATGTCTGAAGTCAGCGCGTATTGCGCAGCGCCGCCCGTTGTCGGCACGCCTCGCCAAACGCCTGGAAAATACTCAAGTAAGGGGGATTCGAAAGCACCTGCCATTCCGGGTGCCATTGCACGCCGACGGCGAAGGTCTTGCTGTGCTCGACGGAGATCGCCTCGATCAAACCATCCGGCGCGATCGCCTCAGCGCGCAGGCCGGGTGCGAGTCGGTCGATGCCCTGGCTGTGAATCGAATTGACCTGGAATACCTGTGGCAGGTCCAGTGCTTCGAACACACCGCCCGGTTGCACAGTCACTGCATGGGCCGGTGCGTATTGCACCGCCAGATCGGGACAGTCCGCTTCCCGGTGATCGAGCATGCCGGGCAGTTCGTGCACCTTCTGATGCAGGCTGCCGCCGAACGCCACGTTCATTTCCTGAAAGCCCCGGCAGATGCCGAGCACCGGAACACCGGCGGCGATGGCTGCGCGCAATAAGGGCAGGGTGGTGGCGTCCCGTTGCGGATCGTGATCCGTACCGGGAGCGCTGGCCGGGCCTTGATAGTGGAAAGGCTCCACATTCGACGGCGAGCCGGTCAGCAGCAGACCGTCGAGCTGCGCGAGCAGCGCATCGGTTTCGGTCAGGTCGCCTAAGGAAGGAATGACCACTGGCAGCCCCAATGCCGCGAGGCTGACAGCACGCAAGTACTTGTCGCCGCTGACGTGGTAGGGGTGCAGGCCAATCTGTTTGACGCACGCAGTAACGCCGATCAATGGCTTGAATGCCATTTTTATCACCTCGAAGTTTCACACTTGAACGAGCTTTTCCGGAGCTTAGCCTTGTTGATTTTAATTAACAACTCTCATGTAAAAAATTCTAAACGCCGAACGTCCGATGCTGAGGGTCTACGCGGTGTGTAAGCCTGATATGGCACTCTATGGCCCAAAAAAGGCCAGAAAATAAAGGCTGAAAGGCCATGTGTTCGCTATTGACTTCACTTTGCCGTTCGGGTTGACTGGCTCTCGCAAGTGAAGTGAACATAATAATTAACAGCTAATAGGTGCATCATGTAGGTCCCTCTGCGTGCCGTTCAACTCAACGAAGCAAACGCATTCCTTAAGCAACATCCTGAGGTTTTGTACGTCGACCTTCTGATTGCGGATATGAACGGTGTGGTGCGCGGCAAGCGTATCGAGCGCACCAGTCTCCACAAGGTCTACGAAAAAGGCATCAACCTGCCGGCGTCGCTGTTTGCCCTGGACATCAACGGTTCCACGGTGGAAAGCACCGGCCTGGGTCTGGACATCGGCGACTCGGATCGCATCTGCTATCCCATCCCCGATACCCTCAGCATCGAACCCTGGCAGAAGCGCCCGACCGCGCAGTTGCTGATGACCATGCATGAGCTCGAAGGCCAGCCGTTCTTTGCTGACCCGCGCGAAGTGCTGCGTCAGGTGGTGAGCAAGTTCGATGACATGGGCCTGACCATTTGCGCGGCGTTCGAACTGGAGTTCTACCTGATCGACCAGGACAACGTGAACGGTCGTCCGCAGTCGCCACGCTCGCCAGTTTCAGGCAAGCGTCCGATGTCGACTCAGGTGTACCTGATCGACGATCTGGACGAATACGTCGACTGCCTGCAAGACATCCTCGAAGGCGCGAAAGAGCAGGGCATCCCGGCTGACGCGATCGTCAAGGAAAGCGCCCCGGCGCAATTCGAAGTCAACCTGCATCACGTCTCCGACCCTATAAAGGCCTGCGACTACGCGGTGCTGCTCAAGCGTCTGGTGAAGAACATCGCCTACGACCACGAGATGGACACCACGTTTATGGCCAAGCCATATCCGGGTCAGGCGGGCAACGGTTTGCACGTGCACATTTCGATTCTCGACAAGCAAGGCAACAACATCTTCGCCAGCGAGGATCCCGAGCAGAACGCCGCGCTGCGACATGCGATCGGCGGTGTGCTCGAGACCCTGCCGGCGCAGATGGCGTTCCTCTGCCCGAACGTCAACTCCTACCGTCGTTTCGGCGCGCAGTTCTACGTACCGAACTCGCCAAGCTGGGGCATCGACAACCGTACCGTAGCGGTGCGCGTACCCACCGGTTCGGCGGATGCCGTGCGCATCGAGCATCGTGTCGCCGGCGCCGATGCCAACCCATACCTGCTGATGGCCTCGGTGCTGGCTGGTATTCACCACGGCCTGACCAACGAAATCGAGCCGGGCGCCCCGGTTGAAGGCAACAGCTACGAGCAGAACGAGCAAAGCCTGCCGAACAACCTGCGCGATGCATTGCGCGAACTGGACGACAGCGAAGTCATGGCGCGCTACATCGACCCGCTGTACATCGACGTGTTCGTGGCGTGCAAGGAAAGCGAGCTGGCCGAGTTCGAGAACTCCATTTCAGACCTTGAGTACAACTGGTACCTGCACACGGTTTGATACCCGTATCGGCACATCTTTAATGGCTGATGAATACCCCCTGTAGAAGCTGCCGAAGGCTGCGATCTTTTGATCTTGACCTTCGGCGGCTTCAAGGCAACCAAAATCGAAAGATCGCAGCCTTCGGCAGCTCCTACGGGTGTCAGCCTGACGATCACCTATTCCTCTGCGTAGAGTCACAACCATGACAAACACTCGCAGCGACTGGGAGCAACGCTTCCAGTCCTTGACACTAGAAGGCCGCGCATTCATCGACGGCCAATATTGCCCGGCACTCAGTGGCGCCACCTTCGAATGCATCAGCCCGGTCGACGGCCGCTTTCTGGCGAACATCGCCAGCACCGACGAAGCCGACGCCAATGCGGCAGTCGCCGTCGCGCGCCGTGCATTTGAATCCGGCATCTGGGCGCGGTTGGCACCCGCAGAGCGCAAGCGCATCTTGATTCGCTTCGCGGACTTGATCCTGGTCAACCAGGAAGAACTGGCGCTGCTGGAAACCCTCGACATGGGTAAACCGATCAGCGATTCCATGGCCATCGACATTCCAGCGGCCGCCAACGCGATCCGCTGGAGCGCCGAAGCCATCGACAAAATCTACGACGAAGTCGCCGCCACCCCGCACGACCAATTGGGCCTGATCACCCGCGAACCCGCAGGCGTGGTCGCCGCGATCGTGCCGTGGAACTTCCCGCTGATCATGGCCAGCTGGAAGTTCGCTCCAGCCCTGGCGGCAGGCAACTCGTTCATCCTCAAGCCTTCGGAAAAGTCACCGCTGACGGCGATCCGCATCGCGCAACTGGCCCTCGACGCCGGCATCCCCAAAGGCGTGTTCAACGTCTTGCCGGGTTTCGGTCACACCGTCGGCAAGGCGCTGGCGCTGCACATGGACGTCGACGTGCTGGCCTTCACTGGCTCCACCGCGATTGCCAAGCAACTGATGATCTACGCCGGGCAAAGCAACATGAAACGCGTCTGGCTGGAGGCGGGCGGCAAGAGCCCGAACGTGGTGTTCGCCGACGCGCCGGATTTGCGCGCAGCCGCTCAGGCAGCGGCTGGTGCGATTGCCTTCAACCAGGGCGAAGTCTGCACCGCCGGCTCGCGCCTGCTGGTGGAGCGCTCGATCCGCGAGCAGTTCATTCCGTTGCTGGTGGAGGCACTGCAAGCCTGGAAACCGGGGCATGCCCTCGACCCTGAAACCACCGTCGGCGCCGTCGTCGATCAGCGCCAATTGGACAATGTGCTGCGCTACATCCAGGTCGGCAAAGACCAGGGCGCGCAACTGATTGCTGGCGGCAATCGTGCCCTCGAAGGCTCCGGTGGCCTGTACGTGGAGCCGGCGATTTTCGACGGCGTGACCAACGCCATGACCATCGCCCGTGAAGAAATCTTCGGCCCGGTGCTGTCGCTGATCACCTTTGACACCGCCGAAGAAGCGCTGCAGATCGCCAACGACAGCATCTTCGGCCTCGCTGCTGGTGTGTGGACCAGCAATCTCAGCAAGGCCCACACCTTTGCTCGCGGCCTGCGCGCCGGCAGTGTCTGGGTCAACCAGTACGACGGCGGCGACATGACCGCGCCGTTCGGCGGGTTCAAGCAGTCGGGTAACGGTCGGGACAAATCGCTGCACGCGTTCGACAAGTACACCGAACTCAAAGCGACCTGGATCAAGCTCTAACACTTTTGCAGCGGCGGTCGCCGGTATATGCCGGCGGCCCTCGGAGAACGTTATGAAACAACAGCACGTCAACAGCTACTACGCCGCCACCCGCAACGAAGCCATCGATTTCCCGACCCTGGAAGAAGCCGTGGATTGCGATGTCTGTATCATCGGCGCCGGCTACACCGGCCTGTCCTCGGCGCTGTTCCTGACCGAAGCCGGCTATAAGGTTACGGTGCTGGAAGCCGCCAAAGTCGGCTTCGGCGCCAGCGGTCGCAACGGCGGCCAACTGGTCAACTCCTACAGCCGCGACGTCGATGTAATCGAAGAGCGCTACGGCGACAAGACCGCCGAAGTGCTCGGCAGCATGATCTTCGAAGGCGCCGACATCATCCGTTCGCGCATCAAGGAGTACGACATCAAATGCGACTACCGCCCCGGCGGCATCTTCGCAGCGCTGAACAAGAAGCAACTCAATGGCCTGGCCGAGCAGAAGCGTAACTGGGAACGCTACGGCAACAACAACCTGAAAATGCTCGACGCCTCGGACATCCAGCGCGAAGTCGGTTGCGACAACTACGTCGGCGGCTTGCTGGACATGCAGGGCGGCCACATCCACCCGCTGAACCTGGCCCTCGGCGAAGCCGCTGCGATCATTCGCCTGGGCGGCAAAATCTACGAACAATCCGCCGCCGTGGACATCTCCTACGGCGAACCGATCACCGTGCGCACCGCCAAAGGCGTGGTGCGGGCCAAGTACCTGCTGATCGCCGGCAACGCCTACCTGCCGCAAGACCTCGACAACCGCGTGACCCGCAAAAGCATGCCTTGCGGTTCGCAGATCGTCGTCACCGAGCCGTTGTCGGAGAAGGTCGCCCGCAGCCTGATCACCAATAACTACTGCGTCGAAGACTGCAACTACCTGCTCGACTACTACCGCCTCACCGCCGACAACCGCCTGCTGTACGGCGGCGGCGTGGTCTACGGCGCCCGCGAGCCGGACGACATCGAACAACTGATCCGCCCGAAAATCCTCAAGACCTTCCCGCAACTCAAGGACGTGAAGATCGACTACCGCTGGACCGGCAACTTCCTGCTGACCATGTCGCGCATGCCGCAATTCGGCCGCATCGAGAAAAACGCCTATTACATGCAAGGCTACAGCGGCCACGGCGTCACTTGCTCGCACCTGGCCGGCAAACTGATCTCGGAAATGATCCGCGGCGACGCCGAACGCTTCGACGCCTTCGCCTCCCTGCCACACATGCCCATGCTCGGCGGCCGCACCTTCCAGGCCCCACTCACCGCCATGGGCGCGGCGTATTACGCTTTGCGAGATCGTTTCGGTATCTAAACCTGACGCAATCCCTGTAGGAGCTGAACTTGCTCGCGAAGACGGCCGCACAGTCGATATCTCTATCGACTGACGCACCGCCATCGCGAGCAAACTCACTCCCACAATTCCCGCACCATCGGCTTTTTTGCCAGCCGTTTATCGAACCTGCTGAGCTGCACCAACAAACGTGATTTAATACCCGCCTTCCACGGTTCCGGGACGGGAAACGGCGTAATCCGCGGCCACCAGTCGCCCGCCACCCACCCCCATTACCCCTTAAGTAGTTCTCACATAAGGCTGTCATGGACACGGGCTCACGACTCAAATTAGTACGCGAAAGCTACAAACTGTCCCAGCGCGAGCTGGCCCGGCGTAGCGGCGTCACCAATGCCACCATCTCCCTGATCGAACAGAATCGCGTCAGTCCCTCCGTCAGCTCTCTCAAAAAACTGCTCGAAGGCATCCCCATGTCCTTGGCGGACTTCTTCACCTTCGACCAACCGCCACGCGAGCACCAGTACGTGTTTCGCGCCAATGAACAGCCGGATCTCGGGCGTCATGGGTTGCGGTTGTTGCTGATTGGCGCTTCGGTGCCGAGTCGGCAGATGCGGTTGTTGCGCGAGCAATACGCGCCTGGGGCGAGCTCTGGGGAAGAGCCGATTGTGCATGCTGAAGGGGAGGAGTGTGGGCTCGTAACCCGTGGCACGGTTGAGTTGACGGTGGATGGGCAGAGTAGTGTGTTGAATGCCGGGGATGGGTATTACTTCCCGACGACGCTGCCGCATCGGTTTCGCAATATTGGGGCGGATGAGGCGGAAATCATCAGCGCCAACACCCCGGCTAACTTCTGATATCTAAAGCAAACATTAAACCTGTAACTACCTCCGGCGGGGCGACCACTACTTTCGGTCGCCCCTACCAGCGATTACCACTCCATGCCTCAGGTGAGGGCGTCCGCGACGCCGTTCAAAGTGACTTCAAGTAGTCGAGAAGCTGTGACCGTTGGATATCATTGAGCTTGCCCACGCCATAGTCATGGCCGGCGTTGCTATTGCCCTCAAGCTTGGTGTCGAAAAGAAACCAGTTCTTGTCCGATTTCTCGGTCTTGAATCCAACCTTTTTGTCATCGAACTCATTGGTCCCTGTATAAAAAGTCGAGGGGCGCTGATGGGGTGGAAGGAGAAGGTCGTTGAGAGTCGGTACAGAGCCGTTATGCAAATAGGGAGCGGTGGCCCAGATGCCGCTGAGGGGTCTTGCTTTATAGGCGAGAAGAGGAACGGTTGGGCTGGCACGGTAGCAGTTGTATAGCCGTAGCGCTTTCTCATCAGCACTACTGAACAAGGCACGGTTCCTGAAACCAGGGACTTTTTCAGGTTGAGGCTCTATTCCCAAAAATCCATCAAGAGCCAACTTGGCGACATCGCGTCCTTTACCAAGTAATGTCTCAAGGACGGTCACACCCAGCATGTTGTAGAGAAGGTCATTTGACTGAATGGTCTCTTTTGGATTATCGACTCTGGGATAACCCGACAACACTCCAGCATCCGCTTTAAATTGATAGGCATTGCACGCCATCCAGGGGTCCGTGCTAATGGTCCTGTCATTTGGGCCCCGAGGGTTCAAGTTTTCATTCGCAGAGATTGGAACCATGACCGCTTTGATGGGTGTGTCGAGCTCGTTTCTAGGAAGGCTAGCGTGGCAGCCGACACAATTGTCCGCAAATAATTTGGCGCCCGGCGTGAGGTCTTCTGGTAACGGCCCAGGCCACCGTGGAGGCTTCAAGGTATAAAGAGAGCGTTCTAGAACATCCAGATTTTTCACATTCACACTGGAGACAAATCCTGCCTTGGCCGGATTTTCTTTAACCGGTCGAATGTCGGCGAACACACCGATGGCCTCTCCAGCATTACGCCCCAGACCTCCAGCATCCAGGCCACCGTCATTTTTAATCGAGGGGAGTTGGTCTTTTTTGGCCATTCCGTTCCATTGGAGGAAGTCGTGTTGATGCGTATTCCAGAGAAATGGATAACTCACCGGCGCATCAGAGGGGTTAGGGGTAGGCGGCTTCGCTTGGGTGACTTGACTGATTTTGTTGAGAATGTGGCCCACTGCATCAAGGCGACCTGGGCCATATTGCAGATCTGTGGCATTCAATGTCTCGTTTTGGGCATAAAATGCATTCAAGCTATCCAGGGACTTTTTCAGCCGTTGGCGATTCCCTTTCGACAGGTCATCACCCAGGACATTCTTTGCAAAGCGTTCAAATTTTCCAGGGTCGGAAGCCGTTTTGCTTAAGGCCTCTCTAAAATATTTAAAGAAATTTTGAAAGTCGGCGTTCGTTGGCCCGCCATTGATCACAAGATTCTGCTCTTCAAATTTGATCTGAGCCGTGTGACAAGCAGAACAGTTCATCCCCACCCACGGCTCTCTCGACCCTTGTCCAAAAAACCAGCGGAGTTTCGTGAAAGACAACTTGCTGTCGTGACTGTCATCCAAAACGAAACCCATCGGCAACGTAAAGCGCTTACCGTTATAAGACGGACGATAAGGCGTGTAACCGTAGGCGGAGATCGTTTTGTCACTCATGAACTTCTCCTCTGAACCAGGCTCTTCCAATGCAAGCGCCCAGGAGAGAGGGAGAATTCTCGATCCTTGTGAAAGTTCAAGCCAATTGGACTGGGTAGTGTCACTCCATCCCTGATCCAGAATGTCGGCAGCCTGAGCCATGGAATGAGCGCCGAAAAACAACAATGCAGCGCAGGCAAACGGGGGGGCTTTTAACGTGTTCATCAGATTCCCTTCTATTTGTAATTCCTGTTGAGACCCATCACGTTGGTAGCCAATAGCTACCAGTCATGAGTGTAGCCACAAAAAAAACAAACGGGGGGGCTTTTAACGTGTTCATCAGATTCCCTTCTATTTGTAATTCCTGTTGAGACCCATCACGTTGGTAGCCAATAGCTACCAGTCATGAGTGTAGCCACAAAAAAAACACTGCTTTAATTTTGTTCCACGGCATGCGTGTGGCCGCAGGATGGCTTTGCCAATTTGGACGTTGCATGAGCCTGTGTGAGGGTTTTTCGATGATTTCGGTCCCGTAATATTCCGGATTGCCACGATTGACAGTCCTCACGACTTGTAGGAATTTAGCCGCCCGCAGGTAAGGGATATCTGCCGATGGCCACAAGATGGCCGTTGTTCACCACACAAAGGATTGTCTATGCAAGGTTCAAACACCGTCGCTCAACAGGTGTGCGGTCAGCTGGTGCACGAGCATCAGAACACCCCACACATGAACATTGCCGAGCAAATTCTCGAATGCCTGTTTCGCCGTCGTAGCCTCGCCCCGGGGCAGGATCCCGAACTGTCGTCGCAGGTGCTGGAACCCCATCTGACCAAGGTCATGCAGGCGGTCGAGAGCGGTCGCAAGATTGAAATGGTCTTGCCAGCCTTTCCCGGCAAATCGCCCAGCCGCAAGAAAACCCTGAGTCATCTGCCCGATCTTGCTGAACATCATGCTATCGATGAGTTAAACCGCCTGTGCACAGAGATCCAGGAGATCTACGCACCGGGGGCGCTGATTCATATCTGCTCCGATGGCTATGTGTTCTCTGACTTGGTGCATGTTCCCGATGCGGACGTCAAGGCCTACACCGACGCTATCCAGGACTACGCCGAACAGCACTATCCCGGCACGTTCGCCCATTTCGATCTCCGGGATGCCTACCCTCAGCTGGATTGTCTGGACGCCATGCGTGAGGAGATGATGATCGAGCACGGTCAGTCATTGATCTTGTTGCAGCAGCGCTTCAAGGATGATCCGCACATGATGTTGATGTACTGCGGCATCCATCGCTTTCTTTCCGAGGATTACTCGGGACTGAAAGTATTCGCCGGCATGAGCCTCAACGCGGTGAAGAAGGTCGCCAAACCGGCCTCGCAGCGGGTGATCCAGCGCAGTGAAGCCTGGGGGGCGCTGTTGCAGGCGCGTTACCCGCATTGCCTGCGCCTGTCGATTCACCCGCAGTTGGCGGTCTCGACGAAGATCGGTATCCGGTTGGTGCCAACCAGTGACCTGTGGCGTACGCCCTGGCATTCGGTGGCCATCAAGCGGCGGGGTGTGGTCACCCTCGAAAAACGCAGCAATGTCGATGAGCGCTATCACCGCCTGGTGTTCCGCAAGGGGCGTCCTTGTCACTACGCCAGTGCTCAATGATGGCGTCTCGGTTGCGGGTCGAAGCCGTACTCTTCGATTTGGATGGGACCCTGGTAGACACCCTGCCTGACATCACCTGGTGCTTGAACCAAGTGCTGTTCGAACATAGTTGTCCGGCGCTGACCTCGGAAACAGTGCGCGGTTACATCGGCGGCGGCACCACGGCGATGATCGAGCGAGTAGCCACGCAGTTTGGTGTCGCTGATGCGCTCGCCATGCACCAGCGCTATGTAGCGCTCTACCAAAACAACCTGGTTCAATTTTCCCGGCCATTCAGCGGCGTATTGGAATTGCTCGAAGGCTGTCGCCAGTTGGAAGTGCCTCTAGCTATCGTCACCAACAAGGCTGACAAAATGGCCCGGCAAGTCGCCGATGCACTGCTTCCACAGAATACCTTCGGGACGATTCTGGGGCATCGCGCGGGCAGGGCGCTCAAACCGCAACCGGAGGTGGCATGGGAAGCCGCCCGGCGATTGTCGATTGATCCGCACCACTGCTTGTTCGTCGGTGACACCGAGATCGACCTGCAAACCGCGCGTGCCGCAGGCATGCACTCGGCGGCGGTCACTTGGGGGTATGGCATGACCCCTACATTGCAGGCCCAGGCCCCGAACTTGTGCTGTGAACACCCGGCCGAATTGCTGCGCATTTTGCAGCAAGCCTGCGGGGCTGCGCATGCGTTCACCGGGCATGGCGACACCGTTAAATCCTATTGATACACACACACACCCTCAAGGAAATTGTTCTATGGAACATAGAGATGCCTGGATCGCTGCCGTCAGCGATTTGCTGGCCGGTTATCTGCTCAAAGGCACGGATGATTGTTTCGACACACAAGGCAGGGCACATCTGGCGCTTCGATTGGGGCACTGCTTCGATCAGGACCTGCCAGTGCGTCTGGTTTTGCCAGGCTTTCCCTGCAAGTCGCCAAACGCCAGCGACCAGACCTTCGGCGTGCTGCCGGATTACGGTGAGGTCATGGCCATCGAGCGCCTCGACCAACTCGGCCAAGCCATCGCCGCGTTGCACGCACCGGGCTGCGTGGTGTCGATCCTCAGCGACGGCACGACCTTCAATGACATCGTCGGCGTGGCCGACGACGTTCGCGCCGCTTACAACCGGGCGTTGCGTGAACTGTGCACCACCCACACGATTGAGTGGGTCAGCATGGAAGACCTGTTTCCCCAGGCCCAAAGTGCCGAGTCGGTTCGCGCCAGCCTGATCAAGCAGGCCCGTCTACCGTGGAAAAACCTTGGTGAGCTGATCGAGCAGAGCCGCGACGATGAGTCCCTCAGCCGGGCGCATGACAACCTCTGCAGTCACCTCTACAACGACCTGCGTCTGTGCCGTGAAGAAGGGCAGAGCGAGGACGAGTACCTGCAACAAATCAACTTCAAAGCCTACCAAATGATGTATCGCGGGCACGCATTGAACGCGGCAGTGGACCGTTTCTTCGGCGATGACATTCGCTTGTCGGTCCATCAATACAGCAATGCCGGACCCAAATTCACCTTCGGCCTGGCCGAAGGGCTGACTCGCGCGGACAGCCCCTGGCATGCCGTGCCGGTGTGCAACCTGGATGGCAGCCAAACCCTTCGCGCCCGCGCCCAGGTCGACCTCGACCACCATGTGCTGGTCACCTATGAGGGGCGGCCATGGCTCTACCATCAAACAGAAAACCCGCAGGCCCAAGGCTTCGAGTACGAATTGCAAAAACTTCCGCTGTTTGGCCTGGTGGTGCGAGACCCGTTGGGGCTGGGTTTCGAACGACTGTCCACCGGCCTGCTGGAAGCACTGGTGGAAACCTTCGGTTTCGTCTGCCTCAAAGGCTGCCGTTTCGACGACCAGGATAGCTTTGCTCGCAGCTGCGAACGCTTCGGCACGCTCTACGAATGGGCCTTCGGTGCCGTCCACGTGGTCAAGCCTGCGGACAAACCCCAAGGCGTGGTGCACTCGCTGGAGAAAACACCGTTGCACTGGGACCTGAACATGCTGCCCGACAGCGACGCACAGGTTCAGCGCAACCCGAAATTCTGCGCCAGCAAATTCATGCTGTACTGCAAGACCGCGCCGCAGCCGGGCGAGGGCCAGACCACCATCGTCGACAGCCGCAACGTACTGCGCAAAGTCGGGCAGCAAGTCGCCCGACAATGGCAGGGCGTGAACATCACCTACTACACCAAAATGACCTACTTCGGCGGCTCGCCGCGCATGTACAGCCTGGTGGACCACCACCCCCGCAGCGGCGAGCTCATCCTGCGCTACCAAGAGGGCACCGACTCGACATTGCAGACCTTGAGCCAATCGGTGCAGGACCATGACGAGCAGGCTCAACAGGCGTTGCTGGAACAGGTCAACGCGCTGGTTTATGACCCGGAGTGCCTGATTGCTCATCAATGGAGTGAGGGGGATCTGGTGCTGATCGACAACTATCGGACGTTGCATGGGCGGCTGCCGATGTCGACGGGTTCTTCGTCGCGGGAGTTGTGGCGGGTGCAGGTTTACTGATTGTTGTTGTCAGAGTTGGAGCAGGAAGCAGAAAAACCGCAGTGATGCGGTTTTTCTACGACTGAAATTTAATCACTGCCCCTTGGGCGTATCGAACCCACGCTGCTCAATCACCCGAAACACATCGCTCACATCCTGGACCATGATCCGCGCGATGTTGGTGACGGTGTTGATGTCGTGTTCGGCGTAGTCGGGGAGGCTGGTGCAGGCCATGAGGTTGAGGTATTTGAGGACGGCGTTTAGGCGTTCGCTGAGGCAGCTGTGGAGTTCGCGCAGTGGGGCGTCGGCGTCGATGAGGAGGACGGGGTGGTCGGTGGCGAAGTGGGACATGGGGCTGTAGTGGCGGAGCGGGTTTTGAGTCGTCATGGTGTCAATCCTTATAAAAGTAGAATTGCCACCGTTCTGCTGCGAAACAAAATGGGTGGCAGCTATGCGCGGGTTCGCAGACCGGAGGATTAACACCAGGACCCGGCAGACCCGAAGGTCTCCCACGCACAACCGCCATAAAGTGATGCTCAGCCGGGAGCCGGCCGTGCTTGACGGAACAAGGTGTCAATCTTAAGGGCTGCGAAGCCCTATCGCCAACCGATGTCAGCGACAGACCCACTCTAGGCAGCGATTTTGGTAGCCGCAACCGGGGTGTAGGACACTCGGATGGTCATTTCGCAAAGTGGCTTTTCCCCACTCTATGGCGCAAACGCAGTAAAACCGGGCATCGCAGTGTGTCTGAGGAAGCGGGCTAGCAGGGTTTGGGGTTGCTTCGCAGCCCGGCGGGAGCAAGCTCCCTCGCCACAACGGGCAGATTCCTACATATTTTGCAGACTTCAAAATCCTGGCCGCGCCGTTACGGCATTCAACCCGAGGAGAATCCCATGAGTCAGTCACTGGAACGCGCCATTGCCATCGCCGCTGCGGCGCATGAGGGGCAGGTGGACAAGGGCGGGGCGCCTTACATTCTGCATCCGCTGAAAGTCATGCTGCGGGTGAACACACTGGAAGAGCGGATCGTGGCGGTGTTGCATGATGTGGTCGAGGACTGCGGCATCAGCGTCGACGATCTGCGCAAGGAAGGCTTCAGCGAAACGGTGCTGACGGCGATTGCGTCGGTGACCAAGGTGCCGGGCGAGTCTTACGAGGCGTTCGTCGAACGCGCGGCGCAGAACCCGATCGGGCGGGTGGTGAAACTGGCGGATCTGGAAGAGAACAGCGACTTGTCGCGGATTGCCCAGCCATCCTGGGAGGATCTGGAGCGCGTTGAGAAGTATCGGCGGGCGATAGGGGTGTTGCGTTCGTAGTGAGCGGGAGTGAGTGCAGATCACTACGGGATTTACGGGTGTCAGGATCAAAAGATCGCAGCCTTCGGCAGCTCCTACTCAGCCTGCGATCTTTTGGCGGTGTTGGAGGCGGCACGGAAGTCCGTCTCGCGGCGTTAGTATTTTTCCATTTACCCATCATTTCCCTTGAAAATAATCAGTCTAAAAACCCCGACCCAGACTTCGAATGGTTTGCTATTCTGAAGTTGTAGGTGAAGACGCAGACTGATGCGCAAAGGGATAGCGAGGAGGCGTGGGGCGCGCTCCCAAGGGTACACGGTTAGAAAGATCTCCGCGCTGAGATCCAGCCCTTATGCCGTGTGAGGCAGAACAGCCTAAAGCTAAAAATCCTGTTCTGTGAGAGGCCCGATAAACCTTGTAAGCCAGAGACCAGCGCTGGCCACCTACATCGATTTCCAAAGCCCGCCTTGTGCGGGCTTTTTCGTGTTTGCGATCTGCTACAACGAGTGTGTCGCCTGTCCGATGTGAGCGGCAAAGCCCGACTGATCCGCAGCAACCTCATCGCGCAACGTAAGTTGCCCCGTAGCGGTCGCCCCAGCGCGCATCGGAGTGTTTCCCCACACCATAGGCAAAAGCATAAACGAGATGTCGATGCTCTGGGCAGAGCGCTCCCACAGGTTCCGCACCTTGTGTTCATTGTGGTGTTTGGCTAATCTCGCACAAACACGCAAAAACAGGCACAACCATGCATGCCGAGCATTCCTCCGCCGAACTCCCCCAGCTGCGCCGCCAAAAAATCCTGCTGATCCTCGAACGTGACGGCAAGGTCATGGCTTCCGAGCTGAGCCAGCATTTCGCCGTGTCCGAAGACACCATTCGCCGGGACCTGTCGGAGCTGGCCAGTGCCGGGCTGGTGCAGCGGGTGCATGGCGGGGCGTTGCCACGGCCCAAGGACACGGGCAAGGATTATTTCACCCGGGTCAGCGAAACCGACGAGGTGAAAACCCGGCTGGCGCAACTTGCCGCGCGCCGGGTCAAAGACGGCCAGATCGTGATGTTCGATTCCGGGAGCACCACGCTGCAGATCGCACGCTCGCTGCCCACTGACATTGTCATCACGGCCGTCACCGCGTCGCCAATGATTGCGATCATCTTGGCCGAATACAAAGGCATCAAGGTGATCGTCGCCGGTGGTCAGCTCAACCCTGCGACGATGTCTTCCAGCGGGCATGAAACCCTGCGGCTGATCGAAGGCATCAAGGCCGACCTGGTGTTCACCGGAGTCTGTGCCATTCATCCGGAAGTCGGCCTCAGCTCGCTGCATTTCGATGAAGTGCCGGTGAAGCAGGCGATGCTCGCCAGCGCCTCCCATGTGATTGCCGTGACCACCGCGGACAAACTGGGGGCGGTGGAGCCCTTTGTGGTTGCGCCTTGTAACCGTGTGCATACGCTGATCACTGAACGCCACATGGCTTCGGGCAATGTCGAGGATTATCAAAAACTGGGGATCGAGGTGGTGCAGGCAGACGCCTGAGCGTCATCGCGCCCGGCGCTGCATGGGTTACGCTGATAGCCATGGGTTACGCTGATAGCAACGACGGGAGGAATGCAGTCATGACTGAGCGCCACATGATCCACTCGGAAACGCTATCGAATGGATGCAGTATCGAAGTTAAGGCCGAGATATTGAGAGATGGTTCGCTGGGGATGTTCATCGGCGTTTATTGGCCGGATGGTTCGGCCATCGTTGAGGACAAACACCCCTCGCCGCATCTGCTGGATATGGAAGCGGCGATGGAGTGGGCCATCGAAAAAGCCAAAACCATCGGTAACAGCCAAAGGACGCTATAAGGACCGGCGATAACTGAATCATTGATCGGCTGGAAGGTCGTATCTATGGGCTTGAACGCACTGCGATTGAATTCACAGGGAGCGTCACCTCATCCCCGTAGCTCTGACCTTTTAGGACGTTCAAATGAAGCGCACCGCGATAATGACCCTGGCCATTGCAAGTACTCTCCTGCTGGGAGGCTGCTGGCCATACTGGGAAGAGGGAGACAGGTACGATCGGGATCACCGTGAATACCGTCGCGACCATGACCGTGGCTATGATTACCGTAATGATCGAGGGTATGACCGGGATTACGATCGTCGTGATGATCGCCGTCGGCACCGCGATCATGACGACCGAGACGACGATTGACCTGTTCCTGCCAGCTCCAGAGCGGCTATCACCGCTCTGATTTTCTGAGGAATAACCATGCGAAGGCTGACTGGGTATGTTGCTACGCCCCTCACTCAATGGCTGATGGCGGCAGGTATCGGCCTGACCGCCGTGGTGTTCAATGCACAGGCACAAATCCCACCTCAAGCCACTCAAGAAATAAACAGCTTGCTGGACTTTGTCGAGCACAGTGAGTGCCGGTTTGTACGCAACGGAAGCGAATACGGCGGCCCTCAAGCCCGGGCGCATCTGGAGAAGAAGCTGGAGTACCTTGAAGAACAGGACAGGGTGAACAGCGCCGAAGACTTCATTGAGCTGGCGGCCACTCAAAGCAGCATGA
Organism: Pseudomonas sp. P1_A1; assembly: GCF_056406935.1. Taxonomy (NCBI): domain Bacteria; kingdom Pseudomonadati; phylum Pseudomonadota; class Gammaproteobacteria; order Pseudomonadales; family Pseudomonadaceae; genus Pseudomonas; species Pseudomonas sp. P1_A1. The sequence continues at coordinate 82,417 of NZ_JBFTZE010000001.1, read as the reverse complement.
GTGGCCGCGCCTATGAAGTGCGCTGTGCGGCAGGCATACAACCGGCCGGTCTCTGGTTGAAGACCGAGCTACAGCGGCAACGGCAACGTCATTGATAGTGTCTTGATGCGCTAACGCAGCACAATCAAGCAGCCGCCTTTACGGCGTGCCAAACATCGCCGTCCAGTAAATGCCTGCGTCACTCTTCGGGTCCACTGCGTAGGCTGCACCCAGTTCGCGAAACTGCGGGTTCATCAGGTTGGCGCAATGGCCCGGGCTGGCCAGCCAGCCATCGACCACCTTGCGCACCGTGTCCTGCCCGGCAGCGATGTTCTCACCGACCTGCTGGCCGGCGTAACCCGCCAGTTCGGCCCGATCACCCGGCGTGCGGCCGTCGCGGTCCTTGTGATCGAAAAAGTTATGGTTGGCCATGGCCCGGCTGTGGCCCTCGGCGGCTGACCCTAGCGTGGCGTTCCAGGCCAGCGGCGTGGTAGCGGCGAAGGATTGGGCACCGCACTGGCGCGCTTGCGTGCGGGCGCTGTTCATCGCTTCAAGGAGTTTCTGTCCCTCCGCCTGCCAGTCGCCCAAGCGCCCCGTCAACAGCGGGCGCGCCAGCACGATGCGCCACTCGCGGCCCTCCCGGCTGACGCCGATATCGACAAATTGCGGGTCCAGCACCACCCGGCAGAAGCTCTCCTGAATCGCCTTCATCGCGGCGGGTGCATCACGCGGGCCGGACAAGCTGATCGCCTGCACATTAACCATCGGATACGCCGCGCGGGCCAGTGCCTGCTGCAGGTCGCCGATGCTGTTGGCGGACAGCACCAGGCGCGGATCGCTGGCCAGCGGTGGCAACTCCGACGACGCCTGACCGGCACAGCGCTGCACCTGGCTGCGGTAAACGTTGATCGACTCGACCAGCTGTTGTTCATCGGCCGCCGACGCGATGACGCTGAACACCAACCCGAATGACAACACGCCAAGATGCAAAACGGATGACAGGCTGCGCATGAAAATCTCCCTTGAATGGACCCTGCCCATGATGCGCGATGTCACCCCTCCTTATGCAATGCCTTTTCGCGCCCAAATGCAGTTTACTGCCTGCCTGTTGGCATGAATTCCGCCGACTACAATCAACTCAGGTCTGCGATCGTTTCGTTGTTCACATCGGTTTCAATCAGAAGGATCGGAACATGCGATTTAAAGGGGTAGCCACCTGCTTCGCAATCATCCTTCTGTGCGGCCAGGTGTGGGCGACTGATCAGGAGCAAAAAAAGGAAGTGGCTGAAGACAAGGCACAGGTCCTGGAGCAGAAAGCGGCAGAGAAGGGGAGTGAAGTTCCGATACCCAAGTCCGAGACCATCACCACCTCTGAAGCACAGGCGGTCGATCCGGCGGGCACGGCGCCGCTGGAGGATGCCATTACATGCCTTGCACGCAGCATCTACTGGGAAGCCAAAGGGGTGACGGATGCTGACATGGAGGGCGTCGCCGGTGTGGTCATGAACCGGCTGGGCCATGAAGGTTTTCCGGATACGGTGTGCGGCGTGGTCAAGCAAGGTTCTGAAAAGCACGCCTGCCAGTTTTCATGGTGGTGTGACGGGCGTGCAGATCAGGTAAAGGAAGACGACGAATATACCCTTGCCAAGGAAATCGCGCGCAAGGCACTCAACAAGCAACTCACGGACCGCACCCATGGCGCTTTGTATTTCCACGACAGAACGGTGAAGCCCGACTGGGCGAAGCAGTACATCAAGACAGGCGAGACCCCGAAATTTCTGTTCTATAAGCCTGGTGGCGGAACGGCAAAGTAGGTGTGAATCGCTTCACACCACCTGGAGCCAACCCTCTACTGGCCGCGAGTGCTACGGGTGTGAATCGCTTCACACCACCTGGAGCCAACCCTCTACTGGCCGCGAGTGCTACGGGTGGGAAACGCTACGGTGATGGTCAGCCCCTCGCGCTTCCAGTCACGGCGGATTTCGCCGTGAAGCTGTCCCTGCACGGTCGCTTTTGCGAGAAGTGTGCCGAACCCGGTGCCGTCGGGTTCCCGGTCAATGATAGGGCCATTCCTTTCGCTCCAGACAACGGTGAACAGCTCCTCACTCTCGCTGCAGGAAATATCCAAAAGCCCTTCAGGCAAAGAGAGCGCCCCATATTTCGCGGCGTTGGTTGCAAACTCATGCAACAGCAGAGCGAAGCTGGTGACCGATGCACCGTCAATCGTTATGTCAGGGCCGGTCACGAAGGCGCGTGCCTGGCTGTTATCCTCGCCACCGGCATAAGGCGCGAGAATGGTTTGAATGAGTGCATGCAATGTCGTGGGCTGCTCGTTGCTCAAACCGTGCGGTATGGTCAGGGTATGCGCTCGCGCCAATGCGTTCAGCCGTGCGCAAACGGCAGAGGCGAGTTCACCGGGGGTCGTTGCCGAACGGGCGCTCAGTGAGACCACGCTGTTCGCCAGGGTGAACAGGTTTTTCACCCGGTGATCCATCTCTCTGATGAGCAGGCTCTTTTGTTCTTCCGCCTGTCGGCGCTCGGTGATATCGCGAGCGATTTTGGCCGCTCCGACAATACGGCCTTGCCGATTTCTGATGGGGGAGACGGCGAGAGAGATCTCGACCAGGCTGCCGTCTTTGCGCCGCCGGAGGGTTTCATAGTGTTCGATGCGCTCGCTTCGACGAATGCGCGCCAAAATGTGGGGCTCCTCATCCTGCCGATCCAGGGGAATGAGCATGTCAATGGGCTGGCCGACGGCTTCTTCGGCCGTGTAACCGAAGAGTCGCTGGGCGCCAGCGTTCCAGTTGGTAATCGTGCCGTTCAGGTCTTTGGCGATGATTGCGTCGGCGGACGATTCGACCAGCGCGTCATGGATCAGCGCGGCTTCGTCGGCGACGGTCTGGTCGGTCCGATCGATCAGCATGTTAACGGCGCCTATCAGGCCGCCTTCTGCATCGAAGATCGGCGAGGGGCACGCCAGAAAACGAACGCGTGTGCCATTCGGACGCTCGGCGATGGCTTCAACCCCTCGGACAGGACGTTGTTCCTTTAATGCCATGGCCATGGGGCATTCATCGTGGGGCAGCCGCGTGCCGTCAGGCCAATAGAGCTTCCAGGAGCCGCAAAAGGTGCTCTCCCCAAGCGCCGGGGTCACTCCCCACAGCGCCACCGCTGCACGATTGTAAAAGGTGATCAGACCCTTGGCATCGGTGGTGTAGATGGCCTCGGGCAGTGCCTCAAGAACATCGCTCAATCCCAGGTCGTGAAGGGACGGGGAGGTTTGCTCGCTACCTTCTGAGGGTGTACAGGTAGGTCCAATAGCGGTGTCGTCCTCATGGACAGGCCCTTGGCTCATTCGCAAACTCCATGCTGGTGGTGCCTTGGCACTCGATTCAGGTGATTCGGGTTGAAATACAGGATATAGCGATGTGGTCAGGTCCCGGAAAGAACCTCGCCTCTAATTAAGGACTATTTTTTGTCGCGCACAAGAAACTTGATGGAAATTCGCATCACTGATGCCCGAACATTTTTACGCTTTCTTTACGGTAGGTGTTTTCCCCTGCGAGGATACTTGTCGCGTTTTTTTGATCGTCGACAGGCCTGCAAAACCCTCCAGGTCGCCTTAACGAACGGCATGACACCCATGGACTAATCTCATTATCAAGCGGTGGGGTTTCATGGCTGAGTTTCAATGTTTACCCGGTAGCCCCGCAAACCCTCTTGCTCGAAGGTGGCATGCCATTTATTTCCTTCAATCTCAGAGAAGCTACCCGTGAGCGAAACAGCGATCCCCGCCGATGAAAACTCCCACGCCAAAACATCAGGAGTGGGCTTGCTCGTCGCCGCGGTCGGCGTGGTTTATGGGGACATTGGTACCAGCCCGCTTTACACCCTCAAGGAAGTGTTCGCCGGCCACTATGGCGTCCAGGCCAATCAGGACGGTGTACTGGGCATTCTGTCGTTGATTTTCTGGTCGCTGATCTGGGTCGTCTCGATCAAGTACGTGCTGTTTATCCTGCGCGCCAACAACCAGGGCGAGGGCGGCATCATGGCCTTGACGGCACTGGCACGTCGGGCCTCGGCGCCGTATCCGAAGATGAGCCGGATCCTGGTGTTACTCGGGCTGTTCGGCGCGGCACTGTTTTACGGGGACAGTATGATCACCCCGGCCATTTCGGTGCTCTCCGCAGTTGAAGGTCTCCAACTTGCGTTCGAGGGCATCGGGCATTGGGTCGTTCCACTGTCCGTTATCGTTCTGGTCGCACTTTTCCTGATCCAGAAACATGGCACGGCGCGTATCGGCATCCTGTTCGGCCCGGTCATGGTGTTGTGGTTCGTGGTGTTGGGCATTCTCGGTACATTCGGCATTCTGCAACGCCCGGAAGTGCTGCAAGCGCTCAATCCTGCTTGGGCGGTGCGATTCTTCGTGGTTCATCCGGGCATTGGCATCGCCATTTTGGGCGCCGTGGTGTTGGCATTGACCGGTGCTGAAGCGCTGTATGCCGATATGGGGCATTTTGGTCGCAAACCGATTGCCCGTGCCTGGTTCATGCTGGTGCTGCCCGGCCTGGTGCTCAATTACTTTGGCCAGGGTGCGTTGATCCTCGGGAGCCCGGAAGCGGTACGCAACCCATTCTATCTATTGGCACCCGACTGGGCGCTGCTGCCGATGGTCGCGCTGTCGACACTGGCCACCATCATCGCCTCCCAAGCGGTGATTTCCGGAGCGTTCTCTCTGACTCGCCAGGCCATTCAGCTGGGTTACGTGCCGCGTATGTTTATCCAGCACACCTCCAGTCAGGAGCAGGGACAGATTTACATCGGTATCGTGAACTGGGCGCTGATGGTCGGCGTCGTGTTGCTGGTCATCGGCTTTGAGTCGTCCAGTGCGCTGGCGGCAGCGTATGGCGTGGCGGTGACGGGGACCATGTTGATCACGACCATCCTGTCCTCGGCCGTGGTCTTGCTGCTGTGGAAAACGCCGCGCTGGCTGGCGATTCCGATGCTGTTGGGTTTTCTCGTGGTCGACAGCCTGTACTTCGCCGCCAACATATCGAAGATCTTCCAGGGCGGTGCGTTCCCGGTGATTGCCGGTATTGCCTTGTTCATTTTGATGACCACCTGGAAGCGCGGCCGCAAGATCATTGTCGAGCGACTGGACGAAACCGCTCTGCCACTGCCGTTGTTCATCAGCAGCATCCGCGCTCAACCACCTCATCGCGTGCAGGGTACGGCGGTATTTCTGACGGCCAGATCCGATGCTGTCCCCCATGCCTTGTTGCACAACCTGTTGCATAACCAGGTGCTGCACGAGCAGGTGGTGTTACTCACCGTGGTGTCTGAAGACCGCCCGCGTGTGCCTGTGGACCAGCGGTTCGAGGTCGAGTCCTATGGTGAAGGCTTCTTCCGTGTCAGTCTGCACTTTGGTTTTATAGAAGAGCCCGATGTGCCGCTGGCATTGAGCCTGTGTCATCTGAAAGAGCTGGATTTCAGCCCGATGCGCACCACCTATTTCCTCAGCCGCGAGACGGTCGTCCCGACTAAGCGTATCGGCATGGCCCGTTGGCGCGAGACCCTGTTCGCGTTCTTGCTGAAGAACGCCAACAGCAATCTCAAATACTTCAATTTGCCGCTCAATCGTGTGATTGAGCTGGGTACGCAGGTTGAGATGTAGCGACTCATCCCTGTGGGAGCGGCGGTGCTCCCACAGGTAGACCTCGCCGATGGCACGCTGCGCAGAGTCTCGACGCAGTGGCAGGCTTCGCCCGTCACGGTTTATACCCTCACCGAGACGCGACTGTTTCCGGCGAAAACCCAACGGTTCATCGAGTTTCTGCGTGAAAAATTGCAGGATGCTTAGTGGTGGTGACTGCCATTCATCGCCTGCGGCAAATATCAGGTGAATTCGCCATGACCATTTTGCCGAGCTTCTATACTGAATCTCGCAGAGGCGCGCATCACCGCAACTCAGCGAGCCTCTTGAGCGCAGTTCCGCCCTTAACATGACGTCGCGAACTGCAAAGGATTGCAATCGGTGTGACGACACAGTCGCCACGCGGCGAAATGTTGCAAGGGAGGGTGCGGTCATGAGTACGGCTCGACAAGATGTCGCAACACTTGGTTCTGGATGGAACAAGGTCCTGCTCAACTATGCGCTGGCGATGCGCGAGCTGGACAAGCTGCCGATCACCGATCACAACAGTTGGAAATTCCTGGGCGCCATCCACGGGTTCGACAGGCAATTGTGGATTGACGAAAACGTGCTGGGTGTGGACGACCCGATTCCAAAGGATCTGACCAACTATACCTACGGCAGTCAGTGCCAGCACGGCAGTTGGTATTTCCTTTCCTGGCACCGCGGTTATGTGTATGCATTCGAGGCGATCGTCGCCGCGAAAGTGAAGGAACTGACCGGCGACGAATGGGCGCTGCCGTACTGGAACTACCTCAACAGCGGCAACCCGGATGCGCGGCGTGTTCCAGATGCTTTCCTGGAGGAAACCTTGCCCGACGGCAGCCCGAACCCACTCAGCAAATACCCCCGTCGACAAGGACTTACCAAACTACGGCCGGGCCCACGCGATGCGTTCAGCCTCGCCGCGATGGAGGAGAATGATTTCCAGGTCGGCAATGACGGCAGCATCGGATTCGGCGGCGGCGTCACCGGCGATTTCGTTCAGTTCGCCCGCTGGACCGGCGATCTGGAGAACAACCCGCACAATACGGTCCATCGTCTCATCGGCGGCGACCAGGGATTCATGGCCAATCCGTATCTCGCGGGCCTGGACCCGATCTTCTGGTTGCACCATTGCAACATCGACCGCCTCTGGGAAGCATGGATGAGCACGCCGGGCAAGACGATGGTTCATGATCCGCGTTGGCTCAACGGCCCGGCTGACCGCACCTTCATCATGCCGGTGCCCGGCGGCGCTGCTGGAATGAAGTTCTCCGGCCGCGACACACTGAAAGATGGCAAATTGCACCGTAGCTATGCGGACTTGCGCATCGGCACCGGTGTAACACCTGGAGCAGAAGCTGTGGCACGGGTCAAAATGGGTGCGCCGGATCAACAAAGCATCGAGCCAATCGGTGCCAATGCGGCAATGGTCAGGGTCGGCGGTGCGCCGGTGCGCACGCAAGTCAACCTCGACCAGCAAGCCACCACCGCCGGCATCGCCGCCATGGGCGCGATGGAGCCGGGCAGGGAGGTGACCCGGCTTTACCTGGCGCTTGAATCGGTGCGCGGCTCCGCGCCTTCTCCTCTGCTGGAGGTGTACGTCAATTTGCCGGAAGGCGTCGATCCACAACTCCACCCCGAGTGCCATGCCGGCAGCCTGACGCTGTTCGGCCTGAACGTCGCCTCGCGGCCAGACGGCGGCCACGGCGGCAATGGGCTTGGCTATACGATCGACATTACTGACCTGGCCCAGCGGCTGACGGATGCTGGCGACTTCGATCCGAACCATCTGCGTGTGACCCTTGTTCCGGGCGAGCAGATATCGGAAGCCAAGCCTGTGACCGTGGACCGAATCAGCGTTCTCAAGCGAAGTGGCGTCGTGAGTTGAGTACCCGCTCATGCAGCCAGGTTCGGTAATGCGCAGCTTTACCCTGGCGCCCTGGCCGTTGCTGTTCGCGACGGCTGGGCTCGGTCTGGCCCTGAGCATTTACAACGCCGGGCACGCTGCGCATCCGACCTTCTGCAGTTCGGTGGCGGGGCTGTCTATCGTCATGCTCTGGCCCACCGTGCTAAAGGCCGAGTTCGCCCTGAATCCACTGAACCGCTTGCTGGCTGACTGGGCGCTGATGCTCGTCGCGATGATGCCTCCGCTGCTGGCGATGCCGCTCATGCATGTCTGGCGTTCCAGCCTGCCACGCAGACGCCTGCGCGCATCAGTCGGCTTCTTGCTCGGTTACGGTGCGCTATGGATGGCCGCCGGGCCGATCCTGACCGTTCTCGCTTTATTGTTGCAGCTCACCGTCGCAGAGGCGGCCCTTGCCGGGGCACTGCTGATTGCGAGTTTGTGGAGTGCCAGCCCGTGGCACCGCGTGGCGCTCAATCGTGGCCACCGAATGCGGCGGATCGGTCTGTTCGGTTGGGCGGCCGACAGGGATTGCCTGATCTTCGGCATGACGCATGGTCTCTGGTGCATTGCGTCGTGCTGGGCGTGGATGCTGGTGCCACTGCTTGGCGGGGCGTGGCACATTCCGATCATGCTGTTTGCAGGCGCAATGATGCTGGCTGAGCGCCTGACGCCCGCGGATCGACCGCGCTGGCGTTGGCCGGCGATTTTCCCCCAACTTGATCCTGGCTCTGTCTTCACTGCGCGAAAGGCGGCGCGCCCGCATGACTAGGCGGGCCTGTCTGGCGATCGGGGTCAGCACGCTGACTCCGACCTCAAACCAGTCGCTGCGCTTCGCGTACCTGGACGGAGCGGTGCTAGCCGCCCGCTCAATCGGCGACTGGGCGCTCCGCTCGGGCTTCGGCGCCAGCAACGTAAGAATCGTCGACGACGGCCTCGCCGGCGACATTCCGGTCACCCGTGAACGGGTGCAGCAAGCGGTCGATGAACTGTTTCCGAGCGGTGCCGAGGTGGTCGAGCAGTTGATCCTGGCATTTTGTGGCCATGGCCTCACCGATGCGAATATCGGCTCGATCTCCTGGCTGTTCAGCGATTCCCTGCGCTTGAAGTACCGTGTTCTGGCCGACTTGTTCTACACCGAACTGTTACTGCATGGCGTGCAGCGCATCACGCTGATTACCGATGCATGCCGCGAAGCGCCGAAGAATATCGACCTGATGCGCCTCGATGCCGTGCGCGGGATCGTCGTGCAGGGCACACAAGTCGACAGCCCCAGGTTTGATCGTCTGGCCTCCTGCCAGGACGGACAACTCGGCTATATGGTGTCTGATCCGATGTCCGGCGCTCCGGGCAAGTGTGTGTTTTCTGGCGTGATCGCCGACGCGCTCTGGGGCATCGAGCCAGCCGCCATCATCGATGGTGTGATCACCACGGAGACACTGGGCAAATGCGTGCGGTCGCGCACCACCGAGCGTGCGAAAGAGTATCGCCTGAAGCTCAACCCGCAGTGCCTGGTCGACCCGGAACCGGCCGTGCTCTATAACGCCGCCAATCCACTACAGGGCGTCGCCGAATTGCAGCCCTGGCCGCGTACGGGGAATGCCACCACCCTGGGTGCTGTCGAGGCGGGTGGCGCACCAGGTGCCGCCGAACAAATTCTTGAGCGGGTGCATACCGACACGGACTTTCGCGAGCAGATCCTCGGCACCGGTTTTGGCTTCAAGGGGCGCGATCTGGCGGTGCCGGCCGACCACTTCATCACCATCCCCGACGACAGTAAGGATCTGCTTCAGGATCTGTTCGAGCTGCGGCACCAGACCACTCATACGCCTGAAAAAACGCAAAAGGTACAGTCACTGGTTCAGCGACTGGAGGCAGATGCGGCTGCCGATGTCCGCAAGACTGCGGCTGGAGAGGTTCGGCGCAGGTTGGAACAGGTCAACGACCCAGGCCAGGCGAACGTGATCGTCTGGGGCAGTCAAGCGAAGCTTTTGTCCCGGGAGCCGATCGAGCGACTGGGCGCAACACCCGGGTTCGAGACGTACCGCATCAAGGGCGATCCACAGGGGATGCCGGTGTTGGTTGAGTTGGCCGATGGCACATTTACACCGGTCGTTCCGTACGATGACCTGTACACCGTCGTGACACCCAGCACCGCCGGCGACGTTTTCCAGGCCTATGGCACGCGCAATGCTCCTGAGAGCTATCAAGGGATGCTCGGTGCTATCGACGATTTCGCCGCCGGCCGGCTCCAAGCCGACAGCATCGACCGGCTCGCCGCCGACCTGCGGAACCAAAAGCACGCGGATCCCATGCTGGGTGTGATCTGCGCCTACCTGTATCGCGCCGTTGCCGACTACGACAGCATCCGGCGCATGGCGTATTTCTATGTTACCCATGGTCAACCGGTTCCCTTTGACATCGCACTACTTGGCGCGATGCAAGTGACCGTCGAGGCGAATGGCGTTCTGCAACTACACGTGCCGGCCGTAAAGGCGCGCCAACCCCGACCGGATGCGCCCGCGCGCCCTGACTACGTCATGCAAGCAACCCCGGCTGTGCAGGCCTGGATCGGTGGGCGATGCCCGTGGTTGGGATTGGGGTGGGACTACGTCAAAGACCCGCGCCCGGAATGGGCTGTGCTTGTTGAAGGACTTGCTGATTATGTTGGGATGGTTCGTCGGAGTGGGGCGACGGTGTTGCCTGATAAGGCTGCGTATGAGCTTGCGGCGGTTTGGGGTCTTCAGTTGGGTTGAGATGGTTTTGGTGAGTTTCCTTCGGCCGTCTAGTTTGCGTTTTTAACTTCGGTTTTTGGGGGAGGGATTATAGACGTGATAGGTAGAACTCTTTTCTAGCTCTCTCCCCTTGAAGTCTCGTGAATTGGTTCTAACTTTTCTGTGCGCGCCTAGGTACCGTATCGTCGGTTGCTAGCTGCCCCCCCTGAAAATTAACCACTTGGATATCGAGACAAGTATGTCAACTCACATCAAGCCAGGCCCAAAACCAAAACGTGATGATGGAAAAGATGACAGAAGGCACCACGTTAACCCTCCAAACAAACCGAAACATCCGACGCTACCGACGCACAAACCAGAAAAGTAACAAGTGCTGTCTAGTCCTGAAACAGGTGTAAACCTTATTCAGGACGGGACACCCTAAACAACCGGTCGGCTATCTGCCGACCTTGCTCCAGCCCTTCGGCCGTCAACCAAATCGATTTGTTCTTGTTCACCGGATTACTGATGAAACCTTGTTCATGCAATCGGTTCATGGTCTCGAAGTCGAACCCTTTCCAGGCATTGCCGTTGTCAAAACTGAAGGTTGCCAACAGGGCAAGCACGGCTTCTTCAATCAGTTTGTCGTCATATTCCATGATCGTTGCTCCGCTCGTATTCAACAGGTCTCATCGAGTTCATGTTCATTAAGCGATCCATGAACCTCATATTTTAACGGTAGGGGTCTATGTCGAAAAAGGGGGGCGTTCAGTCCTCTCACTAAAGACCGCGAACAGAGTTAACGATGAAATTTATGCCCGTCGGTTCGATTGTGGGCTTTAATGTCCGTGCTCACTATGCAGCCACGTTAGCTTCGACTCCGGACGAAGGTGGGTTCGCCTGACGGCGGGTTCAGGTTGCCATGCATTTGTCTAATCAAGGAAGAAACGACATTGAAAATAGCTTTCGGCGTCCTGTTGTTCACCTGGCTGACTTCTATCGCACTCGCTGACGAGAACCCTGTCGGCTTCCACTCTTCCACACTGGCGGACTCGCACAGTGACCGCGCACTGGAGATGGTCGTTTGGTACCCCAGTGCAACTAGCGCCGCCACGCAATTGATCGGCGATGATGCGGTGTTCGTCGGGGCTTCTGCCGTTCGTGACGCGCCGCCCGCTGCTGGCAAGCATCCATTGTTGGTGCTCTCCCACGGATACAGAGGTAACTGGAGCAACCAGATCTGGCTGGCCAGTGCTCTGGCTCATAGGGGGTATATCGTCGCCGCTATCAATCACCCTGGCACCACCACTCATGACCGTAGCCCTCAAGCTGCGGCGCAGTTATGGCAGCGCCCCGTTGATTTACGCCGAGCCATTGATAGGGTCACGACTCAACCAGAAAAATTCGGCTTGGTCGCCAATGACCGAATTGCAGTAGTGGGCCATTCACTCGGCGGCTGGACCGCCCTGGAGATCGCCGGTGCTCGTTTCGATCCAGACCGCTTCGCCCATGACTGCAAAGCCCACCCGCAGTTAGCAAGTTGCACCGTCTATGGAAAGATAAACCCTGCAAGTACCTCAGAATCAAAGGCCGCGTTGGCCGCCGATTTGCGCGATAAACGCGTCACTGCTGTGGTTACATTGGACATTGGCCTTTCACGGGGCATGACCGATGAAAGCCTGGCGGCGCTGCCGGTACCAACGCTGGTGATCGCTGCCGGCGTACCGTCGCACGATCTTCCTGCTGAACTGGAGTCTGCCAACCTGGCCAAACGCTTGCCTGCGGCGTCAAGCCGTTACGTCGAAATCAGCGACGCAAGCCATTTCAGCTTCTTGTCGATGTGCAAACCTGGCGCGGAGGCATTGCTCGAAGAAGATGTACCAGGCGATGGCATCATTTGCCGGGATGGTGACAGCGGTCGCCCACGTGGGGTGATTCAACAGCAGATCACATCGCTGATAGCAGAGTTTCTTCAGTCATCCTACAAAGAAGCAAGTTTGTAAACTCGTGGTACGGGGACTGCTGCAGCTCAACAAAAAAACCGCTGTAGCAGTTTTGGCGTCCGCGCGATCTGTCAGATCGGTTGGGCAGGGAAGTGGGCTCTGGGGCGGAAGCGGTCGGTCGCGAAGGCTAGGTAGATCAGCTCTCAGCGCAAGTGATTGAGTCCTGACCGGCTTCAGCCGCCAGCTTCAATCGGTCAGCTTTACTAATGTATTTAGTCTTGCTTTTCGGTGCCAATTTGGCGCTGGCCTTTTTGGCGTTAGCCTTTAATAACTGATTTATTTTTTTACGACGATTCATGTTTTCTGCTCGGTTTGTCAGTGCTTGAATGATACCAGCTTAAAATTTCAGGTAAAAATTGATACCGGTGCGATGGCCTGCGGATTCCATCCGCGGTGGCCGTTGTGGCGGGAACTTCAGGGTACAGGTCAGGTCAATGGGGGCCCTGTGTCGCAGATGCCGAGCAGTGCTGGTGGCCTGTTTTACGACAGTGCCGTCCGAGATCAGCCGAGTCCRCCCCCTGATGCCAACCAAGAATTTTCTGCCGGGTCTTATCCTGGCGTTCTGCGCCGTCGCGTCGCTTTGTTCGGTTGCTGCCGAGCGAAGGGCGCCCTCGCAAAGTAACAGCGCATCAACCACCTTGATCGAAACCGCCTCGCGGCAGTATGGAGATGGCCAGTTGGACCAAGCCGCTGCCACGCTGGAGCGTGCCCTGCATATCCAGCCGAATAATCCCGCGACGCTGCATTATCTCGGTGTGTTGCGTCTTCAGCAGGGGCAGTACCAGCAGGCAGAAACGTTGGCGGTGCGCTCGAACATGAGAGTCGGTAGCAACGTAGCGTTACGCAACCGCAACTTCCAATTGATCCAGGCGGCGCAGCAGGCTAACGCTTCGAGCACCTCACCCAACGCCAAAGAGGACCAGGTTGCAGTACAGAAGGGGCTCGAAGAGGAGGCCCAAAGGCTCCGCGAAGCAGAAATGGCCGCTGCTGAACAAGCCGCTGCGGATACTGGGCGCGCTGCTGGCAACTTCGCTCGCACAATGCCCGAAGGAGAATTGCAATCGGCTTCCGCCGAGCCAGTGCCCACGTACGATGGCGTTGAGATTCCCCGCGGCCATTGGCCGCCTCCGGGTAAATGCCGAATCTGGTTTCCTGATCGCCCGCCCGGGCATCAGCCCCCACCGGGCAAATGCAAGAAGCTACGGCATCGGGTTCCGTTGGGAGCCTATCTGGTACACGGTTGAGTTTCCGAGTGTCTTCTGGCGGGGCGCGACGGTCCAGCTTCGACCGTCGCATTGAATGGTCAGACTTCCGTTTGTTCCGCCATTCCCAAGGCATCATCGAGCTCTATTCCCAGCCTAGCGACGATAGTAGCGGTGATCGTCCTCGTAGCGGTGCCGCATGGGCCGATCATCGTGGCGCTCCCAATAACGATGGCGTTCAGTTTCTCGACGGACTTGCTCTCTACGCCACTGTTCTCTACGCCATTCGTCTCGGCGCCAATCGTCTCTACGATCGTGCCAACGGCCGTCATGCCAGTATCGGTCGTCATGGGCCAGCAAGGGGCCTGGCTGTTTGCCAGCCATACTGGCCAAGGTTGGCCAAGGGTTGCCGGCGGCCTCGACCGGAGCCTGAACGGCTGCCACTTCAGTTGCGAAAACAGGGGTTGAGGTCTTCATTTGTGTTGCTGATGCGGAGCCCACTGCCGCGAGCGCGAACAGGCCGAAGAGCACCATCCGTGGGTCATGGAATTTCATGAGCGAAGACAACCTCTGATTGACAATGGACGTGTGGCCATCTGACTGCGGGAAGCCTGCGAGGTCGCGCTTACCGAGGATGTGCCTGTCCACATAGACCGATAAATAGAGAAAAGTTCTAGGGCTCCGCGGCTTAAATAGCCGACGACCTCATTGTTCGGCCTCTTTGAGGTTTGTTATCTAGTGTCGGCTTCTGGCTTCAATTCCAGCGTTAATCCACTATGAACAACTTGGCACCCGTAGTGCTGAAAGATCGATGCCCCTCAGCGTTGCTGCCCACCTGATAGCTCATCCCCGCGGTGAGTGTGAACTGACGACCATCCTCCAACTCCGTGTGCAACTCGCCTTCCAGGCACAACAGGATATGACCTCTCCAGCACCAGTGATCGGCCAGATAGCCAGGACTGTATTCAACCATCCGCACACGCGTCGAACCAAACTGGCAGGTTCGCCAATAGGCGGTACCCGTCTGTCCAACATACTCCAGAGGTTCGACAGTCGACCAATCGGTCGTACCAAAGGGCATAGCGGTTAGGTACATGGTTGCCTCATCAATGAAAGGGTGTCTGTGAACCGTACCCATCCAGTGATCCTTTCGATAGACACAGATGCCCCGCATTTATGAGATACAGGCGCCCGCTCAAGCGCGAAGGCCAGAGGAAGCCCTCGGCCATTGCCAACCGGCTGAAATCGACCCTGAACAGCCGCTGGGGTAGGTAAAACCCTAATGGCGCCTTCCAGAACTGTTTCGGACATCGGCCCCGCCATTCGCTGCATCTTTTAGCCGGGGGTGTGTGCACATGGTTCGTGCAATGTGCCAGGGCGCGCTTGCGTCTAGCTCATCCCTTGCTCTCAGGAAACATGCATCCGCCACTGCGGACCAGCGCCTTCAACTCTTCGCTCACCTGCGTGGGGTTTTGAGTTAATCGGGTCACGAATTCCTCGAGGTCCCGTGCGTATGACTTCGAATCGTGCTTCGCGCTCCAAAGGACGATGTTGAGCACGATGGGAATGAGGTCCAGGCCTTTCTCTGTCAGCGTGTAGAAATCCTTGCGCCTGTCGTCGGGGTTGGGTGCCTTCGAGAGAACTCCTTGTCCCTCAAGAAAGGCAAGGCGGGAAGCAAGGACATTGGACGCGATTCCTTCTTCCGACTTCAGGAACTGGCCATACGTCTTCTTACCAGCAAAAACGATGTCGCGAATGATCAAGAGCGACCACCGGTCGCCGAAGATCTCCACGCCATAGTTCACTGCGCAATGGGACCGAATATCTTCTTTAGATGTGGTTTTCATGGCTGGATCTTAACATCGCTTGCATGGTGCAAGTAAATTCATGTAATTCGCTTGCGCTTTGCAAGTGAAGCGACCAGCATGGCTAGGACAGTCGCCGGAACGCGCCGCTAGTCCTTGAATGATCAACCCCATATCTGCAAGGAAACTACACATGGCCGCATCAATCGGCGGCCTTGCCGCCAAAGCCGGACACACCGTCGAGGTGATGAGTCGTGACGCTGCCAAGGCGCGCGCGCTCGCCGAATACCCAGCCGTAAAGGAGATCCCCATGTACGACACAACCAAGCTATCCGAGTTGCTCCGGTTCGCACGCGTCGATGCAGGCTCCACCGTCATCGACGTTTACCCAGGCGACGGCGATTGGACCCGTCTGTTCTCTGACACCGTGGGACCCGAAGGGCGGGTCTACAGCTTCGTGCCGGCCGAAGTCGCCCACTTCAAGAACGATCCGCTCGGCAGCATGCAGACGCTCGCGAAAGAGCCGGGCCGGGAGAATGTCGAAGCCGTCTCCGCCGACCTTGCCGCGATGCCGGAGGCCACGCAACCCGCGGATGTCCTGTGGCTGCACCTGTTCTACCACGATCTCCACACCGCGCTGATGCAGGCCAGGGGCGCCACGGCCGCCGACTTCAATCGAGCCGTCTATGAGCAGCTGAAGCCTGGCGGGTCCTACGTCATCATCGACCACGCCGCCGCCGTCGGAGCGGGCACCAGCGATGCCCAGTCGCTGCATCGGATTGAGCCCGCATCCGTTCGCGAGGAGGTGGAAGCGGCCGGCTTCGTACTGGACGCGGAAAGCACCCTGCTCGCGAACAAGGACGATCCGCACTCGATCAAGGCGTTCGATCCCGCCATCAAGGGCGAGACCGATCGCTTCGCCTATCGGTTCGTGAAGCCCTGACAGGTCACGACGCCGTCTTCATGTTCGCCAGTCAAGTGGGACGAAGGAAGGTAGGTAGTAGCAGTCGACCAGGTGGCTTGGACAAGGCCATTCTGGTCGCGAGGTTTCTGATCTCGTTTTTGCTTGCCGTCTGGTTCATTCCTTAATCTCGGGAAAGATACATCCGCCATTGCGGACCAGCGCCTTCACCTCTTCGTTGACCTACCTGGGGCTTCGACTTAATCGAACCACCAACCCCTATGATCAAGAGCGACCACCGGTCGCCGAAAATCTCCACGCCATAGTTCGCTGCGCAATGGGACCGAACGTCTTCTTTAGAGGGTGTTTTCATGGCTGGATCTTAATATTGCTTGCATAGCGCAAGTAAATTCTCGCAAGTCACTTGCTTTTTGCAAGTGAAGAGACCAGCATGGCTCGTACGTTGAATGCGGTCGCCGGATCGTGTCGGCAGTCCTTGAATGATCAACCCATATCTGTAAGGAAACTGCACATGAGCACTATCAGCATCATCGGCTCAGGTGGCATGGCCGCAGCGATCGGCGGCCTTGCCGCCAAAGCCGGACACACCGTGGAGGTGATGAGTCGTGACGCCGCCAAGGCGCGGGCGCTGGCCGAGCAGATCGGAGCCGGCGCGACGACAGGAACGTTCGGCGCCGCGCCGGCCGGGGATATTGTCATCCTGGCGGTTCCCTATTCAGCCGCTCTCGACGTGGTGAAGCAGTACGGCGAAGAATTGGCAGGCAAGCTTCTTGTCGACATCACCAACCCCGTCGCCCCCGACTTCACAAGCTTTGTGACCCCTGAGAATAGTTTCGGCGCGCAGGAAATCGCCAAAGCAGCCCCAGCCGACGCCGAAGTCATCAAGGCGTTCAACACCCACTTCTCCCACGTCCTGGCTGCCGGTCCTGTCGAGGGCCACCCGTTGGACGTGTTCATCGCTGGAGACGACGCGCAGGCGAAGGCACGCGTCTGGGCATTCATCGAGAGCCTCGGATTACGTCCGATGGACATCGGGCCGCTGCCCATGGCGCGAACGCTGGAGCACGCCTGCCTGCTTTCGCTGGGCCTCATCGCCCACTCCGTCAAGCACACCCACTTCTCAATCGGCGTCAGCCTTCTCGGCTGACCGCACCCGCAGCACCATTTTTTTATCTCACTTACAAGGAACACCAACATGCGCGTTTTCGTTACTGGCGGGACCGGCCATTCCGGTCCGTACATCATCTCCGACCTCATCGCCGCCGGCCACGAGGTCACCGCTTTGGCCCGGTCGGACAGTGCGGCGCAGGCGATCACTGCGCTCGGCGCAAAGGTGCGTCGCGGTGATCTCGATGATCTCGAGGGGCTCAAGGAGGCGGCTGCAGCCGCCGACGGCGTGATCCATGTCGCGCACCGACAAGACCTGCTTGCGGTCGGCGGGATCGACGCTGTTGCCGCAGCGGAGGTTCAGATCATGCACGCATACGGTGATGCACTGGCTGGAACGGGGAAGCCGCTGGTCGTGTCGGGAAGCATCGGTTCGCCGACTAACGAGGGTTGGCCGGTTCCTGGGCCGCTCCAGAGCCGACCGGCGACCGAGGAGGATCCGGCTCTTTCTCCGGCTGGCGATCAATATAAGGGCTCCCTGCGGGTTCGTAACATCGTGGAGCTTACCGTCATCGGTCTCGCAGAGCGGGGCGTGCGGTCTTCGGTCGTGCGCATTTCTGAAATCATGCACAGCTCAACCGACAAGGCCGGATTCCTTCAGGTCCTCATCGGGCAAGCAAAGGAAAAGGGCGTTGTTGGCTACCCCGGTGACGGCTCCAACCGGTGGGCGGCAGTGCATGCCCGCGACCTCGCTACCCTGTTCCGCCTGGCGCTGGAGAAGGGGCCCGCTGGCAGATCCTGGCATGCGGTTGCTGAAGGGGCGATCCCGTACCGCGAGATCGCGCAGGCCATTGGCAGCCGTCTGAACCTTCCCGTCGTGCCCATTCCTGCGGACGTAATGATGGGGCCGGGTTTCTTCGGCTTCCTCGCGAACCTGGTGACGCTGGATACCCCGGCGTCGAACGATATCACGCGCCGGATGCTCGGCTGGACACCAACGCAGCCCGGCCTGTTTGCCGATATGGACAACGGCCACTACTTTCCTGTCGCCTGAGTGAGCTGAGGCTGTTCGCCGGGTCGCAACGAGCCCGGCACCCACGGGATATTAACCGGGGGAAGCCCGTTCAGAGACTGCGGGCAAGACCCCAACTCATTTGGAGATTACACATGAGCACTATCAGCATCATCGGTTCAGGAGTCATGGCCGCGGCCATCGCCGGTCGTACCGCCAAAGCTGGACACACCGTCGAGGTTATCAGCCGCGACCCCGCCAAGGCGCAGGCGCTGGTCGACAAGCTCGCAGCAGGAGCGACCACAGGAACCTATGGGGCCGCGCCCGCCGGCGACATCGTCATCCTCGCCGTGCCTTACACCGGTGCGGCCTCGGTGGTGGCCGATTACGGGGACGCGCTCGACGGCAAGGTGATCATCGACATCACCAACACGGCCTCGCCGGACCTCACGGGCCTCGTCTCTCCCGCCGGCAGTTCCGGTGCGCAGGAGATCGCCAGGATCGCCCCCGCCAGCGCGCATGTCGTGAAGGCATTCAACACCCTTTTCGGCCACGTCCTTGCCAAGGGAGGCCCCTTCGATGCGTTCATTGCCGCCGACGATCCGCAGGCCAAGGCACGCGTCTCGACGTTCATCGAAAGTCTCGGGCTGCGTCCGTTGGATGTTGGTGGCCTGCACATGGCCCAGACGCTCGAGGCGCTCGGCCTGATGATGATCGGCCTGGCGAAAAACGGCGCCGGTACTTGGGACATCGCCTTGAAAGTCGATATCGGCTGAGTCTCCGACACCACGCTCCTCACCGGCAGGTCCACAAGGTATCTGATTAGACCGGACGCGATCAGATGCGAGAGAAGTGGAGAGATTTCGATGAACACACAAAAGAATGTTCAGGTTGTTAAGGACTTCTTTACAGCAATGGGCCGCAGCGATAGGCGAGGTCTAACGGCGCTGACTTCCGAAGATATTGAATGGATCATTCCGGGCGAGGACTGGCCGCTGGCTGGCACGCATCGCGGGCACGCGGGATTGGAAGATCTGCTTCAGAAGGCTTCCGAAAAGATGGAAACCTCTGTCATGGAGTTCCACGAATACGTGGCGCAGGGTGACCGGGTTCTGGTCGTCGGCTTCGCCAAGGGGAGAATCAAAGCCACGAATAAAACGTGGGAGGACGATTGGGTCTTCGCCATTACCGTGCGAAATGGAAAGCTGACGAACATCCGGGAGTATATCGATACGCAAGCGCTGACGCGGGCCTGCGAAATGGACGCGGGCTCCAGGCCCTGACCCATCGAGAAGAACTGTACGCAGCCGGGGAGGGGAGCGGGAAAGACATCGCGAAGTGTGTCTCCTTCTTCTCGGATAAAGGAGAGGATTGCTAAACCAGCTGGCGAACCCCCAAAGACAAAATCAACCCACCGCACAGTCGATCAATTGCTTTTTTCCTCCCTTGATACCCGGCAGCGATCTTGGGTTGCGAAAGAGCGATTGCGACCATTCCATACCAGGTCATTGAAACCACCACGACAACTGCCAGCATCGACAAAAACGTGCCTGGCGAAACGTGGGCGGGGGCTGCGGCTGAAAAGACAGCGGCATAGAAAGCCATGGACTTGGGGTTGCCAATATTGGTAACCACACCCTGAATGAAGGACTGCCGGCAACTGCCGGCGATGGCATCATTTAGCGGGCCAAGCGCATTCTTCCCTGCGTTGATCAGCAGTCGGAATCCGAACCACATCAGGGAGGCGGCGCCCAGAACCTTTACAACAAGCGCAGCCCAAGGGAGCGCAGCAAATACAACCCCGAGACCTGCAATTGCACAGGTGGACCAGAACAAGTTGACCAGTACGATGCCCGCGACCAAAGCCAGAGCTTCTGACCGCGTAGCAGCCACCGCTTTATGGACCACCGCAACGAAATTTGGCCCGGGGATAACGACGCCGGCCAAGTAGACCAAAAAGACTGTCAAAACGGCGGAACCATCGATCATGTGTTTCCTCGCGAGTCCTGTGGACGGTGACCGTCACGGGTGAGATGTACTAAGAGCTAAGGTCGCTTGTGACCTCAACGTCCATCGAAATAAGAGTCTTGCACAGCGTTATCGAGATCAGGGGCTTTTTACACACTTTGGACCACTGGCTGCCAGTCAATTGTGTCCAAAGAATCAGGGACAATTCATAATGCTGTCCATCTCCACTAACGCCTCCAAGATCGACACCCATGCCTGCAGAGTTCGAAGTCCCCAGCCCACACGAGCAACACATTGAGCACACCACCCATCATGCGCATGCACAGGGCGACAGCTTTGCCAGCAAGATTGCGGTGATGACAGCCGTCATGGCGACCGTCGGCGCCCTGATGAGCTATCAGGCCGGCTCAACGGAGAATGAGGCGGCCATGGACAAAAACAACGCCGCTATCCAGAAAACCGAAGCCGCCAACGAGTGGAATTATTACCAGGCCAAGTCCAGCCGGCAGAACCTGTCGGATCTGGCAAGCCATCTCCCTGGGCTGGACTCCGCCCATTATGTTGCTGAGGCGCGGCGGTACGGGGAACAGAAGGAGGAGGCGCGCAAGAAGGCTGAAGCATTCGAACAAAGGGCAAGAGAGTGGGACGAGAAGTCAGAGCAGGCGTTGCATCAGCATCACCGCTGGGCCCAGGCAATGACAGCGATTCAAATAGCAATTTCACTGGCGGCCATTACCTTGCTGACGCGTAAGGAATGGCTCAAGCGGCTCTCGTTTGGGGCCGCGGGTGTTGGCGTCATGTTGGGTTCGCTGGCTTGGCTGCATATCTGAGCGAGGGGCTCAGAAGTTCACCTGTCGAATGCGACCGCTACTTGCCGGTTGTTGCCTTTCGCGAAGGGTAGAAATCCACAACCCAAAGCTGCCTTTCATGAGGGGAAGTTAACGGCCGATTCTGTTGAAAAAGTCGGCCATAGTTTTCTCGCGAAGACTGGTTTTCAAAAAATGAAATCCAGTAACGATGCGGCATACAGGCCCTGCGATTGTGTAAAAATCGGGCCTTTTCAGGGTTTTCCTAATGAATATTTTCAATCAATATCCGGCTTTGAGACTTCGCCCGTTCATTGATCGCCTCTGGGGGTGGGAGAGTGAGTCACCGGAAGTCGTCCACCTCCCGACATTGCTCCCGGGCACGGGGGCGGAGTTGTATTTTCATTATGGGGAGCCATTTCGGATAAAAGCCAAAGAGGATTGCTCTTTCACAGTCAGTCCCGGTCACCTGTTCTGCATTCGCAGCAGGCCCATCAATCTCTCGCCCATCTCAGGTATTGGTTTTATCGCTGTCCGTTTTAAGATTGGCATGCTGCAACGTTTTACAGATATCCCGGCAAACGAATTAGCGGATTGCCAGCTCTCCGTTGAAGACATTTGGGGGAGGGCGGGCACAAAACTGCTCCGGCATTTATCCTATGCTATTGATCGCCAAGAAAGAATCGCACTTATCCAGTCTTTTTTGGCCGATCATCTAAGACCATCAACAGACTTGCTCGTCGAACAAGCCATGACCACGCTCTATCGGGGGTGTTCAACAATATCGATTGAATCGCTTGCCAGCACACTAAGTTTGGGGCGTCGACAACTTGAGCGTCGATGGAAAATGTTCTCCGGCCAATCTCCCAACGAAACCAAATGTCTCAGTCGATTTCAGCAGACTATCCGGAGTTTGATGCTTGAGCCTTCAGCCGAGACAATAGATAGAGCTCTAGCGTGTGGTTACTATGATCAGGCACATTTCATTCATGATTTTCAGCGCCGAGTGGGCCTTGCACCGTACCAGCACTTACGAGTCGCACGCACCAAGACGCATTTTTACAATACCCCGCTCCGAAAAGCCGGCATCCTAGGAACACTGAGTCCATAATTTTTAGGAATTACATCATGTTTGTATTGTTAGTGGAGCTTCAAGCGGATCAAGGACGATCCGAAGAACTCGAAAGCCTCTTGCGATCTTTAGTTGCGTTAGCAGAACATGAGCCAGGTACTCTTTTTTACGCTGTTCAACGCCCCCAAGTAGAGACAGACACGTTCGTTCTCTACGAATACTATGAAGATAAGGCTGCTTGGGAAACTCACATGAATTCTGAGTCTGTGCAAAACAAAATCAAGTGTTTCGAGTCCTTGCTGAAAGTTTCTCCAAAGATAATTTTTCACGATGTCGTTTCAGCAACTGCCATCAGTAACGGCCCGAGAACATAAATCGCAGAAATTGAGAAAAGCCGTTTTTCGGAATCATATTAGCTGAGAATACCCGGATATTCGCGCCGACGCCAAATTGCCCCCGTTGCCGAGATTTCACTGATCAAGTCTGACTCCTCGCGAATCATTGACTGTGCTGGATTTGTGCAGGTCTGGAGATGGGTCAGTCTTGCCTCGGCACGTGGGTCAATTCGGTGTCGGCGTCAACATGCTTGTACCTCATCGCGTACGAGTGCGGGTGTCTCTACAGAACCCTGGGTGTCGAGTGCCGCTGTCCACCTATTCAAGACAGGTTTGAGGCATTTGACTGCTTTTGGCCGCTATCTGCCCCCTGCGAAGGGCAGCTTTGGGTCGCGAGTTGCCCTTCTCTACCGGCGGCTCTCGTTTCGAATTGGTTATCGAACCTCGTAGCATCCATTTTTCCCTCCTGCTGACTCTCTTTCAATCCCACCTTCAAGGACCGAACCTGTGATCGCATCCCCCGCCAAACTCCTCTTCCTGCCCGGAGCCTCAGGTAACACCCGGTTTTGGCATCCGGTTGCTGAGTGCTTGACCCACCCGGCGCAGCAGGTCCATATCGGCTGGCCCGGCTTTGGAGACACTCCACCCTTGCCTGGCGTGACTGGCATGGATGATCTGGTGGCTCGCGTGCTGGCCGAGATCGACCGGCCCACAGCGCTGGTGGCACAGTCCATGGGCGGCATAGTCGCTGTGCTTGCAGCGCTTGAACGCCCTGAGCTGATCACGCACCTGACGCTGACCGTCACCTCTGGCGGGGTAGATATGTCTGCTCTGGGCGCGCATGACTGGCGCCCGGATTTTGCTGCCGCCAACCCGACACTGCCGAGTTGGTTTCTGTACGACCGCACCGACCTTACGCTCCAGTTGATAGAGTTGCGCATGCCAGTTCTGCTCCTCTGGGGAGATTCTGATCCGATCAGCCCCGTTCGCGTCGGCCAGCGCCTTGCTCAACTGTTACCCCGTGCTGAACTACACGTTTTCCCTGGCGCCGATCACAGTCTGGGCTTTACTCACGCAGCCGAAGTGGCGAGGTTGATCGAGAGACATCTGGCCTGCTGGTGAGCGGAGCACTTGTTGCCACCGCGTCGGACTGATTGTGCGGCCCCGTGCGTTTCAAGACCTGGCGGACAGACGTGATTTCGCACCTCGTTGACCACCTGCTATGGGTCGTTTTCTCCCGACTGTGACAGGTAGAAAACGGTCCTTAGATGAACGTCCGGTCTTGGCCAGCCCTCTTCGATACCGGCAAATTTATCCCTGCCGACCGGATCTCTGGCAACGTATAAGAGGCCGCCCCCGGCAGCCCAATCCTCAGCGCGACCTGCCTAAGCGCCATACCTCTGACTTCACAACCCCCTCAAAGCAACCGTTCAATGGCAGAATCTCCTCAACTTGATCGTTTTGGAGAACACCATGCTTCGTGCGTTTGAACGAAAGCTCGATCCCTTTCCTCCTGACGAGGTACCACCGCCACCCGACGGCCTGGCTCGCTTCCTGTGGGCCTGCACGCGGGGAGCCCGCGGTTACATCCTTGTGTTTGCGCTGCTCAGTGCCGGTGTGTCGATTTACGAAGCCTGGCTATTTTCCTTCCTCGGGCAGGTCGTGGACCTGCTCTCGACCTGGCAGGCAGGCGGTGAAGCGGCTGCGCAGGAAAGTCGCGTGTTGTGGGGCATGGGCATCGTAATGGTGACCAGTGTCGGGCTGGTGGCGTTGCGCACCATGGTGCAGCACCAGATATTGGCGATTAACTTGCCGTTGCGGCTGCGCTGGGACTTCCATCGCTTGATGCTGCGGCAAAGCCTTTCGTTTTTTTCCGATGAGTTTTCCGGCCGGGTCACTACCAAGGTGATGCAGACTGCGCTAGCGGTGCGCGACATGCTATTCACCCTTATCGAGATCGTACCCGGGATCGGGGTGTATTTCATCGCGATCATCGCACTGGCCGGCGGCTTCGCCCTGAAACTGATGCTGCCTTTTATTGCCTGGGTCGTGTTGTTCGGGCTGGCCATGTGGTACTTCGTGCCTCGCCTGGGGAAAGTCGGGCAGGAACAGGCCAATGCGCGGTCGATGATGACCGGGCGTATCTCAGACGCCTACACGAACATCACGACGGTGAAGCTGTTCTCCCACTCCAATCGTGAAGCGCATTTCGCGCGTGCAGCGATGGAGGATTTCAAACAAACCGGCTTTCGCCAGATGCGCCTGGTAAGCCAGTTCGAGATCGTCAATCAGGCATTGGTGGTGGCGTTGATCATGGCGGCGGGGGGGTATGCCTTATGGCTATGGCACCAGGGTGAGGTCGGCGCAGGTGCCGTGGCGGCAATCACCGCCATGGCGCTGCGCATCAATGGCATGTCGCACTGGATCATGTGGCAAATGACCTCGCTGTTCGAGAGCATAGGCACCGTGCAGGATGGCATGGCAACCCTTACCCGCGGCCCAAAGGTGCAGGATGCGCCGGACGCGGGCGTGCTCGTGACCTCCGGCGGCGCGGTCACCTTCGATAAGGTGAGCTTCAACTACAATGGCGAACGTCAGGTGCTCGATGGCCTGAGCCTGCACATCCGTCCGGGCGAAAAGATCGGTCTGGTTGGCCGCTCTGGCGCCGGAAAATCCACGCTTATCAACTTGCTGCTGCGCTTTTATGACGTCGACAGCGGGGAGATTCGCATCGACGGCCAGAACATCGCAAAAGTGACGCAAGACAGCCTGCGCGGCTCCATCGGTATGGTCACGCAGGATACCTCTCTGCTGCACCGTTCCATTCGCGACAACATCGCCTACGGCCGCCCCGATGCGACCGACGCGCAAATCCGCAGCGCCGCGGCCAATGCCCAGGCCGATGAGTTCATCAGCCAACTGAGCGACCGGCAAGGCCATACCGGTTACGACACCCTTGTGGGTGAGCGCGGCATCAAGCTGTCGGGCGGCCAGCGCCAACGCGTCGCGATTGCCCGGGTGATGCTCAAGAATGCCCCGATCCTGCTTCTTGACGAGGCCACCAGTGCGCTGGACTCGGAAGTCGAAGTCGCCATACAGGAAAGCCTCGATGAAATGATGCAGGGCAAGACTGTGATCGCCATCGCCCATCGGCTGTCCACCATTGCGGCCATGGACCGGCTCATCGTGATGGACAACGGACGCATCATCGAGCAGGGCACCCACACCGAATTGCTCGGGAAGAACGGCATCTATGCGCGGCTGTGGCAGCATCAAAGCGGCGGGTTTCTGGGTGAGGATCAGGGAGTGGTCGAGGCTATGGATCAGGTGTGAGCGTGAAGAGGGCGCAGCAGGAGGGCGATAGGGGCGGGCCACGACCGTTGCCACTCGGCGACGACTGCTGTCGACCCAAAACGGGCAGATCGGCCCTGACTCGGGCCGGTCTGTCGATGGCGGTTAGAAACACCAGTCCTCAGCATATACGACGCGACAGAATGGTCCCGCCAGAGTCGCATTGTGATGAGCGACAATCTCTTCAGCCTTCAGCGCAGGGGTGCTGTTGCAGGTGTGGCCATCGGCGATGAGCACAGCATCGAATCCAAAATCCCGTGCAGCGCGGCAGGTGCTGTCGACACAGTATTGGGTCTTCATTCCGGTAATGACCACGCCCTGAGCGCCACAAGCTCGTAGCTGATCGGCCAGAGCAGTCTTGGTGAAGGCGTTGGGTCGGCTTTTCTCGAAGATCACTTCGTCACCCTGTAGCTCCAGTTCCTGCACCAGTTGCGTCAACGGACTTCCGGACTCGATAGGCGAACCAGGTGGACCAATATGGCGTGCGAGAAAAATCGGCGCACCTGCACGCCGGGCTTTACTCAACAGGTTATTCAACGTGTCTAGCAGCGCTTCGCCAGCCCATGGTTTTTCCGGGCCATGAAACAACCCAACCTGCATATCGAGAATCAAGAGTGCATACATAGTGCTTTTCCTTGCGTTTGGACCAGCGACACAAGGGCAAAAGAAAAGGCCCTATCCATCGCTGGCGGGCCTTTGAAGTTCGTGTGTTATTGGCTCACGACACCTCTCACGACCCGCCTCTGGCGGTCGTGGTAGTCGTGGTCAAGGCAATTCGTGGCTGATTCATGAAGCTGACAGTAGCTGCACGGCACCGGATTGGCAAATGAGCGCATGAAGGTGAAGACTGATTCATGATCGTTAAGGTTCGCTTTTGGCCGATAGCCGTCCGCTACGAAGCGCAGCTATCGGCCCTGGATCGAAAACGCGGTCAGCACAACGACTTCTGGTAATAGAGCCGGGTATGTCCTGGTGGATAGTCTGCCAGGCGTCCGAATTCGGAGTAACCCAGTTTTCGATAAAAACCGGGAGCCTGAAAACTGAAGGTCTCCAGCCAGATACCAATGCAGTGTTTTTTCTGCGCGACTTCTTCAGCCATGCGCATTAGCCGTTCTCCGATACCCTGACCGCGCATTGACTCGGGAACGCTGACAAGGTCGATGAGCAACCAT
Organism: Pseudomonas sp. P1_A1; assembly: GCF_056406935.1. Classification (NCBI taxonomy): domain Bacteria; kingdom Pseudomonadati; phylum Pseudomonadota; class Gammaproteobacteria; order Pseudomonadales; family Pseudomonadaceae; genus Pseudomonas; species Pseudomonas sp. P1_A1. Next base: position 55,389 of record NZ_JBFTZE010000001.1, on the reverse strand, counting down.
CGATAAGAGATCTTGCCGTACAGCCCACCAATAACTTCGTTACTGTCAGCGTCTCGTAGCAACAGAGCAAAAGTTTCATAGGCGTCGTCGCCACCGTTGGCCAGGTTATGGGCCAGCAATGGGGTCAAAATGCCTAGTCGCTCTTCTTCAGTCGCATTTTCCGAAAGCTGGATTTCTACAGACATGGTGCTCTCCCTGAGCAGTGAGTAACGGGGTCAACAAGGTATGATTCTTAAGCCCTGCGCGTAGAGCAATACTCCACAATGAGTTGAGTGACCGCTGCCACAATCGCCTGATCCGCTTCAGGAGCGCTGAACAACCGAAACTGCGCATCCGGCAAATCCGGCAATCCTTGTTCCGCACCAAGAACCGCCAGTCCTTGCCCCAACTGGCTGACTGGCATGGGCGCTACCGCGAAGCCAGCAAGCGCCGCGGCTCGCAATCCGGCCGTGCTGCTGCACAACATCGCCGTTCGTTGGGCGATCCCCGCCCGAGCCAGTTGTGTCAGGGCCTCCTCGCGATAAGGGCACGGCTCGGGGAACAGGGCCAGCGGCAACGGGATCGGTAACTGGGTGACGGGCTGCACCGACCAGGCCCACACCAGCGGTTCTTGCCATAGCAGCAGCCCCGTGTCGCTGGTTTCGCACAGCGAGCCGATGACCAGCTCCAGATGCCCTTGCTTCATCAAGGCCAGCAACGTGCCCGGAATGCCCACCTGCACGTCGATCTCCATCCCCGGGTACTGCGCCGCGAAATCCTGAAAAGTGCGCATTAATCGCGACTCGACAAAATCTTCGGATACCCCGATCCGCAGTCGCCCGTGAAACGGCGTGCGCGTCAGTTCTGCCCAGGCATCACGGTTCAGCGCGAGGATGGTGCGTGCATAAGCCACCAGGCGTTCGCCATCGGGCGTCAGTTGTTGGGAACGGGTGGTACGCCTCAACAGGGGTTTACCAATCTGTTCTTCCAGTCGCCGCACGTGCCCACTGACCGCGGACTGGGTCAGGTGCAGCTTCTCGGCTGCACGGCTGAAGCCTTCTTCATCGACGACCGTGACAAATGTCTTGAGTAGCAGAGCATCGAACATAGTTTGATATGTGATTAATGGCTTGTTTATTTACGATTTATATTCCATATAAAACTATGTTGCAATGTTTGCCGTCACCCATCACACATCACCCGAGGCGTGCCATGACTACTCTTCTGCATATCGAATGTTCCCCGCGCAAACAGCGCTCGGCCTCCCTTGAGGTCGCCCGCGGCTTCATTGCGCGCTATCAGGAAAACACCCCGGACACCGAAATCATCACCCTCGACCTTTGGAACATGGCGTTGCCGGAGTTCAATGATCTGGCCATGGAGGCCAAATACGCCGGACTCAATGGCACGCCCTTGACCCCGGCACAACAAGACGCCTGGAACACCTTGAAAGATCTGGCCGCGCACCTGCACAGCGCGGATGTGCTGGTGATGTCCGTGCCACTGTGGAATTTCAGCATCCCGTACAAACTCAAGCACTTCATCGACCTGGTGTCGCAGAAAGACATCCTGTTCAGCTTCGATCCGGAGCGCGGTCTGGAAGGCATGCTGCACAACAAAACCGCCGTCGTGATGTATGCCCGCGGCCTGGATTTTTCGGCGCAGTCGATCACCTCGGCAGAGCGCTTCGACTTCCAGAAGCCCTATGTGGAAGCCTGGTTGAAATTTATCGGCGTGACGGATGTGCACTCGGTGATTGTTGAGAAAACCATCCTGGGGGAAGAGGTTGACCTCAGCGCGCGTGAGGTTGCGGCTCAACAGGCCAAGAGATTGGCGGATAGTCTTGGTCGCTGACGCTTCCACTGCACCGTAGGTTATTCAGCGCCCCAACGGGATATTCAAACCCAGCTTCACGTTGCTCATCGAAACAAGGGTTTTGAATCGTTTGACATTATTGTTCTCAAAGAACAGCTCGCGGGTCAGGTCGGTGTACTGCTGCATGCTCCTGACCGCAACAGCGCCAGCAGGCCTGGTTGCGAATGCACAAGCCTTGCTAGCTCCTGGCACGGGTAAAAAACTCTGCGCTGTTTAGATCGATTATTTCTTTCGGTTCTTTATATAGCGCTGGGTCGAATATCCATAACCGATAAAACCACGTCTTCGCTTTGATTCTGTATGCGATGAATTCCATAGGGGCGCTACAGCAGACAACGGCGTCCCCGCCACGGCACTAAAGCGGTTTCAACATCAATTTCTGCTGCTCGGCCATCATCTTGTCGTCCCTTCGCCAGTCCTTAGAATCCGCCCCCATCAGCTTCGTCCAACTATCGAATCGCTTAGGGAGTTACACCATGATGAACGCCATGCAGATGCCAATGCCGATGATGAACGCCAACATGCCGATGATGGGTATGCCGATGATGATGGCGACCATGAGCTGCGAAATGATGGACGACGGCATGATGTGCAAAATGATGCCGGCCGCTGGCATGGACATGGCGATGTTCAAGAACAGCGCTGAAATGATGCAGATGATGATGAACTGCGGCATGCCGATGATGATGCACTGCGGCAACATGAGCATGATGTGCATGTCTCAGGCAGGCATGGCCATGCCGATGATGAACATGATGATGGCTATGCCTACGATGGGCATGCCCATGATGGGTATGCCGATGCCGTCGATGAAGTGCGTGATGGAATGCACCATGATGGCCGACGGCATGATGTGCAAAATCATGCCGATGGCCGGCATGAACATGGACATGATGAAAAGCTGCTGCGCCCTGATGATGAAAATGATGAACGATTGCAGCATGCCGATGATGATGAGCTGCAACGGCATGCCAATGATGTGCTGCACCTGCTGATCCCTGGCAGCAGACATTTAAAAGCCCCCGCGACCTGATGGTTGCGGGGGCTTTTTCATTCCAGCCCCGCGTCGAGCCCAAATCCCTGTGGGAGCGGGCTTCAGGGGGATTAGTCCAGGCGTTCCGGGTAGGTCACCACCAGATAAGCCACGGCCTCACTGTCGGCGGGGTTGCGATAGCGGTGGGGCTGGTCGGCGTAGAACAGGATCGAGTCGCCGGTGGATAGCAGGTAGCGTTCATCGTTGACGCTGATTTCCAGTACGCCCTGCGACACCACCAGGTTCTCCTGCACACCCGGGCCATGGCCCTCGGAGTGGTCTTCGCCCAACGGGCTCAAACGCAGTTCGTAGAATTCCGATTGGCGTGCCACGTCGAACGGAAACAGCGCGCGGCTGACGAAGGTGCCACTGGCGCTGACCAGGCGTTTGCTCTGGCTCGCCGACAGCACGGCCACACCTTCGAAAGCCCGGTGCTCGAGAAACGCCGCCACCGAAACCTTCAAGCCTTTGGCAATTTTGCACAGCACTTTGATCGACGGCACGCTGCGTCCGGATTCGATCTGCGCCAGCATCGCCCGACTCACGCCGCATTGCCGGGCCAGAGCGTCGAGGGACAGATGACGCTTGCCCCGCAGCCGTTGCAGGTTCTGCGCGACCCGCTCGCAGATCGGCTCTTCTTCCAGTTGTTCGAGGTTATTCAAGTCCGTCACGGGTTCGTCCGCGCTCACCAGAAAACGCGAGGGTTGCTGCGCGTTCACGCGTGACGGGTCTCGGTCGATTGGGCGGCCTGGACCCACTGAAAAGCCTGCAGGCCGGCGTTGCGTGCGTACATTTCCCACATGGCCCGTGCCCGTTGTTGAGCCTGTTTGCGTTTGCGGTAGCTGGCGAAGTCGATGAGGTTGTCAGTCGGATTCATGGGGCACTTCACTGTGGTGATGAATGACGGGATGAGCTGAGAGTACGCGGATATTTTTATAACCATAAATACTGATTTTGTATTTATTAATACTCTTTGGTTCTTATGAGTGGCCGCGTCAAAGCCCCCGACTACTCCTGATCAACTCATAGGCCCGACGCACCAGCGGGTTCACGGTGTTGGGCCGAATCCACAAGTGGTAGGTCACGTCCGGCAACCGTGGCAGGCCATCGTTTTCGCCGAGCACGCGCATGTCCGGGCCGAGCATTTCCATGCTTCTGGGCGTGACGCCCAGCCCGGCACGCGTTGCGGCTTTGATGCCGATCAGGTTCGACGCCAGGTACGCCTGGCGCCATGGAATGTTGGCGCGTTCCAGCGCCTCCAGGGCGTAGCGACGATAGATACTCGGTTCATCCACCAGAATCAGCGGCAAGGGTTCTTCCGGTGTATGAATGTACTGTGCCGAGCAGATCCACCACACCGGCGAGGTGCGCAAGGCGAAGCCTTCGAGCGTCGGGTCTTCACGGGTGGAGATCACCATGTCGACCTTGCCTCGGTGCAGGTCGTCCATCAGAAACGGGCTGCGGCCGACATCGATCTCCAGGCGCAAGCGCGGGGCCGAGCGGGCGATGTGGCTGAGGATCGGCGGCAGGATGGTGTCGGCGATGTCGTGGGGCGAGCCGATCCGCAGCACGCCGCTCAAGTTGCTTTCGCGCAGGGAATTCAGCGCATCGTCGTTGAGCGAGAGCATCTGCCGCGCATGACGCAACAGCTGTAAACCGGCTTCAGTCAGTTGCTTCTGACGCCCGCGCTTCTCGAACAGATTCACCCCCACTTGTTGTTCCAGGCGTTGCATGTGCTGGGTGACCGACGATTGTGTGCGGGCCAGTTGCGCGCCGGCCTCGGCAAAACTGTGGTGATCGACCACGGCAATGAAGGTGCGCAGTAATTCGAGATCGAGGGTAGGTGAGGTCGACATGGCCATTCCCGGGGCTGTTTTTATATCAAGGCTGCAAACATAAACATTACATTTGTTTATGTGTTTTTGGCGAAATTTTAGTGTTTTGGTCGAGAGTGTCAGTAAATACGGGAGTCGTAAGGGTTGTTACTTGGAGAAAACACAGCAAGTTATAACGATATTAGATATTTGAATTTCCGTTACTTCAGGACTGTACCTAGGATGCCGCCTCATCAGGTCGGGGAACGCCGATCATCCATGAGGGGAAATCCATGTTGCTTGAGCGCTCACCTGTAAAACGATGGTTGCCTGTGATGCTGGGCGCCTTGATCTCATTGGCTACCAGTGCCGGGGCTCAGGCTGATGCCACGCTGGACAAGATCCAGCAACGGCATGTGCTGACGGTGGGGGTCGTACTGTCCGGCGGCCCCTTCGGCAGTATCGATCCGGGTACTCAGAAACCACGGGGCTTGAATGTCGACCTCGCTCAGGAACTCGGTCGGCAGTTGGGCGCCGAGGTGCAACTGGTGCCGGTATTGCCCGCCAACCGCGTGCAGTTTTTGCAGCAGGGCAAAGTGGATTTGCTGATCGCCAACATGGAGTGGACCGCCGAACGCGGTGAGATCCTCGGTTTTGTGCCGACGCCGTTCTACCGTGTCGGCGGTACCGCGGCGCTGCTCAAGGACAGCAAGATCAGCCGTTGGGAAGACCTCAAGGGCCAGCCCGTCTGCACCTCCCAGGGCAGTAGCTACATCAAGCCGCTCACCGAGCTGGGCGTGGAGATCAAGGCGTTCAAGAGCTCGTCGGAATCCTTGCTCGCGCTACGTGGCAACAACTGCGTCGCGGCGGTGCATGACGCCACGCTGATCAACCCGTTGATCGCCGACAACGCCGAATGGCAGGGCTATCGCGCGCTGAGTCCGGAACTCAACCCGGCCCCTTCGGTGATCTGGACCCGACCTGGCGAACGCGATACCCAGGCCCGACTCGACCCCATCGTCAAGGAACTGCATCGCAGCGGCTGGCTGATCGACGCCCAGACCCGCAACCGCATCACGCCCGCGTCACCGGCCTTGGTGGAGTTGCAGAAACAGTTCCAGGCCAACGGCGCGTGAGCGGTTCACTTCATCGTTTCACTAGACCGTCGGCTGGCTCGGCGGTCGTTCAAGGAATCACCGGATGGAACTGTTCGTCCACTGGGCCGCCGGGTTCGGCCTGAACTACAGCTTTCTGCTGGACGCTTATCAGCGCGGAACCCTGGAGCAGGGTGCGCTGACGACGGTGCTGCTGTGCCTGCTCACCATCGTCGGCAGCCTGCTGGCGGGTGTCGGCTTGGCGGCGATGTTGACCTCGGGCAAACCCTGGCTGGCAAAACCTGCGCGGGTGTTTGTCGAAGTCACCCGCAACACGCCAACGCTGGTGCAGCTGTATTGCGCGTTCCTGGTGCTGAACATGCTGCTGACCCAGGCCGTCGGCGCAGCCAACCCGCTGACGCCGTTCGCCTGGGTGGTGATCGTGATTTCGCTGCACAAAGGCGCGTTCCATGCCGAAGCCTTGCGCGCCGGCATCGAAGCCGTGCCGGCGGTGACAATGGAGGCGGCCAGTTCGCTGGCGTTCAGCAGCCGCCAGTTGTTGTGGAATGTGCAACTGCCACTGGCCTTGCGTTTTGCCTTGCCGTCGCTGATCAACAACCTGATCGACCTGGTGAAAATGACCGCCGTCGCCTCGGCCATTGCCGTCGGCGACATCACCTACGCGGCGATCATGATCTGGACCCAGAGCGATAACGTGTTGGAGCTGATGATTCTGATCCTGACGTTTTTTGGCCTGCTGAGTTTTACCGTCAATTGTGTGGGGCGCCTGCTCGAAGCGCGCCTGAGGATGCCCGGCTATGGCCATTGAATCGTCCGTCACCGCGCCGCTGGCCTGGCCGCGTCGGCATGTCGGCAAGTTGCTGCTGTTGGCGGGGGCCGTGTTCTGGCTGGTGTATTTCGCGCCGCACAGCCCGGTACTCAAGGCTTTGCTGCAATGGTCGCCGGCCTTGGTCGTCGGGTTTGGCCAGAACATTCTGATCAGTCTGGTGGCGATCGGGCTGGGCTCGCTGTTGGGGTTGTTGGTCGGTGCCCTGGCGTTGTCGCCGTTGTGGCTGCTGCGCTTGCCGGCGCGGATCTGGGTGCAGATTTTTCGCAACGCGCCGTGGCTGGTGCTGATCTATTTCACTACCTATGTGTTCCCGTTCGAGATCCACATCGGCAGCACTTATGTCCCGTTCCCGGACTGGGTCAAGGTCACGATTGGCCTGGCGTTGCCGGCGAGCGCCAACGTTGCGGAGATCTTCCGTGGCGCCGTCGCCTCGATCCCCAGTACCCAATGGGAAGCGGCGCGATCCCTGGCCTTCACTCGCGGGCAGATTTTTCGTTCGATCATCCTGCCGCAGTGCTTCAAGCGCATGTTGCCGCCGTGGATGAACCTCTACGCGGTGATCACCATGGGCACCGCACTGGCGTCTTTAGTGGGCGTGCATGATGTGATCGACACCGCGCAAATCGCCAGCAACACGGTGAACCTCACCGGCTTCACCGTGGTGATTTACCTGAGCCTGTTGGTGCTGTTCTTTGCTTATTGCTACCCGATTTCCCGACTCACCCAACGCCTGGAGCGACGTTATGCCTTCTACTGAAACCGTCGCCGAGCCTCTGGTCAGCCTGCGCGACCTGCACCTGTCATTTGGCAGCAACCCGGTGCTCAAGGGCATCGACCTCGACGTGCACCGTGGTCAGGCCGTGTCGATCATCGGCCCGTCCGGCTCCGGCAAGTCGACGATCCTGCGCTGCATCACCGGCCTGTTGCAGCCCCAGCACGGGAGCATCCGCGTCGGCGCCACCGAGGTTCACAGCCTGGCCCAGGAAAGCCAGCGTATCGAATTGCGCAAGCGTGTGGGGTTTGTGTTCCAGCAGTACAACCTGTTCCCGCATTTGTCGGTGCTGGAGAACCTGGTGATCGCCCCCCGCAAAGTGCTGGGGCGCAACCGCGCCGAGGCCGAGAAAGATGCCCGCGCCTTGCTGGCCAAGGTGCGCATGGAGCACAAGGCCGATGCTTATCCGGGGCAACTTTCCGGCGGTCAGCAACAGCGGGTGGCGATCGCCCGTGCGTTGGCCATGCGCCCGGAACTGATTCTGTTCGATGAGGTGACTTCTGCCCTCGACCCGGAAACCGTTGGCGAGGTGCTGACGGTGATTCGCGAGCTGACTGAAGAGGGCATGACCTGCGTGCTGGTGACCCACGAAATGCGCTTCGCCGAAGAGATCAGCGACATCGTCTACTTCACCGAAAACGGCGTGATCGTTGAACACGGCAGTGCTGAGCAGATTTTCCAGCACCCCACCAGCGAGCGGACCCAGGAGTTCCTGCGTCACGCCTTGGGCGATCCGGGACGCCGTCCCCGTGTCGCCAACGATCCGTATCTGTTGAGCAACCTGAGCCGCTACAGCCTGTCCGTCTAATACCGAGGAGTCTGTTCATGAGTACCGATAACCGTGCCGTCGTCATCGAGGATTTCCTCAAGAAAATCCGCGTCATCCATCAGCGTGGCGTTGACCGCGCCGCGTTGACGGAGATCGTCGCCTTGCTCGAAACCCTGGCCGAGCGCCGTGATCTGTTTAATTTCGACGCGTTCCCGGCGCCCGTGCCGGGGCAGGGCAGCACCGCGTTCCGCTACCGCCTCAACGACGATGGCGACACGCCGACGCTGTACCTCAACTCATTGCTGCCGGGTAAAAGTACGATCCCGCACAACCACGAAACCTGGGCGATCATCAGCGCCATCGAAGGCCAGGAAATCAACTACGTCTACGCCCGTGATGACGAGGGCCGCGAGCCTGGGTTCACCACGTTGCACCTGGAAAAGGAAGTGATCGTGCAACCCGGCACGTCGATCTCGTTTCTCGGTGAGGACCTGCATGGCATCCGTGTCGAAGGCGAGCAGCCGACCCTGCATTTTCACCTGTACGGCTTGCCGCTGGAGTCGCTCAACGGCCGTTACGGGGTCGAGGCCGACGGGCGCATCCTCAATTACAACGCCTCGCAAATGGCGCCGTCGATCAAGGCCTACGCATGAATCGGACCGTAACCCCAGGGCAACTGCAGCAATGGCTGTTCGACGGGCAGGAAATTGCCCTGTTTGATGTGCGTGAGCACGGCCAATATGGCGAAGCCCACCTGTTTCACGGGGTGAACCTGCCCTACAGTCGCCTGGAGCTGGAGGTCCGACGCCTGGCGCCGAATCCTCAGGTGCGGCTGGTGATTTATGACCAGAACGGCGGGGACGTCGCGGCGCGTTCTGCTCGGCGTTTGCAGGCGCTGGGGTACAGCCGCGTGCATATTCTCGACGGCGGTGCCGATGCCTGGCAGGCGGCAGGCCTGCAACTGTTCGCGGGTGTGCATGTGCCGTCCAAAGCCTTTGGCGAATTGGTGGAAGAGACCAGTGATACGCCGCATGTCACCGCCAGGCAGCTGGCTGAATGGCAAGCCCGGGGCGAGCCGCTGGTGGTGCTGGACGGTCGGCCGTTCGACGAATACCGCAAGATGACCATCCCCGGTTCTGTCTGCTGCCCGAATGGCGAACTGGGCTATCGCGTACAGGATCTGGTGCCGGATGACAGCACGCCGATCGTGGTCAATTGCGCCGGTCGAACCCGCAGCATTATTGGCGCCCAGACCCTGATCAATCTGGGGTTGAAGAACCCGGTCTACGCCTTGGAAAACGGTACGCAGGGCTGGTACCTGGAAGATTTCCGGCTGGAACATGGCAGCACCCGCCGCTACGCCGATGAGGTGTCATCCAAGACCTTGCCGCAACAACGCCTCGCCGCGGCACAACTGGCCGCACGGGCCGGGGTAAAAACGGTTGCGGCGGCGCAGGTCGAGCAGTGGGCCGGGGAGGCCGCACGCAGTTTGTTTTTGTGCGATGTGCGCACCGCCGAGGAGTTTGTCGCCGGCAGTTTGCCCGGTGCGCAACACACGCCGGGCGGGCAGTTGATTCAGTCTACCGATCTGTATATCGGCTTACGTCAGGCGCGGTTGGTGCTGTTCGACAGCGATGGCATACGGGCGCCGATCGTTGCCAGTTGGCTTCGGCAGTTGGGGCATGAAGCTTATGTGCTGGAAGGTGGGGTGAGTAGCGGTCTGGCATTGCCCGCGCTTGAGGTATCCGTTCACGAAACATTGCCCGTGATCACTGCGCAGGCCCTGGCCGATGCGTTGAAGGACAGCGCGGTGGCATTGATTGACCTGCGCCCGAGCATGACCTTCCGCAAAGGCCATATCGCCGGCTCGCGCTGGTCGATCCGTTCGTTGCTGGCAAGTGAAGTGGCCGGTGAACAGCGACCTCTGGTGTTGCTGGCCGATGACCCGCAGCTGGCAGCGTTCGCGGCGCTGGAATTGTCCGATGTTCAGCGTGCGCAAACCCGGCTGTTGGACGGTGGCGTCGACGCCTGGCGTACCGCGGGGTTTGCCGTGCAAGAGGATGCCAACACGCCGCCCGATCAGCAGTGCATCGATTTTCTGTTCTTTACCCATGATCGCCACGCCGGTAACAAGGACGCGGCGCGTCAGTACCTGGCCTGGGAAATCGGCCTGTTGGCGCAAATGAGCGCAGACGAAATCGCCAGCCTGAAACCGCTGCGCGCGCCGTCTCAAGCGACTCGTGATGCGCGGGTGCGTACCCGTCTGGTGCAGGCGGCGCGTACCGAAAAGGGCAGTGGCAGTCGAGGTGTCAACGTGCCCGTGACTCGTTTGAGCACGGTGCTGTTCGACAACCTGGCGCAAATGCGCGATGCCCGTGCTCGTCGTGATCGCGAACGGGTGCTGAGCTATGGCGCCCGGGGCAATCCGACCGCTTTTGCCTTGGAAGACCTGGTGACGGAGCTGGAGGGCGGTTACCGCACCCGACTGTTCGGCACCGGACTGGCGGCGGTGGCGCAGACGTTCCTGGCCTACCTGCGGCCCGGCGATCATGTGCTGATCACCGACGCGGTGTATGCACCCGTGCGGCGTCTGGCCCGGGAGCTGCTTGGGCCGTTCGGCATCCAGGTCAGCTACTTCGCGCCTGACGGCAGCGGGCTGCAAGCGCAACTGCAAGCCAACACCAAAATGGTCTACACCGAAGTGCCCGGCTCGCTGCTGTATGAACTCTGCGACCTGCCGGCCATCGCCGCATTGTGCAAACCACGGGGCACCCTGTTGGCCGTCGATAACACCTGGGGCTCGGGCTACCTGTACCGGCCGCTGACCCTGGGCGCGGACATCTCGATCATAGCGTTGACCAAGTATCTGTGTGGCCACAGCGATGTGGTCATGGGCAGCGTCTGTACCCGGCAAGAGGTCTGGCAGCCGCTGGCGTCCATGAGCGACACCTTTGGCATCGCCGTCAGCCCTGACGACGCCTGGCTGGTGCTGCGCGGCGCCCGAACCCTGGCGCCACGCCTGGAGGTCCACGAACGCCAGGCCCTGGAAATCGCTCATTGGCTACAAGCGCAACCGCAGGTGAAACGGGTATTCCATCCGGCGCTGACCGATCATCCCCATCACGCACTGTGGCGGCGGGACTTCACGGGCAGTAACGGTTTACTGTCCTTCGAACTGCGCGATGCCGACGCTACGTACGTAGAGCGCTTCATCGATGCGTTGCAGGTGTTTGGTCTGGGCGCGTCCTGGGGCGGCTATGAAAGCCTGGTCACCGTCGCCGACACCCAGGATCGCAACAGTGCGGCAGATCGCGCATTGAACCCGGTACTGCGGTTGCACATTGGCCTGGAAGATGTCGACGCGTTGATTGAGGATTTGCAACGCGGGTTCGCCGCGATCGCGGACTAGGACTTGCGCAGCACAAGCAACAACAGCGCCGCGGCCGCCAGCACCGCCCCGGCGATGAAAGTGCTGGCGGAACCCGAGGTTTCCCATAGCGCGCCAGCCAGTACGCTGGCGATCAACAGGCACACGCCGCTGATCAGATTGAACAGGCCGAACGCCGTGCCCCTGAGATGTTCGGGCGCGGTGTCGGCGATCAGCGTCGCGAGAATGCCCTGGCTGAACCCCATATGCAGACCCCACAAGGCCACGCCCGCCATCATGGTCATGATTGAATCCGCTTGCGCCAGCAGCAGGTCCGCCAGGATCAGCAGCCCCATGCCGACACACAGCAACTTGGTGCGGCTGATCCGGTCGGACAGCCAGCCGGCAGGGTAGGCGGACACCGCATACAACAGCGACATGACCACCATCACCATCGGCACCCAAGTGGCCGTCAGACCTGTCTGCTGCGCTTTCAAGACCAGAAAGGCCTCGCTGAAACGGGCCAGCGTGAAGAGCCCGCCGACGATCACCACCCACCAGTAACCCCGGGAAAACTCCCGCAGTACCTTCCAGTGGATAGGCGAGCGAAAGGTGTGTTTCCCGGCGACATCGGTCGGTTCTTTGACGCCACCGACAATCAGCGCCACCGATATCACCGCCGGGATCACCGCAAACCACAACACCAGATGGATCTGCCCGAGCCAGAGCATCAGCACGATCGCCAGAACCGGACCCAGAATCGCCCCCACGGTGTCCATCGACTGGCGCAAGCCGAAGCAGGCACCACGAATTTCGGCCGGGGCGACATCGGCGACCAGCGCATCGCGCGGCGCGCCACGAATGCCTTTGCCGATGCGATCCAGAAACCGCGCGGTAAATACCACATCAACCGAGTGCGCGAGGGGAAACAGCGGCTTCGACAACGCCGCCAGACCGTAGCCCATCAACAGCAGGCCTTTGCGCCGGCCGATAAAGTCGCTGATGGCGCCGGAGAATATCTTGACCACCATCGCAGTCGCCTCGGCGATGCCTTCGATCACCCCGACGGTCAAGGCGCTGGCGCCCAAAGTGGTGACCAGAAACACCGGCAGCAGGCTATGCACCAGCTCGGAAGACAGGTCCATGAACAGGCTGACGAAACCCAGGGCCCAGACCGTGGAGGGGATACGCATCGAGGCTGGCGTGGGTTTTGCGAGGTTGTCCATGCTGGTTTCCGGGTTGAATACTCACCGATTATTGATAGCGCCAACCCCGGCCATCAAAGGTTCTGACTTAAAAAGATCAACGTATTGCCATGCGCCTCGGCCGCAGCCCGTTGGTTGTAGCTGTCACGGTGCGAGCAGTTGAAGCCATGTTCGGCCCCCGGATACACCTCGATATCGACGTCGTCGTTGAACTCGAAACGCTCGGCGATTTGCTTCACGGCGTCGATGGGGATGTGGCTGTCCTGTTCGCCGAAGTGCATCAGCAGCGGCACTTTGATTTCACCGGCCCGATCCAGTTGGTTCTGTATGCCGCCGCCGTAATAGGCGATCGCCACGTCGACGAAACCGTTGGCTGCGGTGTTGTACGACAGCATGCCGCCGAAGCAGAAACCGATGGAGGCGATCCTGCCGTCCAGCCCGGTATGTGTCTTCAGGGTATCGATGGCCAGTTTGATGTCAGCCTGGGCTTTATAGCGGTCGGTGGCGTTCATCAATTCGACGGCGCGTTTCCAGCCGGCTTCGTCGTAGCCCAGTTCGATACGGTGGCCGTGGCGCCAGAACAGATCCGGCGCTATGACCAGATAGCCATCGGCGGCGTATTGCTCGGCAACCGAGCGAATGTGTTCGTTGACCCCGAAGATTTCCTGAATCAGTACGATCCCCGGCCCTTTACGGGTGTGGGGGATGGCCAGGTAAGCGCCGAAGGTGCCTTCGGGGCTGCTGATTTCGATCCATTGGCTGGTTACGCTCATGATGGCTCCTTTACACAAGTTGGATGGGGTATCGAGACGCTGGCGTCTCAGCGGTGACTGCGCCGCCAGAAGAGTCGAGCCAACAACGCGTCCATGCTGAGTTTGCCGGCCCCCGAGAACAACAACGGCATGAGGGCTACGAGGTAGATCAACGGCAGTTTGAAGTTGCCGTGGCCCTTGTTGCTGATGGCATAACCCTGGGCAAGTTCACTCAATGTAGACCAATCGGCCGGCCAGTGGACGGCAGCGGTCGCGACGACTGTGACCACCACTAGAATAATCGCCGAGAGCCGTGTCCCGAGGCCTGCCAGTAAGGTAAGGGCGCAGATCAGCTCGGCCCACATCGCCAGTTCCCAGTTCAGCGTGGCGGGAACGTGGTTGAAGGGAAACGGGAAGCGGTCCTGGATATCGGCGAACCAGTTCTGGCCGTTCCATTTTTCCAGGCCTGACTCGAAAAACTCCCAGGCCAGAAACAGCCGCAGGGTGAGGGGCGCGATCCAGTTGCCGACGCGGTCGAGGTTCAGGTGCAGGCCCTGGACGGCTGATGAGAGAGAGGTGGTCATGGTTTTGGTCTCCGGGCATTCATTGCGAGTGTCTACCGGTAGTCAGCGGACGCCAGAAGTGTTGCAATCAGCTGTATTGGCGATATGTCTGAAACGCCGCCGGGTGCAAGTTGGTGTATCCCGGACCGTGACAAATACATTCCCATACAAAACTGTGATTCAGCGCCGCCCAGCGGCGTCTAGCGACAGTGTCCCCGCAATCCCATGGGGCGAGACTTCGGAACCCGGCATGCAAGCGCTGTTGAACGAGATCCTTGACGCAGTCCGACCGTTGATCGGTCAGGGCAAAGTGGCTGACTACATTCCCGCCCTCGGCGAGGTACCGGGCAATCAATTGGGCATTGCCGTGTATGGCAATGATGGCGAGTTGTTTTGCGCGGGGGACGCCGACACGCCGTTCTCGGTGCAGAGTATTTCCAAGGTGTTCAGCCTGGTGCAGGCCATCGAACACTCCGGCGAAGCGATTTGGGAACGCCTGGGCCACGAGCCGTCCGGCCAGCCGTTCAACTCGCTGGTGCAGCTGGAATTCGAGCGCGGGCGCCCGCGCAATCCCTTCATCAATGCCGGTGCGCTGGTGATCTGCGACATCAATCAATCGCGCTTTGCCGCTCCAGCGCTGTCGATGCGCGATTTTGTCCGGCGCTTGTCCGGCAACCCGAACATCATGGTGGACGGCAAGGTCGCTGAGTCCGAATACCAGCACCGCGCGCGTAACGCGGCCATGGCGTATCTGATGCAGTCGTTCGGCAACTTCCATAACGATGTCGAAGCGGTGCTGCGCAGCTACTTCAGCCATTGCGCGTTGCGCATGAGTTGCGTGGACCTGGCCCGGGCGTTCTGCTTCCTGGCCAACGACGGTTTCTGCAAACACAGCGGCGCACAGATCCTCAGCGCCCGCCAGACCCAACAAGTCAACTCGATCATGGCCACCAGCGGGCTGTACGACGAAGCGGGCAACTTTGCCTATCGCGTCGGTCTGCCGGGCAAGAGCGGCGTGGGCGGGGGCATCGTCGCGGTGGTGCCGGGGCAATTCACGGTGTGCGTCTGGTCCCCGGAATTGAACGCTGCCGGCAACTCGCTCGCTGGCATGGCGGCGCTGGAGTTGTTGAGCCAGCGGATTGGCTGGTCGGTGTTCTGATGGCGCTCCTTGACTTGCACCGGGTGGTCGCTAACGTGAAGTAGATCTTTTGACTGCTCACCCGATCGGGTGGAGGCGCGGGTGATTCCATGATGAAGTTCGGTTCCGCGCTTCTCGTCTTCAATGAGGCGGACGCTCATTTGCGCGACGGGTTGTCTGCCGTGGTGCAGGTCGGCAATACCCTGTGGGTCGCCAATGATGAATCCTTGAGCCTTGAACGTTTCACCCAGCGCGAGCGCGCCAGCCCGGGCGAATTTCTGTTTGATCAGCAGAAGCGGTTCCCGTTGGCATCCCTGTTGACGCTGCCGGTCATGCCGGACGTTGGCAAAGAAGACGTTGAAGCCGACCTGGAAGGCATGAGTTACGACCGCGACACAGGGTATCTCTGGATCGTGGGCTCTCACAGCCTGAAACGGAAAAAGCCCGATAGCACCAAGTCCCTGAAGAAAAACGCCGAACGTCTGGCCATTGTCAGCCGTGATGGCAATCGTTTTCTCCTGGCCCGGATTCCGCTGGTCGAAGAAAACGGGACGTTCACTTTGGTGAAGAGCAGCACCAGCGATGATCGAGTCGCCGCTCAATTGGCCGGCAATCAACTGGGTAACGAATTGCTCGATGAACTCAAGGACGACGAACATGTTGGGGCATTCCTGCACATTCCCGGCAAGGACAACGGGTTCGATACCGAAGGCCTCGAGGTCAACGGCAAGCGTGTTTTTATCGGGTTGCGAGGACCTGTGCTGCGGGGATGGGCAATCATTCTGGAGGTCGAACCCGAAGACCATCCCAAGGTTGCTCACACACTGAGGCTGAAGAAAATCGGGCCGGGTGGGCGAAAGTATCGAAAGCATTTTTTCCAGCTGAATGGACTCGGCGTCAGGGACTTATGCCTCGATGGTGACGATATGTTGGTCCTGGCTGGACCGACGATGGACCTCGACGGGCCCGTCACTGTATTTCGATGGCGCGACGGCGCCAGGCCAGCAGATGAAGGTTTCGTTTTCAGCGAACAATTGACGTCGGTCCTAGAGGTTCCTTACGGGCAAGGAGAAGATAAAGGCTGCGATCATGCCGAAGGGATGACCTTTATAGGCACCGATGGCGTAGAAGAGCCCTTGTTGCTGGTGGTTTATGACGTGAATTCGGACAAGCGTAAACAAGGTAGCAATGGACTGGAGCAGGACGTATTTCGACTTGCGAAAAAGTAACCACCACCGCGTCCCGGTGAATGACGCTCCACGGATTTTCCTATACATTTTCCGACCGTCCCCTGCATGGTGAAACCGCTTCATGTCTCTTGCGCTCGAACGTCTAGTCGCTGGCACGCCGATCCCATTTGCCGGTAATCGTGTCACGGTCGTCAGCCCCGAACTGGCGGCGCGCTTTCAGCCCGGCGACCATTTGCTGGTGGAGCAGGTCAGCGGCGAGTTGTTGCTGATCCCTGTGGTGGATCAGCAAGCGGCGACGATCGCCATCGAGCGCGCCGAAGCGGCGTTTGCCGCAATGTCCAGCGTTTCGGATCACGCCATCAGCGAGTTCTTCGATCGCTTCGCGCAACGCCTGGAAACCCCGGAGTGCTGGGCCTTGATTGCGGCCGCCAACCTGGCCGACATCGAGCGGGCCAAGGCGCGCGGGCGTTCCACCACAAGATTGCTGGCCGATGAGCGTATGCGCCGCGACATGATTGCCGGCCTACGGGCCTGGCGCGATGCACCGGCCACCCGCGGCCAAGTCGTGAGCTGCGTCGAGCACGACGGCTGGAAAGTCGAGCAGGTGGTTTCGCCGCTGGGCATCGTCGCTTTTGTGTTCGAAGGCCGGCCGAATGTCTTCGCCGACGCCGCCGGTGTATTGCGTACCGGTAACACCGCGGTGCTGCGCATTGGCAGCGACGCGTTGGGCACCGCCCAGGCCATCGTCACCCATGCATTGAATCCGGCGCTGGCCGATGCCGGGTTGCCGAGCGGTGCAGTGTCGCTGGTCGAAAGCGTCAATCACGCCGCCGGCTGGGCAATGTTCGCCGACCGGCGCCTGTCGCTGGCCGTGGCCCGTGGTTCGGGGCGTGCGGTCAGCCAGTTGGGCAGCATCGCGCAACAGGCCGGCACCGCCGTCAGCCTGCACGGCACCGGTGGCGCCTGGCTGATCGCGAATAAAGATGCCGATGCCCAGCGCTTCGCCGCCGTGGTGCGCAATTCGCTGGACCGCAAAGTCTGCAACACCTTGAACGTTTGCCTGATCCACCGCGACCGAGCAGCCGAACTGGTGCCGCTGTTTCTCGATGCACTGCAACAGGCCGGCACCGCGCGGGGCCAGGGCTGCAAACTGCACATCGTCGAGGGCAGCGAGCAGCATTTGCCGAGCGATTGGCGCACCGCGAGCGTCGAGGTGTACCGCGCCGAAGGCTATCAGACCGAAGCACAGGCCGAACCGTTGCCCGAGGACCAATTGGGCCGCGAGTGGGAATGGGAAGAAACCCCGGAAGTCAGCCTGAAGATCGTCGACGATCTGGATCAGGCCATTGCCTTGTTCAACCGCTACAGCCCGCAATTCACCGTGTCGCTGATCAGTGAAGATGCCCAGGCGCAGGCGCGTTTCTACAACGCGGTCAACGCGCCTTTTGTCGGCAACGGGATCACCCGCTGGGTCGACGGACAGTACGCGCTGAACAAGCCGGAACTGGGGCTTTCGAACTGGGAGAGCGGGCGTCTGTTTGCACGCAGCGCGATTCTCTCGGGTGATGGCGTGTTCACGATCCGCAGCCGCATGACCCAGGTGGATCTGTCGGTCAAACGCTGACAGCGATAAGTTAAGCCACGCTCCCACAGGATTTTCGTCGCTCATCAGGAGCCCCCGGCCGCAGACAACGGCGCGCACTATACTTATTGTGTGTCCGTGCCTGCGCGGGGACGGGCAGCGCATCTGATTACGTGTGAGAGGATTGCGCCATGAAACTTCATGACTTCCAACATTACTCCCATGGTCTGGAAACGGTCGTTCACGACACGTGGATTACCACCCGGATAAAGTCGGCCCTGGCATTGGCCGATACCACCCTTGGCCTGAATGTCCATGTCAAAACCCATGCGGGCACGGTGGCATTGAGCGGTCGTGTGAATACCCATAGACAGTGTGAGCAGGCTGTTGCTCTGGCCCGTTCGGTTCCTGGTGTCGTCAACATCGATGCCAGCGAATTGCTCACTCATGTGTTCACCCCTGGCAGTTTTCCAGAAGCGCCCAACGCTGAAGACACACCTGAACGTCGGCCACAATCGTCAGCCAAGACGGACGACAAATAACCAGGGCGATCGTGTGAGTGTCACATTCCCGGCCGGGAAACGAGGACGGGCGCAGTAGCGCGCCTGTCCACTTTGCCAAGCCTGCTGTAGCTTGTGCGGTCGACACCTTGAGGTTCAGGCGGCTTCGACCGTTTTGCCATGCACGGCGCAAGTGCCGGGGTGTTCGGCCAGCGACACGAAGCTGTGACTGCCGGCATCCAGGGCATCGACCGAGCCGGTTTCGATGTCATAGACCCAGCCATGCAGGTTCAACAGGCCTTTTTCCAGGGCCAGGCGCACGCTCGGGTGGGTCTGGATATTCGCCAGTTGAGCGATGACGTTTTCCCGCACCATCGAACTGACCTTGTCCGCGTCGCTGGCATGAGGGCGGGATTCGTTGATCACCTTGGCCGACTCGGCGTGCTGCAACCAGCCGCTGACGGCGGGCAGGTGATCCATGCATTTGCACTGGGCAATGGCGGTCATGGCGCCACAGTCCGAATGCCCGCAGATCACGATATCCGTCACGCCCAATACCGCGACCGCATATTCCACCGTGGCCGACACGCCGCCCGGATGCGGGCTGTAAGAGGGCACGATATTGCCGGCATTACGTACCACGAACAGTTCGCCGGGCTCTTGCTGGGTCAGCAGTTCCGGTACCACGCGGCTGTCGGAACAGGTGATGAACAAGGTGCCGGGATGCTGGGTGGTGGCCAGGTGTTTGAACAGGTCGGTACGTTGCGCAAACGCTTCTTTCTGAAACTTCAATAAACCTTCGATGAGCGCTTTCATGGCGGATTTCCTTGCAATGAATGAGGGGGCGTAGCAGCTGCCGAGCCTGCGAGGCTGCTGCTACATGGGGTGCTGAGCGGTTGTTTTAGAAAGGACGCAGCGGCAGGAATTTGCCGTCCAGGGTAATCACGGCACGGGAGCCGCCTTCCGGGTCTTCGACTTTTTTCAGGTCAAGCTTGAAGTTGATCGCGCTGATGATGCCGTCGCCGAACTGCTCGTGAACCAGGGCTTTGAGCGTGGTGCCGTAGATCTGGATCATTTCGTAGAAACGGTAGATGGTCGGGTCGGTCGGAACACCCGACAGGCTGCCGCGCAGCGGGATGATTTGCAGGCGGGCCACGGTGTCGGCGTCCAGCTCGAGTTTTTCGCCGATCACTCTGGCGGCGGCTTCCGGCAGTGGATGCTGGCCGAGAAGGGCGGCGGTGACGTAGGCCAGACCCAGGCCGGTGCCGTCGGTCAGATCCTGCCAGGACAGATTCTTGCGCGCCTTGGCATCGAGGATCGAAGTGGTCAGGGTCAGACTTGGGTCCTGGTAAGCGTGGGACTGTTGCATGGTGTGACTCCTATCGGTTGTGGCTGGAAAGTGGAGCCATCTTCGGTTGATTGATCCATAGCGTCCAAGATCGATATACAATGCTTTGCATAAGCCTTGCCTATAGATGATGAGCCCCCATGCTGCTCCGACATTTGCGCTACCTGCTGGCGGTCGCCGACCACGGCGGCTTCACCCGCGCCGCCGAGGCGTTGCACGTCTCCCAACCGACACTGTCCCAGCAGATCCGGCAATTGGAGGAAACCCTGGGTGTCAGCCTGTTCGACCGCACCTCACGCACGGTCAGAGCGACCGACGCGGGGCAGGTCTATATCGAATGCGCCCGGCGGGTGCTGGTGGAACTGGAAGCGGGCAAACGCGCGCTGCATGACGTGAAGGACTTGTCTCGCGGCACCTTGCGACTGGCCATGACGCCCACCTTCATGGCGTATCTGGTGGGGCCGCTGGTGCGCGACTATGGAGCGAAATTTCCGAACATCCACCTGGATATTTTCGAGTTGTCGATGGATGACATCGAGGCGGGGCTGCTCGATGACTCGCTGGACATTGCCATTGCCTTTACCCCGGTGAGGAGCCCCGACATTGAGTGCCTGCCGGCGTTTGTCGAGACCTTGGGGCTGATGGTCGGGCACGGCCATCCATTGTATGAACGCCAGAATCCGCTGTCGCCAGAGGAGGTGGCGCAACTGCAGTTCGCGTTGCTGACCCCGGACTTCGTCACCCGGTCCTTGATCGACGAGTATTTTCGGCAGCAGAACAYCACGCCCAAGGTGGCGATCGAGGTGAATTCGGTGAGTACGTTGCTGGAGGTCATTCGCCACACGCCGATGGCCACCATCCTCCCGGAGCCCATCGCCACGGCGGAACGGGCATTGCGCCGGATTGAATTACAGGGCGAGGCACCCCGGCGCGCCGCGGCATTGCTACGCAGGAAGAACAACTATCACAGTGCCGCGTCTGTGGCGTTCGCGAACCTGGTGATGGCCGGCAGCACCAGCGTGTGAATCAATCATCCACCGACTGGCAGATGCCATTGCCGGCTTTCTTGCTGGTATAGGTCACGGCTACCGTGTCGTCATCCGCGATGCTGATCGAGATCGTCACATCCGGCCCCTTGGCCTCGAAAAGGCGATCATTGATCATTTTGGTCTGGGCTTCTTTGCTGTTGATCATCACCGGACCATCCTGGTCGGCGTGGACCATGATTTTCCCGGGACAGTCCACATCGAAGGCGGGAATGCCGGGGAGACTGTTCGCATGGGCTGCACTCGCCAATGCCAGTAGCATGAATGTCAGGGTTGTTTTCATCGCAGACCTCCAGCGGATAAACCGATGTCCAGCGCACTGTTAACCATAGCCCTGTTCTTTTGACCCGGTGCGAAGTTAGAGGTGCAAAAACAAGAAACAAAAAAAGGCCCCGCTCGATAAACGAGCGGGGCCTTCTTGTGTTCGGGAGAGATCAGTACAACCGATCAATCACCCGAACTTCATTCTGGTTCTGCAGCGAGGCCCACGCCTGTGTCAGCGTTTGCAGCACATTACCGATGAAGTCCTTGTCGGCCGCGGCTTTCTTGCCGACATAGCCCTGGCCGCGACGGTACATCTTCATGCGGGCCAGCAGGTTCTGGTTGTTCTTGTCGAACTCTTCTTCGTGGGCATGGGGCGACAGGCAGTCGATATGGACCTGGCCCGATTTGCTGATCCACAGAATATGGCTGTCATGGCTGTCTTTTTGCGCAGCGAACAAGCGAGCCAGTTCATCGATAGTAGGTTGATTGTTCAGATTCATTGTAAGCCCCTTGACCATTTGGTGATCTTTCAAAGTTGATTCGCTAATACAGGTAGCCCATCGGTTAGTTGATCCCTGGCACCGAAACCAGGACGTCAGCGGTCGACCGTCAATACGACGGGGTCGCGCATCTGTTGCATGTAGTCGTGTTGAATAACTGCTACGCAATAGCGTCACAACGAAGAGAAGCAGCGAAAACCTGGAGGCCACTGCCGACGTTTTCAGGGTCGGCCACAAGCTTCATGAGGATTGATCGCCAGCGTTTCTCGCCCTTGTACTGGACGTTCAGGCCAGGTCAGCTTCTTCAATCTGCCTTGTGGGCAGCGTGTATCCGGGAAAAACAGCTCGGCGGTCAGACGAACTTGCTCAAACGTGTTGCCTGTACTCCCGATCGGGGAGACGTCTGCATCATGCAAGGGCAAATCGGAGGCGTCAACGGTTTTGTAGTGATTATTTTTATTCACTACATATTGTCGGACAAAGTGGTTTTGGAATTAGAAAGTCAGCGTGGCCAGCGCTTGGAGTCTTTGGCAGCGCTTACCCCAGCCCCGGAGGCGTCGCCGAAGGCTGCGATCTTTCAAAGCGGTAAACGGTGCATGGATAACCGTCAATCGGCAGCTGATGCACGGTGAACGCTCCGCCCGTGAGATCGGGCATCACCCTGGCCCAGAACAGCCGCGCAGGCTGGTTGGCATCGATGTGGAAAATCTGCCATTGACCGGGGAAACGGCTCAAGAGGGCAGAGACGACAAACTTCGCGACACCTTGGCCACGAAAGCGTCGACTGACAAAAAAGTAGCCGATGTTGTACTCGGCGCCGACGATATGGGTTTCGTTATCCACGGTCACGAAGCCCGCCAGCTCGCCGTTGACCTTGATCAGAAACGGCCGGGTTGCCGGGTTGCGCCAGTAGTCCAGTCTGGGCTGGATGTTGAAGAAACCATTCTCCCCGAGCTTCAGCGGCAGCCATTCGCTGAAATCGTACATGTAGAACTGCATCAGGTTTTCGATGGTTTCCAGTTCGTCGCGCTGGGCGGCGTGCAGTTCTATCGAGGGCTGGCTCCTGATTGTCGCCATGGTCGTACCTTCCGTGTCTTAACTGACATTGAAGAACACTAGACCATTTCGATTCGCTGCCTTCAAACCTTGCCCGCCGGTTTCGCCGCGCGCTTGGTGCCAGTCGAAGGCTTGCGTTTGGCGGGTTTGCGTTTGTTTTTCCACGGTGTGGCGCCACGCCCGGCCGGGCTTGCCGGCCCGCTGATGGTCAGGTTCAGGCCGGCGCAGCGCGCCACTTGCTTGCTCATCCACGCGGCCTGTTTGGTGACGAATTCTTCCAGGCTCATTTCACCGCTCTGCACCATGTCCAGCGCCTGTTCCCAGATTGCCGTGGTGCCGGGGTCGGCAATCGCGCGCGGCACCGCATCGATCAGGCTGAAAGCCGCCGGCGTCGCGGCCAGGGCCTTGCCGTTCTTGATCAGATAACCGCGGTCGAGCAGGCCCTGGATGATCGAGGCGCGTGTGGCTTCGGTGCCGATGCCGGTGGTGTCCTTGAGCTTTTGCTTGAGCAGCGGATCTTCCACCAGTTTGGCAACATTCTTCATTGCCTTGATCAGATCGCCTTCGGTGAATGGCTTGGGCGGCTGGGTCCAGAGGTCCTTGAGTTTCACGTCAGCCACCGCGCAGTCACGCCCTTCGGCCAATGTCGGCAGTGTTTGCGGTGCCGGTGCTTCGCGGCCCTTGGCAGGCGCGAGGGCTTCGGGCAGGGCGCGTTTCCAGCCGGGCTCGACAATCTGCTTGCCCACGGCGCGCAAGGCTTCACCGGCACAGTCGAAGTCGGCCTGGGTGCGGTCGTATTCATGATTGGGCAGGAACTGCGCCAGGTAACGCGCACGAATCAGGGTGTAGACCGCCCGTTGTTTGCCCACCAGTCGGTCGAGATTCTTCGCCGCGGCGGTCGGAATGATGCCGTGGTGCGCGCTGACCTTGGCATCGTTCCAGGCCCGCGAGCGGCGTTGTGGCTCCAGATAATCGTGCAAGGCGTTCAGGGCCGGATCGGCTTGCCGGAGCGCCGCCAGAATACCCGGCGCTTCGCTGTGCTGACTCAGGGGCAGGTAGCCGCAGTCGCTGCGCGGGTAGGTGATGACTTTATGGGTTTCATACAGGGCCTGGGCGATATCGAGGGTTTCCTGGGCGCCGAGCCCGAGTTTTTTCGAGCAGACTTCCTGCAAAGTACCCAGGTCGAACGGCAGCGGCGCGACTTCGCGCATGCGCTCGGTACGTAGCTTGATCACCCGAGCGCTCGCCGCGTTGCCAATGGCCGCAGCCGCCTGCTGGGCCAGCGCCTGGTTCAGGCAGCGATCCTGATCGTCACAAGCATCGGACGCCGCGCGCCACTGGGCAGTGAACGCAGTGCCATCGTGCAGCAGTTGCACGTCGATGGCCCAGTAGGCCACCGGGACGAAATTGGCAATGCTGCGGTCGCGATCCACCACCAGGCGCAAAGTCGGCGTCTGCACCCGACCGACCGGCAACACGCCCTGATAGCCGGACTGACGCCCCAGCAGGGTGAACAGCCGACTCATGTTCATCCCGATCAACCAGTCGGCCCGGGAGCGCCCCAACGCCGAATGATAGAGGCTGAACGTCTCGGCCCCCGGCTTGAGCGCCGCCAGCGCCTTGCGGATCGACGCATCGTCCAGCGCCGACAACCACAGCCGCTGGATCGGCCCGCGATAACGGCAATGCTCCACCAGTTCCCGGGCGATCATCTCGCCCTCACGGTCGGCGTCGGTGGCAATCACCAGTTCACTGGCCTCGCCGAGCAGGCGTTTGACTGCCTTGTACTGGCTGGCCGTGCGCGGCTTGACGGTCATTTTCCATTTTTCGGGAATGATCGGCAGATCCGCCAGCACCCAACGCTTGTAACGCGCGTCGTAGGCATCTGGCGGCGCGGTTTCCAGCAGGTGGCCGATGCACCAGGTCACCGTGACGTCCGTTCCCAGCCAGCAGCCGTCGCCCCGACGCCTGGCGCCCAGCACGGCCGCGATGTCTTTGGCTTGGGAAGGTTTTTCACAGAGGTACAGCCGCATAACCACCATCGTCGATCAGTGTTCGAGAGGTGCACAGAATGGCGGGTGATGAGCGATGGAGCAATCTTTATCTGTATGGATGTACAGCTTGAGCTGTTGCCGTTGATGACAGCGGTCAATCCAGCGACTGAAGCACGCTCCGTTCGGCTGTGAAGTGCTTGCGATAGCGGAACATGGGGTATACCTGTTGGGGCGCGGAAACCGCACAACAGCAACAGAGGAACCTACTTCATGAAAGTCCCAGGTGCCGGTAGTCCCATCTCCATCGTCCCCCAACCCGGCTGCGTGGTGGTGAAGTTCCATGGCATTCAAGTGGCGTCGTCCACTCGGGCGCTGGTCATGCATGAGACCAATTATCCTCCGGTGTACTACATCCCGCGGGAGGATATCGCCGAACAGTATTTCGCCCGCACCGACCACACCAGCTATTGCCCGTACAAGGGCGATGCCAGCTACTACAGCCTGCAAATCCCCGGGCATGAAAGTGCCAATGCGGTGTGGAGTTATGAGCACCCCAAGGTGTCCGTCGAGCAAATTGGCGGGTATGTGGCGTTCTATCCTGACGAAGTGACGTTTGAGGTGCTCAAGACCTGATGTGCAGAAAGCATTTTGTAGCGAGGGGGCTTGCACCCTCGCCACAAACTAACCTCCCGTTAGCGCTCAGTTTTTATCGAGGTCCACGTTTTTCGTCTCCCGCAAACACATCATCCCCACCACCAGGCTCACCCCGGTAATCACCACCGGGTACCACAGCCCGTAGAAAATATCCCCGGTGTACACCACCAGGGCAAACGACACCGTCGGCAGGAACCCACCAAACCAGCCGTTGCCGATGTGATAGGGCAGGGACATCGAGGTGTAGCGAATGCGGGTCGGGAACAGTTCGACCATCAGCGCCGCCAGCGGGCCGTAGCACATGGCGGAGATGATGATCAGCGCGACGATCAGTACCACGATCATCGGTTTGTTGATCAGCTGGATATCGGCTTTTGACGGATACCCGGCCAGGGTCACTGCGCCGCGCAGGGCGGCTTCGTCAAAGCCGTCGAGCTTCACGTCACCGACGCTCACCTGCACACCGCTGCCAGCCGGGGCCGCTTCGCTGTTGTAGGGCAGGCCTTGTTTGACCAGGAAGGTTTTGACCTTGTCGCACGGGCTATCAAATTTCGCCTTGCCTACCGGGTCGAACTGGAAGGTGCAAGTGGCCGGGTCGGCCAGTACGGTGATCGGTGCCTGGCGGCTGGCCTGGTCGATGGCTGGGTTGGCGTAGTGGGCGATGGACTTGAAGATCGGAAAGTACAGTGCAGTCGCCAGCAGCAGGCCGATCATCAGCACCGGTTTGCGTCCGACCTTGTCCGACAGCCAGCCAAAAAAGATGAAGAACGGTGCGCCAATGATCACGCTGACAATCAGCAGACTGTTGGCCAGGGCCGGGTCCATTTTCAGGAATTGCGTGAGGAAGAACAGCACGTAGAACTGCGCGGCATAGAAGGTCACCGCTTGCCCGGCGTTGATGCTGAACAGGGCGATCAGCACCACTTTAAGGTTTTCCCATTTGCCGAAGGAGTCGCGCAGTGGCGACTTGCAGAGTTTGCCTTCCTCTTTCATTTTCACGAACGCAGGCGACTCGTGCAGGCTCAGGCGAATCCAGGTGGAAATGCCCAGCAGCACGATCGAAAACAGGAACGGGATGCGCCAGCCCCAGACTTCAAACTGGTCGCCGGTGAAGTAACGGCAGGCGAGCACCACCAGCAGCGACAGCAGCAAGCCGAGGGTAGCGGTGGATTGAATCCAGCTGGTGTGGAAGCCGCGCTTGCCGATCGGTGCGTGTTCGGCGACGTAAGTGGCAGCGCCGCCGTACTCACCACCCAGCGCCAGGCCCTGGAGCATGCGCAGCACCACGAGGATGATCGGCGCAGCGATGCCGATGCTCGCGTAGGTCGGCAGCAAACCGACGCAGAACGTCGCCAGGCCCATGAGGACGATGGTTGCGAGGAACGTGTATTTACGCCCGATCATGTCCCCCAACCGTCCGAACACCAACGCACCGAACGGGCGCACGATGAAGCCGGCGGCGAAGGCCATCAGCGCGAAGATGAACGCCGTGGTGTCGTTGACCCCGGCGAAGAACTGTTTGCTGATGACCGCCGCGAGGGCGCCGTAGAGGAAAAAGTCGTACCACTCGAACACCGTCCCCAGGGACGAGGCGAAGATGACTTTCTGGGTTTCCTGACTGGTGCCCGCGCTGCGGACGGCTTCCAGGGGCTGAACATGTTCTGACATATCGGTATCCCTCACAGTGATTGTTTTTGTTGTTCCACTGTCGACGCCAGCCTTGTGGGCGGGTGCCGCTATTCCTTTGCTCAAGAGACTGCGGTCAGTGCTTTTTCGTCAGGGGCAAAACTCCTTGCGGTTGTTTCGAGGATCAGTTGCGCAGCTTTCTCGGCGATCATCAGCGTCGGCGAGCAGGTGTTGCCCGAGGTGATGCGCGGCATGATCGAGGCGTCGGCGATGCGCAGGCCGGGGATGCCATGCACGCGGAGCTCAGCGTCGACTACCGCGTCCGCATCGTTGCCCATCCGGCAGGTGCCCACCGGGTGGAAAATGGTGGTGCCAATCCGGGCGGCGGCTTCGTGCAATTGTTCTTCGCTCTGCAAGCTGTCGCCGGGCAGGTATTCCACCGGTTTGAACGCTTGCAGGGCGGGGGCGCGAACGATGCGACGAGTCAGGCGGATCGCATCGGCTGCCACTCGCAAGTCTTCGGGATGGCTCAAGTAGTTGGGCTGAATCAGCGGCGCTTCCCGCGGGTCGGCGGAGCGAATGTCTATGCGGCCACGGCTTTGCGGACGCAGATCGCAGACCGACGCGGTGAAGGCGGGGAAGGCGTGCAGCGGTTCGCCAAAGCGCTCCAGCGACAGGGGTTGCACGTGGTATTCGAGGTTCGCCGAGGTCTGTTCCGGCCCCGAACGGGCGAAGGCGCCGAGTTGGCTTGGGGCCATGGACAATGGG
This sequence comes from Pseudomonas sp. P1_A1, assembly GCF_056406935.1. NCBI lineage: Bacteria > Pseudomonadati > Pseudomonadota > Gammaproteobacteria > Pseudomonadales > Pseudomonadaceae > Pseudomonas > Pseudomonas sp. P1_A1. Next base: position 27,650 of record NZ_JBFTZE010000001.1, on the reverse strand, counting down.
CCGCTGCGGTCATACAGATAACGCAGGCCCATGCCCATCTTGCCCCACAGCGTGCCGGCGATCTGGTTCAGGGTGCGGGCGTTTTCCAGTTTGTAGATCAGCCGCAGTTGCAGGTGATCCTGCAGGTTGCCGCCCACGCCGGGCAGTTCGTGGGCAACGCCGATGCCGAGTTGTTGCAACAGCGGGCGAGGGCCGATGCCGGAACGCTGGAGGATGCCGGGTGAACCGACGGAGCCGGCACACAGGATGATTTCCTTGCGCGCCTTGAAGGTTTTCGCCTGATCTTGCCAACGGGCGCTGATCGCCGAGGCACGGCCGTTTTCCAGCAGCACGCGGTCGACTTCAACATCGGTCAGCACTGTGAGATTGGCACGGTGGCGGATCGGTTTGAGGAACGCCTTGGCCGCATTCCAGCGCACCCCGGCTTTCTGGTTGACCTGGAAATAGCCGCAGCCTTCGTTGTCGCCCTGGTTGAAGTCATCGATGCTGGCAATGCCGCTTTGTTCGGCAGCGGTGCGGAAGGCATCGAGAATCGGCCACGACAGGCGTTGCCGCTCGATCCGCCATTCGCCGGCGGCACCGTGAAATTCAGAATCGCCGGCAAAATGGTTTTCGCTCTGTTTGAACAGCGGCAGCACGTCTTGCCAGCCCCAGCCAGGATTACCCTCGGCCGCCCAGCCATCGTAGTCGCCAGCCTGGCCGCGCATGTAGATCATGCCGTTGATCGAGGAACAGCCGCCAAGCACCTTGCCGCGCGGGTAGCTCAGGGCACGGCCTTGCAGGCCCGGTTGCGACTCGGTCTTGAAACACCAGTCGGTGCGCGGGTTGCCGATGCAGAACAGGTAACCCACGGGGATGTGAATCCACGGGTAGTTGTCGCGGCCGCCGGCTTCGAGCAGCAACACCCGGTGTTGCGGGTTGGCCGACAGTCGATTGGCCAGCAAACACCCGGCCGGCCCGGCGCCGACCACGATGTAGTCGTATTCATCAAGGGAAGTCTGCATCCCTGACCTCGTATTGTTGTTCTTGTTGTCGGTCATCCTAGTTGTTAGCTTTCGTTAAAAGAATGTTAGTTTTTACGCAGCCGCTGTGCGTTTTTAAACAGTGTGGTTAACGGCATCGCCTCAAGGATGGTTCATGTTCGACTGGAATGACCTGCGGTTTTTTCTCGAATTGCAGCGCAGCGGCCGTTTGCTGACCGCCGCCCGCCGCTTGAACACCACCCACGCCACCGTGGCCCGGCACATCGAGGCCATCGAAAAAAGCCTCGGCACCGCGCTGTTCGTCCAGCATGCCCAAGGCTACGAATTGACCCCGGCCGGCGAAGCGCTGCTCAAGCATGCCGAGGCCATGGAAAACGTCGCGTTGCTGGCCCAGGAAGAAATCACCCAATCCACCGCGCCGCTGGGCAAGATCCGCGTCGGGGTGACGGAGGGGTTGGGCATCATGTTCCTCGCCAGCCGCATGAACGGCTTGTTCGAACGCTACCCGGGGCTGGAAGTGGAACTGGTGGCGGTGCCGCGCTTCGTCAGCATCCTCAACCGTGAAGCGGAGATCAGCATTCACCTGGAACGCCCGGCCGCCGACATGCTGGTCACCCGCAAACTCACCGACTATCGACTGGCGCTCTACGCCAGCCAGGCCTATCTGGACCGCTCGCCACCACTACGCAGCCGCGAAGACCTCGGCCGCCATGCGTGGATCGGCTACGTCGACGACTTGTTGTTCAGCCAGGAACTGATGTTCCTCAACAGCTTTTGCCGCAACCCCCAGGTGGTGTTTCACAGCACCAGCGTCATCGCCCAACAACAGGCCGCACGCTCGGGCCTGGGGATCGCCGTGCTACCGTGCTACATGGCCAGCGCCGATCCTGAACTGGTGTCGTTGCTGCCGGACGAAAGCATCCAGCGCAGCTATTGGATCAGTACGCGGCGCGAGCTGCACAAGTCGGTGCGGCTGCGGGTGTTGTGGGATTACGTGGTGGGGTTGTGTGAGCGTGAGCAGGAGTTGTTGCTGGGAAAGCCCGTTTAAACAAGAAAAATCGCGATCGTTTAAATGAAGCTTGCCGTTACCATCCAAAGGCTACAACGCCTTGCGCCACCCCCTACACGTAAGACAGAATCCGCCGGCTTGTGCGCCTTGGGCCCGCTCGGTAACTTGATTCCCGTCACTGCCCATCAGTGATCGGGTTTAGTCGCCCGGGGTTATAAGCAAGGTGCACAAGTTCTTGTCAGTCGGGCATTCCCATGCCTGCACTTGATGGTGGTTGTGCGCAGGGCGCCTTCGGGCGCGCCGGCTTTGCTAGCTTCCCCGGTCGACTAACCTGCGTACAGCTGCCTCCCTCTCGTTTAGTCGCAGGAGGGTGGCACCCAATCAGAGAAGCCAGCTTATGTTCAAGGTCACACCCAATCCGCCGGACGCCGATCCGGTCTCCCCGTACGAACCCGATTCAAAGAAGCTCAATGAGGCCGCCGAACGCGCTCTCGACTTCCACTTCCCGTCGAACGCCGACATCAAAGCCACCACGCGTAAACCCAGCAAATTGTTTGCCGTGGCCCCAGAGGCGACGGCCGAAACCCTGGCGGTTTTTCTGGTCGAAACACTGGCCTCAGTCGATGTGATGGTCCATCAGTTGGTGGATCATCTGGAGGGTGAGTCGCGCTACGCCCTGCTGGGCATTTCAAACAGCATCATGGTGGCGGAGATCACCGCGAACCGGGTGCTGGATAAGATTGATCTGCCCAAGTAGGCGCCGCTTGCGGTGGTGAGTGGGTAACTGACGCTGGGCTGTGCAGCGGTCCCTTTTTTGGGGCCGCTGCGCGGTCCAGCGGGAGCAAGCTCCCTCGCCACAGAGTGTTCAATGGTGCTGGTCAACAGGAATCGACAGCGTCGCCCGCAACCCGCCTTCCGGCGGATTGACCAGAGTAATCCGCCCACCCAGCCGCGTTGCGATGGTGTTGACGATGGCCAGCCCCAGGCCCGCGCCCCCGGTATTTCCACGGCTGTAGAAGCGTTCGAATAACCGTGCGCGATCCGCTTCGTCGATGCCCGGTCCCTGGTCCTGGACGCTCAAGTTGTAGAACCCGTCGTCCTGGCTCAGTTGCACGGTGATGACGCCATGCTCCGGTGAAAAATTCGCCGCGTTGGTGACCAGGTTGTTCAGGGCAATATCGATGGCGCCGGCATCGGCGAGGACTTTGAAAGGCCGGTCCTCGGCGTCGAAAGCCAGTTCCAGGTTTCTGCTCAGTAGCCAGGGTGTGAGCTGGGCCAAGCTGGCGCGCACGGTTTCACTCAAGTCGATGTTGTGCAGCACCGGCACCACGGCCTTGGGTTCGAGACGCGCCATGGTCAGCAATTGATTGACCAGACGGCTGGCGCGGTCGACCCCGGCAATCAGAAACGCCAGGGACTCACGACGTTCCTGTTCCGTGCCGGCCTCCAGCAGGTTTTGCGCGTGCACCCGCAACACGGCCAGCGGTGTACGCAATTCGTGGGCGGCGTCGGCGATGAAGCGCCGCTCACGACCCAGCACCTCTTGAATTTGCGCGAGCATCCGATTGAGCGCCGCTTGCATCGGTTCCAGTTCGCTGGGCAACGGGGTCAGTTGCAACGGCTCCAGAGAACCGCTGTGCCGTGCCCGCAACGTTGCCGCCATATCGGCCAGGGGTTTGAGCCCCCAGCCAATGGCCAGCCAGACCATGGCCGCCAGAATCAGGCTGCCCAGCACATTGGGCCACAGCGTGTGACGCACGATCCGGTCGACCAGGTCTGCACGCACATCGTCCCGTTCACCGACCCAGATGCGCAGGTCATTCTGCTTGTCTTCGAGCATGAACACCCGCCAATGACGGCTGCTCAAATCCACCACATCGCTGAAACCATGTGTCGTCGGCGGCACGGTGAAGGAGGGGGCGCTGGCGGTGTGCACCAGCACTTCGCCTTTGTTATTCCACACCTGAAAGGCAATTTTGCCTTCATAGGGGTGACCATCGACGCCCGGCACCGCTTCACTCAAGGCCTTGTTGAATGCCTGATACAGTTCGGCGTGTTCATGGCTGGCCAGCGGCATGCGCATCACACCCTGCAGCAGCCGGGCGTTCTGCGCCAGTTGGGCGTCGTAGACTTCGGCGATTTCGTGATTGCTGTCGTGCAGGTTGAACACGCTGAGGATTGCCAACCCCGTCAGCATCAGGCCGATGATCAGCGTCAGGGTGCGACGCCGGATCGAAGTCATCGACGTTCCTCCACCAGATAACCCACCCCACGAATGGTGCGGATCAGGTCGGTGGAGAACTTCTTGCGCAGGTGATGGATATGCACCTCCAGGGTGTTGCTTTCGGCTTCTTCGTTCCAGCCGTAAAGCAGTTGCATCAGGTGGTCGCGGGTCATGACCCGGCCCGGAGGCGAGAGCAATTCGTGGAGCAGTTGATATTCCTTGGGCGTCAGCGCCACCGGTTCGCCCTGATAGCTGACTTGCTGGGTGCCGGGGTTCAGGCTGATGCCGGCGTGTTCGATCAGCACTTGCGCGCGACCGGCACTGCGGCGCAACAAGGCCCGCAGGCGGGCCTTGAGCTCGGCCAGATCGAAGGGTTTGACCAGGTAATCGTCGGCGCCGGCATCCAGCCCGGCGATGCGGTCTTCAGTGGCATCCCGGGAGGTGAGGATCAGCACCGGCAGGTTCGAGCCGCTGTCACGCAAGCGACGCAACACTTCCAGACCGTCCATGCGCGGCAGGCCGAGGTCGAGCACCGCCACATCGAAGGTTTCGCTGAGCAGTGAATGCAAGGCGTTGCTGCCGTCCTGCAGCCAGTCGACGGTGTAACCCTCACGGCCCAGGGCCTGATGAATACCCTCGCCAAGGGCCACGTCATCCTCGATCAGTAATAAGCGCACACGGGACTCCTGTCAGTCGAGTTTCTTGTTCACGTCACCCAGTAATGCTTCGATCTCTTTGCGACGCCCGGCGTCGGCGCTTTCCCGGCCAGGACGGGGCGCGGCGTGCAGGGCTTTTTGTAGCGCGTCCCGAGCTTCACCATAGCGCTTTTGACGGTAAAGGTGATCACCCCAGAAGTACAGGCTGTCGATGCCGGTCGGGTTCAGGTCCAGGGCCTGCTTCAACAGTTTTTCGGCCTTGTCGGCGTCGCCGAAACCGATAGGCCAGCCGGGCACCCGATCGTACAGCGCCGCGAGGCTGGTGTAGGCCGAGCCTTGCAGGGCCTTGGGGTCAATGGCCAGAGCTTTTTCCAGATCGACCTTGGCCGCCTTGGCCTTGCTCAGGGCACCGAGGCCACCCTGGGCGCCGGCCCAACTGCTGGTGACGATACCGGACCAGATCCACGCTTCGGCCAGGGACTGGCGTTCCCGAGTGAACGCCGAGGCCTGGGCTGCGAGTTTTTCGAAGGCGGCGCTGCGCTGTTCGGCGGGCAATTCGTACTGGATGTGCGCCCAGTTTTGTTGAATGACATTGAGGCGCTGCTGATCGGCGGCTTCCAGCGCCCAGACGCTTTGGCTCAGCACGGCGAGCAACAAGCAGGTGAGGATTTTCTTCATGGTTTGAGGCTCTCCTTATCGGGCTTCTGACTCAGGCGACGGATCAGCGGCAATTGTTTGCGCAAGCCACGGTCCACCAGATGCGGCAACAGACTGTTCAGGCGCACGAAAAAGCGTTCCGGCCAGCCCAGGTACAAGTCGCGACGGTCACCGGCAATGGCGTGGATGACCGCCGAGGCAACGGTTTGCGGGTCGTCGACATTGGCTTTGAGCGCATCGTTCAGCGCTTGGGCCGCCGCACTGTTCATGCTGGTGCGGGTCGCTCGGGGGGCGACGTAGAGCACGTTGATCCGGGTATCGGCCAGTTCCCGGCGCAGGGCTTCGGAGAAACCGCGCAGGGCAAACTTGGTGGCGCAATAGCTGGCGTAACCGGGGTAGCCGATGGAGCCGTAGGTCGAACCGACGTTCACCACCATGGCACTCTCGGCCTGCTTGAGCAGCGGCAGCAACAACTTGGTCAGGCAGATCGGTGCGCCGACGTTCACTGCCAGCATGGCGTTGACCTCGCTGTCATCGAGCTGTTCGAGCATGGCGAAGTGATTGACGCCCGCGGCATTGATCAGCAGGTTGATGCCGCCGATGGCTTCGGCCGCGGCCAGCACGTTGCGCCGGTCGTCGGGCAGGGTCAGGTCCGCACCGACCCAGTGCAGCTGCTCCGGGTAGCGTTCGAGCAAGGGCTCCAGCGACTCCCGATGCCGGGCCACGGCCAATACATGGGCGCCACTGGCACACAGGGTGCTGGCGATGGCCAGGCCGATACCGCCACTGGCTCCGGTCAATACCACGCGAGCCTCAGACGGGCGCATGCAGATTCTCCCCATCACGCGGCAGGCCGCGGAACATGTCGGTGTAGAGCTTGTACACGACCTTCGAGGCATGAATCACCGCGGCCTGATCGGCCGGGTCTTCGAGCATGTTCATCAAGCGGCGGTAGGTCTGCATGTGTTCGATATCCAGCGAGCCGTGGGAACTGAGGTAGCTGAAGGCGGTTTCCGGCAGCGCCAGGCGTTCGCGGATGCTGCCGGCCGCGTGGGTGGCCAGGGCAATGCTGGTGCCTTCCAGCACGTTGACCATGCCGAACAGGCCCACCGGGTTGTCCCGGGCGATCAGGTCGTAGAGGAAGCTGATCATCAACTCGATTGGCAGCGATGGACGGCCGTCACGCACGGCGTCTTTGTCGCCGCCACAGGCTGCGATGTCGTCGAGCACCCACTGTTCATGGCCGTATTCGTCCTCGATGTACTCGCACACCGCTTTGCGCAACCATTCCAGACGCTGCGGCAGACGTGCGCCGCACGCCATCATCAACGGCACGGTATGGCGCACATGGTAGTAGGCCTGGGTGAGGAAGGCACGGTAGCTGTCCAGGCTAACGTTGCCCTCAAGGGCATCGCGGATGATCGGCAGATTGAACAGCTCGTGGCGTTCTTGATAGGTGGCTTCTTGCAGCGTGTCGAAAAAACTCATGGTGCAGATTCCTCGGAAATAACGGATTCGGTGAGCTGCGCCCGGTAACGCTCGAAGATGGCGTCGCGGCGTGGTCGGCCATTGGCGGTCAGCAAGCCGTTGGCGGGGGTGAACGGTTGATCGAGACGGGTCCAGTGATGAACCTGGGCGTAATCGGGCAAGGCCTCATTGGCCAGGGCCACGGCGGTGGCCAGCTCTTCATCGGTGCAGTCCGGTCGATGGGGCCAGAGCAGGGCGTGGTTGCTCGGCATCGCTTCGCCGTAGACGAACGCCTGGGCGATGTGGCGACGCTGGGTGAGTTCGGCCTCGACCCATTCCGGGTTGACGTTGCGGCCGAAACTGGTGATGAACTGATGCTTCTTGCGCCCGTTGAGGTAGAGAAAACCTTCCGGGTCGAACTCGCCGAGATCGCCGGTCGGCCACCATTCATCGTGGTAGGGCGCTTGCCCCAGATAGCCGAGCAGGGTCGAGCCCTTGACCAGCACTTCGCCGTCGTCGGCCAGGCGAATTTCGACATGGGGCAGGGGCCGGCCGACGCTGCCGGGGCGGTGTGCTCCCGGGCGATTGAGGCACACCACCGACGCGCATTCCGACAATCCGTAACCCTCGTACACCGGCATGCCGATGCGTTGGGCACGATGCAGTAACTCTTCGCTGACCCGCGCACCGCCCACGGCGGCGAACCGCAACGATTGGGGGTTGAACGCTTTTTGCTCGGCGGCGCTGACCAGCATCAGCAGCAACTGTGGCACCAGGATCAAGCTCTCGGGCGCGCGGGAGGCCAGACACCCCAACAAGCGCGGCACATCGACACCGCTGGCCCCCTGAATGCCCAGGGTTTTCTGGCTAGGCACGCTCAGGGTCGCGCCGGCATACAGCGCGGCATAACAGCCGAGGTTTTCCAGCAGAATCGCCAGGGGCAGCAACGCCAGGTGGTGCCGTGGATCGGTGGGTTTGCTTGCCTGATCCAGCTCACGGGCCACCCGCAAAAGGCTTTCGGCGCTCAGGCACACGCCTTTGGGCGTGCCGGTGGTGCCTGAGGTGAAGGTCAGTTTGGCGGTGCCTTCGGGTATCCGGTTCGGACCGCTGAAGGGACGGCGCCAGAATTCCCCTGCGTGTTCATAACCGGCCCCTTGCAGTTCAGCTTCCAGTTCCGGCTCGGCAATCATCAGTTCGGCCTGGCTCTGTTCCAGGCAATGGATGCGTTGTGCCGGGCTGAAGAAGGGCGGCAATGTCAGGCAGGTCAGGCCTTCGAACAGGATGGCCAGGTCCCAGAGCATTGCCTCGGTGCCGTTGTCCAGAGCCAGCGCGACCACTTTGACGTGCTCATCACGAAGACGCTGTTGGCGATCCGTGACCTCGGCGTACAGCGTGGCGTAGTCGAGTTTCAACTGATCGCCCCACAGGGCGACGGCGTTGCCTTTGTGTTCGGCGTGATGGCGCAGGGTTTGTTTGAAACGCTCCATTTCAGGCGACATGGCTGGACTCCTCAAGGGACGTTGGCAGCCCCAGGCGATTGAACAGGCCGATGTTGCGCAGATGAATGAAACCGGCGCGGATGTTGCCGACGTGCACCCATGGCTGGCTCTCGTAATAACTGCCCCAGTGGTGACGGTCCTCTCCCAGCCGCTCGGGGTCGGCGGCACACAGCGTCACCGGCTTCAAGCCCAGGCGATGGAAACTGTTCACCAGCCCGATATTGCCGGTGAACGCCACCCATTCCAGCCCGCCCATGGCCAACAGGTAGGTGATGGCGATGATGCTCAGTCGCGCGCTGCCGGTATCGCTGGCGGCGAGGTTACCGACCTCGACAATCCCGGCCCGGTCCACCGGTTGGCCGGCAGCGGCGCTGATCAGCGGATCGATCGCCTCGTCCAGGTAACGCTCCAGAAACAAGGGTTCGGTACTGGCCAGTCGTAAGCCGGCTACCGCACACAGCGTGCCGGACTCATCGCTCATGCCGAACAGTTGCGGCATGAAATGGCGGATATCGGCGCCGTGGGCCTTGCGAAACCGCTGCTGGATAAATGCTTCGAAGACGGGGCGCTGGGCATCGTCCGGCAAGGCCCTGGCCAGGCTCATCTGCGGGGTTTCGGCTTGGCCGAAGTGCAGGGGCAGAGGGATGTTCCAGTCAAAATCGTGCATGGGTAAGAACGCCTCCCCGAGTCAGTTTGGGAGGAGTATCGAAGGTGATTCTTAACGAAGTCTGAAGGCTATCTTCAGATTGTCTTAAGGCTGGACGGGCAGGGTGGCGCCGGTCGGTTCGACGCAACCGGATCCAGGCTGCACGAAATGAATCGGCAGCCACCACTGATCTTCATGAGGCCCTGTATGACCCGAGATTCAGCAGTACACCGGTATGGAAAACTCTCGATCACCTTGCACTGGCTGATGCTGGCGCTGTTCGTCGGCGTTTATGGCTGCATCGAGATCAAAGGGCTACTGCCCCGTGGAAGTGATTCGAGGGGCCTTTTCCTGGGGCTTCACGGCTTATTCGGATTGAGCATTTTTGCCTTGGTCTGGGTTCGCTTGCTCGGGCGCCTCACACCCCGGCCACCGATTACTCCGGCCCTGCCCACCTGGCAGACCGGCGCCTCGCACCTCATGCACCTGGCGTTGTATGTGCTGATGATCGCAACGCCGCTATTGGCCTGGTTGATGCTGGCCGCCGGGGGCAAGTCGATGCCGTATTTCGAGTTTTTCCTGCCGGCGCCGGTGGCGGTTGATCCGGTGCTGGCCAAGCAATTCAAGCATTGGCATGAGTGGCTCGGCAGTGCCGGCTACTGGCTGATCGGTTTGCACGCGGCGGCGGGGTTGGTCCATCACTACTGGGTTCGCGACAACACGCTCACGCGCATGCTGCCCAAGGGCTTTGGTGCGGGTGTCAACGAGCGTCAGCGATAATTCGGGTTTGCCTGGATACCGCGTTATCGTTTTTCGCGAGCAAGCCCGCTCCCACATTGGGTCTATGTCAGCCACAAAATGTGCGGCTGACTCGGTCAATGTGGGAGCGGGCTTGCTCGCGAAGAGGCCATCACCGTCACCTCAAACCTTACCCGCTTGCTCCTCCAGCTGATCCGACTCAAACAACTTCGCCAGTTCCGCCCGCGCTTCCTGGGCCGTCTGCATCACCTTGGCCGCATCGTCATACACCGCGTGCTGAGCCTCCAGCACCTGTTCGTCGTGATGGGTAAAGCGCTTGATCCGCGCATCCGCCTGGGCTTGGGTCAGCCCGAGTCCAACCAAGGTACGACGGGTCATTTCCAGGCTGGAGTAATAGGTTTCCCGCACCGCCTGCGCCCCGACATCCACCAAACGGTGTACATGCTGACGGTTACGGGCGCGGGCGATGATTTTGATGTGCGGATACAGCTTGTGCACCACCTCGGCCGTCTTGATGTTGGTGTCTGGATCATCGGTGGCGATCACAAAGAACTCCGCTTGCTCGACCTTGGCCGCGCTGAGAATTTCCGGGCGCATCGGGTCGCCATAGAACACCGGCACACCGCCGAAACTGCGGGACAGTTCGATGGTTTCCACCGAGGTGTCGAGGGCGATGAACTTGATGTTCTGCGCCCGCAGAATCCGCGCCACGATCTGCCCCATACGGCCCATGCCGGCAATGACCACGCGGGGCGTATCGGCGTCGATTTCACGGAACTTCTGTGGCACCTCCACCGGTTGCACCTTGGGTTTGACCAGGCGTGCGCAGGCCAGCAGCAACAGCGGCGTCAGCGCCATCGACAGGGTGATGGTCAGCACCAGCAAGTCGTACAGGCGCGGCTCGAACAAGCCCTGATCCCGACCGATCTTGAACACCACAAAGGCAAATTCACCACCGGCCGCCAGCACGATCCCCAAACGAATCGCATTAACCTTGCCCAAGCCCCCGGCCAGTCGACCGACCACAAACAGCAGCGGCAGCTTGATGGCGATCAGCAGCAGGGTCAGCCCCAGCACCACGACCGGCGCACTGAGCAGCAGACTCAAGTTGGCACCCATACCGACGCTGATGAAAAACAGCCCCAGCAGCAGGCCTTTGAACGGCTCGATCTGCGCCTCCAGCTCGTGACGGTATTCGGAATCCGCCAGCAGCAGGCCGGCGAGGAACGCACCGAGTGCCATGGACACGCCCACCAGGTCCATCAGCCACGCCGTACCGATCACCACCAGCAACGCGGTGGCGGTGGACACCTCCGGCAGACCGGTCTTGGCCACCACGCGAAACACCGGACGCAACAGATAACGCCCGCCGATCACCACCACCGCGATGCTGCCCAGCACCCGCAAGCCATGGTTCAAATCTTCGGCCGCGCTGCTGGTGTGATCACCGCCGGCCAGCAACGGCACCATCGCGATCAACGGGATCGCGGCGATGTCCTGGAACAGCAAAATCGCGAACGCCAACCGCCCATGGGGGCTGGTCAGTTCCTTGCGCTCGGCCAGGCTTTGCAAGCCAAACGCGGTGGACGACAACGCCAGGCCCAAGCCCAACACGATGGCACTGTTCAGGGACTGGCCAAACGCGAACAACGCCAGCACGCCAATCACCGAACCGGTCAACAGCACCTGCGCCAGGCCCACGCCGAACACCGATTTGCGCATCACCCACAAACGACGCGGCGACAGCTCGAGGCCGATGATGAACAGCAACAACACCACCCCGAGTTCGGAGATGTGGCTGACGCTTTGTGGATTACCGATCAAACCCAGCACCGACGGCCCGATGATCACCCCGGCAAACAGATAGCCGAGCACCGCCCCCAGTTGCAGGCGCTTGGCCAAGGGAACGGCGAGCACCGCTGCGAACAAAAAGACGACAGCGGCTTGTAACAGGTTGCCTTCGTGGGGCATGCGAAACTCCAAAAACTCGATACGGCGGGGGCGATAAGGATAAAGGCTGGAGCCGGATGCGTCAGCCATGAACGAAAATGTTTGGGCCTCGCGATGGCAGTTTTGCAGGCACCCAAGATGTCGTTACATTTAGCATCAATTAGTGACATTCATAGGATAAGCTGATCAATCTGTTCGTTCCCGAGTGCGTACCATGGCCATCAACTTCGACCTTAACGATCTGCAAGCCTTTCGCGCCGTGGTGGAGCAGGGCAGCTTTCGCAAGGCTGYGGACACCGTACGCATCTCCCAACCAGCCCTCAGCCGGCGGATCGAAAAGCTCGAAGACGCTCTGGGCGTGAAATTATTCGAGCGCACGACTCGCCGGGTCAGCCTGACTCAGGCCGGGCGTGGTTTCATGCCCAGCGTCGAGCGCCTGCTGGATGACCTGGACGTGGCGCTACTGGGCATCAGCGAAGTCGCCTCGACCCGGCTCGGGCATGTCACCGTCGCCTGTGTGCCGTCGGCGGCCTACTACTTCATGCCGCGCGTGATCGCCCACTACCATCGGCAATTTCCGCGGATCAAGGTCAAGGTGCTCGACTCCAGTGCTCACGAGGTATTGAGTGCCGTGGTCAACGGTGAAGCGGACTTTGGCCTGAGCTTCATGGGCACCCTGGAGGCCGAAGTCGAATTCGAGCCGCTGGTGCAGGAAGGTTATGTGGTGGCGTGCAGACGAGATCACCCCCTTGCGGGACGCAGCAGCGTGACGTGGGATGAGTTTTATCAGCAGGATTACATCTCGCTGGACAAGACTTCGGGCAATCGCTTTTTGCTGGATCAAGCGCTGGCTGGCGTGGTGCCGCAGCGGCCGAGCATCTGCGAAACCCGTCATGTGACAACCATGATCGGTCTGGTGGAGGCCGGGTTGGGCGTGGCTGCCGTGCCGTTGATGGCGATGCCGGCGGCGGATCATCCGATCCTGACGCGGGTACCGTTGACCGATCCGCAGGTAATGCGCAGTGTTGGTTTGATCAAGCGCCGGGGTCGTACGTTAACCCCGGCGGCATTGGCGTTGGAGCGCCTGGTGGTGGAAATGAAAGTCCAGCAACCTTCGGTCAGTGGCTGACTGAGTCCAGCCCCGTCGCTTTTACGTCCGGCTGGGCTGCGCTGGAGGCCAGGTACTCAAGCAGCGCCTTGGCCTCGGCCGGGTGTTGCGCATTGACCGGAATACCGGCGGCGAAACGGGTGACCGATTGCACCGATTCCGGAATTTTCGCCACAAAACTCACCCCAGGCACCGGTAGCAATTCGCTGACCTGCTGGAAGCCCAGTTGATAATCGCCGGTGGCAACCACCGAGCCCACCGGGATTTTCGGGATCATCTTCGATTTGGGTTTGAGCTGGTTTTCGATGCCCAGACGCTTGAACAGTTGATCCTCGATATACACGCCGCTGGCACTGTCGGAGTAGGCGACTGACTTGGCGTCGAGCAGGGTTTTTTTCAGGCCTTCCACCGAGCTGATGTCCGGCTTCGGCGCGCCTTCACGCACCACCATGCCGATCCGCGAATCCGCCAGTTCGACCCGTGAAGCGGGATCGACTTTGCCTTGCTTGATCAGGTCGTCGAGGGCATAACCGACCATGATGACCACGTCGGCTTTCTCACCGCGGGCCAGACGATTGGGAATCGCTTCCGGGGCTTTCCCCATGGATGGACCGAGGGCGGTGTCCAGGGTGTTGCCGCTAGACTCGGCGAATTTCGGACCGAGGATTTTGTAGGCCGCCGTGAAACCACCGGACGTCATTACACGGATTTCTTCAGCCTGGGCGATCGAACTCAGACCGAGACTGGCCACCAGGGCCAGGGCGGTAAAGTTGAAAAACCTTTTCATCAAATAGCTCTCGCAGTTAGAGGTTGGGTGGTTCACGACACGGCCGGTTGCAGGCGGCCAGAGGCACGGCGATAGAGAAACAGCGTCGCGCACAGGGCACAGAACGCGGCGAAACTCATCCAGTAACCGGGTGCGGCCTTATCGCCGGTGTACTGGATCAGGAAGGTCGATATGGCCGGTGTGAAACCGCCGAACACCGCCGTCGCCAGGCTATAAGCCAAGGAGAAACCTGCGACCCGAACCTCGACCGGCATGATCTCCGTCAGCGCGGCGATCATTGCGCCGTTGTACAAGCCATAAATGAACGACAGCCACAGCAGCACCAACAGCATGTTGATGAAGCTCGGTGCTTGCACCAGATAAGTCAGCGCTGGGTAGGCCGTGGCCAACGTCAGCAACGCCATGGCGATCAGTACCGGGCGACGACCGATGCGATCTGAAAGCGCGCCGCCAATCGGCAACCAGAAAAAATTCGAAACGCCCACCAGCAAGGTCACCAACAGTGCATCGGAGGTATTGAGGTGCAGCACGGTTTTGCCGAAGGTTGGCGCGTACACGGTGATCAGATAGAACGCGGTAGTGGTCAGGGCGACCATCATCATCCCGGCGAACACGATGACCCAGTTCTGCCCCAGGGTACGGAACACGTCGCCCATGCCTGGCCGATGTTTACGGGCGGCGAACTCTTCGGTTTCTTCCAGGTTACGGCGCAGGAAGAAGATGAAAGGCACGATCATGCAGCCGACGAAAAACGGAATCCGCCATCCCCAATCGGCAATCATCGTCGGCGCCATCCATTGGTTCAGACCATAGCCCAAAGCCGCCGCGACGATGATCGCCACTTGCTGGCTCGCTGATTGCCAACTGGTGAAGAAACCTTTGTTGCCGGGAGTGGCGATCTCCGCGAGGTACACCGATACACCGCCCAGTTCCGCACCGGCCGAGAAGCCTTGCAACAATCGGCCGATCAGCACGATGGCCGGGGCAAACAGCCCGATGGTTTCGTATCCGGGCACCAGCACAATCAGAATCGTACCGCTGGCCATGATCGACAGGGTGACGATCAGCCCTTTGCGGCGCCCCACATCATCGATGTAAGCGCCCAGTATCACGGCGCCCAACGGACGCATCAGGAAGCCCGCGCCGAACACCGCGAACGTCATCATCAGGGACGCAAACTCGCTGCTGGCAGGGAAAAATACGGCAGCGATCTGCGTGGCATAGAAGCCGAAAAGGAAGAAATCGAATTGCTCGAGGAAGTTGCCCGAGGTCACTCGGAAAATCGCACTGGTCCGGGAGCGACCGGAATGGATTGATGCTGTCATTGACGTGTACTCCACCGCTTTTATGACGTGCACTGCCTGGACGCGGTGCACGGTTCTTATTGGGGTGGATAGTGGAACAGGGACATCAATATGTTAATTGCATAGTTGGTATGTATTGATGCATGAAGCGGATCAATGTTGCCGACCTCCAGAGATTCGGCGTTTGCCCAAGGCTATTCGCTGTGAACGCGTATCGGGCTGATGTTCCCCAACCGATACTGATTATTCCCGCTGCGCTTGGCCTCATACATCGCCAGATCGGCAATATGAATCAACCGGTCCATGCTCGGCGCATGGTCCGGGAACACCGCGACCCCAAGGCTGCTGCCGATGTGGCGCTGGTCGTTGCCGATGGTCACCGGCGGTGCGAGTTCGATGAAGATTTTCTGGCAGATGCTGCGGGCTTCGTCTTGCAGGCTGTTGCCTTGGGGAAGGCCTTGGAGGATGACCACGAACTCGTCGCCACCGATCCGGGCGACGGTGTCGGTTGAACGCAGGATTTTCTTCAGGCGTGTCGCAGTGGTGACCAGCACGCGGTCGCCGGCCGCATGGCCGTAGTGGTCGTTGATCGCCTTGAACCCATTGAGGTCGACAAACACCAATGCCACCCGCGTGGCGCTGAGGCGGGCATGTTCCAGCGCATCGGACAGGCGTTCTTCGAGCACCAGTCGATTGGGCAGACCGGTCAACGGGTCGTAATGGGCCAGGTGTTGCAGGTAACTGGCGGAGGCTTTTTCTTCGGTGATGTCGCGCACCACGCCCATCATCTTGATCGTTGCGTCATGCTCATTCTTGACCACATTGCCGGTCTCCCGCAGCCAGCGGATGCTGCCATCCGGCCAGACCACGCGGTATTCCTCGTCGTGGTTTTCGCCAGTTTCCAGACAACGCAATTCACCGGCGCGGACCTTGACCCGGTCGTCCGGGTGTACGCAGGCGCAGAACAGGGCGTAGGAGGGCGTCACCTCGCCGATCTTGAACCCGAACATCCCGTAGATTGCATCCGACCAATACAGCTTGTCGGTATCGACTTCCCAGTCCCAGGTGCCGATGCGGGCGAAGTATTGGCTGCGTTTGAAGCGTTCGGCATCGCCTTCCTGGTGGATACTTTGTCCCTCGGTGAGGCTGTCGATCAGCGCGCGGCACTCGGCCAACTGCTTTTGCAACGAACGATCGCGCCAGATCAGCGCGATGATCAGCGCAAAGGTCAGTGAGCCGATGGTGATATCGATCCAGAGCTGACTCATTGAGGAATTGCGCTCATGGTGTATCAAACCGTGGGGGAGGTGGCGGGTATATTAGTTCACGACCACTGCCGGATACAGAGCGAAACGGTTGCCAATGGCCTGCATTTCTGGGAAAACGGCGCCCATCAAGCCCGCTCGGGGCAGGCGCACAGATAGAGTGAATGTCATGAATGATGAGTTGCAGGTAATCGACCTTGAAGTGGGCGACGGCAAAGCCGCCGTCAAAGGCGCACTGATCACCACCCAATATCGAGGTTGGCTGGAAGACGGCACCGAATTCGATTCTTCCTACAGCCGGGGTAAACCTTTCCAGTGTGTGATTGGCACGGGGCGGGTGATCAAGGGCTGGGACCAGGGAATCATGGGCATGCAGGTTGGCGGTAAACGCAAGCTGCTGGTGCCGGCGCACCTGGCCTACGGCGAGCGGTCGATGGGGGCGATTACGCCGAATTCGAATCTGATTTTCGAGATTGAATTGCTGGAAGTGCTGACGCGGGAAGATTGATTTGTTGGGTGGGGGCTGAAATGGCGACCCCCACCATCTCTGTTAGAAGAAATGGCGGGGTTTTTATGTGTTGGGAGGGTGATTTCTGGTTTTGATTTAGCGAGTCACCGATGATTCCGCTCAGGTGTCTCGAAGACACGTTTCGCAGGTGGGAGTTGATGTGATTGATCTACTTCCTGCTAACGATTTCTTTTTTGAGAGCAAAGACAAGCTGTACATCCTGGCCGGTCGGGGCTCCCGAAAGCACGCGAGCTTGCCCGCTGTCATGAAGTTGAGAGTTCTTCCCCGTATCTTGAGTCAGCTGAATCATTATTCCTGACACGAGAAAGTGCTTGAGGAGAGAGAGTCAGTGGAAAATACACGTGAATCGCTCGCACAAAGCTCTAAGTGGAAGCATTATTTTGCTCGTAGCGTGTTGCCAAAAGGGCAATGAGCTTTTTGAAAGCTGCGCTCCACAAACATCAGGGTTATAAGGGGGAGACATGGGACGATCAGGATTTCCGATCAAGCTTTTTGCTTTTGCAGGGATCGTAGGTATAGGGGCCGGCGCGCTAGCACTCGTGAGTCGATTCCGTTTGAATGTTGAGCTCAATGATGTGTTCAAGCAGCTCGGGTTTGGGCAGCAGAGTCTGGTAGAGCACTGGCTGAGTGCAATGTCGGCAGTGGCTCTTTTTGTTTTTCTTGTAGCGGTCATTTCAAAGTTTTCGAAAAGGGTGCCATTCAAAAAAACTTGGTTGCGCCAGCATTGGTTCATCAAGCTACGAAAACGAATCCTGAATGTCTTCCGCTCAGTCTACATAGCCCAGTGGGCGGCAGCGATTGCAATGATTTACATTGGGGGATCACTTGGCTGGGAGCTTGAGCAGATGGGGCAGAGAGGAGCCTTTCAAGCTGACCAGTTCAGCATGGATGTCATAGGCTCACTAGGCTTTTGTTTCTTACTTTGGCTCGTAATTAACTCAGAATATAGGCAGGCACGACTGAAGCGTCGTTCATACCTGTCATAGGATCTGCTTTCTCGTCGCAAGTCGGGGGAGAAGGGGCATTGCAAGAGGCGTGATAGTCGAGCGCACAACCCGCAATAGCGGACGAGTCGACTGTCAGGATACGTGATCAATACGGGCTTTCAGAGGAATCCCAACGTGCAGCTTCTTCAGTCCATCTCCCGCCAACCCAAAGCGCCCGCAATGCCTAAAAGCAACTCCGATACGATCGGTTCGAATCAATTCTAATCACACGGATATAGCCGCCCTGTGCGCAGAAAGGTGCTCCATCTCCCGCTGCCACAGTCGTAAAAAACGGCGCCAATCACTGGCATAGGCCCCCTCGCGCAAGCGAGTAGAAAGCATGCAGGCAGCTTCAAACCTTGCCCTCCAAGGCTGGGGGATGTGTTGGTCAAGGACTATCACGAACGGATAGCCATCCGTTCCCTCAAACGGAGTTTCGAGGACGGATTCACGCAGCTCTTCAATTGTCATCGAGCCAGTCTCGCCGATTGGGCTAATGCGATCCTGGTAATCAATATCGTTGAGCAACGCCAAGTACGGTTTGGCTTCGCCGGCGCCTGGGCGTATGCGCTCCAGCTCCCATAATGCTTCGCGTCGATTACGCTCCCGTTGCCATAGGATTTTCAGTTCCGTATCCATCAAGTCTTCCCCGGCACTTTCTTCACATACACTTTCGAACAACGCTGCTAATGCTAACAGTCTGCAGTGAATTAGCGGTCTCAGATTTGTGCGAGCGAGGCACCTGTGGAAAAAAGGCAGTGATTGTTGTGAGGCTGAATAGGTAGCTGACCAGATGGGATTCACCAACCAGTCGCGTCAACAAAAATATTTTTTCAGAAGACCCCTTGAAAAAATTTTTGAGCGACGGATCTTTTAATTTGAGAGCAACAGAAAAGCAGCGATCTCGGCGCTCCTCCTTCCGCCGTTCCTGCTGGGGAAACGGTGTTGGTTTTTGCTTTTGCAGTGCTTCTGCCTCTGGCCTTTTTCCTTCGATTTATCCTGCTGACGCTGCGGTGTGGCTGCCCAATGGGCATAGCAAAATCGCCCCTGTGCGGCGTAAGCCGCTGCTTTCAGGTTTGATTTCAAACAACGAGCTATTTTTTTGAAAAAATACCCATGTCGGACAACATCTGGATGGGAGCTCCTGGTGGGCGAGGAGAGAGCTGTGAATGGACAGTGAACTCGAATCTGAAGTGTGGCTATCGGTTCAGCAAACATGCGATGCCAAAACGTTTGAAGCGTTAATCCAGCGAATTGTGGATAGCTTCAAGAGGCGTCCTGGATTTGATCCTCTAGTGCGATTGCATACCTCCGACATTGGCCCGCTAGGTGTTCAGGTACTGCGTGCAGTGCTGCGGCAACGAGGGCTTCATCCTGAATCCTGTGTTGATGTTCCTGGTTACCTTGAACTGAGGTCTCGACTCAAAGACCACCTACGCTCTCAGCTCCAGTGGTATCTGGTGAAGGGTGGGCATGCAACTGAGGAGATCCAAGAGGAGCAACTCCAAAGAGATTTGGGGTTGTAAAACGATCTATTATGTGCCCTACACTACGTGTTATCCAAATTGAAGGAAATGACCGATGTCTCGTCTGGCTGAATACCGCAAACTCGAACAGCAATTGGCCGCCCAATTGGCGGAGCTTGAGTCCATGAAAAGCGATTCCGGCCTGAAAAAAGAAATGGAATTTGAGAGCAAATTGCGTGCTTTGCTTGGTGAGTACGGCTACAGCTTGAAGAACGTGATCAACCTGCTTGATCCACAGGCCGGTCGTCGCGCACCCGTTGCTGAGTTCAAATCAACGACTCGCAAACCGCGTCAGGTGAAGGTCTACAAAAATCCGCACAGCGGTGAAGTTGTCGAAACCAAAGGCGGCAACCACAAAACTCTGAAAGATTGGAAAGCGAAATACGGTTCCGACACCGTCGAGTCCTGGCTGACCGAGTGATTTTGGTTTGAGTACAAAATGCCCTTGCGAGCCTTTTCTATAGCGGATAGGGCTCCCCTGCGAAATTGAGCTGTAGTCCGGCGCGACCAAGGCTTGGCGCTTTATCTCGCTCGTCGAATGAAGCTCGATGAGGCCAATTGTGAGACGGGCCCCGCCGAACGTTTTTGTTTGCGCACATTCCTAACTGGCTAGGCACGCCAGAGCAGGTCGGTGGGCGTCTAGGACGGGCCTCGTATCACCGCTGACATGTTAAAAATCTTGCTATTCTGGGGCGGTGGAGCCCATTATCAATGCGAGGAGGGCATGCTGAGACTCAGAAAAAATCTCCCACAGCCCTATATCTGCCGCGACTATTATGATGCCGACTTGTATCTTTTTGGCGTTCCATCATATAGAGTCAAGCGCTGAGAGCGACAACACGATATTTCAAGGAATGAAATGATATCTAGAATTCGCAAGGATTTTTCTGCGTCAGCTGCCATCGCCGGTCTAATTGCGTTGTTGGCGACCTATAGCGGGCCTGTTTTAATCGTTGTCCAGGCGGCGCAAGCTGGGCAACTCTCATATGATTTGTTATCTACTTGGATATGGGCGGTTTCGATCGGCGCTGGGGCGCTTGGACTGTGGCTCAGCATACGTTATAAAATGCCGGTCATTGGCGCGTGGTCAACACCTGGTGTTGCGCTCTTGATCACAGGACTCGCTCAATTTCCCTTCGGCGATGTGATTGGATGTTATCTGGTGACCGGCATCGTTGTTGCCCTATTGGGCATTTCGGGCTTGTTCACCCGGCTGGTATCGTATTTGCCGCAGCACCTGCTTTCCGCGATGATTGCTGGTGTTCTCTTCGCATTCTGCGCGAAGATATTCTTATCGCTTCAGTCGTCTCCGGCGGTCGTTTTCCCAGTAATTGTCGCCTACGTCGTTTGCCGTCGGTTGATTCCTCGTTATGCCGTCGCTCTGGCATTACTAGCCGGCGTGCTCCTCACTTTGCCAGGCGCAAGCTTTCAAATGCACGATGTGAATCTTACTCTTGTGCAGCCGGTTCTCACCCTCCCAAGTTTCTCACTCGACTCGCTAATTGGATTGGGAGTTCCACTATTTCTCTTAGCGCTTACCCAGCACGCGACCTCCATCCATATTTTGCGAAGTGCTGGTTATGACATATCGCCGAAATCAGTGGTTGGCACCAGCGGCCTAATGTCAATTCCGCTTGCTCTCTTTGGGAACTCGGGTATCAATCCGGCAGCAATCGTGGGTGCTATGTGTGCGAGTTCTGAGTGTCACGTAGACCCCAAACGGAGATACATATCGGGTGTTGTCTGTGGACTGGGGTATCTTTGCATTGGCGCATTTGGTGCATCCGTCGTCGCACTTTTTGCGCGGTTGCCGGATGGGCTTACAACGACCCTTGCAGGGCTGGCTCTGCTTGGCACACTTGTGTCGAGCCTTACAGTGTCATTGTCAGATGAAAACCATCGAGAGTCTTCCGTCATTACATTCCTGGTGACGGTGTCAGGTATGTCCTTCTTAGGATTAGGCTCAGCACTCTGGGGGTTAATTGCAGGTATTGTTTTTACCCTCGTCTTGTCCAAAAAACGAGTCCCTACGTTAGAGAAGCCTGTTGAGTCACAATCAATACCTCGCTGATCTCCAATGAACATCTCGGTCTAACGATGTGTATTGGTTTTTTGATGTATGAGGCTTCAATGGAAAGTAACCAATCTCAAAATGCTAAGGGATGCGTGACTCGTTGGGTTATCAAAATAGATAGCTCCATGATCGCCGGGAAAAGTGAAGCGCTCACGCGATGGGTTAAGGAAATTGCTCAACTGCATCAACAAGGGCTGGAGATTGTTCTCGTTTCTCCGGGGGCGATCATTGAGGGATTGCGGCGATTGGGTTGGGGGGATAGGCCCATTAATATGCCTCACCTGCAGGCGGCAGCGGCTATTGGTCAAACAGGGTTAGTCCAGGAGTTTGAAACGAGTTTCCAACTTGTTGGCATCCAAGCCGCGCAGATATTGTTGATACACGAAGATTTTGCAAATCGTCAGCGTTATATGAATATCAAGAATACACTTCAAACCTTGCTGGATTTGCGAGTGGTTCCAATTCTTAATGAGAACGATACCGTCAGTACGGAGGAGATTCGATTCGGCGATAACGATATGATTGCGGCCCTGGTCGCAAATATGATGGGCGCGGATCGGCTCATTATTATCACTGATCGACAGACTATCCATTCGAGAGGCTCTTTCGCGTTATCGGTGGAAAACTGCATCAAAATCTCTTCTGCAGATGACGAAAGTTTGTTGAGGTTTGTCGGCGGAGTGAGTGAGCGATATCAAAAAAAATTATTAAACAAAATTAAAGCCGCAAAAATGTTCGCTCTCTCAGGTGGTGTAACGAGTGTTGTATCTGGAGATGCTGCCAATGTCCTGGATAGTGTTCGAACAGGACTTGCCGCTGGGATTGAGTTGTTGCCCGGTGTCAAACGGTTGATAAAACGTAAACAATGGCTCGCGGGGCATCTAGTAACACGAGGCACCTTAGTGCTTGATGCTGAAGCGGCGAAAGCCTTTGAGATGAGAGGTGGCGGTATTTCATCTCGTGGGGTTTTGGATGTTCTCGGCAATTTCAATTGCAACGAAATGATCCAGGTTCGTGATCATGCGGATAGGCCTGTAGCTCAAGGGCTAAGTAATTATAGTTCTCGGGAGATGATCCAGATGATCCGTGGTGCATCGTCTCCCTTGGAGTCAGAGCTCCAGGCGCATAATGTCAAGGAGTTGATATGCTTTCAAAACATTGTTTTGGAACTTTACAATCAAAGGATGTGAAAATGGCGAGCAGAACCCGTCTCGTGGGACGCATAAAGTTTGACAATGAACTACTAAAAAAAGATCTTCAGATCCTCTCCGAGTTACCCATCATTAAAGAACAGTATGATGAGTTCAGCTCCGGCACTTGGATCAACCACTCTTTGTGGAATAGTACGGGGGAGTGGACAGATACGACATATAGCGATTATGATTATCCTGCAGTCAGAACCCAAATCGGGACTGCAACTTCGTATCTTAGCAAGATCATTGAAGAGTATTTCGATACGGAGCATATGCGCATGGCACGTGTGCGGAATCTGGTGAACGGGCTGGTTGTACCGCACACGGATTTTCTGGAGTTATCAGAAGACAAAGATCGGTATGTTCGAATCTTAATTCCTCTTGAAACATGCCTCGACTCTTATCATACCGAAGAAAATTTCGGGGTATTCAGGATGCGTAAGGGGGATATCTGGATTCTTGAGTCCTCAGTGCCCCATAGTGCAATCAATCTAGCATCCGACAATCGTCGAATTTTAAGTATCGACTTTCAATACGCAGACATATCTAATCCGCACTACTCCCTCATTTTCAAAGATAAATCGATCCATGATGAAACTGTGACTCCTGCGCTTGTCGCTCGTTCACATTTGGAGTCAGAAGATCTCGACGACTATTTGGAGTTTCTGTCCGAGCGATTCCGTGAAAAAGACGACGCAGAGCAAATCATGGTTAACCTAACGGAGATTCAGCTGAGATTCGAGTCTCCAGTAAGTGATATTTACAAAAATCTTTGTTCCGTAGCAAAGCTTACAGGCAAGGAAGAGCTTGTTGATCATTGTGAGAAGATGCGCGAATTTTATATTGGTGCGCGCGTGATGAATGAAAGGTTTCCTCTGCGACAAAACCTTGTCTGATTTGCAAGTCGCCATTTTATGGCGTATTTGTGATTGAATGATCGGCTTGTTTTCTTGCCGCCGCCTAATTACTATCCTATTTGCTCTGGTCTTGTGACTTGTTTGCGATAGGGTAGTAATTTTGCGGTTTTTTGAAGTGAGTTTATTTTAACATACCCGCGTAATCGGTATATGAATATCCCTACTAAGGATGTCGATGTGAGCTCCATTCGCGCAGACGAAAAGCGCTTCGCTTTTCCGAGCAATGGGGATATGTTGGAGGCGTTCGAACAATTGACTTTTCGCTCGGTTGAACGAAGCAACTGTTCCAGCGTATTCGATTACCTATATTGCAGAGGATTTATCGAATGGAAATCTTTGGTATACGACAAAGCTCGTGGATCAATGTTGGATGTTGCGCAGATGTGCGGGAGCGGCTATGCGGCCTTGGATTGGCTTCGTAGTGTCGGGCGCTCACCTCAATGGGAAGAGTTGAAATATCTATCATACGGGACTTGAGTTCCTTTGAGAGCGCTCCATGAACCCTTCCTGTTCAAGAATATGCGGCGCGCTTAGCGAGGCGATGCGGGCGAGCAGTTCCAAGGTAGTAAGGCTTCGTAATCTACAACCGAGGTTGCCTGTGGCAGGCGTTCAAGTGCGTGGCGCGGCCACACATAGGGCTTCTGGCGGTTGGCTTTGGCGGTCTCGACCAAGCTGTAAAGTTGAGCACTGGCCGCTACGCCTTTACGCGAATCGCGGAGTCGAGTCAGCCGAAGGGAGTCTCACCCCTCGGCTGCTCACAGAACCGTACACAGGACAGTAACGACGATCAAGCACTGGCGCATTCAACAGCGAACCATTCATCCGAGAAAAGCTACCTAGCGCCAAACCTGTCGGTTACGACGATATTTCCACTGCCTTCACCGTTCTTGTCCAAGGTAAGGTGGAAGCGTTTAGTACCTCCGAGGAAGCCACTCAGAAGCTAATCAGCCGGCTAGGCGCTGACGCTAGCAAATATGCTGTGTTGAACCCACCCATTGGTCATGAGTTCTGGAGCATCGGGGTGAAGAAGGGCGAGCCTGCCTTGCTTGATGCGGTCAACCAGGCGCTTCGTGACATGGAGAGCTCTGGTGAAATGCAGACAATTTTGATAAGTGGCTGTGCGAGGGTACGCTCTACAAAATTAAGCGCTCCTTTACCGTGCAGCCGGTCAACTCTAAAAACAGCTAAATGACAGCCTTCGGCGTCCGATTGGGCGCCGAAGGTAACGTTGAGTGCCGAGGTTACTGATGACGAACGAGGATAAGATTCTCCCAGGCCTTAGCCTGGTTGGCGGCTCTGCGGAGGGCGAACTGCTTTTCGCTGACGTAGGGCTTAGCTTCTGGGGAGGAGTCAATTCATTCACTGGAGACGTAATCGACCAGCATCACCCGCTCGCAGGGAAGAACTTAGCAGGTCGTGTCCTGGCGATTCCCTCTGGGCGAGGGTCTTGCACTGGAAGCAGTGTGATGATGGAACTCATCAGCTCCGGCCATGCGCCTGCAGCACTTATCCTTGCAGAGGTGGATGAGATCCTGACACTTGGAGTATTGCTGGCGGAGATGATCTATGACCGCTCATTACCCGTGATCAGCATTGGTAAGGAAGCGTTCGCATCCCTTCGTGGTAGCTCCTATGCACGTGTTAGCGACGAGTCTGTAAGGACACTCAGTAGCCTGCCCCAAGATGGCTTTATGCCCAGCAAGCCCAACGGTACGCTCGACTTTTCTGCATACCCAATCGCTCTTTCAGAACAAGATCGAAAAATGCTAGCAGGTGATCAAGGCAAAGCTGCCCAGGTTGCTATGCAGGTGGTCTTGAGGATGGCCGATTTACAAGGTGCCTCTGAACTCATCAATGTCACCCAAGCTCATATTGATGGATGCATTTACACTGGGCCTGCAAGCCTGAAATTCGCAGAGCAGTTGGTCGAGTGGGGTGCCAAGGTTGTTGTTCCTACGACGCTTAACTCGATTTCCGTCGATCAGCGTCGATGGAGGACTCTCGGTGTAGATCCAGAATTCGGCGAGCCTGCGAGCGCTGTGGGAAGTGCCTACATGGCAATGGGGGCGCGCATGAGTTACACCTGCGCGCCGTACCTGCTCGAATCGGCGCCTAAAGCGGGGGAGCAAATTGTCTGGGCTGAGTCCAACGCGGTCGTGTATGCGAATAGTGTTCTTGCGGCCCGGACATTGAAGTACCCAGATTACTTGGATATCTGCATCGCAATCACTGGGCGAGCACCCCTTTCCGGATGTCATTTAGATGAACACCGGAAGCCTCAGTTGAAAATCCAAGTGACTTTACCTGATGAGCTAGACGATGCTTTTTATCCTCTACTTGGTTATCACGTCGGCTTGCTGGCAGGGAAGCGTATCCCCGTTGTGTTTGGGCTAGAAGGCGCGGCTCCAAGCCTGGATAATTTGAAAGCTTTCTCAGCAGCTTTCGGCACGACATCAGGAGCTCCGCTATTTCATATCGCGGGCGTAACGCCAGAAGCATTGGTTACCGATAAACCCGATCTTTTGGGCTCCGGTCTAGAAGTGCTGACTATTGCTCCGGTCGACCTGCTTCAAAGTTGGAACAGCCTGAATAGCGCAAGCGAACCACGCGTTGATATCGTGTCGTTGGGCAACCCGCATTTCTCACTGACTGAATTCCAGACCCTGGCGAAACTGTGCAAAAGCTTGGTAAAGGCTCCTGGTACAGCAATGGTCATTACGTGTGGGCGTGCTATATACGAACAGGCGATACAAAACGGCTATGTAGCCGAGGTCGAGCGATTCGGCGCCCAGATTGTGAATGACACTTGTTGGTGCATGCTTGGTGAGCCAGTGATCCCCCCGACGGCCAAGAACGTGATGACCAACTCTGCGAAATTTGCTCATTATGCACCCGGTCTTGTCGGTCGCCCCGTCCACTTCGCTAGCCTGGCCGGCTGTGTTGAGGCAGCTACCAAAGGTCGTACTGAGAGTGCTTATCCCGCTTGGCTAAAGCTTGTGTGTGCATGAGCTGTTGGTAACTTGGTCTCGCCTCGACGAGATCAGGTGCTCGAACTCGAGTCTTTGGTGTGAAGCATCCAGCCAATCAACTGCGACAGTGGCTAGTCATAGTGCGTATGCCGAATGCGACGTCTGTCAGCACTTGGCTGACCTCGCCGGCGGGGAGGAGAGGGGTTGTGTTCAATTCATTTTGCTTTCGAGTCATCGCTTGCCAGCTAAGCTGTGGTATGAAGTGGCGTGATTTGAGAGGTCGCCCGTTCGGGCCAACGAGGCCCGGCTAGCCTAACAAGCTCGCAACCTATTCATTCCGGCGACATCAGCACCGCTAGAGTCATAGTGTAGTGGTCAATATGCAGGCGAACTCGGGTGCGACCTTCTTTGAGTGATTTGAGCTGTTCTTCCGAATACAGGGAACTGTCCCCGAGCGTCGATGGCCAGAGCAACGCAACGATTCCCGCCAAAGCGCCAGCAACAACACCAGTCGTCACTACCCCCGCACCCGCTTGCAGCCGCCCCGGAGCCAGCAGCTCCTACGCCACCTAAAATCAGTGTTCCGAATGAGCGAGGTAATGCGCTACCACTGATTTTTTTGAGAGGTATGTTTCCTGCTTCATCCCTTTCACGGCCACCTAAAAGCGAGAATTTTCCGTAGTCGGTCAATTTCTCGACCGGGACAAACCCGGTTGGATTGTCGTGGTTGATTACGCCGTCGGGGAGGTTGCAGCTTTTGGCGAACACGCAACCCTTGACGCTGGATTGACCTGGCTGTTGAGGCTGTCTGACAAAACGGTCTTCATACGCCTGCTGCCGGGCCAGCATGTCGTCATGGGATTTTAGTCTGGCTTCGCGCTCTGCCAGTTCAGTGGCGGTCATGTAGCGGCTGGTGATGTGGTGCCCGTCGCCTGACGGTGGGTTTTGAACCCGAGGTATGTCTGTTTTTCGAGCCATGAGCGTCCGTGTTCCATCTTTGAAAGCGATGCGGACGCTATATCAAAGGGCATTGGATAGATGTAGGACGGGTCTGAAACTCTGGCCGCAGTTACAAATGGCGCTTGTCGCTATGCGCTGAGCTCGATTTTACGGGTGTGCCCGGTCGGCGTAGGAGGTAGGAG